>DATJWB010000176.1:0-21423 GCA_035501495.1 Bryobacteraceae bacterium | reverse complement strand
CGCACCGCCGACGAAACGGCGGTCGCCGGGCGCTCCACCCCCATGATCTGGTGCACGGAGTCGAAGCGGTGGTTGCCGTAGTCCGTGATGATGCCGTTGGTGTACTCCATGAACGACCGGTAGTTCAGGCGGTTGCGGTTGAAGGGCACCTGGGGCGCCGGCCCCAGCCAGAAGTCCCAATTCAGGTCCGTCGGCGGATCGCTGTCGGGCACCGGCGGGTTGCCCCACGCCATCCCCATGTAGTTCCACACGCGCACGAAGTGCACTTCCCCGATCTTGCCGCTCTGGATCATCTTCGCCGCTTCGGCGATGTGGTCCGCGGACCGGTGCTGGGTGCCGATCTGCACGATGCGCTGATTACGGCGCACTGCGGCGGCCATGGCTTTGGCCTCGCCCAGTCGATAGAACACCGGCTTCTCGCAGTACACGTCTTTGCCGGCATCGCATGCCAGGATGAGCATCTGGGCGTGCCAGTGGTCCGGAGTGGCGATGATGACCGCGTCGATTTCCTGGTCCGCGAGCAGCTTTCGGAAATCGCTGTAAGTTTTCGCCTCCGGTGCCCACCGTTTGGCGGCATCGAGGCGGGCGCCGTAGACATCGCACAGCGCCGCGATTTGGACGTTGCGCGGCTCCTTCAGCCGCGGATCGAGATTTCCGCCGTGATAGTTTTCCGGCGCGACGGCCAGGATGTCTTCGGGGGTGCCCCGCATCAGGCGGGCATCGAAGGTGCCGCGGCCCCCGCAACCGATGAGCGCAACGCGAAGCCGGTCGTTGGCGCCGGAGACACGCTGATAAGAAGCCGCCGCCAGGACCGCGGCGCCGGCGCCCGAGGTCCTTAGGAATTCTCTGCGTTGCATGATGCCACCTCTCAAATAGCGGAAGGGCGACTCGGAGGCGGGAGCCGGAAGGCGGCAGGCGGAAGCGCCTGCCGCCCACGATCACATTCAGAAGCTAAATTTTAGCGCCAACTGAATCTGGCGCATAGCGTTCGACGTGGACGTCAAGCGGCCGAAGGTGGCCGAAGGCGTTGGATTGGAGCCATTCCCCCAACTCAACTGGCCTCCCGCGGTCAATAACACGTGGTTGGGGGCGTTGAACATCTCGGCGCGGAATTCCAGAGTCCGATGCTCGCCCATCGGGAAATACTTGACGATGGAAACGTCCTCGTTCCCTAGCCAAGGCCCTCGCAGGTTGTTGCGCCCGCAGTTCCCGAAGGTGCCGGCCAAGGTGTTGGAGAAGGCCGCCGGGTTGAACCAGCCATTCTGGTTGTTGCCTGGCAGAGTCGTGCTCACGCCGGTATTGCAGTTGAGCCGGGTGGCGTTGGAGATGAAGTTGGTGCCGCCCGAGTCCCAGGAAGAAGTATCCACGGAGCCACCGCTCTGCAGCGTGGTTATCGTGCTGAGCTGCCACCCCCCCACGACCTGGTTGAGAACCCCGCCGTGATCGAGGAAATGTTGTCCCTTTCCGAACGGCAAGGTATAAAGAACCGAAGCAACGAAGCGGTGCGGGATGTTGAAATCCGACGGGCCGTATTCGCACCTCGTAGGGCAAAGCGCATTCTGGGGCGAGAAATCGGCGCCCACCGTGCCGCGGATGTTGCTGGTGTCGTCCAACGCCCTCGACCAGGTGTACGCCAGCAAACTGCTCAGGTTCGTGCCGAACCTTTGCGTCAGCTTGAGGCTCAGCGCGTTGTAATCGCCGTTGGCGTCCGCCATCAGGTATTGGATTCCCGAGGCGCCCCATTCCGGGTAAGGCAGGCGTTGCACTGCCGGCAGCGCCGGGTTGAGAATGCCCTGATTCTCGTCCAGCAGGTATGCTAGGTGACGGCTCAACGAGCCGGTGTAGCCCGCCTCGGCGGTAGTGGATTTGCCGAGCGCGCGCTGGACGTTGAACACATATTGGATGCTGGAGCTGTCCGGCAGGTGCTGGGCCGCGCCCCAGACGAGGCCGATCGGAATGGTTACCGGCAGCGACGATGTATCCAGGAAATTGGTGTAAGTGAAGGTCGGCGCGCCCCACGTGGTTTGCGCCAGGGTCGTGGCCCGGCCGCCCATTCCGCGTTCGAGATCGAAAATGGAGTTCTTGCTCTCCTGCGAGTAGAAGATGCCGATGCCGGTGCGGAACGACCACTTGCCGTTCGGGCTGTAGGCGATTCCGATGCGGGGCGCGAAGTCGTGGTAGTTGGTGTTGATCAACCGGGTGCCCATTCTTCCGTCGCGAACGGTTTGCAGGGGAGGCGATCCCGGGATTCCGCCATTCGCGGACCAGTAGGGCGCGTAACGGAAGTTAATGCCCTGGTAGAAGTCGCCCGATCCCGTACGCACGAATACCGGGTGCAGGGCCAGATTCGGCACATTCGCCTGGTTGGGAAGAGGCTGCTGGAGTTGGACATTCGGCTCCAGGCCGGCGGCGTCGAGGAGGGGCTGCGACACTTCCCAGCGGAAGCCCAGGCTGAGGGTCAGCTTGGGAGCGATCCGCCACGTATCGTCGATGTAGGCCGCCCATTCGTGGTTGCGGAAATCGGCCTGCGCCAGCGAAACGGCAATGATGGCGTCGTAGGTGTCGCCCAACAGGAAATCGGCGCCCGTGTAGCCGCCGGTCCCCCCGCCCGAAGGCGTGACCTGGTTGGTGTACTGGCTGCTGAAATAGAACTGGCCGCGGGGAAATTCGTTTCCGATCTGCGGAAACTGGTTGTAGCGGAACTCCCCACCGAAGCGCAACGAGTGTTTGCCGATCACCCACGAGAAGTTGTCCGTCCACTGATAATACTTATCGTTGATCTGGAACGGGCTGCTGGTGGGGTTCCCAAAACTGGCCAGGTTCTGGGCCAGGGAGATGTTCGGGATGCCGAAGGAATTCGGATCGGTGGGGGCTACCGGCATGTGCAACTCGGTGTTCACGTTCTCCTTGCCGGCCAACTGCTGGGTGATGTTGTTGAACAGGGAGTTGTAGCCGAATCGAGCCTCGTTCACCTTGGTCGGGGAAATCGTCCGGACATTGGACAGCACCCACTGGCTGGCACGGGTGTACAGAGTCTCGCCGTCCACCGTGATCTGGCCGGTGTTCAGCACGGTGGATTCGTCGTTCCAACTATAGCGGCCGAACCACTGCGATTTCGAGCTTTCGTTGAAATCGATGCGCTCGGTAAGGGTGTCCTTGTCGAGCGGGATGTACAAGCCGTATTGGTAGTTGTGGAAGGGCAGCCCGGCGGTGGTCTGGGGGAGATTCGGCAGAGGATACCACTTGCTCAGCAGAAGCTGGGTGCCCGGGCTGATGCGGCTGGCGGGGATGATGTTGCCAGGAAATGGCGACTGGCTCGCGACCACCTGGGCGATGGTGTTTCCGGTGCGCGAATTCGGGTCGTAAATCACGAAGCCGGATGACAGAAGCGAAGAGAAATCTCCGTTCCGCATGGCCGCCGGCAGGGTGGTGATGATCTGCGGAGAGGTGTTTCGCGAGTTGTATTCCTCGAAATTCGACATGAAAAACAGGCGGTTCTTTCCGTTGAACAGCTTGGGAATACGAATCGGCCCGCCCAACTCATAGCCGTACTGATTCTGGCGATAGGGCGCCTTTACGGGCGGCGGATTGGTGGCGCTGCGGGTGGCGGAAGCGAAATCGTACGGCACGGCGTCGAGCTTGTCGTTGCGCAGAAACTCCCAGGCGGCGCCATGGTATTCGTTGGTGCCGGGCTTGGTAGCGGCGTTCACCTGGCCGAGCTCCCGGCCGAACTCCGCGGGATAAATGCCGGACTGCACCTTGAATTCCTGGAGCGCATCCACCGACGGTTGCAGGATGTAGGTGTTGAAGTCGATGTCGGTGTTGGTGATGCCGTCCAGGGTGTAGTTCTCCCAAGTGGAACGCCCGCCGGTAACCGCGATGGTGAGGGCGCCGCGCGATCCCCCCAGCCGCCCGGCCGCCTGCGCGGCGGGTACGAATCCGGTCGTCACGCCGGGGCTCAAAGCCACCAGGCTGAAGTAGCTGCGGCCGTTCAAGGGGAGGTCCATGATGCGCCGCTCCTCGATCACGGTGCCCACCGTGGCATTCTCGGTAGCCAGCAGCGCCACGTTAGCGCCGACCTCGATGCTCTGGATGGACTGCCCGACGGTCAGGGAGAAGTCCACACGCGCCGTCTGCTGCACCTCCAGCAGAATGTCCGTCTTCACGACCGTGTCGAAGCCGGGCATCGACACCTTTACGTTGTACACTCCCGGAGGAAGATCGGGGAAGCTGTAAAGCCCCTCGTTGTTGGTGGTAGTCGAACGCGCAACGTTAGTCGCGGAATTCGTGACCGTAACCGGTGCGTTCGGCACGTTCGCACCGCTCGGATCCTGGACTACCCCGGTGATGGCCCCAAAAGTCTGGGCGGACGCCATGCCGCTAACGAAGCACAGCCACCCCACCAGTGCCACTAATCTTCGCATGAGACCTCCTTGGCGCAACTTTCTCGCGCGAATCACTCGACGCGGACAACCCCGTGGAGTGCAGTTTGCCACTCCAAAAGACTATAGGCGGTATTATATGTCCAAAAAATACGCAACCAAAAGCTTTTTATTGACCGGATCGGTTTCTTGGATCGGTTTGCCCGGTATCGCATCAAGACAGCGCCAGCCCGTTGTTATTTACGACAACAGGATTATAATCTCCTTATATGCGCCCGCCGCTTCGCGGTGGTCGTGTAGGGAGCGTGAAAAGATGGCACAGGAAGCGGGCAATCTGCCCACTACCACGCGGCGGGTATTCATGGGTGCGGCTGCGCTGACAGCGGCATCCTACAAGCGCGTGCTCGGCGCCAACGACCGCATCGGAATCGGTTTCATCGGGTTCGGCCTGATCGGCAAGCAGCACGTCGCGGATTTCAAGAAGCTCACCAACGAGGTCGATCTGGTGGGCATGTGCGACGTCTACAAGCCCCGCGTACAAGCCGGGCTGGAGTTCCTGGGGAATCCTCATGGCCAGGGGTACAGCGACTTCCGGAAGATGTTCGAAAACAAGGACATCCAGGGAGTGGTGGTGGCCACCCCCGACCACTGGCACGCCCTGCTGACCATCATGGCGTGCGCGGCGGGCAAGGATGTCTACGTCGAAAAGCCCATGACCGTATGCATTGACGAAGGGAAATGGATGATCCAGGCGGCCCGGAAGTACAAGCGGATCGTGGTGGTGGGCACGCAGCGGCGCCATGGCACGGGCGTGGCCGAGGCCAAGAAACTGGTGGACGGCGGCTCCCTCGGCAAGATCCACTCCATCCGCATCGCCTCCTATCGGAACATCTATCCAGGCTTCGGCAAGACGCCCATCGAAGATCCGCCGTCCGAGCTGGACTACGATATGTGGCAGGGGCCGGCTCCCAAACGCCCCTACACGAAGCATCGCGCGCTCTACCATTTCCGCTGGTTCTGGGATTATTCCGGGGGACAGATGACCAATCTCGGGGCCCACACCATCGACCAGGTGCTGTGGCTCATGAAGGTGAAGGGTCCGAGCATGGTGATGTCGACCGGCGGCCGGTACGCACTGGAGGACGACGGCGAGACTCCCGACCTGCAGGATGCGCTCTGGGTCTTCCCTACCTTTACCATGAACTATGCCATCCGCGAGGCCAACGCGATGCACGGCGACCCCGCCGCGCGCGGCCAACTCTACTGCGGCACGAAGGGGACCATGACCCTGGCGGGCGGCTATGAGGTGACTCCCGAGCTCAGGATCGATCCGGTCAACGATATCCCGAAATTCTCGGGCCATCCGGTCGGCGGACCCGTGTATAGCGACGTCAAGCCGGCTCCGTGGATTCAGCCCTCCAAGGGCGGAGTAGAGTCGGATGCGCGCTATGGTACGGGTGGCGAAGACACCATGCTGATGAACGAGCGCGACTGGCTGAATTCCATGCGGACGCGCAATCGCCCGCTGTGCGAGGTGGAGGACGGTCACCGCGTCTCCATCGCCTGCCACCTGGCCAACATGTCGCTGCGGCTGGGGCGCGCCATCCGCTGGGATCCCGAGAAGGAACAGGTGATCGGCGACAGAGAAGCGGCGGCCATGTGCGTCCGGCCCTATCGGGCTCCGTGGGAAGGCGTGCTCAAGAGCTTCGTGCAGGTATAGACTGCCACGCGGTCGCCAGGAGATTTCGACGCGGACATCTGGCGATACTCTTGTCTGTGTCGATGGGCGGGGGCGTCCCATAAGAGCCCCGCGACGGATTGTCGAGAGACCGCACCGAAAGCGATGGACCAGGGCAACCTGCAGGCCTGTACTGAGCTCCGAAATCGTGTTGCGGGGAGCCGGTACTACGCCGATGTACGACTCCCCGCCCACGTGCATGGAGGACTTGTGGCTCACCGGCCTTGACTGCCTGACGCCGTCTTGGGACCAACTACAAGACCGGCAAATTCACGGTGCGCCGGAAGACGATCGGCAAGCGCATCGCAGCGAAGCTCAAAGTACTACGAGAGGAACTGCGTCCCCCGGCTTGACTTCCGGGAGGCATCGGTGTGATTATTCGGCCTAAGATCCCACTCGGAGAACCCGATGCAAGCTGGTGTGATTTCGTTCCTGCGCCGCACTGCGATTCTGGCCGCGGCGGCTGTCTTTGCCATGCCGGGCGTGGCCCAACAGAAGATTACGGCCGCCGATTATGCGCGCGCCGAGAAGTCCATGAGCTATAACACCACGCCGCTGGTGTTCGGTTCCGGCGTGGTCCCCAACTGGCTGCCTGATGAGCGCTTCTGGTACCGCAACACCACTGCCAACGGCACCGAGTTCGTCTTGGTGGACCCGGCCAAGGGCACGCGGCAACCGGCCTTCGATCACGCCAAGGTCGCCGCCGCGCTGTCAGCCGCAGCGGGCGGCACCTACGAGGCGAACCGGCTGCCATTCACCGACCTGGAGTTTTCCCCCGACGGGCAGAGCGTCACCGTGAACGCCGGGGGCCGGCGCTGGAAGTGCGATGTGGGCGGCCAGAAATGCGGGGCCGACACCAGCCCGGCGCCCGCCACCGGAGGCCGTGGAGGCAGAGGCGGGCGCGGCGGCGGAGGAGGAGGACGCGCCGAATCGATCTCGCCCGACCGCAAACGCGCGGTCTTCATCCGCGACAACAATTTGTGGAGCCGCGACATCGCCTCCGGCAAGGAGATGCAGCTCACGAAAGACGGCGTGAAGGACTTCGGCTACGCCACCGACAACGCCGGCTGGACCGGAAGTGAACGGCCGATTGTCCTCTGGTCGCCGGACTCGAAGAAAGTCGCCACCTTTCAGCAGGACCAGCGGGGCGTCGGCGAGATGTACCTCGTGGAGACGAAAGTGGGACACCCCGCGCTGCGGCAGTGGAAATATCCGCTTCCCGGCGACGATGTGGTCACCACCATCCAGAGGGTGGTCATCGACGTGGACGATCCTCACGTGGTCCGCTTCCAGATGCCCCCCGACCAGCACCGCTCCACGCTGTGCGACGACGTGGCCTGCCGCGGTGGCGAATGGAGCGACGTCCAGTGGAGCCCCGATGGCAGCAGCCTGGCGTTCGTTTCGACCTCGCGCGACCACAAGGTGGAGACGCTGCGAGCGGCCAATCCTCTGACCGGCCAGGTTCGCGATGTCCTGGAGGAGAAGGTCCCGACGTTCTTCGAGTCGGGCAACGGCCGCGTGAACTGGAAGTATCTGCCTAATTCGAAGGAAGTGATCTGGTTTTCGGAGCGCGACAATTGGGGGCAGCTCTACCTCTACGACCTGGAGTCGGGGAAGCTCAAGAATCAAATCACCAGCGGTGAAGGCAACGTGACGCAGTTGCTGCGCGTGGACGAAGATTCCCGCGTAGCGTACTTCCTCGGCGTGGGAAAGGAGAAGGGCCGCGATCCTTACTTCGTCCATTTATATCGTGTGGGGTTGGACGGCAAGGGCCAGAAGCTGCTTACACCGGAAGATGCCACGCACGACGTCACGCTGTCGTCCTCCGGGCGGTTTTTCGTGGATCGCTATTCCAAGCCGGATGCTCCTCCGGTCGCGGTGCTGCGAGATAACGATGGAAAGCTGATTGCCACTCTGGAAAAGGCCGACATCTCGAAGCTGCTGGCTGCGGGTTGGAAGCCTCCTGTTCCGTTCACCGTCAAAGCGCGGGATGGAGTCACCGACCTGTACGGCCTGATGTTCAAGCCGGTGAACTTCGATCCTAGCAAGAAGTATCCTATCGTCAACCACATCTACCCTGGGCCGCAGACCGGCAGTGTGGGCAGCCGGAACTTCTCGGCGGCGCGCGGCGACTGCCAATCGCTGGCCGACCTCGGCTTCATTGTGGTGGAACTGGATGGTATGGGTACACCGTGGCGCTCCAAGAAATTCCACGAGGCATATTTCGGCGATATGGGAGACAATACACTGCCCGACCAGGTAGACGGCATGAAGGAACTCGCCAGGCGCTATCCGTGGATCGACATCGACCGCGTGGGCATCTACGGACACTCCGGCGGCGGTTACGCCACTGCCGATGCCATGTTCCGCTATCCCGATTTCTTCAAGGTAGGCATCTCCGAATCCGGAAATCACGACAACCGCGAGTACGAAGACGACTGGGCGGAGAAATGGCAGGGCCTGCTGGAACGGAAGCCGGACGGTACGACGAATTACGACAACCAGGCCAACCAGAACGTCGCCAGGAACCTGAAGGGCCATCTCCTGCTGGCGCACGGGACCATGGACAATAACGTGCCGCCGTACAACACCATGCTGGTGGTGAGCGCGCTCATCAAGGCGAACAAGGACTTTGACCTGATCATGTTTCCCAATCGCGCGCATGGCTACGGCGAGGATTCGAACTACATGACACGCCGCCGATGGGACTACTTCGTGCGTTACCTGTTGGGCGCCGAGCCGCCACAGAACTACGAGTTGCAGCCTCCGCCGGGCGGCGGGCGCGGAGGACGCGGCGGCACCGCGGCCCAATGACCTCGATCTGAATGGAGAGAATATGAAATCCCTCTACGTGCTCCCACTGGTCTTTCTGGCGTCCGGCACGCTTACCGTTTTTGGGGAGGGCTGCGAATCGCTCTCGAGCCTCAAGCTTCCGGACACGACCTTCACCGCGACCGCCGTACCGGCGGGCGACTTCAAGCCGCCGCAGGGCGCGGCCCTGCACAACCTGCCCGCGTTTTGCCGCGTGTCCGGTGTAATGAAACCGTCGAGCGACTCCAATATCCAGTTCGAGGTCTGGATGCCGAGCTCGGGTTGGAACGGGAGACTGCAGGGAATCGGCAACGGCGGGTTCGCCGGCGTCATTACCTACGACGCTTTAGGAGTCGCGGTATCGAAGGGGTACGCGATCGCCTCCACCGATACCGGACACACAGGTGGCGCCACGAGTGCCGGCTGGGCCTTGGGACATCCGGAGAAGGTGGTGGATTTCGGGTATCGGGCGATACATGAAACGGCCGTGAAAGCAAAGACCATCCTCGCGGCCTTCTACGGCGGCGGCCCGAAGCACTCGTATTTTCATTCGTGCTCCAACGGCGGCCGCCAGGCGCTCATGGAGGCGCAGCGCTATCCGGGCGACTACGATGGCATCATCGCCGGCGCGCCCGCTTACTACTGGACCCACCTTCTGACCTTGGCAATCTGGAACACGCAGGCGCTGCTGATGGATGAGGCCAGCTACATCCCCGCCAGCAAACTGCCCGCGCTCGAATCCGCAGCGCTGGCCGCTTGTGATGCGCTGGACGGTGTGACGGACGGGGTCATCGACGATCCGACGAAATGCCACTTTGATCCATCCAAGCTGCTGTGCTCGGGCGCCGACTCGGACGCCTGTCTGACCGCGCCGCAGGTCGCGGCCTTGCAGAAGATCTACTCCGGCATCAAAAGCGGCAAAGGCACGCAGGCCTTTCCGGGCTTTCCTCCGGGAGGAGAGACCGGCCAGGGCGGTTGGGCGATCTGGACCACTGGACCAGCACGCGAGAAGAGCCTCGCCTATGCGTTCGGCACGCAGTTTTTCGCCAACATGGTCTACGAAAACGCTGGATGGGACTTCCGCACATTCACGGTAGAGAAAGACATGAAAGCCGCCGATGAGAAGCTGGCCAAGGTCCTGAACGCCACCGACGCCAATCTGAAGCCGTTCCAGTCGCGGGGCGGAAAGCTGGTCCTGTACCACGGCTGGAGCGATGCCGCGATCCCACCCACGGCCACCATCCAATACTACGACGAAGTGGTGAAGAAGATGGGCGCCAAGGAGAGCGAGGGCTTCGTGCGGCTGTACATGGTTCCGGGCATGCAGCACTGTGGTGGCGGACCCGGCCCCAACGTGTTCGGATCGGCGAGCGTGCCGCTGGGGGATCCCGAGCACGACGCCGGCCGCGCCCTGGAGCGCTGGGTGGAGGACGGAGTCGCGCCCGGCCAGATCATCGCGACGAAATTCAAAACGGGCAGCAATCCCACGAGCGGCATCGTACGCACCCGTCCGCTTTGCCCCTATCCGCAGGTGGCTCACTATAAGGGCTCCGGCAGCACCGACGATGCCGCGAATTTCACCTGCAGTAAATAAGGTGGTGTGCGTCGTTTCTGGTCATTGAGCAGCCTCGTAGACCCTTCGCGGGCACCGGCACGGTACACGCCCGGCAAGCACCCCATGTGTGGGAACGCGGCAGGCACGAGTGTCTGCGCAACATCGTCCGGCGGGCGGGTCTTCATAAATATTGCTGGGCCGGAGGGCCCATGGGTACACGTCTGATAGGGCGATGAGTCCCGGTTGCAACCCATTAGCTGGGGAGAAATCCGTTGACGGCTGATTTCGGTAGATTCGTAGCTTTTTCACGATCTTGGGTGTACCTGGCAAATAATTGGCTCAGCCTGATCGGGGTAGTACTGGTCACCACCGCCACCGTGACATGGCTCTTCCTTCTGCCAATTACATTGCGCGGCGAGGTCACGCACCCCTATGTTGGAATCCTGGTGTTTCTACTGGTGCCTGCGTTTTTTGTTCTGGGACTGCTCCTGATTCCCGCCGGCATCCTGCTGCGCCGGCGGCGGGAGCATCGGAGATCGATCTATCCATCCAATTTCCCGCCTCTCACATGGCGCAATGCCGACTTCCGCAGACTAGTGTTGTTCGTGGGCGTCACTACCTTTGTTAACCTGGCGGTGGCCAGCCAGGCCACCTACGCCGCGACAGAATACATGGATTCCACCACGTTTTGCGGGCTGACGTGTCACAAGGTGATGCAACCCGAGTTCACGGCGCACGCGGATTCGCCTCATGCCCGGGTAGACTGCGTTGCCTGTCACATCGGACCCGGGGCTTCATGGTTCGTGCGCAGCAAGTTGTCGGGAACCGGCCAGGTCTTCGCGACTATTTTCGATACGTATCCACGGCCCATCCCTTCGCCGGTGAAAAACCTGCGCCCGGCGCGCGAGACCTGCGAAGTGTGCCACTGGCCCGCGCGATTCGAGACCGACCGAGTCGTCGTGATTCCCCAATACGGAGATGACGAAAAGAACAGTCTCACCGAAACCGTCTTGATGATGAAGATCGGGGGCGGAAATCGTGGTGGCATCCACGGCGTGCATGTCGGGGAAAACGTTCACATCCGCTACGCGTATTCCGACGAGAAACGACAGACTATCCCATGGGTGGAATACACCGATCCCGCGGGTCATACGGCTGCATATCTCGCGGCTGGAACCGATGCGCGGGCCGTGGAGCAGATGCCCACCCGCGAGATGGATTGCATCGACTGCCATAACCGTCCGACCCACGCGTTTCAACTTCCGGAACGGGCCATGGATGGCGCGATGTCTGCTGGCCGCATTTCGCCGTTGCTGCCATTCATAAAAAAGGAAGGGCTGACGCTTCTGAAGGCCACTTACATCACGCGCGAGGATGCCGGCCGGAAGATCCCGGCGGAACTGAGCGCCTACTATCAGCGCAATTATCCGGCGGTTTATCTGCAGAACCCGGATGGCATCCAACAGGCTGGGCAGGCAATCGTCGCTCTTTACGACAGCAACGTTTTTCCGGCCATGAACGTCACATGGGGAACTTATCCCAATAACATTGGTCACACAGACTATCCCGGCTGTTTTCGCTGCCACGATGGAAACCATACCAGCGCCGGCGGGAAGGCGGTCACGCAGGATTGCGGCGCGTGCCACAATCTGTTGGCCATGCAGGAGACCAATCCCAAGATCCTGACCGACCTCGGCATAGGTGTCAGCGCGAGGTGAAGGCCCGCGACATCCGTTTAACAACCCCAAACCTGGAGTCGAAGGACAGATTCATCGCCAACCAGATACCTGGGAACGGTTCCTGCGAGAACGCAGAGTTTCCGTTGAGCACCCGGTCTTGGAGCCGTACTGCCGCCAAGCATGCCAAAGAGTTGGGGCACTCCTGCCCACGTCCCAAAAATTTGAGAGTTAACTATCGATAACTCCACTAATAGATCTAAGGATAACAATGGTGTGGCTCGATCAATGGGTACTCGTGTGCCTGATTCCCCTTGCAATCTGGATTCTCACCAGTGGGCTTGACGACCTCTTCGTCAGCCTGGTCTATCTGATTGGCGGAACCCGCTTCGATTGGCCTTCGGAACCCGAGTTGGAGCAGGCTCCCGAACGCCGCATCGCCATCCTGGTGCCCCTTTGGCGGGAACACAGGGTGATCGGGCAGATGCTCGATCGCAATCTTGCCGCCATACGGTACCAGAACTACGACGTCTTCGTGGGCACCTACCCGAATGACGAGCCTACCGTGCGTGCGGTGACCGCGGCGGCGGAGACGCACGCCCGCGTGCACCTGGTGGTTTGCCCGCACAACGGCCCAACCTCCAAAGGCGACTGCCTGAACTGGATCTTTCGCGGGATGGAGAGCTATGAAGCTCGTCACGGCGTGCGCTATGAAGTGATCGTCATGCACGACGCGGAGGACCTGATCCATCCCGAATCGTTGCGGCTCATCAACTGGTATTCTCCGGCGTACGACATGGTGCAGGTCCCGGTTCTGCCGCTGCCCCTGGGTCTGGAGGCCATCACGCACGGCCTTTACTGCGATGAGTTCGCCGAGTACCAGAGCAAGGATATCCCGGTACGAAGGCGGCTGGGAGGATTCCTCCCTTCCAACGGCGTGGGCACGGGCTTCGGAAGAGTGGCGCTGCGTCGCCTCGCGGCCACCCGCGAGGGCCGTGTCTTCGACCCCGAGTGCCTCACGGAAGATTACCAGACCGGATACCAGCTTCACGCCATGGGCTGTACCCAGATCTTCGTACCGCTGCGATTCGGCGAGACTGGGCCGGCGGCGACGCGCGAATACTTCCCACGGCGTCTGCGGGCAGCCATACGTCAGCGCAGCCGCTGGGTGACCGGCATCGCCCTGCAGGGCTGGCAGAAGAACGGGTGGCGCGCTCCGTGGCAGCAGATCTACTGGTTCTGGCGGGATCGTAAAGGGCTCGTGGGCAACCTGATCACGCCGCTCGCCAACGCCATCTTTCTCTACGGAATCGCCCGTTACTCGATCTCGGGCGGGACCGTAGCGGCCTGGAACGACCTGGTTCCGGCGTGGCTGACGCGACTCTGCGAGGCAACCCTTTGGATCACGCTCCTGCAGGCGACGATCCGCACTTTTTGTGCCGCCCGTATCTATGGCTGGGTGTTCGCCGGCGGGGTCCCGCTGCGCATGCTCTGGGGCAATTTGGTCAACAGTTCCGCGACTGTGGTGGCGGTCTGGCAGTTCTGGCGCGCCAGCCGCAAGCAAAGGGCGCCGGCGTGGCAGAAGACGGAGCATGTTTATCCGGGACAGGCAGCCGCAATCGAAGGGAAACCGCTCCTGGGCGAAGTGTTGGTGAGAATGCGGTGCGTTTCGACGAGCGACCTGGAGGCGGCGCTCGAATCCTGTCCGAAGGGGACCCGCATTGGGGAACACCTGGTCGCCGCCCAGAGGCTCTCGGAGGAGAACCTGTATCAGGCCCTCAGTTCGCAGGCCGGGATCCCCCTGGGTGTGCCGGACCGCCATGAGGTGAACCGCCTCGCCACCCGTGTGCTTCCGGCCGAGGCGGCTCGCCGCTGGAAAGTGCTGCCCTACCGGGTGGCCGTAGGTCAATTGCACGTGCTGACCGCGGACCTGCCCTCGGAGGAGTTGGCCCACGATCTGGCCGCCTTTTCCGCGCTGGAGATTCGGTACCGGCTGGTGCGTCCCAAGGAATTCGAAGAAATCGCACGGGAGTATCTGCCAGGTGCCTCTCGAGCGGCATGACAAGCGCGGCTCGAGCCGTAATGGGCATTCCGGTTACCGCTCCGGCTGAACGCGCTCCGAAGACCGTCAAATCAACCCCGGACCGAATATTCCGGTTGTAATGCGGCTCCCCCTTTCGCAGCCGCATTCCGGGCCTCGATGGCTTTTACGGAGTTTTCAAACGCCTTTTCCAAAACGCGCCTGCCGATGGTCCTTAGCACGAAGCCGAGCAAACGTCCCTTGAGATTCTTGCCCTCGCGCACGACCGCCACGTCGATGTCGGTCGTTCCGTTGGGCTGACGGGTGAAGGTGTAGATGTGACCGGACGCGCCTCCCCACACGTTGGAGTCGGTCGTGGTCAGGGTGACGCGGTTGGGATCAGACCAGTCGTAGTGCAGGCGTTCCCAGATGCCGCCCGAACCCTCCGTCACGTCCGCCTCGGAGCGGCCGCGGGAATGCACCTTCAGGTACTCATCGGCGCTGTTGCCGAAGAGTTTCGCACGGCCAGGTCCGAAGTCGGTGAGCCCGGCGATGTACTGCCCGGGCGTCAAGGTGGTGGACCGGTGGAAGCGGATTTCTTTTTGCGTCATTGTCGTTCTCCTTTCGTTGAAGACTGACGCTGGAGAATAGGGCAACCGGGCCTCCATGCGGAAACCATTGAAATGAAAAGAAGTGAGGACCGCAATCGCGCCGCATGTGCAGCAAAATGACGAACCAGCGGCAAGCGGCCAAGAGGCGGGGCGCTATCGGGAGGCTGGCCGCTTCAGCCCGTACTTATCGATACCCAGACGCCTGATCTTCGATTCGAGAGTCTGGCGGGGAATCCCCAGTTTCGCGGCTGCGCCGGAAGGCCCGGATATCCGCCCATGGCTCTCCGCGAGAGCCGCTTCGATCATCTCGACTTCGCGGTCTGCCAGCACCGAAAGCCCTTCGTGCTGCCGCCCGGATTCCGCCGTTTCGCGTTTCAGCCAGCTCTCCTCCACTACGAACGTGCCGGCGTCACTCAGGACCACGGCCCGCTCCACCACGTTCTGCAATTCGCGGATGTTGCCCGGCCAAGGGTAGGCCTGTAGCTGCTCGAGCGTGTGCTTGCCGATATGCCGCAGGTCCTTACCGGTCCCTTGGGCATAACGTCCCACGAAATACTCGACCAGCAAAGGGATATCCTCCGCTCGCTCGCGCAGGGGTGGAACCGCGATCGGAAAGACGTTCAACCGGTAGAAAAGGTCCTGGCGGAAAGTGCCGCCGGCGACGGCGGATGGGAGGTCACGATTGGTTGCCGCTATCAGGCGAACGTCCACCTGGATGGGGTGATTGCTGCCAACCCGCTCGAATTCGCGTTCCTGCAGCACCCGCAGGAGAGCGATCTGCGTTTCCATGGGGAGCTCGCCGATTTCATCCAGGAAGAGGGTCCCCCCGTCAGCCGCTTCAAACCGCCCCACGCGCCGTTGCAGTGCTCCCGTGAACGCCCCTTTTTCGTGCCCGAAAAGCTCGGACGCAATCAACGATTGGGGGATCGCGGCGCAATTCACACGGATGAAGGCCCTGGCAGAGCGTTTCGACCTCCGATGCAGCGCTCGCGCAATCAGCTCTTTTCCCGTTCCGGTTTCACCCAGAATGAGAACGGTGGAATCAGAAGGTGCAACCTTCTCCACCTGCTTCAGTACCTGGCGCATCGGTTTCGAGGAGCCGACGATTTCCTCAAACATCGACGAGCGGTCGATTTCCTCCCTCAGAACGAGGTTCTCATTGCGGAGTTGCTCTTCGGTTCTCTTGCGGTCGTCAATGTCGGTTGCCGTGGCGTACCAGCGGACGATCCGGCCGTGTTCGTCTCTCAGGGGGTTGTACTGAACCAGTTGCCAGCGATATTGTCCGTTCCGGAACAGGGCACGCATTTCCAACTCGAACGGGAGTCCCTCCAGCAGTCCAATGCGGCGCTGCTCCCGGACCCGCTGTACGTCCTCGGGATGGAATGCCCCCGCCAGGAAGCCTCTGTCGCTCACCTCGCCAACGGCAAGTCCGGTCTGATCCAGCGCCACGCGGTTGGCGTAGAGCGTCGAGCCATCCGGCGCCAGAACCACGATGGATTGGCGAATGGCATCGGTGATGGTGCGCAGGTTCCCCTCGGCTTCCCGCAGCGTTTGTTCGGCGTGCCGGCGGTCATCGATGTCGGTATGAATCCCACACCAGCGGATGAGGTTGCCTGGTGCATCGTGGAAAGGCGCTGCCGCGGCCTGGAACCAGCGATACTCGCCGTCTGCCCGGCGCAGGCGAACTTCCACTGTGCCGGCCGTGCGGGGCTGCCCGAGGTCCCGCCACCAAAGCTCGAGCTGTGGGAGGTCGTCCGGGTGGACGGCCGATTTCCACTCCGAACCGTACAACTGATCAGAGGCAAGACCGGTGTAATCCCGAAATCGCTGGTTGACGAAATCGAGCGATCCATCCGGCTGAGCGGACCAGGCAAGTGCTGGAATGCTGTCGAGAAACGCCCGAAGTTCGAGAGGCGCGGGGCTTTGGCCGCCATTCGTAGTCATAGGGCCGAATCCGACCAGCCGGCAGCCTCGAGCGGCCCTTACCGGCCTTGTCGGATTATACCGTTCGCCGGAGTTCAGCTTTCGTTCGAATGGTCGGGCTCCGCTCCCTCCTCGCGCTCGCGGAGCATCCACTCGCGGACGTAGGGAGGGCATTGGACCAATTCAATGCCCTCGTCTTCGCAGCTAAGCAGGAACCGAACCGCCGCGATGTCCACCAGGGTGACCTCACGCAGGTCCAGGATTCTGCGGGCGCAGCCGTCGTTCATTGCCGAACGCACACAAGCGATCTGATCCGACCGAATACGACCGCTGACAAGCAGCCGCGTCGCGCATCCATCCGAGTCTTTCTCAATCCTCAACATTTCCGAGTCACCTTAGTACGCCATGTCATAAATACCGCCGCGAACTCCGTAGAGCCGCAAGCAACCGCTCCCCCTCAGATTTAGGGAGAGCGGAGGTCCGGGAATACGTCGGCGAACTTCTGACACCGTGTACTTAGTTAAGTTAGCGGCGCCCTCACGCAAGAGCAATGGCCTCAACGCGCGGCGTGGACCACACCATACCTGCCAGCCGGTTCTGCGCGAGACAGATTGGGCATCAGCGCCTGGCGCGCAGCCTCATACGATTGCCATTGCTCCGCATCCGGAAGCGCGGGGATGGTCACGAACTCCCCCGCGTCGAAGCCGGCGAGAGCCGCATCCACCATGTCCTCGGCGGTCATCACGATTTCCTGCGGTAGCTGTTCGACCGGTTTGCCGGAGAGCCTCCAGAAATCCGTTGCGGTTGCCCCAGGCAGTACGACCTGCACTTTAACCCCGGTGTTGCCCAGTTCATTCCGCAGGGATTGGCTGAAAGCCAGTACAAAGGCTTTCGTGCCGCCGTACACGCCATTGAGGCGCTCGGGAGCAATCGCCACGATGGACGCGATGTTGATGATCGTGCCGGCGCCCCGCTTCACGAACGCAGGCACGGCTGCGTAGGTCAGACGAGTCAGCGCTTCGACATTGAGCGCGATCATCCGGCGCATGTCGGCGAGGTCCGAATTCAGTAATGGCGCGGTGGCACCCACGCCCGCGTTGTTCACCAGCAGGGTGACTCGGGAATCCTCGCGAAGGATCTGCTCCAGCTTGGCCACATCGTTGGAATTGGTGAGATCGGCGGCGAGGATATCGACCTCGCTTCCCGTGTCGCTCACGATCTTTTTCGCCAGATCCGCCATGAGTAGCTGATTCCGTGCCACCAGGAGTAAATCGTAGCCGCGCCGCGCCAGGCGGTCGGCGTAGACCGCACCGATTCCGGAGGAAGCTCCGGTGATGACCGCCAGCCCTTTCGATTGTCGTTTCATGACCAAGTCCTTTCTGTTCCCGGGTTCGCGATTGCCGCGTCCCGGCAGCTTTCGTGGGTGCACCCCGATCGCCACTTATAATCCATTGAATCCAAATGGTTTGCCATTTTATCGAGCGCCGCATCTTCGGCAAAATGACGAGCGACCAGCATGCTGTCGGCGACGACCTGCCCAACGGCCGGAAAGGTGAAAAATGGTACGGGGTATACTAAGGTTATGGGTGAGGTGAGGAAGTTTCTGTTTGTTTGGTCCGTGCTCGGCTTCGGCCTGCCGCTCACGGCGCAAGACGTGTCCTCCTGGTTCCCGCTGACCGTCGGGAATCGCTGGACCTATGCCCATGAGACGTTGGACGGCACCACCCGCGCTCCGCGGATCATGCGCTGGCAAACCGAAGAGACTATTACCGGGATGCTCGCATTGGCCGAGGGAACCGTGGTGTTCCGGTACGTCAATGTCCAGGGCGAAACGCCCGGAAGCTGGCTCTCGCGGTATGGCCAGTCGCATTACCTGATTCGGAACTCCTGCCTCTATTTCCTGGACCCGAAGTATTCCTGGAACGAAACCGAAAGGCAGCTCAATCCCGACTATCGCGAGAGGCTGCTGCGGGGCGGGGAACTGCCGGCCGTCTGCTTCCCCCTCAGCACCGGCATGAAGTTCGGACCGACGGTCGGGATTCTTCCTTCGAAGGTCGTTGGCACGGGTGCCGGCTCCGGATTTACGCCGCCCTCGGTGAGCGAGCAGGCATTCCGCATCGAGGTGCACCTCTTCGACGCGGATACCACCCGTCTGTGGTTCGAAAAAGGAGTCGGCTTCACCGGGCTCTGGGACTGGCACAAGGGCTCCTATTCGGAGTACCGGGTGAAGCTCGTGAAATTCGAACCCGCATCGGCCACCCGTCCGCATAGTTCCTCGGGCGGCCCTGACGAGCGATAAATGCCTCCTCCGGCCTCCCTTCCATCGTAATGATGGGTAGATGGAGGCTCTATGAAAGTCCTGCTGCTGGCAGCCGCGCTGGGGTCCGCCTGGGCTCAAACTCCTGCTCCGGCGCCCGACGTCGACGAGATTATGTCCCGGGTCGGCGCGAACCAGACCAGATCCCAAGATGCACGCCGCGAATGGGTGTACAACCAGAAACTCTTCGTCCGGATGCTGCGCACAAACGGCAAGCTGGCGCGGGAGGAACGGCGCGAGTACGTCATTACCCCCAAGAACCGCCGGGTTCACAAGGAACTGGTCAAGTTCGAAGGAAAGGCCGAGGACCACGGCAAAATCACTCCCTACGACCACCCGGGGTACAGTTTCAAAGGGGTGGATATCGATGGGGAGGTAATCGACGACCTCTCGGAAGACCTGACTTACGACAAGGAGTCGCGTGATGGCCTCTCGCGCGACCTGTTTCCCCTGATCCCAGCCGAGCAGAAGCATTACGACTTCAAACTGGAAGCCGCCGAGACATACCGCGGACGGCCGGTATTCCGGGTCAGCTTCGCTCCCAAGAAGCACCTGCCCGACGGAGAAAGCGGCGACTGGAAGGGCGAGGCGTTGATCGATGCGGAGGACTCCGAACCGGTGCTGGTGACCACCAGGCTGGCGGCCGCGATTCCTATGGCGGTCAAAATCCTGCTGGGCACGAACGTCAAGGGCCTGGGGTTTTCCTTGACGTATCAGAAGTTCGCGGACGGCATCTGGTTCCCGGTGAGCTATGGCGGCGAGTTCGAAGTACGGGCGATATTCTTTTATAAGCGGACCATTACCATATCGCTGACCAACAGCGATTTCCGGCGAGCCGACGTTTCGAGCAACATCGCGTATAACATTGAAGACAAGTGATACAACTGGAGAGCGTGGAAAAGGCCGGTTGTGACTTCGCCGAGCTGGTGCGCGAACACCAGTCGATGGTCTTCAGCCTGTCCTACCACTTTCTGCACGACCGTGACAAGGCCGAGGAAGTGGCGCAGGAAGTGTTTCTGGCGCTGCACCGCCACATGGCCGATATCAAATCGCCCGACCATGCGGTGTCCTGGCTCCGCAAGGTGGCGGTGCAGCGTTCGATCGACGAGACGAGGCGGCGGAAGCGGCGGCCGCAGGTGGCCCTGGAACTCGTGGCCGAGCCGGCGGCACACTCGCCGTCCCGGGATCCGCTGCTCGAAGAAGTGCTGCGGCGGTTGATTGCCACGCTTCCCGAAATGCCGCGGGCAGTGATGATCATGCGGTATCAGGAGGACATGGATCCGACGGAGATCGCGGAGGTGCTGGACATGCCGCTGGGCACCGTGAAGAGCCATTTGCAAAGGTCGCTTGCGCTGCTTCGGGAGAAACTCGAGCGGCGCGGCGTGGGAGATCGGTGATGGACTGGTTCGAGAAAGAGTTATCGCGGGCCCTGGAGCGGAAGGATCCGCCGCGGGGTTTCGCGGAGCGCGTGACGGCGCGCGCCGCGGGCCAGGGCGGCGCCCCGGTGGAGACCCGCTCGGGCAGGCCGCGGGCATTCGGCTTGCCGCGTTGGCTGCCCGTAGCGGCGGCTTTGTTGCTGATCGCGGGCAGCGGCGAGCAGGCGTGGCGCCGGCACCAGGGCATGGTGGCGAAGCAGCAGGTGATGCTGGCGATGCGCATCACCGCAGGCAAGCTCAACCACATTCAGACTCACATGAGAGAGGCCCGGCAGTGAAGAAGGTCGCGGTGCTGTGGCTGGTCGGCTGGCTCGCAAGGCCGCTTCCCGCGCAGCAATTCAAGTTCAACCTGGAGCACCTCGAGGCGAAGGCCTCGGATTCGGTGGACGTTTCCTTGAACGGCTCCACGCTGCAGTTTGCGGCGAAGTTCCTGGACGACAAAGATGCCGATGAGGCGAAGGTGAAGAAGCTGATTTCGGGCGTCGATGGGATCTACGTGAAGAGCCTCTCGTTTCACAGCGATGGGGCCTGGTCGAAGGCGGATCTCGACAGCATTCGAGCGCAGCTTCGCGAGCCGGAGTGGTCGCGCATCTTAGGCTTCAAGAGCGTCGAAGACGGCGAGACAGCCGAAGTTTTTGTTCGAACGCAGAACAAGAAGATCACGGGGGTGGCGATCCTCGCGGCGGAGCCTAGAGAGCTGACGGTGGTGAACATCGTAGGCGCCGTGGACCTGGATTCCCTCGCGGACTTGAGCGGGCACTTCGGATTGCCCAAGTTAGAGCCCGCGCCGGCCCCTCGTCCCAAGAAACAGGAGTAGCAACAGCGTGGCGCAGGCACTCCTGCCTGCCGCGTCGGCACTCATGCCGGCGCTTTTTTGTTTCACATCGAAAACGCTTTCGCAATGTCGGCGCTGAGCACGCCAAAAAGCGTCCCGATGAGTCGGCACACGGCAGG
>DATJWB010000175.1:0-26964 GCA_035501495.1 Bryobacteraceae bacterium | reverse complement strand
CCACATCGTGCTGGGGTTCGATGAGCCGGCGATGGTTGGGTTGGTGTAATTGCTCGAAGAAATCGATCTGCCCGCAGCGGAGGATTTCAGATAGGCATACGATGCCGAAATCCGGAGTTCGATTTCGGTGCCGGAATCGGGGCTGCTCGAGATACCCAGCTAGCCTCCCGCAAGACGGGCGCATTCCTGCATGCCGGGCAAGCTGTGGTGTCCGACGCGCCGGCCTGCGGCCAGAACCACAGAGTCGATGCCCCTGCCGTTGTCCCGAACCCCCAACCGAAACTGCCGGTCGCCATATTGAATTTCCACTTCGATTGTCCGTGCCTCTGCGTGCCGGAAGGCATTGCGAAGCGCCTCACAGCCGATGTGGTGAACTTCGTCGCGGACGAGTGGAGCCAGATCTCTGGACTTGCCTTCCACCTGCACTCGACACTCGGGACAATTCAGGCCGGCCAGTTCGGCGGAGAGCTGTTCTCCGAGAGTGGTGATCGCGCGTACCAGGTCGTTGGTGACGACTGTGGAGGAACGCAGTCCCTGCACCGCATTCCGCCGGGATCTGGTACGGCACCGCGGAAAGCTTCAGGAGCATGCCTTGAAAGCTCTGCAGCAGCCTATCGTGCAGCTCGCGCGATGCGTACGCGCTCCCCCACGCGCTCTTCCAGCCGCATGTTGAACTGGTGTCTCAGGTAGCGCAGCCGTAGTAGGTAGGCCGCTGCGAGGATCGCCAAAACGCCACGCCACACAGGGCGCCGAACCAGGCGGTCTGGCAGTATGCCGGGGCGACGGAGAAATCGAGCGACGCGCCGGCTTCATTCCCACGCCCCTGTTGTTCGAGGCCTGGACACAGAAGCGATAGTTGCGCGGGCGAAGATTGCCCTTGGGCGCCCTGCGATCGGTGGTCTCCTTCCAATCGGGATCCTGGCCTTCCAGCGTGTAGCGGAAACGGATTCTTCTCCGGCGCCACAAAGCTGAGCGCGGTGGAGTCGATCTGCAGTTGGCGGATCAGCTTGGGATGCCGCAAAGGCCCGCGGGCAATTGAACGGCGCCGGATCCATCGGAACTGCCGAAGAGCCTGACCCGGAGCCTATGTTTTGGATTCGCGTTCCAGGAATCCAGTTCCGGGCGCGGGAGGTTCGCCAGGCCGCACGGCATGTTCAGCCAGAGCGCTCCGGTATCGTCCTGCATGGTCCACTGCGCTGCGTCGCAGGGCAGTCCGTTGGCGTGGTCGAGGGTGGCGATGCGTCCGTTTTGCAGACGGCTGACACCCCCGTCGGAGGCAACCCGGAGGCTGCCGCTAGTCCCGCATCTGTTCCGGCCGGCTTTCGCTCGGCATGGCTTCCGCCATACTGGGGTGCGAAGCCGGAAGACTCGCGATATTACCGCGTTACTCAGCCCACGGCGGAACGATGCCGTTGACGCGGGCATAGGCGATCAACTGGCCGGCGTGTTCGGCAAGGTGCGTATCGAGTTTCGTGAGCACGCCGCGGCGCGTGGTGAGCGTGCCCGTGTAATCCACAGTTCGGTTCAAGGACGCCGCCCGCGCGCTGTCGAAGGTTTGCTTTACCGTGGCGAAGTTCTCGGTGAGCATCTGGATCAGCTTTTCTTTGCTCACGGGCTCCTTCTCACGCCTCTCGTTTTCGGCGACCTTCCGGCGCAACTCGTCCATGGAGGGCGCGTTGTTCGCGATGTTGAGCAGGTATTCGTTGCCCAAAACGATGTGCAGGAAGACCTCGCGAAAGGAGCGCACGCCGGGTCCGGGCCGCCAGGAGTATTTCTCTTCCGGGATCGCTTTCGCCAGCGCCAGCACGTGCTCCTGCAACTCCGTGAACGGCAGCAGCAGTTCCGCGCCGGCGGAGGCGGGCGGTGCATCCTTCACCGCCACCAGTTCGATATCGAAGATCAGTTCCGACCTGGGCGGGATCTTGCCGCGCTGCTGATCGCCGTAGGCCAGTTGGTAGGGGATGAAGAGCCGCCGCTTGCCGCCCACCTTCATGCCCTCGAAGCCCACGTCGAACCCGGCGATCACTTCTCTGCGGCCCTGCACGAACTTGAGCGGGTCCTTGCCGGCCGATGAATCGAACTGCGTTCCGTCGCGAAGCCAGCCGGTGTAATGGACGAAATACTGCTGCCCCGGTGCAGCCACCGCACCATCGCCCGGCCGGATGTCGATATAGCGCAGGGTGGCCTGTTCCACGACGCGGCCTTCGACTTTCGGCACCGATTCCGGCATCTTCGGGTCGAAGCTTTGCGCGGACGCCAGAGCGCCCGCGAGGATGGCAAGGGCAACGAGTTTCATAGGTCGATTATACGCAGACGGCCGCACGCGCGAATTGCAACCAAGCTCCAATCGCCATATAATCAAGGCACTTCCATAACGGAGGGGGAGAGGTGCGTACGCTGGCGCTGCTGTGGGTTCCGATGGTGCTTTCCGCCGCGGATCCCAGCTATTTCCGAGACATCCGGCCGATCCTACAGCGCCAATGCCAGGGCTGTCATCAGCCCAACATGAAATCGTCGAATCTGGATCTCACCACCTACGAGGGACTCAAGGCGGGAGGCAAGCGCGGCCCGGCACTGCCGCTGATCGTGCAGTACATCACCGGCGAGAGCAAGCCGCAGATGCCGCTGGGTATGCCGCCGCTGCCCGCGGAGCAGATCGAGTTGATCCGCACTTGGGTCGCCGCCGGCGGTAAAGACGACACGCCCGAAGGAGCGCGCGAGACCGTCACGGCAGGCGCACCCACGGTGTACGTGCAGCCGCCTGTCCTTACAGCGCTGGCGTTCTCACCAGACGGGAAGATGCTCGCGGTGTCGGGCAATCGCGAGGTCATACTGCACACGCTGGATGGCAGTGCGCCTCCCAAGCGCCTTCCGGGGCTTTCGGACAGTATTCTGTCGCTGGCGTTTTCGAAGGATGGCTCGCTGCTGGTGGCCGGCGGCGGCACACCGGCGCGCTTCGGCGAGATCCAGCTCTGGGACATGCCCGCCGGCAAACTGCGGCACTCCGTCATGCTGACCGGCGATACCGTATTCGGCGTGTCGCTCTCGCCGGATGGCTCGCGAGTCGCGGCGGGCTGCACCGATAACACCGTGCGCATCGTAGACACCGCCACCGGCAAAGAGGCGACGAAGATGGGCGCGCACGAGAACTGGGTGCTCGGGACAGTTTTCGGCGTGGATGGGAAGCGGGTGGTGTCCGTTGGACGCGACCGCTCCGCCAAACTGACCGACGCCGCGACCGGCGCATTTCAGGAGAACGTCAATCTCTTGCGCGGCGAACTGGCGGCGATCGCGCGGCACCCGTCGAAGGACATCGTGGTGATCGGGGGCGAGGACCGCGTTGCCTACGTGTACCTGATGGATCGCCCCAAAAACATGAAGATTGCGGATGACACCACGCTGATTCGCAAGCTGGAGCGGCAGAACGGGGCGATTGCCGCGCTGTCGTGGTCGCCGGACGGGAAGCGCATCGCGGTGGGCGGCGCCGCGCCTGAAGTCAACATCTACGACGCCGATACCGGCGCGCGGGTGGCTTCGTGCAAGGGCCATTCGGCGGGCATCTACACGGTGGTCTTCAGTCCCGACAGCACGACGCTGGCTACCGGCGGATTCGATGGCACCGTCCGCTTGTATGACGCCGGTACCGGGGCGTTGCGGAAGTCGTTTGTGCCGGTGCAACTGGAAAAGCCGGCGTCGGAGCCAGGAGGTCTGCGATGATCCGTTACGTTTGCGCGCTGCTTCTGGCGGCGCACACCGCGCTCGCCGCGGCGCCGGTGATCGCGGAGTTGAGGCCGCGAGGCGCCGAAATCGGCCGGCCTTTCACGCTGACCGCGATCGGCCGCAACATTGGCGAAGGCGCCCGCGTGATTTCCCCGCTGCCGGCCAACTTCACGCTGGTTCTTGCACAGCCAATGCCCGGCACGATGGCTGCTCCCGGACGCTCCGTTTCATTCCTCGTGGAACCGAACGCGGACGCGGCTCCCGGCGTGTATCCGGTCCGGATCGCTTCGCCCTCTGGCATCTCCAATGTCCTGCTCTTCACCTTGGGAACGTACCCGGAAGTGACCGAAGAGGAATCGCTGCCCAACTCGCCGCCGAATCGTAACGACACCATCGAGACAGCCGAGCCCGTGCGTTCGTCTCCAGTCGTCGTCAACGGCACGCTGCGCGGGCCGGAGCGCGATGTCTACCGCGTGTATGGGAAGGCCGGGGAGCGGCGCGTATTCGAGCTGGAAGCGCGGCGTTGCGGGTCGGCGATCGATCCCGTGCTGCGCATCCTGGACGGCTCGGGGAAGCAACTTGCGCGCAGCGATGACGCGCCGGGCGCCTCGCTGGACGCCCGTGTGGAATTCACTTTCCCGTCGGAGGGCAACTACTACGTGGAAGTCACCGACGCCCGCTTCAGCAGCCAGGCGCAGAATTTCTACCGCCTCAAGATGGGCGCCTACCATTATGCCGACGGCATCTTCCCGCTCGGCGGACGCCGCGGCGAACGCGTGCCGGTGACGTTCTTCGGCGGTAATCTCGGCGCCAGCGTGAAGTCGGTTGCCGACCTGAGCACCGCTGCCGCGCCACAGGCGTTTGCGCGCATTGCCCTGCCTGATTCGCCCGTCCTGCCGTTCGTTTTCGCCGTGAGCGACCTGCCCGAGTTGATGGAGCCGGTGTCCGGCGCCGTGCCCGTCCCCAGCGTGATGAACGGCCGCCTCGATAAGGCAGGAGAGATCGACCGCTACCATTACCGCGTAGAGCCCGGCGAAAAGCTGATCTTCGAGCTGCAGGCGCGCGAGTTGGGCACTTCGCATCTCGAGGCCATCATCACCGCCTACGACGGAGCGGGGAAGAAGATCGCCTCGGCGGGCGATCAGCCGCTTCCGGAAGATGTGTTCGCGGTACAGGGCACCAGCCGCACCAGCAGCGATCCCTACCTCACTCTCACCGTGCCGGCGGATGTCCACGAGGTGGTGGTTTCCGTAGAGGATCTTGCCTTGCGCGGCGGTCCCCTTTATGGTTACCGGCTCATCGCGCGGCAACAGGACGAGGACTTCACGCTCACGGTCTCCACGCCGTTCCTGAACATTCCGGCGGGCGGCACGGCGGTCATCAGCGTGTCGGCAGACCGCCGCGGGTACGATGGGCCGATCCATCTCACGATTCCGAATCTGCCGGAGGGTGTCCACGTGGCGGGCGGCATGATCCCGCGCGAGTACATGGACGCCGCCAATACCCGCACCATCAATCGCCGCGGCATCCTGACGATCACCGCCGACAAGGGCGTCACGCTGTCCGCCGGCCAACTGGAGGTGTGGGGCGAAGGGACCATCGCCGGCGGCGCGAAGTTGCGGCGCCGTGCCCGCGGACTCGGCATGTCGGTGGATGTCGCTGGCGCTACGGAGCAGGGAGTGGTGGATCGTCAACGGCCGATCACCGCGCCGTGGCTGGGATGGGACCTGCCCGCCGCGTTAACGGATCCGCCTGCCGCGACACTCGAGGTGCACCAGATCAGGTTCACCCAGATGGCGGAGGGCGGACGGTACGAGTTCGCCTATAAGTGGACGTTCCGCGGTTCCGGGACTCCGCCCAAGAATCTCGGCGTCGACGTGGTCGGCGCCAAGGACATCCGAGTGATTGATATGACCAACAGCAGTTTCGTCGTGACCACCACCAAAGCCACCGACCCCGGCCTCTACGACGTGTACGTGAACGGCCGCGTCCGCACCGGGGATGGGGACGAGTTGGTGATTGCGCGCGCGATTCCATTTGAGGTGACCGGAGGTGCCGCTCATGCGGAACAGTAGATCGCCGATCCTCTTCCTGCTATGCGCGGGTGCGCTCTCCGCGGCCGACGCCCCCAAGGTGACCTTCCTCCGTGACGTCGCGCCGATTCTCAATAAGGTAGGCTGCACTTCGGGGCCGTGTCACGGAGCCGCGAAGGGAAAGAACGGCTTCAAGCTGTCGCTCCGCGGCTACGATCCGCAGTTCGACTACGAGGCGCTGCTCTACGACCTCTCCGGCCGGCGCTTCAATCGCGCAGACCCGGGGCGCAGCCTGATGCTGGCCAAGCCGACGCAGCAGGTGGCGCACGGCGGCGGACTGCGCTTCGAAATCGGCTCGCCGTATTACCAGACGATCTACAACTGGATTGCCCAAGGCGTTCCGTTCGGCGACCCCTCGAAAGACTCGGTCCGCCGCCTGGAAGTGGAGCCGAAGGAGATGTTCATGAAGTCGCCCGGCGAGACCATGGAGGTCAAGGTCTCCGCAGCGTTCGCCGGCGGCGGCCAGAGAGACGTGACAGGCCTGGCCGTGGTCGAGAGCAACGTGCCGGACGTGGCGGCGGTCACGGACGCTTCGGTCAAAGGCGCCCGCATCGGCGAGGCCACCCTGATGGTGCGCTATCAGGGTACCTTCACCACCGTGCCGGTGACCGTGCTCAATCCCAAGCCGGGCTTCGCCTGGAAGCCGCTGCCGCAGAACAACTACATCGACCGCCTGATCGACGCGAAGCTCGAACGCCTGAAGATCCAGCCGTCTCCCGTGGCGGATGACGCCACCTTCCTGCGACGCGTGTCGCTCGATCTCAAGGGCCAGTTGCCGGCGCCCGAGGAGATCCAGGCGTTCGTCTCGAATTCTTCCAGGACGAAGCGCGCCGAGCTGATCGACAAACTGATTGCGAGCCCCGCCTATGTGGACCACTGGACGCTCAAGTGGGGCGACCTACTGCAGAACAGCCGCAAGTACCTGGGCGAGAAAGGCGCGTTCGAATTCCGCGAATGGATCCGCGAATCCATCGCGGAGAACAAGCCCTACGACCGCATGGTGCGCGAGATGCTGATGGCCAGGGGCAGCTCCTACGACAATCCGGCCGCCAACTTCTACCGCGTGACGCGCGATCCCAAGCCCACCATGGAGAAGACCACGCAGGTGTTTCTGGGCGTGCGCATGGTGTGCGCCCAGTGCCACGATCATCCGTTCGAGCGCTGGACGCAGACTCAGTATTACCAGATGGCGGCCTTCTTCTCGGCGGTGGGGCTGCGGCCGGGCTACGAAGTCGGCGAAGAGATCCTCTACGACCAGCGCCGGGATTACGACATGAAGTATCCCAAGGACGGGCGAGTGATGAATCCGGCGTTCATTCTGCCCGCCACCTGGTCGGGAACCGGTGCGCCGCCCACCGATGCGGGCCGCCGGCAGGCATACGCGGAGTGGCTGACCGCGCGCGACAACCCGTTCTTCGCGAAGTCCACCGTGAACCGCGTGTGGAGCTACTTCTTCGGGCGGGGCATCATCGATCCCGTGGACGACATCCGCGCTTCGAATCCGCCCAGCAACCCCGCGCTTCTGGACGCTCTGGCGAAGGATTTCCTCGATCACAATTTCGATCTGCGGCTCCTGATGCGCACTATCGCCAACTCGCGCGCCTACCAGGCTTCGGTCGCTACCAACGAGTGGAACGAAAAGGATGGCGAGAATTTCTCGCACGCCATGCCTCGGCGGCTGAGCGCCGAGGAGTTGATGGACGCGCTGGCGCAGGCCACGGGCGTGCGTCCCGTGCTTCCGGAAGCGCCGCCCGACACGCGTGCCGAGCAGGTGACCGATCCGCACATAGGCAAGGACGGATTCCTCGATCTCTTCGGCAGGCCGGCCCGCGAGTCTTCGTGTGAATGCGAACGCCGCTACGACCTCAGCCTGCCGCAGGCGCTCAACCTGGTCAACGGCAAGAACATTTCGGATGCCGTGGCGGATGCCAATGGCCGCGTCGCGAAGGCCATTCTGAGCGGACGCTCCGATCGCGACGTAGTAACGGAGCTTTACCTCGCGTCGCTCAGCCGCCCGCCCGCCGCCGGGGAACTGGAGAGCGGCATTCACTATCTGCAGGGCGGCAGCGGACGCGCGGCGCGCGCGCAGGATCTGCTGTGGGCACTGGTCAACAGCAAAGGTTTTCTCTACAACCATTGATCGACAGGGGGCTCGAGATGCTCGTTATTCCAGGACGCCGTTGTCAAACATGCGAAGGGCCGACCCGGCGCGAACTGCTGCGCGCGGGATCGATCGGCATGCTGGGTCTGAACCTTTCCAACTTTCTCGCGTGGCAGAAGGCCTCCGCCGCCACGAACAAGTACGATGGCGCGCGCGGCTTCGCCAGCGCCAGGAGCGTGATCATGGTCTTCCTGCAGGGCGGCCCGAGCCACATCGACATCTGGGATCCCAAGCCCGATGCGCCGGGCAACATCCGCGGAGAGTTCAAGCCGATTCCGACCAGGATCCCCGGCACGAGCATCGGCGAGCACATGCCGATGATGGCGAAGGCGCTGGACAAGGCGACCCTCATCCGCTCGATGAGCTACACGCCCAACGGCCTCTTCAATCACACCGCGGCGATCTACCAGATGCTCACGGGCTATCCGCCGGATCGCGTCTCGCCTTCGGGGCAGCTCGAGCCTCCGAGCCCGGCGGACTTTCCCACCGCCGGCAGTCACGTATCGAAACTCAAGCCGCCGAAAGAAGCAGTGCTGCCATTTGTCGAACTGCCGCGGCCACTCCAGGAATCGGGCATCATCGGCAAGGGCGGCGCCGCGGGCTTCCTGGGAAAGGCTTACGACCCCTACCGCCTCTATCAGGATCCCAACCAGCCGATCAAGACCGAAGACCTGTCGCTGCGCAAGGAGGTGCCGCCCGAGCGCCTTAAGGACCGCTTCGAGTTGCTGAAGGGCATCAACGATTCCATGCCCGACCTGGAGAAGGCGCTCAAGAGCTACGCCATCGACGAGTATTACGCGAAAGCCTTCGACCTCGTGCTTTCCGGCAGGGCTCGCGATGCGTTCGACCTGACCAAGGAGCCCGACAGCATGCGCGAACGCTACGGCCGCACCACCTTCGGCCAAGGGCTGCTGCTCTCGCGGCGATTGATCGAGGCCGGGACACGCTTCGTGCAGATGAACTGGCCTTCGGTGGCCAACGGCAATCCGGAAGTCGATTCCTGGGACACGCACGCCGCCAATTTCGCCCCGCTGAAGAACCTGCACTGTCCCAAACTCGACCGCGGCCTGTCGGCCCTGCTCGAGGACATGGATCATCGTGGGCTGCTCAAAGAGACGCTGGTGGTGGCGGTCGGGGAGTTCGGCCGCTCGCCGCGCATCGGGGTCAGCACCTCGGGCAACTCGAATGCTCCGGACGGCCGCGATCACTGGCCGTATTGCTACAGCGCGGTGGTGGCAGGATGCGGCATCGCCCGCGGCGCGCAATACGGCGAATCGGATCAGACCGCCAGTTCCCCTAAAGACAAGCCGGTGCATCCCAACGATCTCCTGGCGACGACTTACTATGCGCTCGGCATCGATCCCGACATGATCGTGCTCAATCACCTGAATCAGCCACGCGAGCTGGTGAAAGGCAAGGTCGTGTCAGCACTCTGGAGCTGAGCGCATTTGTGGCGCGGGCACTCGTGCTGCCGCGTCCCCACTCATGGCGACTCTCTTTGGTCGTCACCAACGCCGCGGTCGAAACAGTCGTTTTCGAAGGCGCCGGCGTTTTGGACCGTCCCGAAAAGTCTCGGCAGGAGTGCCGAGACGGCACGCACGAGTGCCCGCGACTTAAACGTTCAGTTCTCGGTGGGCTTCGGCTCCAGGTGATCGACCACGATCAACTCCATGGGCGCCTTGCGCGATTCCAGCTTCAAGCCGTACTTCTGTACCGAGTCGTAGATCGAGCCGGCGCGATCCGATGCCCCTTCCGCCGGTGCCGGTCCGCCGCCACCTCCGCCACCACCGGCACCGCCACCGCCCGGTCCTACAACCGCGCGGCCGCCGCCCGGGACGCCGCGCAGAGTCTCGGGCGTGAACACCAGGTCGAAGTCGTATTGCCCCTGAATCCCCGTCAGGTCCACGATGGGACGCTCGGAGAACCGCGCCATCAGTTCGCCGAGACTGGCGAGCGTCACCGACGAGGCCTTCAGATGGGCGCCCGCGTCATCGACCGTCATCATCATGCCCCCGCGGCCGAGGCCTCCCCGGCCCGGGCCGCCCGGGCCCCCGGCCTGAGGTGCATCGCCCGTAGGAACTTCCGCCGGCTTGAGTTTCGGGCCGCCCTTACCCACCACCAGCGCATAGATGGCGTGATCCTTGGTTTCGCGATGTATTTGCAGCTTGAAGCGATCGGCCAGCAGCGCCTGGAGCATCTCCGGAATCTGATCCTGCGACGCGCCCTCCGGGAGCTTGGCGGTGATATCGAACCGCGCGCTGCCGATCCAATCCGGCCCTTCCACCTGAAAATCCTTCACCCGGTATGCGGTGCGGATGCAGTCCTTCAGCGAGACGTTGTTGTACCGCAACATGCCGGCATCGGCGCCCATCCGCATCGCAATGCGGCCTTCCTGGGAAGGCTCGGACGCCTTGATGGAGGCCACCTCGAACGTCAGCTTCCCGGGTCCCTGGCTGAACGCCAGGCTCGAGCCGAACAGCGCAGCGCACGCGATCCACGATCTCATGTTTCCAGTATCCGCCGCAGGTATGTTCGGTGCGCAAAATGTATGTAAGGAATGTAAAGGCGGGGATTCAGGCCAGCTTGTAGCCGGCGCCTTTCACGGTCAGAAGAAACTTCGGGTACCGGGAGTCGGCCTCGATCTTTTTCCGCAGACCGGCAATGTGAACGTCCACCGTGCGGCTGAGAGTATCGCCCTGCAATCCCCAGACGTTTTCCAGCAACTCCTCGCGTGCAACCACCGCGCCGCGGCGCTCGATCAGGTACTCCAGCAAGCGCAGCTCGACGGGCGATAACAGCAGCCGCGTTCCGGCGCGGCTCACCTCGTGCTTGCGCAGGTCCACGCGCACGTCGCCGAACTCCGCCGTCCCGGGCGTGGCAGCCGGAGCGGCCGACCAGCGCCGCAGAAGCGCCTCGATGCGTGCCATCAGCTCCACCGGTTCGCAGTTTTTCTGCACGTAATCGTCGGCGCCGAGCTTCAGCCCGACGACGCGGTCCACCACCTCGCCGCGCGCCGTCAGCATCAGCACCGGGACATTGATTCCGGCGCGGCGCAGATCGCGGCAAACATCGAACCCGCTTTTGCCGGGCAGCATCACGTCGAGCACGATGAGATCGAACTCCCCGGCCGCGGCCTTATCGTATCCCGCCGTTCCGGTCTGTGCCCACTCCACCGCATAGCCTTCGGATTCCAGCCGGTCGATCATACCCACCGCAAAGGCGGCCTCGTCCTCCACGAAGAGAATCCGCTTCATACCGGCAGGTGCAGGGTGAAGGTGCTGCCGCGGCCGGGCGCGCTGTCGAGCGTCACGCTGCCGCGGTGGGCTTCGGCGACGCTGCGCACCAGGCTCAAACCGAGGCCCGAGCCTGGAATCTGCGCTTCGATGGCGGCCCGCCCGCGGCAGAACGGCTCGAAGATCTCCGCCTGGTCCGCCGCATCGATTCCGGCGCCCCGGTCGATCACGCTGATGCGAACTTCCTGGTCCGGCGCGGAATAATCGGCGCTCACGCGAATCCAGCGGCCGCCCTGGGCGTACTTACCCGCGTTGCTGAGCAGATTGTCGAAGGCGGTGCGGAGCAGGCTTTCATCGCCGTGCACCGGCGGGAGGTCCGGACTGAGCGCGACTTCGACTTCAAATCCGTGGCGCTCCAGCTCCTGACAGCGTGCCTCCAGCACCGCGTGTATCAGGCGGTCGAGATCGACCGGATTCCGCGCCGGACGGCGCAATCCCGAGTGGATTCCCGCGTACTCGAGCGTCTCCTCCACCATCTCGTTGAGACGGCGGCTCTGCTGATGGATCAGTTCCCCATACTGCTTCACTTTATCGGCGCCCGACACCAGCCCGTCCGCCTGGTTGCGGGCGAGCATGGCGATCGCCGAGACGGGGGTGCGCAGTTCGTGCGAAACGCCGGCGATGAACTGCATCTTCTGATCGGCCAGACGTTGGATGCGCCGCGCTCCAATCACCAGGAAAACGATCGCCGCCAACAGCAAAGTCTCCACACCCAGGCTGGCCAACCAGTCCCGCTGCCGGGTCTTTTCGAAGGCGGCCGCCAGGGGCGACCCGCGATGCGCAATGCTTAGTTCCCAAATCCCGGGGCCGTAGAGGTTTGCCAAGCCCGGCGAGCCTTTGGTCACGACCGTCTCCACGCTCTGGACAAGTACGGCGGTGTGGCCCGGCCCGGGATCGGGAACTGCGGGCAGGTGCCCCAGCGCGAGGTGGCCCGGCGAAATCGAGAAGAACGGCTTCCGCAAGTCGGATTGCTGAGCGGCGCCATAGAGCAAGTCGCGCTTCCCACCGCGCTCGATCACGGCGAAATCGTACTCGCGGGCGGCGGTTTCGCCGAAGGCCCGAAGGATCAGTTGCGGAATCAGCACATCGTGCAGGTACGCCTGGTCGAGCCGCGCGGCGAAACATCCTTCGGGCACGCGGGCGGCGGTCTTCACAATGCGCTCTCCAGCGGCGCCGCGCCTTTCGGCAGTAGCGATGTTGTAGAGCGGAACGATCAATGCAGGCGGCTGTTCGATGGCGTGGCCAATGCAGCGCGGCAAATCGATCCAGGCGGGCGCCGGCGACGCGGTGAAGAGTCCCGTGGAGTCGAGACGGCGCGCCTGCGGTGTCCCTCTTTCCGGAAGATCCAGGTGGTAGAGCTCGGTGAACAATCTGGGGAGCGGAGCCGCGTGCTCCCCCGATCGGAATGCCGCCCACGCGTCATTCTGCAGGTAGTCAACGGCTTGCCCCACAATGGCGTCGAACTGGCTCGCGAAGAGCGACGCCGCTGAATCGAGATGTTCGCGCTCGCGCTGCGCATCCGCCGCCGCCACCCTGGTAGACCAGCGGTATTGCACAATCGCCAGCGCGGCCAGCAATACAGCCAGCGCGCAGGAGACGGCAAGCAGCATGCTGAGCCCGTACTTCCGCCCCATCGGAGACCATTCTAACAGCCTGTCAGAACGCTCTATGGGCGTCTCATCGCCTGCACTGGCGCAAGAACGGCTTTGACGGCCGTACGATGGATCACGTAGGCCGCGCGAGAATGGTCGTAACGGGAAAGCCTCTTTGGTAACATTGCCCTGGCAGCCCGTATGACGATCGGATCTCTTCGCTGGATTCTGCCCGTCTTTGGAGCCCTGGGACTCTTTGCCCAAAAACCGGTAATTCAACCAGGGGGTGTGCAGAATGCGGCCAGTCTTCTAAGCCTCGACCAACCTCCGCTGGTGACACCCCAGATGGTCGTGACGATCTTCGGCCAGAATCTTGCCGCATCGCCAGTCGCCGTGCGTTCCACGCCTTGGCCGCCGAGCCTGGGCGGCACTACGGTCACGTTCCAGGGCATCCCGGCGCCGCTGTTCTACGTATCGCCGACACAGATCAATGCGCAGGTGCCCTCGGGGGTGAAGTCGCTGGCCACCGCCGATGTGGTGGTGACGACTGCCGCCGGAGGTGCAAGCGACCCGATGACTGTGCTGCTGGGTCCCGAAGCCTACGGGATCTTCACTCAGGACGCGACCGGATGCGGGCCGGGCATGGTGTTGAACGTCCATCCAGACGCCAGCATGACCATGAACACCACGCAGAACAGCTTCGACCCCAACAACGACGTTGGCATCCGCATTCTGATGACGGGATTCGGTGCTTTCTCCGACCGGCAGGATGGACTCCCGTGGTTCTATATCCCCGCGGATAATGTCCCTGGGACAGCGGTAATCGGCATTGGAGCGCCAGCGGTCGGGATTCAACGCACCGCTACACCATGGCAGATCACCTACGCGGGACCTTCGCCGGGCACCATCGGGGTGGACGAAGTGGCGGCCATTCCTCACAGCACACAGCCGTTTCCGGAGGTCTGCCGACTGCCTCTGTATCTGGCGAACCTGCAAGGCCGCCCCGGCAGTTCCAGCCAAATGGTGAACATGAGCATCCACTCGGGCGGCGGCGCGTGCGTGGATCCGCCGCCCGACAGTCTGGGGCTGGTGACCTGGCAGAAGAGCACCACGTCCGACACGAACGCCGTGAGTTCCAGCGAGGGCGTGCTGTTCCAGTTGTGGAAGGGCAATCTGCTTCAGTTTCCGGCTGTTCCCTCGGTCGGAACGTCCTGCTGCACTGCGCAGGTGCAACCCCCATTGTCATGCACGGCGAGCCTGCCCGCGACGATCGGGACGGGCGGCCTGACGATCACGGGCGTGACGGCCAATGTGCTGACGATTTCGCCTCAAACTCAGGGCGGTGGGACGGTCTACAGCGCATCGGTGCCTGCGGGCACCTTGCAAGGCGGCAACTACGCGATCGCGTCCACCGGAGATGACTCCAATGCGATTCGGCCATGGAACGCGGATGCCACCATACCGGCCCCGATCCGCATCACCACAGATCTGTCACCCGGCACAACTTTGACGTTCCCATTGCAACTCACGTGGTCCGGCGGAGACGCGCGCAGTCTTGTGGGTGTGGAATTGCGAGTGGCCAACTCTCCGATTCAGCCGTACGATTTTCGGCAATGGGCCAGCGCGGCGGATGGCTCTGTCACGCTGCCGGCGTCGGTGCCATCAGGAGCGGCGGAGATCATCGTGACCCAGCAGCCGGCGACCTCGCCCAATCAGCCATTCAGCATTCCGGGAGCGACCATGGGCGGCGCGCACACCTGGAATTACGTGTGGGACTTTCGCGCGCTGCAGCATTAACCCAGGCGATGGCACGCCGGGACGAAATAGTGATCTATTGGTCTTTTCGCTGTTCCTGAAACTGTAGTTTTGTGGACGAGCAGATGAGCTTCAAGCCAGGAGAATCAAATGTCCGCGTTCGAGAATAAGCTGCTCATTCGCAGGTTCGTCGAGGAAGTGATCAACACAGGCGATACCGCCCGATTGCACGAGTTCGTTGCCGCGGATTATCGCGAACGGGATGACATGTCCGGCCGGATCGCCGGCATCGAAGGTTGCCGCGCCCACATTCTTGCGGTGCGCACCACCTATCCTGACCTGCACCTCACTATCGATGAGCAGATTGCCGAAGGCGACCTGGTAGCTACTTGCGTCAGTATGACGGGCACGCACTGCGGCGAGTGGCCTCCCGGAGCCAAACCCACAAATAAACGTGTGCGCATGAAAGCCGTGAACATCGACCGTGTCCGGGAAGGGCTGATCGTGGAGCACGGCGGGGCTGCAAACGAGATGTTGGCATTTATGGAAATCGGGCTGATTCGCTTTTAAGGATTAAGCTGGAGTTTGTACACTTCTCAGGCCGCGGCCGCGTCGACATGGCGATCGGTTGGCTTCAGACCGAGATGAGCGGCCTTTTCAGGGTTCTCTATTATTTCTTTGCGGAGCAGTGTGAGTAGATCTAGCGCCGAAGGTCGTGCCGCACCGTGGCGCCACTTGGGAAGAACCGCGTAAGCCTTGCCCCGCTCGGCACCGAAAGCCTAGCCAAACATATTTGAAATTTTCCGATCAGCCCCACTCCGCGATGCGGCGGACGGGATAGCCCAGGATAGTGACGACCCGACCGGAATCGTTGTCGGCGAACACAAAGGCATCGCCTTGGATTTGATATTTGCCCTTCCAGCCGATAGCGAAGTGGGTGTCGGTTTCCTCAAACTGGATCTTTTCCGGATCGCCATCCCGCGCCAACCGCGCCGCCAAGTGATCTTCCGCGTCAAGCAACCAGGCATCCCCAGTGTTGGTCGAGAACAGCGCCAGGGGACCGACCGTCACGAAGCGCCCATCATGCTCAGCAGCGCGGCGCTGGATGTAGCGGATCTCATCAGCGAGACGGAAGTCTTTGCCCTCGATCTGCCGCTTGCCCGGCCCCCCGCGCTTGATGGTCTTCCGGCCCACTGATTTCCTCCGCCTGTGGAGAGTAAAGTCCGATGGAACTCTTCACCCAACTCTTCGGGGATCTGCTCACTTTTGGATATCATTGCTTCGACCGTATCGTCATCCACGGCTATCTCAGCGGCCTGTCCCGGCCGGAACAAGTCGTCTATTTCTTCCGCGAAGTCCTGGGGCATGCCAGTGGTGAGCAGAGAAGGGCTCAGCCGGCGGACCGAAGATTACCGCGACTGGGTGGAGGCCTTCGTAACCACAAAGGTCCCGATGGAATGGGCTGCGAAAGGCCTCCGCAAAGAAGATCACGTTTTACCGGCACTGCACCGCATGGAGAAGCGCGGGGCTTATGGTGTCTACTTCACTTGCAAAAGCATGGAACAGGGTCGCACCTTCCGCATCAGCATGCCGAAGTATCCTACCCAGGACCCCAACCACCGCATCCTCGCCCATCAGGGCAGCCGCTTTACCCACTATTACGTCTACATCCGCGACGAGGTGCTGGGCCCGATCATCGTCCGCGTCGCCAGATTCTTCCCCTTCCACGCCACCTACTGGCTCAATGGCCACTCCTTCATCGACCGGAAGCTGGAACGCGCCGGAGTCGCGTTCCGCACGGACGACAACGCTTTCCTGGCGGTGGACGACGTAGCCGCCTTACAGGCCGCCGCCGACCGTCTCAACCCCGCGCGGGAGTGAACAACCTCGCCGGGTTCCATTTCGAACGTGAGAAGAGAAAGTACTCGGCACGCCAATCTTTCTGCCGGCCGCCATTGGTTCAGATGATTGCGCGACAAGGTGCGGCGCCCCAGGCAGATCAAAGTGCCCATTGCCTGACGCACGGCGCGGACATAGGTATACGACTGCGGAAATAACGGCTGCCAATCCGCGACGATCTCGAGAGAGCAGTCCAACAGGCTGCGTGCGCCTTCCGCCCGCGGACCTTGCGGAAAACGCCGGGCTTGCGGTGGTTTCATGTCTCAGTAGTCTCAGCAGGGGCGCGGCGCATAACCTCAGGCGCCACTGGCGATGGAGAGGATACCCATCCGCAAAGCACCCGGCACGACCGCGGTGGCATCCATCTGGCATTCCCTGTAGTACGATACGGACAGGACAGGAGCAACATCTGACCAAGGCAGACCTCAACGTATCACCCGACACACAGACCGCCGATCCTACCTGGCTCATCGCCGTCCGGGCTGCCGAATCCAAAAAGGCCGCCGACATCAAAGTTCTCGACCTCACCGGCATCACATCGTTCGCCGATTTTTTTGTGATCTGCACGGGTGCCAACGCGCGGCAGGTGCAAGCCATCAGCGACGAAGTTCATCTGCAGTTGAAACGCCAGGCCGGCGAGCTGCCCATCAGCCTGGAAGGATACAACCAGGCGGAGTGGGTCTTGGCCGACTACGGCGACCTTCTGGTCCACATTTTCTCGCCCAAGGCGCATGAGTACTATGGTCTGGAACGTCTTTGGCGGAGCGCCAAAACCGTCCAGGTCCCGGCCGAGTGAAGATCTTCCTCTACTTCATCGGCAAGCCTAAAGATCCCCACGCCAATGCCATCGCCGAGGATTTCCTGGGCCGCGCCAGCCGCTATGCTCCCGCCGAAATGCGCGAGATCCGGCCCGATCGCACCGATCCGGCGCAGCGCCATCCCGCCGCCCGCAAGATCTTTCTCGATCCCGCCGGCAAGCCGATGGACTCCGCGGCCTTCACCGCTTTCATCGCCAAGGCCGAGATGGAGGGGCGTGACCTGGTCTTCCTGATCGGCGGCCACGACGGCTTGCCTGCCGGCTGGGCCGATCGCGCCGACCTTCTCATTTCTCTCTCGCCCATGACTTTTCCGCACGAACTTGCCCGCGCCATGCTGGCGGAGCAGATTTATCGCGCCTTCGCAACCTTGCGGGGCCATCCCTACCCGCGTTAACGTAGACCATGGATGTCGTGGTTCAAACGGGACAAACCCAACGGTGACAAACTGCCCTCCGTCGCCGACGGCGAGCGCCACGTGCGCACCGAGGGCCTCTGGCAGAAGTGCGAAGCCTGCCGCCAGATCATCTGGAAGAAGGACCTGGAAGCCAACTGGAACGTCTGCCCCAAGTGTGGCCTGCATTCCCGCCTCGACGCCGCCGCGCGCCTCAAACTGCTCCTCGACGGACCTTATGAAGAGTTCGAAACCGATTTGAAGTCTTCCGATCCGTTGGGCTTCATTGACAGCAAACCCTACCGCGACCGCCTCCGTTCCATGCAGCACGCCACCAGCCTGTCCGACGCGCTGATTTCCGCCGCCGGCCTCCTCAGCGGCCGGCCCGTCCAGATCTGTTCCATGGATCCACGCTTCATCGGCGGCAGCATGGGCTCGGTGGTGGGCGAGAAGATCGCGCGCGCCGTGGAGCGCGCCATCGAGCGCCACACCCCCCTCGTCATCGTCTCCGCTTCCGGCGGTGCGCGCATGCAGGAGGGCGCCATCAGCCTCATGCAGATGGCCAAGATCTCCGCCGCGCTCATGCGGCTCGACGAAGCCCGCCTGCCGTATATCAGCGTCCTCACCGACCCCACCACCGGCGGTGTCACCGCCAGTTACGCCATGCTGGGCGATTTGAACATCGCCGAGCCCGGCGCCTTGATCGGCTTCGCCGGACCGCGCGTCATCGAGCAGACCATCCGCCAGAAACTGCCCGAAGGTTTTCAGCGCAGCGAGTTCCTCCTAAAACACGGCATGCTCGACGCGGTTGTCCCCCGCCTGGAACTGAAGCCCTACATCGCCACCGCGCTGAAGTTTTTTGTGGGCTGACGATGTTCCGCCAACCGTACTGGCAGGCCCGCCCGTGAACTACCCCGATTCCGTCCACTTCCTGTACGCCCTCGGCAACGAAATCAAAACCGCCAAGCTGGGACTCGACCGCATCCGCGTGGTGCTCGAAGCCCTCGGACGGCCGCAGGACAAACTGCGCATCGTCCACGTTGCCGGGACCAACGGCAAAGGTTCCACCTGCGCCATGATCGATGCCGCCCTGCGCGCCGCTCCGGAATCGCGCACCGGGCTCTTCACCTCCCCGCACCTCGCCGAACCCACCGAGCGCATCCGCATCAATGGCGAACCTCTCTCAACCCGGCAGTTCACCCAGGCCTTCGATCGCGTACATGCCGCCGTCGAACAGCTCCTCACCGCGGGCGGCATCGATCTCCACACCACCTACTTCGAAACCGTCACCGCCATGGCGCTGCTGATCTTCGCCGAACAGCGAGTAGACCATGTGGTGCTCGAGGTGGGTCTCGGAGGCCGCCTCGACGCCACCAACGTGGTGACTCCCGAACTCTGCGTGATCACCGCCGTCGATTTCGATCACGAAGCCTTCCTCGGCAAGAGCCTGGAATCCATCGCCGCGGAGAAAGCCGGGATTCTCAAAGCCGGCATTCCGGCCGTCTTTTCGCGCCAGCGGCCCGAAGCGCAAGAGGTGCTCGATGCGCGCGCGGCTCAACTGTCCATTCCGGTAGCCCGCACGGCCGCCTGGACCATCTCCGCCCTGGAACTGGACGCTCGCGGCACCCGCTTCCGGCTCTCGGGCGAGCGCGACCTGCGCATCACGTGCCCTCTGCCCGGTGAGCACCAGGTGGAGAACGCAGCCACCGCGGCCATTGCCCTCACCCGCCTCGGCGTATCCACTCCCAACATCGAGGAGGGTATCGCACGCACCTCATGGCCGGGCCGTTTGGAGCGCATCTCGGAGCACCCCGAGATCATCCTCGATGGCGCCCACAATCCCGCCGGGGCGCGTGCCCTGGCCGCCTACATCGACCGCTTCTATTCCCGCCGCCGTGTCCGCCTCATCTACGGCGCCATGCGCGATAAGGCCGTGGCCGAGATCAGCGGCATCCTGTTTCCACGCGCCGCGCAAGTGATCGTCACCGCTCCGCGCCAGGCCCGCGCCCTCTCGCCCGAGTCGATGCGCGAGATCGTCGATCACCCCAACCTGCGCATCGCCCCCACCGTGGATGTCGCGCTCGAATTGGTCCGCGACGCCTCCGCGCACGATGCAATTTTCATTACCGGCTCGCTGTTCCTGGTGGCCGAAGCCCGCGCCATCCTGCAGCCGGCGCCCCCCCTGGTATGATTGGGCGAATCATGAGCCTGCTCCGGTCCGTGCTGTTTTCCATACCGCTGATCGTCCTCTCCACCATCATGCTAGGGACCGTGTCGCTCATCGCTTCCGTGTTTGACGCCACCGGGCGAGTTCCTCACCAACTGGCGCGCACGTGGGGAAGGTTCCTGCTGGCGGTGAGCTTCATCCGCGTCCGCGCCGAAGGTCTGGAGAAACTCGACCCCCGCGCCACCTACGTCTTCGTGGCCAATCACGGCAGCTACATGGACATCCCCGCGCTGCTCACCACCCTCGATTATCAGTTCCGTTTCTTTGCCAAGAAGGGACTCTACAGCATCCCCTTTCTGGGAACGCACCTGCGCCGCGCCGGCCACCTGCCCGTGGACCGCTCCAGCGCCCGAGCCTCTCTCAAGAGCATGACCGAAGGCGCCCACATCATCGCCGAAAAGCACACTTCGGTGCTGTTGTTTCCCGAAGGCGGCCGATCGGCCAAGGGCCTGCGGGAGTTCAAAGAAGGCGCCGTCTACATTGCCATCAAGGCGGGTGTGCCCGTAGTCCCAATCGCCGTCGTAGGGATGCGCCGCCTGCTGCCTATGGGATCGGTTCACATCCGCAGCGGCCAGGTAACCGTCCGCATCGGCGACCCGATTTCCACAAAGGGAATCCGACTGGGCGACCGCGCCGAGTTGAACCAGAGGTTATACCATGAGATCTGGGAGATGATGGGAGAATCCGGCCGGCTCAGTGGCCTTCGAGCGTAACGTGGCGCAGGCACTCCTGCCTGCCGTGTTCCACTCATGGGGACGCTTTTTCCACCAACCATTCCCTCGTCCCCGGCGTCTAAACGGTACACGAGACTCCAGCCTATGCTGATCGGCATCATCTACGACCTGCGGTACGCCCTCCGCTCCCTGCGCAGCAGCCCCGCGTTCGCCGCCGTAGCGGTTCTGTCGCTTTCGCTTGGAATCGGTGCGAACACCGCCATCTTCAGCCTGCTCGACGCGGTAATCCTGCAATATCTGCCGGTCAGCCATCCCGAGGAACTGTTGCAGGTCACCATCGGCAAGAATGGAGACAGCTTCACCAACCCGGTATGGGAGCAGTTGCGCGACCGCCAAGACGTCTTTACCGGCATCCTCGCCTTCGGCTTCGCACGTTTCAACCTGGCCCCCAGCGGCGAGGCGCGCTACGCCCAGAGCAGTTGGGTGAGCGGCGGCTACTTTCGAACGCTCGGCGTGCAGCCCGTGCTGGGGCGGCTGCTCACGCCTGCCGACGACCGCCGCGGCTGCGCGGGAACCGCCGTCCTGAGCTACGACTTCTGGCAACGCCAATACAACGGCAACGCCGATGTCACCGAAAGGGCCGTCCTGCTCGATGGCCACCCGTTTCAAATCCTGGGCGTCGCGCAACCCGGATTCTCCGGCGTGGAGGTAGGCCGCGCCATCGACCTGATGGTGCCCATCTGCGCCGAGCCGATCACCCGCCCGCGCTCCAATCTCGACCAGCGCAGCAGTTGGTGGCTGCGCGTGTTGGGGCGTCCGAAACCAGGAGTCAGCCCGGCACAGGTAACCGCCCGGCTGCAAACAGTGTCCCCGGATATCTTCGCCGCCACCGTTCCGCCGGGCTGGCGCGCCGACGACCAGGCCAACTACCGCAAGCGGACCCTCGGCGCCGTGCCCGCGGCTAACGGCCTGTCCTACTTGCGGAACCAGTACCGGCCCGCGCTCATTACCTTGCTGGTCGTAGTCGCGGTGGTGCTCCTCATCGCCTGCGCGAATGTCGCGAACCTGCTATTGGCGCGGGCCGCGGCGCGGCAGAGGGAGATCGCGATCCGGCTCGCGTTGGGCTTGAGCCGTGCGCGGCTCATCCGCCAACTGCTCAGCGAAAGCCTGCTGTTGTCCCTGTTGAGCGCCGGCCTGGGGATGCTCTTCGCGCAATGGGGCAGCCGGCTCCTGGTCGCATTCCTCTCCTCTTCGAACAACCTGGTGCATCTCGACCTCTCGGTCAACGGACACGTTCTCTCGTTCACCATTGCGGTGGCGGCGGCCACGGGGCTGCTCTTCGGCCTCGCGCCTGCCTGGCGCGGCGCGCGCGTCGAGCCGCAAGCCGCCATGAAGGAGAATGGGCGCGGCGTGGTCGAAGGCAGCACCCGCTTCAGTCTCGGCAAGATTCTGGTGATGGTGCAGGTGGCCTTGTCGCTGCTCCTGCTGGTGGGCGCCGGGCTCCTCCTCGGCACCTTCCGCAAGCTCGAAACGCTCGACCCCGGCTTCGAGCCCGCCCATGTGCTCATCGCCAGCCTCGATTTACGCAACGCCCATTACCCCACCGATCGGATCGTTAGCGCGCGGCAGGAAATGCTCGACCGCCTGCGCGCCATCCCCGGCGTGGTCTCGGCCAGTTCCTCCAACAGCACCCCCATCAGCGGATCGTACTGGAACGACGAGATCCATGTGGAAGGATTCACGCCCAAATCGCGCGACGATGCTCTGGTGTGGATGTACCAGGTGAGCCCGCGGTTCTTCGAAACGCTCGGCACGCCTCTCACCGCCGGGCGCGATTTCGACCGCCGCGACACGCTGGGAGCGCCCAGGGTGGCGATCGTCAACCAGGCCTTGGCGAAAAAATTCTTCGGCGCCGCAAACCCTGTGGGCAAGACCTATCGCAACACCTATCCCGAGTTGGGCCCGCCCATCGAGGTCATTGGTGTGGTGGGCGATGCCAAGTATGGAAGCCTGCGCGACGAGGTGCCGGCCACCGCATACTTATCCGCCGGCCAGGACGGGAGTCCATTCCCGAATGCCGTGTTTGAATTGCGGGCGGCGGGCCCTGCCGCCGGCCTGATTCCCTCCGTGAAGGCCGCGCTCTTGGGGATCAATCCCGATATCACCCTGCAATTCGGCACCCTGGCCAACCAGGTGGCGTCATCCCTCACTCGCGAGCGGCTTCTGGCCACGCTTTCGGGATTCTTCGGCGCCTTGGCGCTGCTGCTCGCCACCATCGGACTCTACGGCGTCATGTCCTACAACGTCTCCCGAAGGCGGAGCGAGATCGGAATTCGCATGGCGTTGGGAGCCGCCGAGGCCAAAGTCCTCCGCATGGTGCTGGGCGAGGTGTCGCTGCTGGTCGGCGTCGGGCTCGCCGCAGGCCTCGGCGTGGCACTCGCTGCCACCCGCCTGATCGAAACGTTCGTCTACGGGCTGACGGTGCGCGATCCGGCTACCCTCGCCGCCGCGATCGTTCTGCTGGGCGCCGTCGCGCTGATTGCCGGGTACCTCCCCGCGCGCCGGGCTTCACGGCTCGATCCCATGGCGGCCCTGCGGGAGGAATGACCGCGCGCGCTCTCCGAGGCCGGCCACGTAGTCCCGCACCAGTTGCGCATAATCGACCGTCCACTGCGGCTCGAGCGCGATCTTGCCGGACGCGATCTCACCTCGCTCGATCTGCGCGGCCACATATTCCGCCACGCGGTCGTTGGCTGTCGGTCCGTCGCCGTCCCGTCCGTAACGGCTCAAATGGTACGAGTGCGTTCCCTTCCAGCGGTAGATGTAATAAATCTCGTCAGGCGCAATCAGCTCATAGTCAATCCCCTCGCCGGCAATCGCCTGGAAACGGATTTCCAGGTCGGCGTCTTCGCCCGACCCTATGTGCGCATAACCGCCGGCCTCTTCGAGCAGGCTGCGATGCCACAGGCTGGCGCCGTGGAACCGGCTGGTGCGCGGCCCGCGCACCGCTCCGTCATACATCACGAACGCCTGGTTCGCCTTGAAGAACCGGCGCTGCGCATGGTAGCGCGCGGCCGAGAAGGTCAGCCGGTGGGGCAGGTAGATGTCGTCGTCATCCCACACCGCGATCAGATCGTAGCGGCACAGCGCTGCCGCGGCATTCCGCTTCTCCCCAAGGCTGCCAAAGCGCGTTGCACAATTGAAGATCCTGACCTCGGGATGGTCGAACGTGATGGCCTGCCGGTCGAAATCGTTGAGTATCAGGAGTTCCTTGGCGCCCGGGTAGTCCTGCCGCAGGAACGAATAAACCGACTCTTCGAGAAGCCGCTGCGGACGCCCGAACGTCGGACACATGCAACTCACGGCGGGATAGGTCACGCTCGTCTATAGTAATGCAGCCCGATGTGGTGCGGCGCTCCTGCCTGTACCCATGCGCCCCGGCCCACCAGATCCAGGAAAACCCTTGCGCCGGCGGCGTGGCGCAGGCACTCCTGCCTGCCGCGCCCCGACTCATCGGGGCGCTTGTCGAGCCCGCACGGTGCCACTTCCCGCAAAGGGGTTTTCGAGGCTGCCGCGAGCTGCTTAACCGGTCCGGGGAGATCTCACTCGCTGTCTTTGTCGTCCTCGTCCTCGTCATCGCAGCAATCCGGCGGACAACACCGGCAATTGTCGTCGTGGCGCTTTTCCCCGCCGCAGCCGCAATCCCGATCGCGCTCCCAGATCGTGTAGGCCAGCAGCTCGAGCACCTTCACCGGATCGCCCGGATCGTCGCTCTGAATCACCAGCTCGTTACAACGCGGACATCTCTCGTTGGCCTTGTAACGGATCACCAGGCTCAAACACGAGCCCGGATGAAGCACCGCCGGGAATGGGTTGTTTACCAGCTTCCAATGCTTCGTCTTCTTCTTGAATTGGACGCTCGTAACATGCAGCTTGCAATCGCCCGTGTTGCAGATGGCGATCACGCGTTCCAGCGGGCAGCACGCCCGCACGCCGCCGAAACAGGTCGAGCCTGTCACCGTCAGCTTTCCGGACGGCGCGTTTCCAGAGACCCCGATCGTGCGCGCCCCCGCGGGATCGTTGCTGAGCACGGTCACCGTACCCGATTTCGGGCCGAAGCTCGTCGGAGCGAACCGGATCGGGACCGGCATGCAGCCACCGGCCCCAATCGTCAACGGATACGACAGCACTTCCGGCGCCTGGAATTCCGCCGACGATGAGGTGATACTGGTCACCTCCAGCGTGCACTTCCCGCTGTTGCAAAGCAGCAGCGGCTCGTCGGAAAATGAACCCACGCAGGTCGCCCGGAACGTCCCTTTATCGGCCAGCACCAGGCTGAGCCGCGGCGCCGGTGCGTCCCCGGACACCGGGATCTGGTGCGGACCCTTCGGATCGTCGCTGAATACCGTAATCACGCCGGATACCGGGCCCAGGCTCGACGGCTGGAAACGGATCACCACCTCGGTGGAGTCCCCAGGCCCGATCTTCATGGGATACGCAATCACGTCAGGCGTCCGAAACGCGCCCGATGACGAGGTGATTCCCGTAATCGTCAGGGTCCCGTTGCCCGCGTTGTTGAGCGTCAGGATCTCGTCGGCAAACGATCCCAGGCAGACGTTGGCGAACCTCCCGCCGCTCGCGATCGCCGTCACCAGCGTTCCGAATTCCGTCAGCACCTTGAAAAAGAACGGATCGATCGACGCGCTGACCGGCGTCACGTTATCGGTGTTGAGCAGCGTCTTGGTCGCGAAATTCGCGTTCCGCTGATACTTCACCCCGTTGGGAAAATTGGCGGCATCGGGAGTATTGTTCGCCGAAAAAATTCCGTAGAACGTCGTCCCCAGGGCCATCATGTACAGGTAATCGCCAAGATACGGATCGGGCCCTTTCACCGGCGTATTCGCGGGCGTGTCCGAAAGATAATGGGTGGTGATCGAGGCAAAATCGTTGTGCGTCAGTTCGAGCGTCGTCAACCACCGCTGGTTCGCCCCACTCCCGACGGACTGTTGGTAGAGGAATCCGAGCTTGCCTTTGTCGTCGATCGCCAGCGCCGGGTTCACCGCGTTCGCCACCGTCTTCAGGTCTGCCGACCACGTCGCGCCCGAATCCACCGACTTCAACACGTGCAGCGTGTACGTCCCGCCGCTTCCCCCCGCTTGGTCGGCATAGCAGACATACACCCGCGCACTGTCGTTCGGATCGACCGCTATCGAAAGATCGCCATCCAGACGCTGCTGTCCGAGAAACAGCGTGTTCAGCGGCGGAAGGCTCAGCCCGGTCTTGATCCGCACCCCTTGCTTCAAATCGCCGGTATCAATCAGGGCCTGGAACGGCGACGGCCCCAATGCCCAGTTGTCGTCCCTCACGATAACCACATCGGCGGTTCCGCCGACGATTGCGTAAAACACCGCGTACACCGTCCCGCTCGGATGAATCGATGGCCGGGTCTGCGGGTAGTCGCGCGCCACCGCCCGCCCTTCCACAACCAGCGTGGTTGTCGCAGGCGCCGCCGCCGCGGCATCGAGTGAATAATCGATCGTCGCCGGGATATTCGACGGAGCGTGATCGTTGCTCCCGACATAGATCCGGTCCTTGCCGGCACCCGATCCGAACTGCACCGTCGCCGCCTGCACGAACGGCTGATCATCATTTTTCCGGCTGGCAAGCTTGGTCATCAGGTTGATGCCGGAAAAATCATTCGTTCTCAAAATGTCGAAATTGATGTTGGCGATGATGTTTCCTGTGCCCCACAAAACGCCCGCGTAAAGCAGCCCGCTCGAGTCGGCGAAACGCAGCGTTTGGTCGCGCACCGGCGTGCCGCCGATGATATCCAACAGGCTCCAACTGCTGCCGCCGTCCTTGGAATAGTAGATGGGAGAGTTCTGGCTTCCCGCGTTCGGGCTGGGCGTAAACGCCGTCGCGGCCATCTCTTGCGGATTCGCCGGATTCACCGCCAGGTTCGGCTCGCTGTCCTGGTTCGTCTCCCCGCTCGAAAGGTTGGGGATCATGTTCACCACGGTGATGAGGTCCGCCATGTTACCGTCCTCCCTCTTCCTCATTCATCGCCGCGGATATCCGCTGGATGTCGTTCATCCGTTCGGCCGGTTGAAAATCCAATGGATCGGTCGCATGATAAATGCGGCGCTCCGAGAATATGCGCGGAACCTCGACCTCCCGCGTGGAATGCAGCAGCACAATCCCCCTCGTCCCCGCATGCAGTTTAGGGGATTTGAACCAGGCGACATCGCGGCTGTTGGCGAACAGAACCTCGACGTGCTCCGACGGCGTACTCCCCTTCACCACGGACTGGACCGCTACCCGCGCGACCCACCAGTCCGGAT
>DATJWB010000174.1:0-3098 GCA_035501495.1 Bryobacteraceae bacterium | reverse complement strand
GTGGAGCCAGTCCCGGACGCGCTCATATCGCCGTGGCGCGACACCCGCGCGCATGAAAATGGTGAACAGGGCTCGTGCCGGAGGGGACAGGCACCACCGTCCACGACGAGCGGGCCGGTGGCTTGCGGGTGGCTCGATTAGGGACGGTGGAGCCAGTCCCCGACGCGCTCATGTCGCTCGTGGCGCGACACCCGCGCGCATGAAAATGGCGAAGAGGGCTCGTACCGGAGGGGACAGGCACCACCGTCCACGACGAGCGGGCTGAAGGTTTGTGGGTGGCTCGATTAGGGACGGTGGAGCCAGTCACCGACGGGCTCGATTTACGATTTGAATCCGTAGAGCTTAACGGCGTTCTCCCGCAGCACCATTCTCGCTATTTCGATGGCGCGGTCGCGGGAGATTTCGCCGTCCTTTATCATGCTGGTCAGCGCGATTCCGAGGGCCTGGCGCGCCGTCCGGGCCGCCAGCCAGCCGGTTTCTTCCCAACTCAGCTCGGGAGGACCCGGCGAGGCATCCGTTCCGAACAGGACCTTCTCCGGGTACGACTCCAGCCAATCACGCAGGACACCGGCCAGCGCTCGCGGATAGAGCGCCAGGTCGGTGAATGAGAAATCCGCATAGACGTTCGGTTTCTGAAATAGCGCCGCTACCTCTTTTGTATACGGCCATCCGCCGTGGATGATGACGAAATTGGTTTTGCGGAGAGCAGGATCGTTGAATGCGCCCTCAAGCAGCGTGGGATTTGCGCCCCGCTCGAGGAAATAGTCGCCACACCCCGGCGCCGAGTGAATGTGGATGGCTAATCCCAGACGTCCGGCTTCGAGAGCGATCTGACGAAAGAGAAAATCCTGTAGTTTGCGGTAATCGGCTTCCGGCGGTTCCCCGCCGTGGATATAGCGGGCATAGGCGGCGGCCGCATCGGCCTCGGCAACCGGATTGAAGTCGAGGGGCCGCAAGTAGGCGGCTTCAAATTTGAGCGCTACCGCGCCCTGCTGCTTCTGGCGCCGGATGGTGGGCATCAACACGTTCGCAACGTATTCCTGAAGCGAGGCCGGCGCGGCCTCCAAGTGCGCTTCCGCGAGGTAGCGCTTCAGCAGCGTGTCCACGTGCGAGTAGAACCACTGATAATCCGAGTTGCGGCGCTTTTCGGATGCGTTGTTTAACGGCATGATCAGGGCATCGACGAACGACACCCAGCGGAAGCGAGGAGCCTCGAGCCCGGGACCTAAAGCCACGCGGTTGGCGAATATGGTTTCCGTGCCCATCTTGTCCAGCACCCAGGCCGGGTAGCCCACCCCATGTTCGCGGATGGCGCGCTGCTTCGCAGCGATCAACTCTTTCACGTGCGCAGGCGCGGCGTCACTGTACTGATATCCGTACAGGGCTCGCCAGGCAGCGACCCACTCGGGGTTTTCAAGGCGCGTCCTCGCGGGCCCCGGCGCCTGGTCGAGCGTGTCGCAAGGGAGCGCGTCATACTCGTCATCGGGCTTCTGGCCCTCGGCGACATAGCGGTGCGGGTGCGCGTGATTGTCGATGGCCTTTGTGGTTTCGATGGCGCGGGCCACCTCCGGATCCACCTGCGCGGGAGCGTGTGCGCAGATTCCCAGCGCCAGAAGCAATGCAGCCGGCAACCTCATCCCTGCACCCGTCTTCCTTTTCCCGCCCAGAACCTCTCGCGCAGCTCACGTTTGATGATCTTCCCCGTGCCGGTCTTAGGCAACGCGACGTTGACGAATTCCACCGCGCGCGGCACTTTAAACCGTGCGATCCGCTCCTGGAGGAACGCGCACAGCTCTTCCTGAGTCAAGTTCTCGCCGGGCTTAACCACGACAAAGGCCACCGGAATCTCTCCCCACTTCTGGTCGGGCGCCGATACCACCGCACACTCGAACACCGACGGGTGCGCGAAAATCGCCTTCTCGACTTCGATGGACGAGATGTTTTCGCCCCCGCTGATAATGATGTCCTTCTTGCGATCCACGATATGGATATAGCTCTCTTCGTCCCATACCGCCATATCGCCGGTGTGCAGCCATGCGCCGGTCATGACGGCTTCGGTGCCGTCCGGATCTTTGTAGTAGCCATCCATTACGTTGTCGCCGCGGATGACGACCTCGCCGATCGATTGCATATCGCGCGGCACATCGTTCATGTGCAGGTCCACCACGCGGATTTCGTTCGCGGGCAGCGGCCAACCCGCCATGGAGCGGTGCAGAAGGCGGTCGGCTTCGTCACTGAATTGGACCGTGGATTTGTCGTGCGCCGACGTGGCGACGGGCGCCGTCTCGGTGAGCCCGTACCCACCCAGCACCTGACAATGGAAGGCCCGCTCCATGCGATCGATGAGTTCGCTTGAAGCCGCCGCCCCGCCGATATAAATGTACTTCAGGCTCGAATAATCGTGCCGGCCGAGGTCCGGCGCATTGAGCAGAGCGTTCGCCATGGTGGGCACCAGCGCCATGGACGTGGCCCGCTCATCCTGAATCAGCCGGAAGACCGTGCTGGGCTCGAACCGGCGCACCATCACCTGCTTGATCCCCAGCATGGTCGCTACCTGCGGCCGTCCCCATCCGTTGGCGTGGAACAGCGGAATGGTATGCAGTTCGACGGTGGCATGATCTTCGGGGTTGTAAGTCGTGGCGACCGAGAGCCCGTGCAAGTACAGGGTGCGGTGTGAAAGCATAACGCCTTTCGGCGTTCCGGTCGAGCCGCTCGTGTAGAAGAGCTCGGCCGTCGCGTTTTCGTCAAAGGAAGTGTAGTCCACGCGCTCCAGACGGCCGGACGAGATCAGCGCCTCGTACGTCAGGTCGGCCGTGGACGTCCTCTCGTCTATAGTGACGAACCGCTCGATCGCCGGGCACGCTTTGCGCAGGGCATCGACCAGCGGCGCAAAATCATTCTCGAAGATCAGCATGCGCGCGCCGGAGTGATTCAGGATGCCGGTCAGTTCCGCAGCAGTCAGGCGGACATTCAGGGGCATCACCACGCCGCGCGCCATCACCACGCCGTAATAGCCTTCCAGCAACTGGTGATTGTTGAAGCTGAGATACGCGACACGGTCCCCGGGCCGGATGCCGTGCGCCTGAAGGCCCGTGGCC
>DATJWB010000173.1:0-47442 GCA_035501495.1 Bryobacteraceae bacterium | reverse complement strand
GTCCGACGATGGTGGATCCCAGCAACTTGATGCCGTGGCTTCTCAGTTCGCGCGTGAGCGCCAGCGTGTCCGTGCCTTCCAGCTTGACGTAGGTCGAGCGAGGCGACTCCAGCCCCATCCAGACCCACGAAACCCCTAACTCCACCAGTTCCCGCATGGAATACTGCCGGATGGCGTTGGCGGAAGAGAACACGTACAGGGACCACGGCTTGTTTCCGGCCTTCATCTGGTCGAGAAGTTCGATCGCCCGCCGTTTGTGCAGCAGGAAATTCTCGTCCATCATGAAGAACGATCGGGCGCCGAGTTTCTCTTCCATCTCTGACATGACGGCGAAAAGCTCCGCGCCGGTGTCATAGAAGTTCAGGAACTTGCCCTTCCCGCCGAAAAACGCCGAGGTCGTACAGAAGTTGCAGCCCATCGGGCATCCCACCGATGGAATGATTGTGGCGGCGACACTTCCCTTAGACATCGGCAGCTTGATCCCCAGCGTGCGGGCGTCGAAGCCTGAGATGATCTCGGGATGCCGGATCGGCGCGGATTCGTCCTCCCCCAGGAACCGCCGCATCCAGGAGATCCCGTCCCCGCGCACGAAATGGTCGGCATCCACCATCTCCTCGATCCCTGGAATTGCCGACACGTGCCCGCCCACTACGATCGTGGAGTGGGGCGACAGCCGTCGCACCATGCGGCACATCTCCGCCACCTTTCCCACATTCACGATGATCGAGGAGATGCCCACGATGTCATATTGGTTCGCCCGCACCTCCGCCTCGAAGCCCTGGCGGGTGGGGAAATCGAGCACCGTGGTGGGCGCGGAGATGTTCCTCTGGATCATCAGGATGCCCCACGACCGGTGAAACATGCGGAGTGAGAAGGGCCCCTGCTCGCGCGTCACCTGGTTGTGGTACAGCTCCATGGGATTGATCCTGCGGCTGCCGAACTCATCGTCCTGCGCGAAGGGGCCGAACACGGAGCTGAGCAGAACGCGCGCGCGTACACCTTTGGGTTGCATAGTCATATCCGGATTTTCAGTGCTGAAATTATTGTATTGAGGAGTGGGGGCCGAAGGATACGGAGGTTTGTAATATCTTTGTAAGCCTGGCATCCGAAGTTAACAAGTAAGACCCGCCGGGCCCGATTTGTAGCCGCTTTTTTTCTCAGTATTCACCCAAAATTCACACACGGTCCTTAAGATAAGGATGTCTCCATCTGAAAATATCAGCCGTACAACACTGGGGCCTCCCGCTATGTCCAAAATTCGTTTATCTGGTTGGTGGTTGTTCCTGCTTGCGCTGCCGCTCGGCGGCCAGGTGGATCATGCCGCGCTCAGCGGCACCGTCACGGATCCTTCCGGTGCGCTGGTTCCGGGCGTCACCGTACAAGCTGTATCGTCGCAAACCGGCTTCCGCAGGCAGGTCGTCACCGGGAGTTCGGGGACGTTCGAAATACCCGGCCTGGCGGTCGGTATCTATTCCGTCAGTTTTTCGAAGGACGGGTTCAAGCCCCTGGATATCAAGGACGTCGAACTCGCGGTCGGCCAGCCGCGCACCGTCGATGCCAGGCTCGAGATCGGGTCCACCATGGACACCATCGCAGTGACTGCCGCTCCCGACACGTTGAACCGGACATCCGCGGAGGTGGGAGGGACCATCGAATCCGAGCAGATCAAGGAGATCCCGGTGAGCGGCCGCAACTGGGCGAGCCTGATGCTGTTGGCTCCCGGCGCCATCAACTATGGAGACGGAGCCCAGCGCAGCATCCGCTTCAGCGGCCACTCCCTCGACGACAGTAACTTCGCCTTCGACGGCATCGACACCAGCGGCGTTCAGGAGCAGACCCAAAAGGCCGACACGCGCCTGAATATCGCACTCGATGCCATCTCCGAGTTCCGCGTCAGCACCGCCAACTATACGGCGGAAAGCGGCGCCGCCGGCGGAGCGCAGATCAACGTCGTCTCCAAGACCGGAACCAATGAGTACCACGGAAGCACGTTCTACGCGGTGCGCAACGACGCACTGGATGCGCGCGGGCCGTTTGACGGTTCCACCATTCCACCATTCACCCTGCACCAGTTCGGCGCCAGCTTCGGCGGCGCCCTGATCCGGAACAAGGCGTTTTACTACTTCAACTACGAAGGCCTGCGCCAGGATCTCGGCGAGACCTTCATCAACTTCGTGCCCAACGATGCCTTCCGGACACTGGCGCTCGCCACTTCGCCGGCCCTCAAACCCATCCTGGCTGCCTACCCGGCCGGTGGTGTGCCCGTCCTGTCGGCCGCGCCTTGCGTCGTCAACGGTGTCACCTTCGCCTGCACCAACCAGGTGACCAACGTCGCCACCGACACCGTGCGCGAAGACGCCGGCATGGCGCGTTTCGATTACCGCTTCTCCGACACCACCACCGCATTCGCCCGCTACAACGTGGACAACGCCTACATCGACAATCCGACCGACGCATTGGGCGACCACAACGTGATTCCTCATGTCCCGGCCAACTTCGTCCTGCAACTGCAGCATATCTTCTCCCCCACTACGGTCAACGAAACCAAGTTCGGCTTGAACCGCGCCAACTATCACAACTGGACCTACGGGACGGCGCCGCTTTCCGTCACCGCACCGCCTTTCGATGGCGTCAACGGGACTTCGCTCGATACCGAAGTCGGCACCACGTTTTCCTACATCGACAACCTCACGTTGACGCGCGGCCGCCACACCCTGAAGTTCGGTGTCGACATCCGCAGGATCCGTTTGAACAACTCGGGGAACACGCTCACCACTTCGTCGATCAGCTATGCCTCGGCGCAGGACTTTGTCAACAACAGCGCGACGTCCGCTACCTATCTGCAAGGCGAGGGAGTGGTAGGCAATCGCCGCACGTTCTACCAAAGCTATGCGCAGGATGAGTTCAAGATCAGGCCGAATCTCACCCTGAATCTCGGATTGCGCTACGAGTATTATTCAGTGGCCCACGAGATCCTGAACCGGTCGGCGGTGGTCGATATCCTCGGTTGCGGCGGTTTCTGCCCGAAGGGTACACCGTACTACAGCCCCAACACGCACGATTTCGGCCCTCGCATCGGAGTGGCCTGGGCGCCGGATGCGCATACCAGCATTCGCTCCGGCTTTGGCATCTACTATGGCGGCAACCAGAACGACGATTTCAGCGATCCCGCCGAAAGCGCCGTGCCCCGATACTCCCTCGCCAGCACCGATTTTCCCGCCCTGGCGTACCCGCTGGTCGCCTTCCTCGATCCGGCCAATCAGCTCTACAGTCCCAAGGCCATCGACCGGCACCGCAAAGACCTTTCCTATAACGAATGGGATTTCGTCGTGCAGCGGGAGGTGGCCAGGGATTTCGTCGCGCAGGTGGGATACACGGGGAGCGAAGGGCATCACCTGTTTGACAAGTACACCGTCAACCTGATCAATCCCCTCACCGGCAAGCGGCCTCTGGCCGCATTCGGCTCGTTCGGCCTCAAAGCCAACGACGGCAACGACAACTTCAATGCCTTGCAGGCATCCCTGCAGCGGCGCTTTGTGCGAGGATTGCTGCTCCAGGCCAACTACATGTGGTCCCACGGAATCGCGGACGCCTCCATCGGGTCGGGCGAAAGCGTCACGTTCCAGGACATGGCTTGCCGCGCCTGTGACCGCAGCAGCACCAACATCGATGTGCGGCACACGTTCATCGCCAACGGCGTCTACCAGTTGCCGTTCGGATACGGCAAGCGGTTCCTGAATAACAACGGGCTCTCCTCCAGGATTCTGGGAGGATGGGAACTGGCGGGCATTGCGACGGCGCGAACCGGATTGCCCGTGAATATCACCATCTCCCGGAAAGCGTCCGCGCTTCCGGACGGCAACACTTCTTCACAACGGCCGAATCTGGTCCCCGGAGTATCGATCTATGCGGCCAACCAGACCATCAACAACTGGTTCAACCCCGCTGCCTTCGCGACTCCGGCCAACGGCACGTGGGGCAGTCTGGGGCGCTACATCGCCAACGGGCCCGGCAATTACGAGTTCGACACCTCCCTGCAGAAGCGATTCCGCCTCACCGAGCGCCTGGGCCTCAACCTCCGCGCCGCTGCCTACAACTTGCTGAACCATCCGCAATATGCCAATCCATCGGGGAACTTCTCGTCTTCCAGCTTCGGTCGGATCACCGGCACGCTGAATACCGGCGCGGTCGGGTCCGGAGCGCCCCGTCGCGTGGAGTTCATGCTGCGCGCCGAGTTCTAACCAATGTTGACCACCGATAGTACGCCGATAGTTCACCGGAAATAGTTGGTACAAAAGCCTTTCCCGAGCGCTAAAATACAGCATTCATGGCCGGAGAGCCAATCCTGATCGTTGACGACACACCCGTCAACCTGAAGCTGACCCGCATCCTCTTGGTGAATGAGGGCTATAAGGTATTGACTGCCAACGATGCCGAAGAAGCCCTCGAGCTGTTGCGCAGTTTCCACCCCTACCTGGTGCTGGCGGATATTCAACTGCCCGGAATCGACGGACTGGAGTTGACCCGCCGCATCAAGCAGAATGCGGCCACCCGCGACATCACCGTGGTCGCGCTCACCGCCTTCGCCATGAAGGGGGACGAGCAGCGAGCCATCGACGCAGGGTGCGATGGCTACGTCACCAAGCCCATCGACACCCGCGCCCTCGGCACCCGCGTTCGCGAATATCTCGATCGCCGCGCCGAGACCCTGGCCGGTCCGGCCCCTCCGCCGCCGGAATCCGAGCACGCCGGCGCGCCCGCCGGCGAACTCCGCGGCCTGCGCCATCGCTTTCTCGACGAGGGCCAGGAACAGGCGCGGCAATGGCTCCTGGCGCTCGAGGGTTCCTTCGACGCCGGTCACGCCGCGCGCACGGTCCACCAGTGGATCGGCGCCGCCGGCCTCCTCGGCTACACCGCCATCAGCCGCCTGGCCCGCGAAGTCGAGGCCACTTTGCTGGAACGGCCCGTCGATCAAAACCAACTCCGCGATTCCCTTACCGCCTTGGCCCTGGCCTTCTCCAGCCCTAAGGATGCGCGCGATACCCCAGTGTCGGCCGCCGTCGTCGAGGCGCTCTCCGGAAGACGCATCGCCCTGGTCGGTCTGCCCACCAACGAGTGTGAACGCTTCGGCGTGACGTTGCGGCGTGTGGAGGCAATTCCCGTGGTCGTCGCCTTCAGCGATGGCCCCGCTTCCGAGACGGTCCGCAATTGCGAGTTGATCGTTCTCCATATCGGCCCCGAAACGCCCATCGGCTCCTGGCTCCATCCCTGGCAGCCCGCCACCCCGGTGGTGCTGCTGGGATCGCGCGACGACCTGCTCTCCCTGGATGCCCCGATTCAGTCGCAGGCAAGCGAGTTCCTGATGGACTCGTGGCATCCCGAGGAGGCTCTCATTCGCCTTACGCGCGTCATGTCCGATTCGCGCTCCGGATCGAAAAGCACCGCGCGCAGTGCGGGGACGAATAAGCCGGATCGGGCCTGCGTCGTGGTGGCCGACGACGATCCATCCGTATCTTCGCTCGTCCGCTCCGTCCTCAAAACTCACGGAATGGACGCCGAAACCGCTACCAACGGCCAGAGCGCTCTGGAGGCCATTCGGAAATTCCAGCCCCAAGCCGCGGTTCTCGATATCAACATGCCCGTCATGGACGGGTATGAAGTGCTCGCCGCCATCCGTGCCGAAGGGCTCCAGGTCCGGGTCGTGCTGCTCACCGCGCGCCAGCAGGAGAGCGACGTCATCCGGGGTTTCACGCTGGGCGCCGACGATTACATGGTCAAACCGTTCGGACCTTTGGAATTGGTGGCCCGGCTCAAGCGGCTGTTGTGGTCATGACAACGATTGAACTTTCCATTGCCGTCGTCCTGTTCGGCTTCTTCGGCCTGATGATGTTCGGACTGTTCCTGGCGGCCATGGTGCGCGCGCTGGTATCCCGCTGGCGCTCCAACACCAGCGCCGGAATCCAGCCGGACATCCGGCGTGCCGTCGTCGATTATCTCGGGGGGACCGACAACCTCCGGGCACTCCAGAGCCTCACCCGCAACCATCACCGTCACGTCACCGAAGTGATGCTCGGTTTCCAGGGGAAGCTCTCCACCCGCGCGCTCGATCGTCTCGGCGAACTCGCCCTGAAACTCGGCCTCGTGGACGACTGGCTGCGCGACGCCCGTTCCCTGGATATCGAGCAGCGCCGCAATGCGTTCGCCCGCCTGGCCTTCGTCTCCGTTCACGAGCCATGCCACCGCATCACGGGCGAACTCCTGTTCAAGGGCCTGAGCAACTCCGACGATCCCGAAATCTGGTTGTGCGCCAGCCGCGCCGTCATCCAGTCCGGAACCGGCGAACAGATCGAAGCCGTTTTCGACCTGGCCATCCGCGAAAGCCTGCTCATCCGCATACTCCTCACCGAAGACTTGCGCCGCCACGCCGTGCCGCTTTGTGAGCATGCCGTGCCCGACGCGCTCCGTTCCCGCAATCCGCGTCGGGTTCTCGCCGCGCTCGACATGCTCGTGGCCTGGGAGTGCGGAATCGTCATCGACGTCTTTCGCGATCTGCTGGAACATCGCAACAAGGACATCCGCATCCAGGCGCTTCGCCTGGCGCCCTACATTCCGCTGCTACCCGAGAATCGCGCCGCCATCGTCAATGCGCTGGCCGATCCCGATCCCGAGATCAGCACCGCCGCGGCCCTGAGCGCCGCCCAGCAGCACATCGCCGAGGCATTGCCCCTGCTGGCCCGCATGCTGCGGATCGCCCCCGCCGACCTCGCCCGCACCGCCGCGGCGGCGCTGGCGGAAATCCCCCCGCGGGGCTGGCAGGCTCTGGAAGAGTTTTCGGGCAGTCCCAACCCCGTGACGGCATCCGTCGCCGCGTGTGCCCTGGGACACGCCCGGCGGAGGGTTGGATTATGAGCGTGGCCGCTATGCTGCTGCTGCAGTTGATCGTCCTGGTGCTGTTCGCGGTGGGAGTCGCCTGCTTCGGAGCCATGTTGAAGGGCTGCTTTGTCCTTCGTCGCCTGGTCCGCACCAGGCCGCGCTACGAAGGGACCGTGATCCAGAAATCTCCCCTGGTCTCGCCCGTTTCGGTCATCGTGGTGCCTCCCGATGCCTCCCCACGCTCCCGCGCCTTCGCCCACAAGCTGGTTGATCTGCAGTTTGGAAAGCACGAGCTGGTGCTGGTCCTGGATGGCCCCAGTAACGTGGAGCTCGAAACCTGGATCGAGGAGTTTCACTTGTGCCAGTCGGCTCGCGGTGGCAACCTGGATCTGGCCACCGCTCCCATCCGCGGAATTTACGAATCGCGCGATCCCCTGCCCCTGGTAGTGCTGGACAAGGACCGCGGCGGGCAAGCCGACGCTCTGAATGCCGGCGTCAATGTGGCCGTCTCCCCCGTGATCGCCCTGCTGGATCCCGAGTCTGAGTTCGAGCCGACCGTCCTGCTCAGCCTCATCCGTCCCATGCTGCACGATCCCGGGCGGACCATCGCGGTCTGCGGCGTCATGCCCGCGCCTGAGGAGTCCTCCGATATCGCCGATGCCTCTCCGGGCGGCTCGCAGTCGACCTGGGCTTCGCTCTTCGGCGCCCTCGAAACCTTGCGCCGGGTGCTGGGCCGGTGTGCCGCGCTGTCCGGCTGGAACCGCCTCATTCCCGTCCCCGGGGCGGCGTTGCTGGTCTTGCGGGATGCCGTCGTAAAGGTCGGCGGTTTCACCGCCGGCCCCATGGAACTGTTCCTCCACCTCCACGGCCACGCCCGCGCCTCCGGAAGGCAGTACAAGGTGGCGTTCGTGCCCGAAGCCGCCAGCCACCTGCGTGTAGCCGCTTCCTTCGCCGATCTCGAACGACGCAATCTGCGCGAAGACGCCGACCTCGCCAAGGCATTGGCCCACCGCAACTCCATCGACGGAGGCTTCAACGCCATCGGTTGGGGCCTCCCCGGAATCCTCTGCGTCCGTCTCCTTCGTCCGCTCCTGGAAACCGCCGCCTACGCGTTGGCCTTGGTGGGATTACTCACAGGCTGGATCGATCCCGCCCTGGCAGGCCTGGTGTTGCTGTCCACGGTTGGGATGGGAATCCTCATTTCCATGTCGGCGGTAGTTTTGCGGGAACTGGCCGTGCTCCACGCATCCGACCCCGCCCGGCTGGCCTGGCTGTTTTTCGCTTCCATTCCGGAGAATCTGGGATACCGCCAGATCCGCAATCTCTGGCTCATTGCCGGCTTCTTTTCCTCTCCAAACAGAAGCCGCGCGTGAACGGTTCCATCCGTTCGCGCGCGGCCTGTCAGATTCCAGTTCTGCGGGTTGCACCCGTTCTTACGGATTGAAAACCAGCCTGGTCGTGGTCCCGCCAAGCCGAATCTCGGACACCACTGATTTGCCGCCGACCGTAGTGTAGCGAATTGCGGTGGAGTCGAACTTCTTCTCTGCAGTTTCGATCTTGACCGGAATATTGACTGCTTCCTTGCCGATGAAGATGGTCACCTTGTCCGGTTGTACGGTCAGCCGATACTCTCCGGCCTTCAGATCGGTGCCATTCACGACGGAAGGCTGGATGATGTTGATCTTGTAGCTGCCGAGGACGTTAGTGACAGTCCCCGCGGTAGCCAGCGCGAGTGCCAGGATGGCGAAAGCCAGAATGAATTTCTTCAGCATGATTGAGGTCTCCCGAGCCTTATGGCTCTATTCAGGATTTTAACACCACTTTATCGTGTATACAAGAGGGAAAGCCGCGCCCCCGGGTACCGCAAAACACCAACGCACTTTCATTCCCCGAAGGTTTCTGGATGCGCCCGACTACCAGCAATCGGAGCGCCCTCAGCTTCGCATGCGCAGCAGCAGATACATTCCCATCAGCGAAAACAACAGATCCGGCGACCACGCCGCCACCGTCGGCGAAAGCTGATTCACATTCCCCATCTGCGTGAACAGCGGATCCAGCCCCAGGTACGCAATCCCGATCGCGAGACTCACCCCGATCCCCGTCATCGCCCCCCGATTGCCCACCAGGAACCCGAACGGCACCGAGATCATCGCCATGATCAGCGCGAACAGCGGCACCGAGAACTTGCGGTAGAACTGCACCTGCAGCTTCACCGTATCGTAGCCGCGCTGCTGCAGCCCGCGAATGTACTGATCCAGCTCCCGGAAGTTCATCTGCTTCTCCTGCAGCGCTTCCGTCAGGAAGTAGTCGGGCGTCTCGCTCAGGTCCGGAAAGGGCTTGACCTTGAACTCCTCGTAGGGCTTGGGTTCGTTCTCCCGAAACTTCCGCACCCACCCGTTCTCCAGGATCCACGTCTTCGCCGAAGCGCTCCAGTTGGCGCGCTCCGCCAGGATCTGCCGCGTCAGCCGGAACGTCCGCGGCTCCAGCTCGAACACGTCCACCCCGATCATCGTCTGGCCGTCGAAATACTGGTAGTAGTAAATCCGCGATTCCTCCGCCATGATCCATTTCCGGTCGGGCCGCAGATAGGTCTGCTTGGGCCGGTTCTTGATCTCGTCGCGAAGCGCGTCCTGCTTGCGATTGGCATCCGGCACATAGTAGAAATCGAACGCGAACAACCCCCCGGCGAACAGCGCGCTCGCGATCAGGATCGGCACCGCCAGCCGGAACAGGCTCACCCCGCATGCCTTGAACGCCGTCACCTCGTTGTGCTTGGTCATCACCGAAAAATTAATCAGCACCCCCACCAGCACGCTCACCGGAGACAGCCGGTAAATCAATTCCGGAATCAGGAAGAACAGGTACGTGGCCATCTTCATCATCGAGATGTGATTGTGAATGTAATCGCCCATCAGGTCGAGGAACACGAACACCTCGGTCATGGAGACGAAACAGGCCAGCACCACCAGCACGTAGAACAGAAAATTCGAAAGGACGTAGGTGTCCACAATCCCCGGCAGCAGCGGAATCCTCCAGTTCATCAGCCGCGGCCCCGCCGTGGACCGCACCAGCCGCGCCTTCCCCCACTCGTACACCGCCGCAAACGCGCTCTTCAATCCGCTCATCACGTCGGTGTCCCCCGGACGCTCCATCCGGTACAGAAACACCAGCCCCACCGCGAAAAACACCGCGTCCGGCAGCCACATCGCCACCGGCACCGGCAGCTTCCGCGCCGTCGCCACCTTCACCAGCGTCACCGACGAAAGGTAATAACAGAAGAACCCCAGGAACAACGCGATGATGTACCCCGCCGATTTGCCGCCCTTCCGCGTCGAGATCCCCAGCGGAATCCCCACCATCGCCAGCACGATGCACGCCAGCGGAAACGTGAAGCGGTGATGCAGCTCGATGCGGTCCTCCACCTGGTCGGGCCCGCTGTACCGCCGCAGCAGCTCCGCCGTATTCATCGCCGCGAATGTGGTCGTCTTCTCCCCCGGCGGCTTGGCGTACAGCACCTGCTCCCCGCGCGGCGAATCCACGTCCTGCGCCTTGCCGTCCTTCCCCATTTCGTGCGTCGAGTAGTCGAAAAGTGAAAGCTGCAGCCGATTGTTCTTCGGGTCGGATGTTGCAATCGCCGACTTCGCCACCGTGATCAGCGGACCCGACGCCTTTTCCCCCAACCCGTTGGTGCGCTGCTCGGGCGGTGTCACGTCCACGATGAATACGCCGCCCCACACCGTCGTATTTCCGATCCGCACGTCGTCCACGTAGAGAATCTTGTTGGGGAAATCCTCGTCGAACACCCGCGGCTGAATGTCCGCGGAAAGCTGGGCTTTCGCCAGGTCGTTGATAATGTCCGTGCTCGTCCGCAGCGCCAGCGGCGTGAGCCGCAACGACGCGAATCCCGCCAGCGCCGTTCCCAGCGTCGCGAACAGCAGCACCGGCAGAATCACCTTCCGGCTGGAAACGCCCGCCGCCCGCATGGCGATGATTTCGCCGTCCGCCGCCATCCGTCCCAGCCCGATCAGGATTCCCACCAGCACGCCAAACGGTATGGTGGTCGGCAGCAGGGGCGGCACCGCCAGCAGGAACAGTTCGAGCCCCGTCCTCAGACCGGGGTGTCCCGCGCCCACCAGCAGGGCAAACAGGTCGTTGATCCGGTGCAGGAATACGACGAACGTCGCCAGCAGCGTGCCCAGCACCGCGCTGGTCACGATCTCCCGAAAGACGTAGCGTCCTAGCAGTCGCACAGCGAAGCTGCCCTGATCATGGCCGCTGGCGAATCAGCTCCGGCGCTGAAACCACCGGCAGCTTGGGCAGTTCTTCCTCAACGGGATGAAGCTCCAGATCGTCCACCAGGATCGAAGGCGCCACCACGCACGTCTCCGCCGTGAACCCGGAGGCGCCCATCAGCGCGAACGGCGCCGCGCTGTCCATGTACTCGAATGCCGCGCCGTCATTCCCCGCCGCCAGAATGTCCTTCAGCGATCGCACGTTCAACCCGCGGAACCGCAGCCCCCGCACCAGTTCCTCGCGTCCATCCGGAAACACCTTGTACACCAGCAGCGGCGAGCTCACCGGCCGGTCCCCGCTCTGCGCCCCCGTGAACATGCGGCGCACTTCGTCGAGTGAAGCCGACGAAGGAAAGTCCATCTTCCGCACCAGGATCCCGTAGGGCTTGCCGCGCGTCCCGGTCAACTCGATCAGCTTCTTCTTCAGCTCCGCCACCGGCACGTTATCCGAAGAGCTGAAAAACAGGTTGCTGAACGACGCGATCGAGGTATTGTTCGGGCCGGGCAGCCGTGCCCGCCCGTTCGATCCCTCGAAACCGCGCACCGGCTGGCGCGTCAGCAGGTAGCTCTTGAGCACACCCCTCTCCACCACCCGGATCGGCTTGGGCAGCACCCCTTCGCGATCCACATCGTAATTCCCGAACAGCGGGCGCCCGTGCCACTCCTTCTGCGTGGGGTCGTCCACCACGTCGAAGGAATCGGGCAGAACCCGCGCGCCGATGCGGCCCTCCAGCTCGCTGGGAGCGAAACCGCCGCCACTCCGTCCACCCGCCGAAACCGGACGCCTCGTCAACGCCAGGTTCTTGCCCAGCACCTCCGCCAGGATCTGCGCTCCGGCCGTGCCTTCGAACAGCACCGGCCCGCTGTAATCTTCCCCTCTCGGCGCATGCGCCAGCGCCACCACGTTCTCCGCCACCGCCGTCACGCCCCGCGACATCTCGGCATCTGAAGGCATGCGGTTGATGTCCAGCGCGTGAAACGTCATCGCATCCCGCATGGTCATGCCATCCGCTGCCTGCGCAATCGCGCGCACCCGCAGGTAAGTCACGTTCTCCGGTTCGCGGACTTCGGTGCCTTCGGTATTGGCCAGCGTAAAGCCTCCGTTGCTGGCCTCCAGTTCCACGCTCGAGTTCTTGACTTCGGGATATTGCGAGAAGATCGCCGAGAGCGTTCGCACCCTCCTGGCCCACGCATCTTCATCGATCGCAAGCCGCTGAAACTGCCCCACGCGATGCACCGGTTCGGCATGCGCGAAATCGTTGAGCTGGTCGCCCTGCTGCAAATTGCGGACCGCCGCCCGTTTCCGCGAGAGTGCCTCGACCGCCGCCTTATAGGCCGAATCCGTCTCCAGCCACAGATACCGCCGCAGCAGCGGATACGAGTTTTCCAGCGGAAACCGTCCCAGGTCGTACTGGGTTCGTCCGCCGAACCCGCCGCCCCCGCCGAAATTGGTGTTGTCGAATTTGTAGTCGCCCACCCGCACGTGGATCTCAGGCTCGCGGAAGCGGTCGCGCCGCCGCGAGACCAACCCGCCCAGGCTCGCCGACACACTGAAATTCTCCGCTTCGTCGATCACGTACTCGACAAAATACGGCGCCTCCAGACTATTCAACGTGAGCTTCCCCGACCGCTCCAGCTCATCGTGCATCGCCTTGAGCATCGAATCGGTCGCAGCCCCGGTCGCCTGTCCCCAAACCGAAAATCCGGCCGCCAACGCGGCGAGAGCCGCCAGGCTCAGTCCCCAACCCCCAACCCCCAACCCCCAAACCCGCGAGCGAAGCGAGCTCACTTGCCGCCTCCCGTCCTCTCCATCGCCGTCGGCTCCGGCAGCAGCGGCGGCCGGTCATTCGACTTGGCCTTCTTCTCGATCTCGATCTCCGATACCAGGATCGACGGCGATACCGCGGAAACCGGTACGCTGCCCGACTCCGCGCCGCAATACCCGTTAAACACCTCCGGCTTGTCGCCGGTCGCCAGGATCTTCGCGAAGCTCGCGAGCGGCGTCCCCACAATATCGGCTCCCCGCACCAGCTCGTCCGGCCGCCCGTCCACATACACCCGGTACACAATCACCGGAATCACCTTGAATGCCTGCAAACCGGCGCGCGCCGTCGTCGTAAAGCCTCCCGTGATGTCGCGGAAGTACAACCCGTAGGGCTTGTTCTGCTTCTTCGCCTCCTCCAGCAGCATCTGCCGCAGCTTGGCCTCCGGCACGGAATTGGTGGACTCCACGATCAGGTTCGACTGCCGCGAAACCACCTCCAACCCGGGCTGCCGCCGGCCATGCCCGTTCGAATGCTCCACGCCCTTGATCGGCGAGCGCGACATCAGAAATGTCTTCAGCACGCCGTGATCCACCGCCGTCACCGGCTGGCCCTTCACTCCCTCATCGTCGTACGCATACCAGCCGTTCAAGTCCACGCCACCGATCTTCTTGCGCGTCGGATCGAACACCACCGACAGGAAATCCGGCAGCACCTTCGTTCCCACGCTCTTGGTAAAGGTCTGCCCCTCGCTGTCGTCCTTCTGCCGGTGACCCTCCACCCGGTGCCCGAAAATCTCGTGGAAGAACACGCCGGCCGCGCGCCCCGAAAAGATGGCCGGTCCTACGAACGGCTCCGCTTCCGGCGCCTTCAGCAGATGCGACAGGTCGTTGGCCACCCGGTCGATCGCCGCCATCAGCACTTTATCATCCGGAAGTCCCTCCGGATCCACCGCCTCAAAGGTTTCGAAAGTCCCCAGATCCGTTCCATCCGTGGCTTTCGCCGATGCCGAAATCGTCACCCGCGCAAATCCCCGCCCGTGCTCGATGCGCGTTCCTTCGGTGTTCACCAGGTAGCGCGTGTCCGTCTGCGCCGACACCGTCACGTGCGACGTCAGCACGCTGGGATAGCTTTGGAACCGGCCCGAGAGTTTCCGGATGCGCTCCGACCACTCCTCCTCATGGAACTTGAGCGGGGGCGGCGCTTCCTGATATACGGCCGCAGCCTCCGTCGAGAAGTCGTCGGAGTCGTCCTCGGCTGCGACCTTCACCTGCGTGTTGGTCTTGATGCGAATCAGCCGCTCGGCCGCGGTGCGGTAGGCGCGGTCGGTCTCGAGCCACAAGCGCCGCTTGATCGCGTTGACGTTGTCCTCGTAGCTGAGGGGGGCGCCCGACGTGAACTGCCCGCGGTCTCCGCGGACCCGGTGGTAGTTGTCCGTTTTCGGAGTGCCCACCCGCACCGACACGTCCAGGGCGCGGCTCTTCCCGCCGCCCGTCGCATCCACCGTTCCGAGCGTGCCCGACACGGAGTGGTAATCGACTTCGGTCACCTCGTAACTCAGAAAGTACGGCGGCGGGTCCGATTTCTCTTTCAAAACAGTAAAGTTACGACTCAGCTCCTGGGACATGGCATCCAGCAGCACCGAGGACTGGGCAGCGGCGGCGGACGCCACGGCAAACAGAAGCGCCAGGCGGGGCAAAGCAAAGGGGTTCAAGTCCTCAGGATAGCACCGACGTGGCGCAGGCACTCTTTCCCTTCGCGTGTGTTGACTCGGGTCGATCTTCCCCCGCCGTATTCCGCGCCGCCCGTAGGCGCCACCGGGTTGTCGGGTATCCGGGCAAAGCAGGGCCATGCCGCGTTCCGGATTCGCCGCCACAACCTCGAGGTCCTCGCTATCGAACCCGCTTCAGTTCCAAGTCCTTCCCGTCGACATGCAGAACGAGCGCCTGCGCCGGACCGTCATCAGGCTTAAAGGTACACTCGTCGCTCGAGGCCGCCGAGTAGAAGTCCCGAGGGCTCTGCGCGAGATACTCCTGCTTCGGTTCGCCGTTCTCCTGGATGAACAGGTGGCCGTTCTCCACCGTCACGGTGAGGATCGCGTCCTTACCGAGTGCGTAACGTCCGGCAAGCCTGCTCGACTGCTCCGCCGCAAGCTTCGCCTTCTTGTGCTCCTTCAGATTCGGCAGCGGAGGAAGCAGATTGTAGGGCGTATAGTTCTCCCAATCGAATGGAAACGAGGTGGGCCCCACCACCGCATCGATGAGAGGCTTGAACATTCCCTCGCCGTTGGAACTGTTCGTCAGGATCAAGATTCCGCTGCCGTTTTGGAAGCAGAGCGTCAGATGTCTCCACCCCTCGTCATGCCCTTCTTTGAAGAACGCCTTCCCATATGGCGATGAGTAGAGCCCCCACCCCAATCCGTAGCGCAGGCGAATACCGTCATTGGCGGTCGTGGTGGTGTTGTCCAGAGACGGGAACTGGTGCGCCGAATGGATCGTGACTTCCGGTGCGAACATCTTGTCTGTAGTTCGTGTGTTCAACATTTGCCGCCGCAGGATCGCGCTCAGAAACGTGGCGTAATCCGCAAGCGTGGTCTGCATGCTTCCCGCGGCATTGGGAGTGGGGCGCCTCTCGGGGCCGAGCGAGCGCCCATACTCGTCATACCCGTTCGCGAAATCGTCCTCGAAGCGCGCCTGCCACACCATGCTCGTCCGGACCATGTGAAGCGGACGGCAGAGCGTTTGATCCATCAACACCGTGAGAGATTGCCCCTTCACAGTTTCGACCACGAGTTGAGCCAGATTGATCCCTTCGCCGGAGTACGCGTAGCGCGTCCCCGGCTCGAAGTGAATCTTGAGCTTCCGGTCGTCTTCAAATGCGCGCAAGTTGGGAAAACCGCTGGTGTGGCTGAGAAGCATACGCAGCGTGAGCTTCCGGTAGCGGTCATCTCCCTGCAGGTCGGCATACCTGGGATATTCGGGAAGCGGCTTGGGAAGGTACTGCACGATCGGCTTGTCGAGGTCGAGCGCCTGGTCCTGCACCAGCCGCATGACCACCGAAGCGAAAGCCGATTTGCTCAAAGAGGCTGCCGTCATGACGGAATTCGGCGTGAGCGGCAGCTTCTTTTCGGTGTCCCGATAACCGTAGGCCTTCAGGTACGCGATCCGGCCATTCTGAAACACGGCGATGCCGGCGCCCGTCACGTGGGCGGCATCCATCAGGCGTGTGACGGTGGCGTCGATTTCCGAAGTCGCGATGTCCCGGCCATCCGGCTGCTTCAGGGACTGATTGGCGGAGACGGCCAGCGCCCCCGCCAGATACGCCCCGGCGACGAACGGCAGTCGAGCCAATGCTACTGGCCGCCGCCGAGCGTCGAAAGCGCGGTGTGATCGCGCTCCAGGTAAGGCACGCCCTTCTCCATCCAGTCGGGCGCGGGCGCCCCCTTCAGGTAATGGTCGAAATACTGCTGCAGGCGGATGGCGTAGTCCTTCTGGTCGGCGCGGTTGCGGATTCCGTGCGGCTGCCCGTTGTAGTTGAACAGGTAGACTTCCTTCCCTAAGCGTCGCAGCGCCAGGAAGAACTCCACACCTTGATACCACGGCACCGCGTCGTCGGCGTCATTCTGGAGAATCATCACCGGAGTTTGCACGCGGTCAGCCCAGAAAATCGGCGAGTTCTCGATGAAGCGCGTGGGGTACTGCCAGATCGATCCGCCGATGCGGCTCTGGGTGCGCTCATACTGGAACTGCCTCGGCAACCCGGTGCCCCAGCGAATTCCGTCGTAGGCGCTGATCATATTCACCACCGGCGCCCCCGCCGCCACGGCGCGGAACCGATTGGTCTGCGTCACCATGTAGGCGATCTGGTATCCGCCCCAACTGTGGCCCTGAATGCCGATGGCCTTCTCGTCCACGATTCCCTTGTCCACCACCGCCTGAATCGCCGGCAGCACGCACTTGAGCGCGCTCTGGCCCGGATATCCCGTGGTGTAGACGATATCGGGCTCCAGCACCAGGTAGCCGTTGCTCACATAGAAGCTCGAGTTGATGTTCGTTCCCGGGCCCGGATTCACAAAGCGGTTCACGTTCTGCGTGAGCTTCTCGTAGATGTAGACCATCATCGGGTACTTCCTGTGCGGGTCGAAGTTCTCGGGCTTGTACAGCGCGGCCGTGAGCGGCACGCCGTCGGCATTCTTGAACTCCACCACCTCGGAAGTTCCCCACAGCAGCTTGGACTTCTGCGGATTCACATCGGAGACTTTGCGCAACTCCTTGAACGTGCCGTCGGTAGTCAGGAGGTCGGGAAATTCGTTGAAGGTCTGCTCGGTGAGCAGATAGACATCCGCATCCTTGGCTTTCACGGGCGGCGAGAAGCTCTTGGCCGACATCGCCACCAGCGGCTTGGGCTCGCCTCCGTCCAGGCTGCCGCGGAACAGGCCGCTCTCCCACGTCTTCAGATTCTCCGCCCGGAAGATTACCGGCTTGGTGGGATCGATCCAGCGTTCGCGCGGGTTGTCGGTTTCCACAGGCGTGTAGCGGAAGCGCAGATTATGCGCGCGCCCGTAGCCCGCGGTGATGTTCTTCGCGCCCGTGCCGTCCGGCGAGATCCGCCAGATGTCGTAATGGTCGTAGAGCAGCACGGAATTGCCGTCCTTCAGCCAGCCCGCCGATCCATACGAGCCGGGCGTGGCCGGATGATCGTCCTCTTCGTTCCAGAACTTCGCCGGAAGGCCGGCCGTCAGGTTCACGGTCTTGCCGTCCGGGACCGAGATCGTGCTCCAGTCCTTGCCGTCGAACGTCAACAGGTAGCGGCCGTTGGGCGACCACGTCGCGCTGTGTCCTTTCTTATTGACCAGCTTGCGAGTGCCGGTGTTGGCGTCCACTACATACAGGTCGGACATCGAGCCCTGTCCTTCGTAGTCGAACGAGCGGCGGTATTCGCGATCGTCGCTCCCCAGCACCCAGTCGCTTTCCGAGGTCGTAATGCTCTCGAGCGAAGCGTCCGCGATCTGCACCAGCTTGTGCTCGGGAATCAGGTAGACTGCCGTGAACGTCCGGTCGCGATCGCGCGCCGCGCGGACCTTCTGGATGGGCTGAATGTAGTCGTCCTTGTACGACCACAGGTCCACCACGGCCTTCTCGTCAGTGGGAGCCTCCGCGGTGGCCGGTGTGGCTTCATCTTTCTTCTCTGGTTGCGGCAGCGCGCAGGCGAAGTAGACGCGGTTGCCGTCTTTGGAAAACGCGAGGGTGCCCTTGTCGCTGATGACGAACTCTCTGCGGAAGCCAGGCATTTCGGCCGACGCCAGTACCGCGGCCGTGGGACTCTGCCGGTCCCAGCGATAGAGCTTCCACTTCGGCGGCTTGGACGCGGCATCGTCGCGGTCGCTCAGGAAGGCGAGTTGTGTCTGCTTCTCGTCCCAGGTGAGCTTGGCGTATTTGCCTTTGCCGTCGAGCAGGGCGGACGGAGCATCGGCCGATCCCGGACGGGCGGCGAAGACGCCATTCTTGGCGGCGTCATGCGCGCCCACGGCGTAGATCAACTGCTTGCCGTCTTCGGCGAAGCTGAACTCCACCACGTCCGGGAAGGTTCGTTCGGTGGCGTCCCCCAGGTTGCGGAGCACCAGGTCGGTGCCGAATTCCGGACGCGGGCCGCGGCCCGCCGCACCGGCGCCTCCGCCTCCGCGGCCGCCTCGTCCCCCCTGCTGGTCAGCCACCGGACGGTCGCCTTCGGAACGGGACGGCGCACTCGACGCCGATTCGGGCGCCTCGCGCAGATACGCCAGGTAGCCCGAAGCCTTCTCGGGCATCTGGAACCGCTTCACACGTTCGATCCGCGTCGTCTTGCCGGAAGCCAGGTCTACGATCACCATGCCGTCTTTCGGCATCTGCGCCGCGGTCTTCTTCTCCTTCTTCGCTTTGTCGGTTTCCGCCTTGGGCGGGAAGGTGGAGAAGACCAGCGTGCGGTTGTCCGCCGAGAACGCCACGGTAACCCCGCGCGCCACCGGCCCCGGACCCTCTTCCGGCACACCGGCCGTATCCGGCAACGGACGCGCGCCGGCCGGCTCGTGCTGGTCCTTGCCGGTTACCAGATTGCGGATGACCACTTCGCCGTCGCCTTCTTCGGGGAAGACACTGTAAGCGAGGAACTTTCCGTCCGTGGAAAGGTGCTGGCCGGCGATCGACCGCCAGCCGTCGTAATCGTGGTGGTTTAGCGGGCGCTTGGCGTTTTGGGCGAACGACACGGTCAGGAGCCCAATCGCTGTCAAGAGCCAGGCTGTGGCACGAAGCGAAATCCGTCGGGAAAACATAATGCGGTTATTGTAATGCAGTCGGCGGCTTGCTGAGAGCCGCGCCGCCCGCCCCCGCACGGCACCGCCCGGGTTTCGCTGTTTGCCGGAACATTTTGGTGGTATGTTGACGCTAGGCTTGCGGCCCGTAAACCACCCTTATGCAGATCCGAAATCGTGCGCTCGAGCTGGTCGCCGCATTTTTGGGTGCGTCGTCGCTCGCCGTTGCGCAGAGCAACCCGGCATACATCCAGTTCACGCCGTCCGCCACCAAGGGCGCTTTGTACAAGCCGGACTCCGGACCGGCGCCGCATGTCGCCATCCTGATCGTCCACCGCACGGCCAATTTCCTGTCCCACCTGGGCACCAGAGAACTGGCGAAGCGGGGATTTCTCGTCCTGGCCATCAATCCGCGATCGGATAATAACGAGGCGGCCGTGCGGTTCGAGCAGAACGCGCTCGATATCAAATCCGGCGTCGAGTTCCTTCGGAAACAACCCGGCATCCGCAAGGTGCTGCTCTTCGGGCACAGCGGCGGCGGCCCGGCCACGAGTTTTTACCAGGCCGTCGCGGAGAATGGGCCGGCCTATTGCCAGGGCCCCAATAAGCTGGTTCAATGCACGGGCGATCTCGCCGGGCTCCCGCGCGCGGACGGTATCGTGTTCGCCGACGCGCATCCCGGGGTTTCGGTGAACGGTCTGCGCAGCATCAACCCGGCCGTGATGGACGAAGCCGATCCGCGCCGGATCGATCCCTCGCTCGATCCCTTCAACCCGCAAAACGGCTACAACCCTCGCGGCGCGTCGCACTACTCCCGGGAGTTCCAGCAGCGCTACTTCAAGGCCCAGGCCGCCCGCATGAACCGCCTGATTGACGCCGCTCTCGAGAAAGCCCGGCAACTGAAGGGCGACGACGATGTGTTCCTGGTCCCGCGCGGCGAAGGCGCGCGGCTGATGCAACTGGACCCCGGCATCCATCACAGCACGCTCGAGCCCCGGAAACTCCTCCAAAACGACGGCACCATCGTGACCCGGATCGTGGAGAGCGTCCGCCCCGCGGGAGGCTTGTCGGCGGCCGATAATGCCTCCTTCGAACGCGGGACCCGCCTGCTGACGGTCAAGTCCTTCCTCAGCGCCAATGCCGTGCGCGCCGGCGATTCCATGGATGCAATCGACTGGTGCTCGAGCAACAACTCCACGCCTTGCGCGCTGCGGAAAATCTCCGTGCCCATCCTGCTTACCGCCATGAGCGGGCACTACTTCGTCCGCGACAACGAAGTCCACTTCGAGGTGGCCGCCAGCAAGGACAAGGACTTCGTGGTGATCGAGGGAGCCACGCACGGCATCCAGCCGTGCACCGCCTGCGAAAAAACCCCGGGCCAGTATTCCAACACGGTCAAGAACTTCTTCGACTACGTGGAGAAGTGGATCGACGCGCGGTTCTGAGGAGGACGGCCATCAGAGCGGCCGGAAGCCAGTCTCGGTGCGCTCCTTCACGGCATCGTCGTTCAGGGCCACGCCGATGCCCGGCCTGGCGGACGGGACGAGGCAACCATCCTTCAGCGTGACCGGCTCCGTCAGACTCGTGATGCTCCTGGTCAGGTAGTGGGTCCACTCCAGCATCAACAGGTTCGGGATCACGCTGGACACGTGGGCGTAAGCCATGGTCCCAAGCGGCGAGGCGACGCCATGCGGGGCCACCGGCACATAATAGACCTCGGCCAGCGCCGCGATCTTGCGGCCTTCCAGCAACCCGCCCGTTTTGCACATGTCGGGTTGGATGATGCTCAGGGCCTGCTTCTCCAGGAATGGCCGGTAACCATACCGCGTGTAAATGTTCTCCCCAGCCGCAATGGGGACGCGCGTTTGCGACCGGACCTTGGCCATCGCATCGGGGTTGTCGCTGGGAATCGGCTCTTCCACCCAGGTCAACCGGTACGGCTCCAGCAAATGGCAAAGCTGAATGGCGGATTCCGTGTCGAAGCGCGTGTGGCATTCCAGCATCAGGTCGTAGTCGCGCCCCACCGCTTCCCGCACGGATGCCACCAGCGCCACGATGTCATCGGTCTGCGAATTGTTGAGGTGCAGGTTAAACGACTTCTCGGGCTCGGTCCCTTTCCGAATCGTCGAGTCCCAGGGCTTGTAATCGATGCCGATCTTGAGACCCTTCACCTGGGTCTCGGCGATCAGCTTTTTGGCATCCGCGGCGTCGGCGGCATGGAGATAAACCGGCACCCGGTCCCGCACGCGGCCCCCCAGCAGGCGGTAGATCGGAAAGCCCATGGCTTTGCCGGCCAGGTCCCACAGCGCCATTTCCACACCGCTGATCGCCGTGAGGTAGGGTCCGCCCATCCCGCGCACGAACACCGCACTCGGTGCCCCGCCCGGCAGCCGGTCCTGCCAGAGGCTGAAGAGGAGCCCCTCGATATCCAGCGGGTCGCGGCCGGCGAGGGCGGGCGAGATGTTGTTGTTGATGATGTACTCGGCGCCGAGCGTGTCCATGAATTCGCCGGTACCCGTCAGCCCCTGCTCGGTGTAGACGCGCACGAACCGGTTATTGATGCTATCGCGCAGCCGGACGGCGCGGATCTCGCGGATCTTGAGGTTTGGCGCCGCGGAAGTGCCCTGTGCGCGAGCGTTCGTTAGAAACTCGCGGTAGATTGCGGCTCCCGTGAGCCCGCCGAGAAATGTCCGCCGTCTCATAAAGCCATCGCCAGACCGAACCTTCCGCGCGGCATCTCACGATTGTGTCACACGGGCGGGGTGGCCGCGGCTGCCGCTCTCCTGCGTCCGGTGTTACCATCCGGATAAATAGATATGTTTATGCGGGCCTACACATCGATCCTCTCCACCATAGCTGTCGCTATCGGCGCCACCGCGATTCAGCCCTCGTTCGCCGCCGATCGCGTCAAGACCGCCAACGGCATCCTGGAAACCACCGTCCCGCCCAGCGGGGCCGTGCGCAGCTTCAAAGGCATACCCTTCGCCCAGCCGCCGGTTGGCAGCCTTCGCTGGCGCGAGCCTCTGCCGCCCAGGAACTGGAAGGGCGTTCGCAATGCCGACCAGTTTGGCCCCCGGTGTATGCAGCGGACCTCCCCGGGTGCGGACTACTGGTTCCGCAGCAACGGCATGAGTGAGGACTGCCTGTACCTCAACGTCTGGACTCCCGCCAAGTCTCGGGACGAGAAACTTCCTGTCCTCGTCTACATTTTCGGCGGCGGCTTCCAGAACGGGGATGGCTCGGAACCCCGCTACGACGGCGAGAACATGGCCCGCACCGGCATGGTCGCCGTGTCCGTTAACTACCGCACCAATATCTTCGGCTTCTTTGTTCATCCGGAACTCACCAAGGAGTCGCCGCATCACGCAGCCGGCAACTACGGGCTGCTCGACCAGGTGGCGGCCCTTTTGTGGGTGCAGAAGAACATCGCGGCCTTCGGCGGCGACCCGAAGCGCGTCACCATCGCCGGAGAATCGGCCGGATCGATCTCCGTCAGCGGGCTCATGGCATCCCCTCTTTCGAGAGGACTCATCGCCGGCGCAATCGGCGAAAGCGGCGCCATGACTTCGAGCTTGCCTCAGCCCCTCGCCGAGCTGGAGCAGAACGGTGTCAAGTTCGGCGCGGCTGCGGGCGCCGGTACCCTCGCGGCCCTGCGTGCCATGACTGCGGAGCAGATTCAGGACGCCGCGGCCAAGGCCCAGGGACTCCGCTTCAGCACCGCGCTCGACGGCTACTTTTTGCCGAAGTCCGTCACCGCAATCTTCGAGGCCGGCGAACAAGCCAAGGTCCCGCTGCTGGCGGGCTCGAACACCCAGGAGCAGTCGGCGCGTTCCGTGTTGGGTGAAGGCGATCCCACGCCCGAGACGCTCGCCGACGCCATCAGGAGGTTCTACGGCGACAACGCCGGCGGCATCCTCAAGGCCTACGCCGCGACCACCACAGATCAGGTCTATGAGGCCGCAACCCATCTCGCCAGCGCCCGCTTTGTCGGGTTCAGCACGTGGAAGTGGACGGAACTTCAGATGAAGACCAGCGGCAAGCCGGTATACCGCTACCTCTACGCCCGCCCGCGTCCCGCCTACCTGGGGATGCCCGGCGAGTCCGGCCCGGCGGGCGCCGCGCCCGCGCAGGGTGGTGGTCGCAATAGGGCCCCCGGACGCGGCGCCCAACTGCCCGCGGGCCCGCGGGGCGCGTCTCATTCCGCCGAGATTCAGTACGCCATGGGCAACCTCGATCTCGACAAGCGATACACCTGGGAGCCTGCGGACTACCAGGTCTCGAAGGTGATGCAGGCCTATTTCGTAAACTTCGTCAAGACCGGCAATCCGAATGGCCCGGGCCTGCCGGAGTGGCCGGCCTACTGCCCCGACAACTACGAGCGCATGCGGATCGACGTGGAATCTCACGCCGAACCCGAAGCGCACCGCGACCGATATCTGGCCCTGGACGCGGCCTCCAACAAGCCCTAACCCACAAATCGATGTGGCGCAGGCTGCCGCGTCCCGACTCATCGGGACGCTTGTCGGGCCTGTACAGTGCCAGTAACGACGAGGGATTTTCGAGGCTGCCCGCGAAGCTTCTCGAATCTGCCGCTCCCTCTGCTTACCGTCGCGCCATCATCTTGGCGGACCGCTCCACCCGTTCCAAGGCCGCGCGCGTCATGCGAATGTACGGATGGCCCGCCGGCAAAGACTGTTGCCGCGCCGCCAAAGCCTGACGGTAGTACCTGGCCGCCTCCTCGAGTTTCCCGTCCGCCTGGTAGGCCGCCGCCAGATTGTGCAGCGCCGTCCCATAGTGCGCGCCGGCGTCGGGGCCGATGGCCACGGCCCGCATTTCCAGATCGCGCGCTTCCGCATATCGCCTCTGCGAACAATCCACTTCCGCAAGCACGTTCAGAACCGGCACCAGGCTTACGTCGTCCTGCCCGAAATGCCGCTCCAGGATCGCGAGCGCTCGCCGCGCATAGCGCTCCGCGTAATTGGAATACCCGCCCTCCTGCATCGCCAGCGCCAGGTTGCGCAGCATCACTCCCGTTAACGGATGGTCCTCGCCCAGCGCCTCGGTTACCTGGCGCAGAGCATCGCGCGCGGAAGAGATCTCACTTGCGTTGCCGCCGCCGGGCGCGGTCACGGCTTCCGCTTTGTGCCGCGACTCACCATGCGCCAGCAGGACGCTCATCAGTAGAATTCCTGCACGTGTCCATTTCATATGGGAAGCGTACCCGGCAGCCGCCGGATTCAGCCAGGAGAATCGCACCAGCGTGGAAATTTGCTGTCGAACGGGAATCCACCCCGCGAGCCTGCCGTCACGCTCAATCCGCGAAACTCCACACTTGCGTGAGAAAATCCACGGTCGTTCGGGAAACTTGGAGTTCGCGCGCCAACCGCGATAACAGATTAAGATAGGCACGATGACGGAGAGGGGCAAATGAAGGACTTGATGTCCGATTACCTGATGGTTGCCGAGCTGCTGGGCTTTGGCACCGGCACCGTCCTGTCCGTGCTCCTGGTTCTGCTCATTCGCCGCACGGCCTACCGCAGTCCGGGCACACCGCTGCTGGGCGTGTGCGCGCTGCTATGGAACGTCGGCGGCCTGATTCTGTACCTGCTGATCCTGGCCGGACAGCCGTTCGGTGTGCTCTCCGTGGGATTGGCACGCGCCTCCTGCCTCACCGGCGGTGCCATGTTCCCCATCAGTTTTCTGCAGCTTTGGTCGCGTCCGTCCGCGCCCGGAACCTGGCACAGCCGCGCCAACCGGTGGCTCATCCGCCTGGCCATCTGGAACGCCGTCTGGATCTCCGCTTTGCTGTTCGCCTGCCCGTTTGTGCGCAGCGAGATCATGGAGCGCATCACTACCCACGTGGTTGCCTGGAATGCCTCTTTCCTCATGACCGCCGGAGCGATTCTGCTGCTCAAAGGCCGGCTGCGCGTGACCACCGACCGCATTTACCTGGCCATGACGCTGGTGGGCGCATGGGGCTCCACCATCGCCATCCTGGTGCAGGAGAATGCGCACGCCGCCGTTTCCCCCCAGATGCAGAGCGTGCTGGCGATTGTCCGGGGACAGTCTCCCTTCCTGGCCGTGCTGGGGGCCATGTTCTTCTTCGCCAATTTCCGCTCCTCTGACCTCCTCATCAAGCACAGCCTGCGCGTCGTGGCCGCGGTTTTGATTGGCGTGTGGACGTGGTTTTTCCTGTCCGGCACTCTGCCGGGGCTGGCGGCACGGCTGGGCGCCTTCCCGCAGGTCTCGCTGGCCGCCCTCGCCGGCGGACTCATCGCCTCCCTGCTGCTGGTCTTCTACGTTCTTTGCCGTCTGATCGGCGACCTCGTGGACGCCTGGATCCTGCGCCAGCCCGACTTCGGCTCCGCCCTCGAGCAGCTTTGGGAGCGCATGGCCGAAATCGACGCGCCGGCCGATCTCTTTCCCGTCGCCGAAAAGATCATCTGCGAGGCCCTGGACATCAGCGGCGCGCCGGTTCTGCCTCGCGATGAGATCCCTGGGCTTGTAGCGCATGCCGCCGCCAATGCAGGCCGCTCCTGGGAAGTCTGCTGCAGCGATCCCGGCCGGAGAATTCTGCCCGGCCTCGACCTGGAGGTATTTGTTCCGATCCGCGTCCACGGCGAGGTCACCCACGTGATGGCGATTGCGCCCGGCGGCTTCCACCGCAGCCTCATCACCAGCGAGATCGAATTCGTCGAGAGTGCCGCCGGGCAGATCGGCAGCCGCATCGAAGCGCTGAACCATCAGGCCGAGACCATCGAGCGGCAGAATCGCGAGGCCACCTTGCGGCAGCTCGCCGCGCAGGCCGAGTTGAAGGCCCTCCGCACGCAGATCAATCCGCACTTCCTCTTCAATTCCCTGAACACCATTGCCGACCTGATCGTCGCCGACCCCGACAAGGCCGAGGCCATGACCGTCCTGCTGGCCAAGGTCTTCCGCCACGTCCTGATGCACAGCGACCAGCAGTTCTCGCCCGTGGCCGAAGAGATGGAGTTCCTGCGCACCTACCTCGGCATCGAACAGGTGCGCTTCGGCGCCCGCCTGCGCGTCAGTATGGACGTCGATCCCACCGTTTCCGGGGCGCCGATTCCTTCCCTGATCCTGCAGCCTGTAGTAGAGAACGCCATCAAGCACGGCCTCGCCCCCAAAGTCGGCCAGGGCCACATCAACATCACCGCCGCGCTCGAGGGCGAGTTTCTCCGGTTGGCCGTGGAGGATGACGGCGTGGGCGTCGAAGCAACCGCTACGCCGGTTCCCGGGCCCGGCAACGGCCTCGGCCTGCGGATCATCGCCGACCGGCTGCGCACCCTCTACAACGGCCGCGCCAGCCTGAACGTGCAGCCCGCGGATTCGATCGGCAGCCGCGTGACCATTCTCATTCCGTGGCAGGAGGTCCTCGTTGCGCGGCATGAGGCCGGCGTGTGAGCGGGATGACCGGCCTGATCGTGGACGATGAAGCTTCCGCACGCTCGCGGCTCACCCGCATGCTGTCCAGGTATCCCGACGTCAACCTGGTGGGTGAGGCGTCCGACGGCTTGCAGGCGCTCGAACGCATCGAAAACCTGCGCCCCGACCTGGTGTTCCTGGACATCCAGATGCCGGGACTCGACGGCTTCCAGGTGATTCGCTCGCTCTCCGCCGACCTGCCGCGCCCGCTCATCATTTTCGTCACCGGCTTCGACCGGCATGCCCTCGCGGCCTTCGAAGCCAATGCCCTGGCCTATCTGCTGAAGCCGGTCGAAAACGAGCAGCTGGCCATGGTGCTGGAGCGCGCCTCCAAGCTTTGCGCATTCGAGCGCCTGCGCAGCGAGGAAGACCGCCTGGTCGCCGAGGTGGCCAGGAGCCGCGCGCCGGTTCTCGATCAGATCGTCGCCTGCAAGCGCGATCGATTCGTGCTGCTGAATCCCGACGAGATCCTGTACTTCAACGTCGAGGGCGGGCTCGTCCGCGCCAGGACAGCCGGCGAATCGTACGTGGTCAACTACCAGCTCGCCGAGTTGGAATCCGCCCTGGCGCAGTCGTTCTTCCGCGCCCGCCGCTCTACTTTGGTGAATCTGCGGCGCGTCAAAGAGATACGTCCTTTCTTCAAAAGCAGCTTCCTGCTGGTGATGCCCGATGCGGCCGAAATCGCCGTCAGCGCGCGCCAGGCAAAGCTGCTGCGAGTGCGGATTCCGGGGCTCTGACACGATTTTCGCGCGCACCCACTGGCCGGAAATGGGACGGGCTGTCCCGCCAGCAGTTTCGACAACACAGCGAATTCAAGCACTTGCATTTGGCGGGATACCTGCATTCGAGACAATTTGTCGGAAATGATCTGGAAAGACGCTGTCATCACCGTCCGCTCCTTAGTCCGCTCACCCGCCTTGGCGCTGGCCGCCATCCTCACGCTGGCGGTTGGTGTCGGCATGGCGACCTCGGTATTCACCATCGTCAATGCCATGCTCCTGCGCCCGCTCCCCTATAAGGACGCGGGCCGCCTGGCGATGATCTGGACTGCCTCCAAGGGCCACGGCCGCGGGCCGGTCTCCTTCGACGATTTCGAAGACTGGCGCCGCGGAAGCAAGACCTTGCAGAACGCGGCTCTGTATTCGTCGTACTACAAGCCGATCCTGTCGCATGACGGGCGCGTCCAACGGATCGCCTCGCTGGTGGTTTCGCACCAGTATTTCGCCGTCATGGAAGCAGAGCCGCTGCTCGGACGCTTCTTTCTGCCGGAGGAGGATCGCGAAGGCCACGACAATGTGGCCGTGCTTTCGTTCGATCTTTGGCGCAACGAATTTCATTCGGACCCGCAGGTCATCGGCCGCCCCGTCCTGATCAATTCCCGCCCGCTGACCATTGTCGGTGTCGCCGGGCCGGACCTGCCGCTGCTTCCGCCGAGCCTCGCCGACGAGCCCGCGCGGATCTACCGTCCCACCGGTGAACCATATGGGGGCGGTTCGCGCGACGGGCGCCACTGGGAGACCATCGTTCGTCTGCTCCCGAATGTCTCGATCGAGCAGGCGCAGGCGGAACTGGATGTCCGTTCCCGTCAGATCGAACGGGAGCATCCGGACGTGGATGCCGGCTTGAACGCTCGCATCGTCAGTCTTCGCGGCGACCTGACCCGCGCGGTTCGCGCCCCATTGCTGGCGCTCGAAGCGGCGGTGCTCCTCTTGCTGCTCATCGCCTGCGCGAATATCGCCAACCTGCTGTTGGCGCGATCGAGCCGGCGCGGCCGGGAATTCGCCATCCGCGCCGCCCTTGGAGCAGGCCAGGCGCGCCTGGCACAATTGCTCCTGACCGAGAGCCTGGTCCTCGGGCTGTCCGGCGGAGCCTGTGGCCTTCTGCTGGCATGGTGGAGCAAGGAGGCTCTTGCCGCGGCGGCCGCCCGGGTCCTGCCCGACGCACAGTCCATCGCGCTCGATTCCCGAGTGCTCCTCTTTTCGCTGGCGCTCTCCGTAGGAGCCTCTCTCTTTTTCGGAATGGCGCCCGTTCTCCGCTTGCGTTTTCCGAATTCCGATGACGTGCTGCGGCATGGCAGCCGCGTTGCCGGCGACCATCGTCATGGCCTCCGCAATCTTCTCGCGGCGGGCCAGATCGCACTCGCGCTGGTGCTGCTGGTTTGTGCGGGTCTCCTCGGAAACAGCTTCCTGCGTCTCGAGCGCCTCAGTCCCGGGTTTGACCCTCGCGGCGTCCTCACCGCTTCGGTGGCGTTGCCGGGCGCACGCTATCCCACCGAGGCGGCGGCCATCCGGTTCTCCGATCGCGCGCTGGCGAAACTATCCGCGCTCCCCGGCGTGCGCCAGGCGGCCACCGTCAGTGTCCTTCCCTTATCGGGCGATTTCGACACCACAGGGTTCGAGATTGCCGGCCGGCTCGCCGACTCCGCCGAACGCGGCCCCGACCGCTACATCGTCAGCCCCAGCTACTTCCAGACCCTCGCCATCCCGCTGCGGCAAGGCCGCCTTTTCGATCCTCGCGACGACCAGCATCACCCGCCGGTCTGCCTCATCAGCGAGACCGCCGCGCGCTCCTGGTTCCCGGGCCAATCGCCGTTAGGCCGGAAGATCCGTGCCGGTTCGGCCTCCGGCAGGTTCGACGAGTCTCCATTCCGGGAAGTAGTCGGAGTGGTGGGAGATGTCGCGCAATATGGCCTGGGCCTGCCGGCCACTGCGCAGATCTACATGCCCTACCAGCAATACGGCATTACCTATTTCACGTTCCTGGTGCGCGGCGACTTCCCTGCGGGCGCCCTCGCGGACCCCGTGCGAAAGGCGGTCCTCGAGGCCGATCCCGAGCAGCCGGTATACAACGTCAAACCCTTGGAGCAGATCGTTTCCGACACCATTTCCGCGCGCCGCCTCGGCCTTTGGCTGCTGATCGTCTTTGCCGCCACCGCCTGGTTGCTGGCGGCCATCGGGGTCTACGGCGTGGTTTCGTATGCGGTCGCGCAACGCACGTCCGAATTTGGAATTCGGATGGCACTCGGCGCCCAGCCCATCGACATCCTCCACAAGGCCCTGTCCAATTCGCTGCCGATGATCGTCGGCGGATTGGCGGCCGGCATCGTCGCATCGCTGGCCGCCCGGAAGTGGATCGCCGGATTCCTGTTCGCCGTGAACCCGTCGGACCTGGCCCCCTTCGTCGTATTGCCTGTGTTCCTCGGGCTGGTGGCCCTGGCGGCCTGCTACATACCCTCCCGGCGGGCATCCCGGCTGGACCCGGTGACCGCTTTACGATTCGAATAACGGAACCCGGCCCGCCATCACTTTCCCGGGGCCGCCTGCGCGATCTCCAGGCTCACGTGCGGGAACTTCTCGAAGTTCTTGTTGAACCGATTGCTCAAGTCCCGGGCCGCCTTGTCGTATGCCGTTCTGTCCGCCCACATCCCGCGCGCGTCCAGAAACTGCGACGGCACGCCGGGGCACGACTTCGGCACCGCCACATGGAACACCGGATCGGGCTCCGCCGGCACGTCCTTCAATTCCCCGGAGAGCACGGCATTCAGCATGGCGCGCGTGTAGCGCAGCTTCATCCGCTCACCGACTCCGAAGGGGCCGCCCACCCATCCGGTGTTCACCAGCCAGCATTGGGCGCCGTGCCGCCGCAGCTTCTCGCCCAGAAGCGAGGCATACGTCGCCGGCGTCCGCGGCAGGAACGGGGCCCCGAAACAGGCGCTGAACGTGGCTTGCGGTTCCTTGCCCAGTCCGCGCTCGGTGCCCGCCACCTTGGCCGTGTAGCCGCTCAGGAAGTGATACATGGCCTGCTCGGGAGTCAGCTTGGAAATCGGCGGCAGCACCCCGAACGCGTCCGCCGCCAGGAAGATCACGTTGGCGGGATGCCCGCCCACACTCGGGATGACCGCTCCTTCGATGAAGCTCAAAGGGTAGGCCGCGCGCGTGTTCTCGGTGATCTCGTCGGAGTTGAAATCCAACTGGCGGGTCTCCGCGTCCATGGCCACGTTCTCCAGCACCGTTCCGAAACGGATCGCGTTCCAGATCTGCGGCTCCTGCTCCGCGGAGAGCCGGATGCATTTGGCATAGCACCCGCCCTCGAAATTAAACACCCCGTGGTCGCTCCAGCCGTGTTCATCGTCCCCGATCAGCCGGCGGTTCGGATCGGCCGAAAGCGTGGTCTTGCCCGTGCCCGAAAGGCCAAAGAACAGCGCCACGTCGCCCTTTTCCCCGACATTGGCCGAACAATGCATGGGAAACACGCCCTCCGCCGGCAACCGGTAGTTCAGGATGGTGAAGGCCGATTTCTTCATCTCGCCGGCGTAACTCGTGCCGCAGATCAGCACCAGCCGCTTCTTGAAGTTCAGAACGATGCAGGTCTCCGAATTGGTGCCGTCCCCCGCCGGGTCGGCCTGAAAGTCGGGCGCGAAGAGGATCGTGAATTGGGGAACGTGCTCCGCGGCCTCGGCCGGATCCGGGCGGATGAAGAGCTGCCGCGCAAACAGATTGTGCCACGCCAACTGGCTCACCACGCGAACCGGCAGAGTATATGCCGGATCGGCGCCGACGAAGCTGTCCTGGACGTATACCTCGTGGCCCTGCCAGAATGCCAGCATGCGCGCGAAAAGCCGGTCGAAATGAGCCTCGGAGATGGCCTGGTTCACGCCGCCCCATTCCACCGTGGAGTCGGTGATTTCGTCCCTCACGATGAACTTGTCTCTGGGGGAACGGCCGGTGAACTGCCCCGTCCGGACCACCAGGGAGCCTCCACTGGCCAGACTGCCCTCCCGTCGTTGCACGGCATGTTCCACCAATTGCGCATCACCCAGGTTCCAGTAAGCGATGTTGATGTTCCGGATTCCGTGCTGTTCCAGACCATGGCGGCTGGGGCGATTGCCGGCGTTGGCGATCGGCTTTTGGTCGATGAGCATTGTTTTTTTCCGGCCGCGAGGTATCCCCTATCGTAAGATGGTCACATGAGGCGGCTTCTGGGGGCGTGCATCGTGGCACTCCCGCTGTTATACCACTGCGCGCAGGCCCAAGTCATCGAATTCGAATCTAATGGTCTGAAATACCAGGCACTTACGCGCTCGGGTGTGACCGTTATGTTCGCCCCCATGCCGGCCCACCTGCACGAGTATGCGATTATCCAGGTGGCTGTCTCGAACGGATCCGCGGGTCCTTACGTCATCCGCCCGGAGGACTTCAGCTACGTGCGCCAGAATGGCGAAGTGATTAAGGCCACGCCCTCGCACACCGTCATCAATATGCTCTTTCAGAAGGGCAGCGGCAACGATGTCGTCAAGCTGGTACAGGCCTACGAGGCGGGAGTCTATGGCAACCCGCATCTGCGGTCCACCAACGGGTACGAACAGCGTCGCCTGGCAGCGCTGGCCATGAGTGCCACCAGGGTCCGGTCGGCCGCCATCGCCAGCGCCCTTACGCTGGTGCAGGCCAAGCTGGCGCAAGGCGAATCCACCGATGGCGCGGTCTTCTTCGTCACCGAAGGCAAGCCTCTGGGTCCGGGCCACCTCGTGGTTCGCACCAACACCGATACGTTCGAATTCCTGGCCGCGTCGGAGTGACCGGCGCCCCGCCCGGGCGGACTCCTACCACCTGTGCGTGAATACCAGGGTGATGAGGGCCAGGGCCAGCACCGCGACTCCGGCCACAATCGCCCGTTTGCGGGCGGGAGTGAGCCAGCCCATGGCCTGGCCGGAGCTGTCCCCTCCCAAGATGGAGTGCATCAGGCGCCGCTGCGCAGGCCCCGGCAGGTTCTTCATGGCCTTGGCGATTTCCTTGCGCCCGCGCTGGTCGGCAATCAGGATGGTGGCGGAATTGGCCCCGTTGGTGGATTTCAGAAGCTTGGTCCGCAATTGCGGCGGAACCTCATCCACCGAGCGGTACACCAGATCGGCGCCGCCGCTCGAAATCAGCACGGTGGACGTCTGGAAGAGGCCCGATGATTCGGGGTTGGGCTCTCCACAGTGGGGACAACGGGCCGCTTCCCGCACGAAGTTCTTCTTACATCGCGGACAAGTCATCATGCCAGCACCCTGGGCGCCTCTCCCACATTATCAAGCACAACCTGGATAAAGCCTAGCGCCGCCTTCGACAGCGCTTTGTCCTTACGGTAAATCAGGCCTAACCGCCGCACCATCGGTTCCGGAGAAAGCGATAGGGCGCGCAGTTTGCCCGCCGCGATCTCCTCCCGGCAGTTCGAGACGGCCAGAAAGGTAACTCCCAGGCCGGCCATTACGAAGCGCTTCATCATCTCGGTCGAGTCCAGCTCCATCGAAATGCGGATTTCATCTTCCACGGGCTCCAGCCATTCGTTGAGGCGGGTGCGCGTCTTGCCCTCCTGCGGCAGCACCAGGAAATCCTCCACCAGATCGGCGGGCGAGACCGTTTTCTTGCCGGCCAACGAGTGGCCCGCCGGAACAATCAGGCAGATCTCATCGTGGTAGATGCTGACCACCTGCAGACGTTTTTCCTCCACCGGCAATTGGGTGAGCCCGAAGTCCGACGAATTGTCCATTACCGCTTCCACCACGTGGGAACCGTATGAGCGGTGGACCTGCAGTTGGACCGCGGGGAAAAGCTGGCGATATTCCGAAAATACCTGGGGTAGCACGTAGATGCAGGTGGCTTCGTTGGCGGCGATCACCAGTTCACCCCGGGGGTTGGTCTCCAATTCCGCGATGGCATCCTGCGCGCGGCGCCGCAGATCGAGCATCTGGGAAGCGTAATCGGCAAAAATCCGGCCCGCGGTGGTCAGGGAGATCCGGCTGCCGAAGCGTTCGAACAGCTCGGCGTGGAGTTCCTGTTCGAGCTGCCGCACCTGGGCGCTGATCGCCGGCTGCGTGCGATAGCAGGTCTGGGCGGCCTTGGAAAAACTCTTCAGCCGTACGATCTCCAGAAAAGTGTGGAGCTGATCGAAGTCCATATATGGCCAGGGAGCCTAGAATCGGCCCCGGCGAGCCGGCACGCCAGTCAAATTATGAATCGGTGGAATAGAAATATTCAATTTTACCCGCAACGCTACTGTTTGGTAAGTATTGTAACAGAGGTCCCGGGACGGTGCGGTCGGTTTATGGGATCGTGGCAAGTCGCAGCCGCCTGAAACGGGCGGGCGTACCGCACCTCCAACCCGGCATCTCCTGACCACCCTTCCTCTTTTCGCTGTACTGATGGGACCCGGCCTTCGGGCGCGATGTGGCGCAGCCACTCGTGCCAGTGCCCACGAAGTGATTTTCGAGGCTGATACCATCTAGCTTGTGGGCTCCCTGCTTCTTCTTCTCCTGTTTGGCGTCACCGCCAGTCTCCATGCGCAGACCGGAGAGAATGTGCTGCTGGTGGTCAACCGGAATGCTCCGGTTTCCGGTCAGATTGCGGACTACTACCGCCAGAAGCGATCGGTCCCCGCACAGAATGTCTGCTATCTGGCCGCCACCCCGGACGAGGAGATCACCTGGGACATCTATCAACAACAGATCGAAAAGCCGGTTGCGGACTGTCTGAAGAAGGCCGGACTGCAGGAGAAGGTGCTCTACCTCGTGACCACGCTGGGCGTGCCCCTGAAGGTCGCGGGTTCGGGATCGGGGCTGAAGGCCGAGAACGCTTCCGTTGATTCCGAGCTGACGCTGCTGTACTCGAAGCTCAAGGGAAACACGTACGGGCGTGCCGGCGCCCTCGATAATCCGTTCTTCATGAAACGGGACACCCCGTTTCGGCATCCGCAGTTTCCCATCTACCTGGTGACCCGGCTCGCCTCGTACGATTTCGGCGAAGTCAAGGACATGATCGACCGCTCGCTGGCGGCCCGGAATCGCGGCAAGTTCGTGATCGACCTGTCATCGCCGAGCGATGAGGATGGAAACAACTGGCTGCGCACGGCCGCGATCCTGTTACCTGCCGACCGGGTGATTCTGGACGAGAGCACCACCGTTCTCTACGGCCAGAAGGACGTGATCGGCTATGCCTCGTTCGGCTCGAATGACCCCAACCGCAAGCGCCGCCGACTGGGGATCGAATGGCTGCCCGGCGCGGTTGCGACGGAATTCGTATCCACCAACGCCCGCACCTTCAAAAAACCGCCCGACGATTGGACCTACACGAACTGGACCGACAAGCTGCACTTTTTCGGCGGCTCTCCACAGGGTTTGAGCACGGACCTGCTCCACGAGGGCGCCACCGCGGCATCCGGGAATGTCTACGAGCCTTTCCTGGTGGGGTGCGTCCGGCCGGACTACCTGTTTCCAGCGTATTTTCGAGGGCGAAACCTGGCGGAGAGCTACTACCTCGGGCTGCGCTGGCTGAGCTGGCAGGGCGTGGTGCTGGGGGATCCGCTGTGCGCGCTCGGAAAGCCGTGAGCCATGGGACAATCTGTCCCACGGCTGGCTGAAAAACAAGGTGGTTGCACTCTGTTTTTGGGACAAGTCGTCCCGGGATTGTCTACTGGAATCCAGTTCGCTGCCCTACGCCGCTGGTATTGGTGTAAAATTCCATGCATGAAATCTGTCTGGTTCCGCGCAGGCGCCGTGGGCGTCGGTGCCCTCCTGTTGACCGCCGCATATAAGCGCGCCGAGCCCTCCTCCGTGATGGCTGACGCCGCCAACGCGTTTCTGAATTCGCTCTGGCCCGACCAGAAGGCGAAGGCGTCTTACGCCTTTGACGACGACGAGCGCCTGAGCTGGCACTTTGTGCCGACCGGAGCGAACTATAAACCGGGCGACCGCGAACTGCGCAAGGGCATGCCCTTCGGCGCGATGCAGCCCTTTCAGCGTGAACTGGCCACGGCTCTGCTGACCGCCGGGCTGAGCCAGCAGGGCGTGATCAAAGCACAGCAGATCATGAGCCTCGAGCAGGTTTTGCTGATCCTCGAAGGGGCCAAGCCCGCCAATCGCCGCGATCCCGACAATTACTTCATCACGATCTTCGGCACCCCGTCGGCCAAAGGCACGTGGGGCTACCGCGTCGAAGGCCACCACCTGGCCCAGAACTACACGATCGTGGACGGGCAGGTGTCGGACTCGCCGTCGTTCTTCGGGTCCAACCCGGCGGAAGTCCGCATCGGACCCCGCAAGGGACTCCGCGTCCTGGCACTCGAAGACGACTACGGCTACGACATGATTGAATCGTTAGACAAGGCTCAGCAGGACGTGGCCGTGGTGGACAAGGAAGCGCTGAAGGACATCATCACCGGCGCTTCCCGCAAGGCCGCCCTCAATGGCGCTCCGAACGGCCTCTCCGCCGCCAAGATGACCGCCGCGCAGTACGACAAGCTGATGACCATCGTCGAGCTGTACGCTTCGAACGTGCCGCAGGCGATGGCGGAGAGACGCATGGAGCTGGCGCGGAAGCAGCCGAAGGACGCCACCTTCTTCGCCTGGACCGGGCCAACCCAACGCGGAGGCCTGCACTATTACCGCGTCCAGACGCCCGGCTTCCTGATCGAAATGGATTGCACGCAGGACCAGGGAAATCACATCCACTCGGTGTGGCGCGATTACCAGAACGATTTCGGCTTTGACCTGCTCAAGGCCCACTACACCGCGAGCCACCAATGAACCGGGAGGGGCGCCCGAAAAGCGCCCCAGCGGGAAGAGAGAGCGTCGTGACTGGGCAGTGGTTTGCGGCGCGCAAAGCGCAGGTCTGAAGCCGACGCAGGTGCTGCCATCAAGGAAATTGAACACGGCCTGGCCGTGGGACTCCATACACATCAGACTTCCAATCTCATCAGAGTTTGTCTGTGGTTCGCCGCCGCCGGTAGCAGCCGAACCCTGGGGAAGCCAGTTCCGCGCATTCTGGAGGCGGGCGCGGTCAAGCTTGTAGGGGCTTCGTTGACGCGCTGCTCAACCCCAACCCGGTTCCGGATAATTCGTGCCGAACTGAGCGATTCTTACCTCACCAGGCGGCCAGCAGATCGCGCAGCTTCGCACGGTTGTTTTCTGAGGCTGCGGCAAGGTGCCCAGGTGACGCGCGATCATCGACGCGTGAATGGTGGCCAATTTGTGCAACCGGAGCACGGACGCGGCCGTCAGATTTGTCGACCGGAACTCGGGTCTTCCGGGGTCCACATCTCGGGGATAGGACCCACCGGCCCCGCCGGCACAAGCACCGGCCGCAGCTTCATCCCCGCCGTATCGCCAAACGGGAAACTCGCGAGTCAGATCTCACCGGGATGCATCTACGGGTTGGCCGTCCGCCAGAGTGTAAATGTCCTGCCGCACGCCGCCCAGCTCGTCACTCCAAGCCTCCGACACGCCCCAGGGCCAAAAGGCGCCCGCCTCATCTTCGTCCGGCCGGACGACAATCAACTGGACCGGCCCGGGCGGGAGGTCGCGGGGCGCTTCTGCGCGGGTCTTCGTCGATTTCGCCCACTATGCCGATGGCTCGCATACGGCAGGACCAGTTGGCCGCTGCTGGTCCCAGCAGCCCGACAAGCGTCCCGATGAGTCGGGACGCACACGAGTGCCCGCGCCACGGCGTTAATGGGTCATGGAATAGATGAGGTAGTTGATGCCGTAGCGGTACGCCAGGGCGGTCATCGGCTCGGGGTAATACGGCGAATCGGCATACTCCCAGGCGTCGCCGACATCGGTGTTGTAGTTGGCCGCTACCACCATGCGGTCGTGGTCGTCGAACATGGCGCGCCAGGCGGGGACGCTGCCGGGCGGCTGTTGGACGATTACGGATCCGCCGGGGCCGATCCGCAAATGCCGCGTGCCCGGAATAAACGTGCGGTCCTTCTCGTCGATGTCGTAGAGCACGTGCATCACGGCGTCGGACTGCGCGAGATCGGTGATGGGCTTGTTGGGCAAGACGCGCTCCATCGTCCGGCGGAATACGTCCCAAGCCTCTTCGCCCCAGAAATCGTCGGTCACCAGGAAGCCGCCGCGCAGGAGATACTCCCGCAGTCGCGAGGTCTCGGCGTCGCTGAGATCCCACCAGCCCGCCTGCGTGGCGTAGACCCAGGGGTGGTCGAAGAGTTGGTTGTCGGTGATGCGAAAGTGCCGCGGGTCGCCAACATCGAGTCGGGTGAGGCGTCCCACTCCCAGGCTGAAATGATTATCGGCGTCGGGCCAGTCTACTACCCACCAGCCCTCTCCGGTGGCGCCTCGCGACGCGAAACCGTAACCGCGGTGGTGCTCCGGAAGATCGGTGTACTCCAGGCGGATGAAGTGGAACTCGGCGCCCGACGGGAATACCGGTTGAGGGGCCTCATCCTCCTGGCGGGGCTGCGTCCGGTACCGCTGGGCCATCCCCGCGGCTACCAGCAGGAGCAGAGCCGGCAGGACGACCAGGTGGCGTATGGGAACGCGGGAGTTCACTTCCCTTCAGCATGGCATATGCGGCCGGGAACCGCTGTCAGGATTTTCGAAATGTCACGCCGCGGAGGCTTCTTCGACGGTGGGGAAAAAGCGGAAAACGGTGTCCAGCAGGCTCACGTGGAAGGTCTGGAAGACGTGTCCCGTAGCGCCCGCCATGCGCAGGTCGCCATCCGCAGCGCCCACTTTGTTGTAGCTGGAAATGAAGCGCCCGATGCCGGTGCTGTCGATCGCCTTCACGCCCGAAAGGTCGAAAATGATGGTGCGTTTGCCCTGGCGAAGCAACTCCTCCACCAGGTTCACGATCTGTTCGCTTTCCAGACCCATCATTAATTTGCCGGCGAGCTTGATCACCACTTTGCCGGGCGCAATCTCGTAATGACTCATCTCCATCAGCATGCGAAGGGACTAGTGTACGCCGATTGGAGGCGAGTGCGCCACTACGGGATCGGGCCCGATTGGCCCGCCTTTTACGCCGTTGCCACGCTGAGGTCCTCTTTGGGAAGAGCCTGCCGGTTCTCCTTGCCCTGAAACTCGCCCAGTGAGATCGGTACCGCAACCTTCAACATCAGGGTGAACAGCAGAAAGCCGACCGCGAAGATCCCCGCCGCGACCCGCAGTTCGATCAGCGTCGGGTAATACTCGTAAATCTCGCCGAGGGTGTCGGGCGTCAGTCCGGGGATGATCAAACCCATGCCCTTTTCGATGTAGACGCCGGCGTAGGTGGCCAGGCACCCGAGGTTCAGGAGGAAGAAGTTCCGGCGCGTCCGGGGCGAGATGAATAGCGCGAACGAGACGAGGTTCAGCACTACGGCGCTCCAGGCGTACGGCACCAGGGTATGGTGGCTGCCCACCCCGAAGTACCAGTAGCGCGTGAACAGCAGGTGCTGCGTGTTGGAGTAAAACTCCTTGAACGCCTCTGCCCCGTGCAGGAACAGGTTCAGGAACATGGCATAGGCCATCAGTTCGGCAATCTTCCAGATAGCCGCGTCCTGGATTTCGAAGCGCGTGAACCGTCGCAGCACCTGCAGCACCACCAGGAGGATCGCCGGGCCGGAACAGAAGGCCGACGCCAGGAATTGCGGTGCCAGAATGGAGCTGTTCCAATAGGGCCGCGCGGCCAGGCCATTGTACAGAAACGCCGTCACCGTGTGGATCCCGACCGCCATCGGGACGCTGAGCAGCACCAGCGGCACGACCAGGTTCCGGATGTAATGCTTACCGTGAAAGGCGCGGTAGAGAATATGGGTGGCCACTACGAAGTTCACCAGGAAATACAGGTTGAGCACCATCACGTCCCAGGCCAGGACACTGCGCGGGAAATTGAGGAAACCGAACGGCGGGATCAGGTGCCAGAAGCGGTCGGGCCTTCCGATATCCACCATCACGAACATCAGGCACATGGTGATGGCGCTGATCGCCAGCAACTCGCCATAGATGACAATTTCGCGGATGGGCTTCCAGTTGTAGATGTAAGCGGGGATCACCAGCACCACCGCGGCGGCGGCCACGCCGACCAGAAACGTGAAGTTGCCGATGTAGAATCCCCAGCTCACCTGGTCGCGCATGGCGGTCACACTCAGGCCGGCGCTCACCTGCCGCGAATAGGCCAGCACACCCGAAACGATCAGCGCGCCCAAAAATGCCAGCCACGTCCAGTAGGCCCGGTTCCCCCGGAGGATCAACTGCGCGCTGCCGCGCGTGAAGCCGCTGAACAGCCGGATGCTGTTGACTGCATTCTCATGTGGCATAGAAGTAAAAGAACCTCGGAACCGTGTTTAACTCCTCTTTCAGCACCAGCACGCGCTTGTGTTCGATGATGTAGCGGATCTCGCTGTCGGGATCGAGGATGTTCCCGAACTTGCGCGCGCCGACCGGGCACACCTCAACGCAGGCGGGGTAGCGGCCGTTGCGGCTCCGCTGGATGCAGAACGTGCATTTTTCGACCACGCCTTTGGGCCGCGGCCGGTTGCCCAGGTAGTGCGTGTTGGGATTGATCTCGTTTTCCGGGATGCCGGGCTGCGTCCAGTTGAAGTGCCGCGCACCGTACGGGCAGGCCGCCATGCAGTAACGGCAGCCGATGCACCAGTCGTAGTCGATGACCACGATGCCATCCTTCTCCGCCCAGGTGGCGCCGGTCGGACAGACCTTGGTGCACGGGGGGTTCTCGCACTGCTGGCATCCCACCGGGATGTAGAAGTGGCCTTCCGCGGGGACCTCGGCGGGATTGTAGTACGGGTCGGCGTGCGAGAAGTCCACGCCTTTTTCCTTTTCCATTTCGAAGACGCGGATCCAGTGGATCTGCGGGTCGCGCGACTGATTGTTCTCGGCGACGCAGGCGTAGACGCAGCGCCGGCAGCCGATGCAGCGGGAGATGTCGAGCCCGTAGGCGAAATGCACGCCAGGCAGGGGGCCCTGATCGGAGATCTTGATCTCCCGCTTGTAGGCTTCCTGATACCGGCGCTCCATATCGGCGATCGCGGTTTTCAGTCGATCCTTGGGTGCTTCGTAAAGGCGTTTGGGACCGCAGGCGGTGAGGATCATGCCCGCTGCCGCGCCGGCGGCGGACTCGAGGAATAAGCGGCGGGTCGGCATCAGATTCCCTCCTGTGAAAATGCGGCGCAGGCACTCCTGCCTGCCGTGCCCCGGCTCATCGGGGCGCTTTTTGGCCGCCGCCGCGTCCGTGCCGCGAAGGTTTTGGATGGTTCGGGGCCGCGCGAAAAAGCGCCGAGATGAGTCTCGGCGCGGCAGGCACGAGCGCCCGCGCCACGTCGCGCATTCATGGGTTGCTCCTCATGTTGCGGCTGGGCGGGTTGGGCGCGGGCTTGGGCGCCAGCGCATGGAAGCGCGGCTGGTGCGGATTATGGCAGTGCGCGCACAGCAGGTAGCCCTTGGCGCCGTTCCAGCTTCCGGTGCGGCGGCCGTGAACGCCGGCGCGCCAGTCGCGATACTTTTCGCCGTGGCACTGGCCGCACACCCGATAGGATTCGTCGAACGGCACTCGCTCGCCGCTGGCCAGGTGGAGGGAGTCGCGGTTGTCGGCGTCGTGACAATCCAGGCACCAGCGGTGCGTCTCGTCGTGCTTGAGCACGATATCCGTGTGCATGGCAGTCAGCTCGCGCCGGTTGCGGTCCACCGGCATCCCCGAATGACACATGGAACAGGGAAAGATTCCATCCGAGAACGGCGGAGGCGGGACCTCGACGCGCTCCGAGACGGGCGGGGCGGACGGAGTGGACTGGGCCTTGTTCCCATCCGCCGCCGGCGCCGGCCATCCCACCAGGGCCACAAGCATGCAGGTCCAGGCGCAGGCCGCACCGATCCAGGCGGCCTGCGCCACTCCCCTTTTAACCCTAAGCACAGCGCAGCTCCACCATGCGTTGGACCTCGCGCAGCCACATTGCCTGAAAGAGCTGCAGGCGCTGCCCGATCACGCTCGAGAGATTCAAGGAGACCGCATAGCCCGTGTCGGGGTGCGCTCCGAAGTAGCCGTTCAGAGCCGAGCGGGGAAGCGCCATCACTTCGGTTTCAAGCGGGGCGGTGGCCGTCAACGTGAAACGATAGGGCGGGATCAGGGCCGACCAGCCTACCGTCTGACCGCTGGATCGCTCCTCCACGAGGACGTCTTCCTCCTTGCCGCGCACCTGCATGGGCAGGGTCAGGCGCAGCCGCCCGCGAACAACCAGGTAGATGCAGTCGGCGGCATCCCCCAGGTGAAACAGTTCCGCGCCGGAGGTGAGCACGGTGCGTTTGCCGAGCGCCAGCACGCGCTCGGCTTCCTCTTGTGGCAGTCCTGTGAGAAGATCTCCGTGGATCATGGCCGACCTCTCAATTCACCAGCGAGGAAATGGTACGGGCGTGCAGCAGCGAGGCGTTGGGAGATTCCAGGAACGACTCCGCGGCCGCATGCTCCAGGCGGACGTGATTCTCGATCTGCAGCAACAGGGCTTCGATCGGAACGTCGGAATAGGCAGGGAGAACCGGCCGATCGCCGAAGAAGCGCGCGGGCCGAACGGCCGCCTTCACTTCTGTTTTTGGCACCGCGGGCGCCGCCGCGGCAGTTTGCTCCGGTTCGCGCGTCGCCGCCCCGAAGGCCAGACACGCTACCGCCAGACCGAATACACTCAGGCAAGCACCCATCAGCAACATTTCCATGTGGGGATCTCCTTTTCGAGACGCTCTTGAGAGCACGCCCCGTGCCGATTCATCAAGTCAATGAAAATGGGCAGCGTCGGGATCCCGACGAGGCGTGACCTGACAGAATGTCAGTGACAGACGGGCAGTCGTTGACGGTTTCGTCATAGTGTGACATGATTCGAGCATTCCAGTGGCCAGCGGCAGCAAGCCGTCTTTCGCCAGCACGACCGTCGGCCTGGCGGTCGGAGTCACCGCGGCCGTCGTGCTCGCGTGCGCGGGAGGCGCCTACGTATTCTCGCAGCATCACATGCAGTCTCTGCTGGAGACGGCGCGTGTAACGGCTCTGGCGGAAGGCGACTTGATTCGCGTGGCGCTGGAGCACCAGATGATCGAGAACGATCGGACTCTGGTGGCGAGAATGATCGAGAGCTTCCGCCGGCAGGCGCACCTGGAGCGGCTGGTTCTGCTCGACCGCACCGGCGCGGAGCGATATCCGGCTGGAAACGGGGCGCCGGATGGAGAACTTCGCATCGACTCGCCGACGTGCCAGGCCTGCCACCGCTATCCGGCCGCGGAAAGGGGATCGAGCCGTGTGATCGAAACGAGCGGAGGCAAAGTGCTGCGTACCGTGATTCCGATCCGCAATCGCTCCGAATGCTTCCGCTGCCACGACCCGAGCCACAAGATCAACGGGATTCTGATTCTGGACTATAAGACCGATCAACTGACCGAGGGCATGACCAAGGACCTGCGGTGGATGGTGGCGGCTACCGCGATCATCTCGCTGTTCCTGGTGGGCGCCATCGGGATCATCATCCGCATGGCGGTGCTGCGCAGGCTGCAGCGGTTCGAGACTGCGGCACGCCAGATCGCGGCCGGTGACCTGGCGCGGCGGGTTCCGGCCGGCGGCAGCGACACGATTTCCTGGCTGGCGCGCGAGTTCAACACCATGGCCGATTCGGTGACAGGCCTGGTGGGCGAGGTCCGGGATCAGCGCGAGCGGCTGGAGACCGTCATCAACAGCATCGACGACGGGATCGTGGTGCTGGATCCCCGGCGCAACGTGGTGGCCGCCAACGATTCGTTTCTCCTGCGCGCCAGACATTCGCGCGAGCAGGTGTTGGGCTGCCAGTGCCGGGAGTTCACACCGGGCGGCTGCAAGGTTGGCGACTGTCCGACGCTGGCGTGCCTCGAGTCCGGGGCACGGCAGGTGCGGCTGTGCGAGCGCCGGACGCCGGAGGGCAAGGTGGTCTGGGAGGAGGTGCACGCTTCGCCCATTCTGGATTCTGCCGGACGCCTGCAGCACGTGGTCGAAGTCTGGCGCGACATTTCCGAGCGGCGCGCGGCCGAGGCTCACCTGGCCGAATCGCACCGGCTGGCTTCGGTCGGCACCCTGGCTTCGGGCTTTTCGCACGAGCTGAACACGCCGCTGGCTACGGTGCTGACGTGTGTCGAGGGCATTTTGCGGGAGACCGATTCCAACTGGGTCAAAGAAAGCGCCACGATCGCGCGCGAACAGCTTCTGCGGTGCCGCGGGATCACGCAGCATTTCCTGCGGATGTCGCGCGGGCAGCGCTCGCAGGGTGAGGTGGTGGACGTAGCGGCCGTAATCGCCGCGGTGGCGCGGCTGATCGAGCCGACGGCGCGGGAACATGCGGTGAAGGTGGAAGTGCGGCCGCTGCCCTCGGGACTGCAAGTTCGCGCGGAGGAAGCCGACCTGCAACACACGCTGATCAACCTGCTGCTCAACGCGGTGCAGGCATCGCCGGCGGGAAGCCGGGTCACGGTGGAAGCGGAGGCCGGCGAGCAGGTGTGCGTGCGGGTGACCGACCACGGCTGCGGCATTTCGCCGGAAAACCTGAAGCGCATCTTCGAGCCGTTCTTCAGCGCCCGGCAGGGGGGCACCGGATTGGGGCTCTTTCTGGCGCAGAACTTCGTGCGGCGCTCGGGCGGAGAGCTGCGTGTGGCCAGTGAAGCCGGCCGGGGTTCGACGTTTGAAGTGGTTCTGCCGGCGCTAGCGCGGTTATGAGACCTTCCGCCTCGATCCTGTTGGTCGATGACGACGCTGCCTTTCGACACGTGATGTCGGGCGAGCTGCGCCGCCTGGGCCACGACGTTGCGACGGCGAGCTCCGGTGAGGAGGCGGTGGCGCAAGTAGAGCGCAAGGAGCCGCAGATCGTGCTGCTCGACCTGCGCCTCCCCGGCATGGACGGCCTGGCTGCTTTGAAAGCGATCCGGGCGCGCTGTCCCTCGGCGGAAGTGATCATGCTGACCGGCCACGGCTCGATCGACACCGCCATCGAGTCCATCCGGGTGGGTGCGTTCGACTATGTGACCAAGCCTTGCCCTCTCGACGAGATCGAGATCCGTGTGGAGCGGGCGATCGAGCAGCGCGCCCTGCGGCAGCGCGCGAGCCTGCTGGAGCGGGGCCTCACGCCGTCCGACCCGGGAGTCGCACTGGCTGGCGAAAGCCCCGAATTCCGCCGCATGCTGCACCTGGTGGAGCTGGTGGGTCCGAGCGATTCCACGGTGCTGATCGCGGGCGAGACCGGCAGCGGCAAGGAGCGCGTGGCCCGGTTACTGCACGCACGCAGCCCGCGCAAGAGCAAGCCGTTCGTGGTAGTGGATTGCGCCGCGCTGCAGGAGAGCCTGCTGCAGAGCGAACTGTTCGGCCACGAGCGCGGCGCGTTCACCGGGGCGGACAAAGCCAAGCCCGGCCTGTTCGAGGTGGCGCACGGAGGCACGATCTTTCTCGACGAGATCGGTGAGATCAGCCAGTCCACCCAAGTGAATCTGTTGCGCGTGCTGGATACCTCGGTGTTCCGCCATGTGGGAGGCACCAGCGAGATTCGGGTGGACGTGCGGGTGTTGGCGGCCACCAACCGCGATCTTCGCGCCATGGTTGCGAAGAGACTGTTTCGCGAGGACCTGTTTTATCGCATGAGCACCATCACGGTGGAGATTCCGCCGCTGCGCAAACGCGGGCCCGACATCGAACTGCTTGCGCGGTGCTTCGTGGACCGGTTGAACGAACGGTACGGATCGCACAAGGTGCTGGGTGAGAGCGCGCTGGAGGCCTTGCGCGGACACTCCTGGCCAGGGAACGTCCGCGAACTTCTGCACGCAGTCGAGGCTGCGGTGGTGGTGTGCGAGGGCGAGGAGATCCTGGCCGGGCATCTGCCATCTTCGGTGCATGGCAGTCCTCCGCCGCCCGCGAGTCTCGTTCCGGTGGTGGACGGCGGACACATTCCCACGCTCGACGAGCTGGAGTTGATGCACATCCGGCGGGTGCTGGAAGCGCACCACGGGCATCGCGGCAATGCCGCGCGGGTGCTGGGGATCAGCGAGCGGAATCTGTACCGGAAGCTGAAGGAACACCGCCTGTTGGGATAGTGGGCCGATGGGGTCGGCGCGATTTAGCGCGGATCGAAGCAGATTTCGACGCTGGTCTAATGCCAATGCGGGGTTCCCGGCCGGTATATGGGTTGGCGTTTACCCGTCAAGTCGGTTTGTAAACGCTGCGCCGTTGGGGAGGATCTGTCCCCCGGCGGCCATTCTCTTCGCCGGGCGTGATACAGCCAAGTGCCAGAAGAAGCAACTTCAATACACCATTTACGCCGGCCACCGCAACATCCTACACTATGCGCATGAGCTGGAAGCACAGTATCCTTGGCCTCATTATGCTCGCGCTCTTGGCGGCGTTCCCGTGGGGGCCGCTGTTCGCCTGGTCACCGGTGCATCCGGGCTACCGGCAAGTGCAATTCTCGCATGCGGATGTTTTGTATTCCGATTCTGCGGTCTTGGATCCGGCGTATCGCGAAGTAGATCGTTACGTGGCGATGGCAGAGAATTTTCACGAATTAAGTTGCTCGAAGAAGATCAAGGTGGTGGTCTGCCGGAATTGGAACGACTGCATCAGGTTCGCTGCGCCATTTCTGATCGGACAGCGTCCGCTCGCAGTGACGGTTCCTACAGGCACAGTCATCTTCGTCACACCGAGAGCGTCTGGATGGGCGGATATTGGCGGATTGCTTCGGCACGAACTGTCGCACGCAGTCCTGAATCAGAATCGGTCGCTGCTGAGTGTTCTCCAAATGCTGCGACAGCCGTGGGTTTCAGAGGGTGTGGCGGGAGTCGTAGCTGCAATGGGGGCGACCGCACCAGGGCAGCACTTGGTGAGCTTGCCAGAAGGAGGGTTCCTGTCACAGGCGAGCACCGAGGACCTATGGCCATCCTTTGCTGGCGCGTCTCAGAAGGACTGGCGGTTCAGCTATACGGCATGGATTTATTTCTGGGACAGTCAGATCGAGCGAAGCGGCAAGGCGACATTTCTGAGATTCGAACGGGCGTGCTTCTCTGATCCACGGGGTTGTCGGAGTATCTTCGCCAAGGTGTACGGGACCGACCTTTTGAGCGCGGTAGGCCAGTTCCAAAACGAGGTGCGGTCCGGACGGGTGGTGGCGCCGGAGCGGGCTTGGTTCTGATCTCGCGGACATGGACAGATCCGCATAACAATTTGTGGTGAAACGGAATTCTCCGAGGGTACCGGTGGTAGCATCGGTGCGACATAGGACCTGACCACTTGGCCGATTTGTCGCTGTTGCTGATCTTGACCGGCCGGCAATACCGGTGATTGCGTGAGATTGCGTCAGATGGCGAGTAGGGCGTTTATCCGGCCAATCTCTGCCCGTTATCCAGCGGGGTTGATTTTGCGAGCCTCGGAAAGGATTTTGGTCAATCGGTTGGAGAGTCGATCAAGGGAGCGCCGGGGAGGGCCGTCTGGCAAGGAACGCCGGAACATCTCGATGGCGTGTTGAGAGAACAGGAGGGCATCGGTAACACCATCCAGGCCCGCACGGGGTGAAATCGCGGGCGCTTTCGGCTGTGGCACCAGATGTCGGGGTTGAGAGCGTGCCAAGTGGAACTCACGTTGCAGATCGTTGCCCGCGACCTGGACGTACTTCATCGTCATCTCGGCCTTGACGTGGCCGAGGAGGGTCATCAGCGCGGGCAAGCTGACGCCGGCGCGCACCATCTCAGTGGCATATGTATGCCTCAGTTGATGCGGAACGATACGCTGGGAAATGCCGACCGCGGCCGCGGCATCGGACAGATATGGACGCAGCTGTTTCATCAGTGTCTGCTTGCGTTTGTGGCGTGCCAGCAGCCGCCCATCGGCAGGGCCGGGATCGAAGGAGCGGAAGAAGCGTAAGCGTTGGACGAGTTCACAAACAAACGAGTCCACCGGGATCATTCGTTCGGTCTTCAGCTTGCCGAGAGGCACGTGAATCGCCCAGCGGTCCGGGCCGACATGGTGAAGGCAAT
>DATJWB010000172.1:0-12750 GCA_035501495.1 Bryobacteraceae bacterium | reverse complement strand
TGAGAAGCCGCTGGAGTTCCTGAAGATCAAGTTGACCCAGGTCTTCGTGACTTCGTATCAACTGGGCGGCTCGCACGGGGACGACACACCCACCGAGAGCATCACCCTGAACTTCAAGACCATCAACATGAACTACCAGGTGCAGAAGCCCGATGGCAGCGGCACGCCGGCCGGAGAGATGGGCTGGGATGTGGCGCAGAACACGAAGCTCTAAACCGCAGTAACCTATTCTTTATGACGGCCAGGGAACTGTACCAGGCTGGCAAACTCGATGAGGCGGTGCAGGCGCTGAATGGCGAGCTCCGGAACCACCCGGACGACAGCCAGCGCCGCACCTTCCTTTTCGAGCTTTTGTGTTTTGCCGGCAATTTCGACCGCGCGGAAAAGCAGCTCGACATTCTCTCGCAGGGCAGCCCCGAGGCGATGACCGGGGGGTTGCTGTATCGCGCCGTTTTGTCCGCGGATCGCAGCCGGCGGGAGATGTTTGACAAGAAGGAGTATCCAACCACGGGATCGGACGTTCACGAGCCGTCCGGCACCCTGAATGGGACGCCGTTTCAGTCGATCAGCGACAGCGATCCCAGGATCGGCCCGCGGCTGGAGGTATTCGCGGCGGGGCAGTACATATGGATTCCATTCGAACACATTGCCTCGCTGGAAATGCAGGCCCCCAAGCGCCTTCGCGATCTGCTGTGGGCGCCGGTGATTGTGCGTACCGGACCGTCCTTCCGGGGCGTAGAATTAGGCGAGGTGCTCGTGCCAGTGCTGTCGCCATTCAGCTTCCGGCACGCCGACGATGCGGTGCGGTTGGGCCGCGCATCCGTGTGGGAAGAAAAGGACGGAGAGCAGATCCCGTTCGGCCAGAAGAGCCTTCTGGTGGACGGAGAGGATATCCCGATCCTCGAGTTGCGGCATCTGGAGATCGCCTCACGCGAAGAAGAAAGTCCGCAAGAAAATGCCTCTGCGCAATGATCTGCTAAATCCGATTCCGGGAGACAGCCCCACCGGCAAATACCTCAAGTTCGATCCCATCTACGACCAAATCAGGGAAGCCCGCCGCGAAGAGCAGGCCGATGCGCAAGGCGAATGGCAGACCCAGATCAAGGTTGCCGACTGGGCGCTCACGATCAAACTGATCAGCAACGCGCTGGCTACCAAAACCAAAGACCTGCAGCTTGCGGTGTGGCTGGCACAGGCTCTTTTGAAGAAAGAGGGCATCGAGAGCTTCCGCGACGGGCTCGAGTTCGTGCTGCAGTTGATGGAGACCTTCTGGGACGGGCTCTGGCCGGCGATCGAAGACGACGACCTGGAACTGCGTAAGGCCCCGATCGAGTGGATGGGGACGGAATCGGACCGCGAGCCCAACCGGCCTACCAGCGCGCTGCGTTTCGTTCCGCTCACCAAAAGCGGACTGACTTACGTGCAGTGCATCATGGAGACCCGCGAGGTCGGGACCGAAGATGCCGCCGACACGTGGGACAAGCAGCAGGCCCGCAAGAAGAAGATTGAAGAAGGCAAAACCGCGCCGGAAGCCTTCGACAAGGAATTTGAGGGCACGCCCAAAGCCTTCTACGCCGGGCTGGAGAAGACGTTCGATTCCACTCTGGAGATTCTGGGCAAAATCGAGAAGTTCTGCGACGAGCGGTTCGGGGACGAGAGTCCCAGCCTGCGCCCGCTCAGGAACATGTTGATCGAGGTGCGGACCGCCAACCACGTTCTGCTGGTGAGGAAGCGGGAGAAAGAACCGGATCCGGAGCCGGTGCCGGAAGCCGCGCCACAAGCGGAGGCAACCGCAACCGCGGAGGAAGCCGCCGCGGCGCCGGACAGCTCCTCGGGAGCGGCAGCCGCACCCACCAGGGCAGCGGTATACCTGGCCCCCCTGCCCGGGACTTACGAAGATGCCGTGGCCCGCGTGGTGGCCGCGGCGAGGTTCATGCGGCAGCAGAACGCCTGCAGTCCGACATCGTACCTGATGTTGCGGGGTTTGCGGTGGGGCGAGTTGCGCGCCTCTGGAGCGCATATCGACGCGGGCAAGCTGGCTCCGCCGCCTCCGGAAATCCGGCAGCAACTGAAACGCGCGCGAATGGATTCCAACTGGCCCGAAATGCTGGAGGCCGCCGAGATGGCCATGGGCATGGAGTGCGGGCGCGGATGGCTCGATCTGCAGCGCTACACGGTGCTCGCCTGCCAGGAACTGGGCGGTTATTATGAGCCGGTTCGCCGGGCGGTGATGCTGGAACTTGCGTCGTTGCTGGAGAGCTACCCACAGCTTCCGGAAATGACCCTGATGGACGACATGCCGACGGCCAACCCGGAGACACAGGCGTGGATTCGCAAGCAGGTGCTCCGCGGGTCCTCCGGGAAAGCCTCGCAGGAGGAAGGTTCCGCCGTGGGGAACGGCGCTTCTTCTCCTTCGCGGTCCTTCGAGGTGGCGATGCAGGCAGCCAAAGCGGGGCGCCTGGAGGTCTGCACCGAACTGCTCAATCGCGAGATTGCCTTGGAGCCGAGCGGGCGCGGCCGCTTCCAACGTAAGATCCAGTTGGCGCGGCTTTCGGACGCGGCCGGCAACGGCGCTGTGGCGGTCACCCTGCTGCAGGAGGCCGCGGCCGAGATTGAGCAAAAGCAACTCGAACAGTGGGAATCGCGGGAAATGCTGACCTACCCACTGGGATTACTCTATCGCTGCTTGGTAAAATCCGAAGGTTCGGCGGACGAGCGCGACCGGGTGTATGCCTGGATTTGCCGCCTGGACCCGATGGAGGCCATGAAGCTGGAAAGATAACCTATGCCGCGATGGGAGCCGGATCAGACGGTCGAGCAGTCGGTGCTGGAGCGGTTAATCGATAACGAGCCCAAGAACCAGAACGAGCAGCCGCTGACCCGCGCCCAATCCGTGCGGCTGCTGAAGGCATCCCTGCGGCGCGACCTCGAATGGCTATTGAATACGCGCCGCACGCCCGAGGCGGTTGACAGCCGTTATCAGGAACTGGAACGCTCCCTGTTCAACTTCGGGCTTCCCGATCTCACCAGCCTCAACTGGGAATCGACGCGCGACCGGACGTCCCTGGCGCGCATGATCGAATCGGTATTGTCAACGTTTGAGCCGCGCCTGAAACGCGTCCGCGTAGACCCCGTCGGAGACATTTCGGCAACGCAGAGCGTGCTCCGCTTCCAGATCGAGGGGCTGCTCGACATGGATCCCGCCCCCGAACGCATCTCATTCGACACCGTGCTCCAGCTTTCCAGCGGAGCCTACCAGGTGAAGGGAGATCCGAGTGCGGGATGAGTTGCTGCTCTACTACGAACGCGAGCTGAGTTTCCTGCGCCAGATGGGCGCCGAATTTGCCGCCAAGTATCCCAAGGTTGCGGCCCGGCTGGTCCTGGAACCGGACAAATGCGAGGATCCCCACGTCGAGCGCCTGCTCGAAGCGTTCGCCTTCCTGGCTGGCCGCGTCCATCTCAAAATCGACGACGAATTCCCGGAAATCACGGAATCGCTCCTCAGCGTGATGTACCCGCACTATCTTCGTCCGATCCCTTCGCTTTCGGTGGCGCAGTTCCACGTCGATCCGGAGCAGGTGACGCCGCAGGCGGGGCTGAAGCTGGAACGCGATTCGGTGCTGAACTCCAAGCCGCTGCAGGGAGTCCCGTGCAAATTTCAGACGTGCTATGACCTGTGGTTCTGGCCGGTGGAAGTGGCGGAAGCCGAGTGGAAGACGCCCGACCGGCTGCAGCCCGCGATCAAGACCTCCGACGCCGTAGCCGCTGTACGCATCGAACTGCAGAGCTTCGGCGATCTCAAGTTTTCCCAGATGTCGCTCGACTCGCTGCGCTTTTACCTGAGCGGCGAAAGCAACATGGTGCACACGCTCTACGAGCTGCTCTGCAATAACTGCGTGCAGATCCTGGTGCGCGATCCAACCCCGCGATCGAAGATCCCTCCGGTCTATCTGCAGCCCGATTCGCTGCAGCCGGTGGGCTTCGGCGAGAACGAAGGCGCCCTTCCCTATCCGCGCCGCTCCTTTGTGGGATACCGGCTGCTGCAGGAGTATTTCTGCTTCCCCCAGAAGTTCTTCTTCATGGACCTGAGCGGGCTGCAACAGGTGTGCCAGGCGGGCTTCGGAAAGCGCGCCGAGGTGATCCTGCTGATCTCGCAGTTCGAACGCGCCGACCGGAAACAGATCCTGGAACTCGGCGTTTCGAAGAGCACCTTCCGCCTGGGCTGCACTCCCATCGTGAACCTGTTCCGGCAGACCGCCGAGCCGATTCTGCTGGACCACACGAAATACGAATACCAGGTGGTCCCGGACGTGACGCGGCGCCGGGCCACCGAAGTGTTTGAAGTGACCGAGGTGCTGAGCGCCAACCCGCAGACCCAGGAGGTGTTGCGCTTCGAGCCGCTGTACTCGTTCCGCCACGGGATGGGGCGGCAGAAGGTCCAGATGTTCTGGCGGCCGGCGCGGCGCTCGTCGGGGTATCGCGACGACGAAGGCACCGAGGTGTTTCTCTCGCTGGTGGACCGTTCCGGGCGCCCGGTGCGGCCGCACGTGGACACCCTCATGGTACGGACCATCTGCACCAACCGCGATCTGCCGTCGCGGCTCCCCTTTGGCGACGAGAATGGCGATTTCGAGCTCGAAGGGGCGCTGCCCATCAAGCGGATCGTGGCGCTGCTGAAACCCACCGATACCATCCGCCCGCCGCTGGCCAAGGACTCGCTCTGGCGCCTGACCTCGCAACTTTCGCTCAACTACCTGTCCCTGGTGAGCGATGGACGGGAGGCGCTCCAGGAGATTTTACGGCTGTACAATTTTACGGGATCCACCTATTCCGAGAAGCAGATCGAAGGCATCACGGCATTGAACAGCCGGAGGCATTTCGCTCGCGTCGTATCGGACGACGGGATGGCCTTCGCGCGGGGAACGCATGTGGAGATCGAACTCGACGAAGAAGGATTCGTGGGCGGCGGCGTGTACCTCTTTGCTTCGGTCCTGGAGCAGTTTCTGGGGCTTTATGTGTCCATGAACAGCTTCAGCCAGTTGCAGGTGAAGACCCGCCAGCGCAAGGAAATCATGAGGCTCTGGCCGCCGCGCGCCGGCCGGAAGATACTGGTGTGATCAGCCCGACCCAGCCGTTGACCGACGAAACGCCGCGCGCACCCGTGGACCTGGTGCGCTGGCCGATCGTGTACATGCTGGATGCCGAGCCCTACTGCTTCGACTTTTTTCAGGCAGTGCGGCTGTTGACGCGCATGTCGCCGAAGCGCTCGGTGGTGGGACGGTTCAGCAATCCGTCCTCCGAAGTGGTGCGCTTCGGCTCCTACGCCCCGGTGGCATTTCCGGCGAGCGCCATCCAGGAACTGGAACGGCCGGTAACGGGCCCGGCCCGCATGCGCGTGAACTTCATGGGACTCACCGGACCATCCGGGGTGCTGCCGCTGGTCTACAGCGAACTGGTGATCAGCCGCCTCGCGATGCGGGACCGCACCCTGCGCGACTTCTACGACATTTTCAACCACCGGATGATCTCCCTGTTTTACCAGGCGTGGGAGAAATATCGCTTCACCATCCCCTACGAGCGCGGCGAGTTGGATCCGTTTTCGCACCACGTGCTGGCGCTGCTGGGTCTCGGCACGCCGGGACTCCAGGATCGCCAGGATGTCTCGGACGACTCCCTGCTGTTCTACAGCGGGCTGCTCTCTCTGCATACCCGTTCGGCCACGGCGCTGCGGCAGGTCCTGGCGGATTATTTCGAGGTGCCGGTGGAGATCGAGCAGTTCGTGGGCGCCTGGTATCCGGTCGAAGTGGATTCCCAGTGCTCCCTGAGTGAGGCGATGAGCTATTCCGAACGTCTGGGCTATGGGGCGGTGGTGGGGGATGAGATTTGGGACCAGCAGTCGCGCGTACGGATCCAACTGGGGCCGCTGACGCTGGAGCGTTACATGGAGTTTCTGCCGGGGGGTGACGCGTACCGTCACATACGCGCGCTTGCCCGGTTCTATGCCGGAAAGCAGTACGATGTGGAAGTCCAGCTCATTCTGTTGCGGGACGAGGTGCCGGTTTGCGAGTTGAAGGAAGAGCCCGGGCCGCAGTTGGGGTGGACTTCGTGGGTAAAGTCCAGGCCTTTCCGGAGAGATCCGGGAGACGCGATCCTGGAGCTGTGAGAAAGAAACACAGGGATTGGGGAGGATTCAGATGGCGATTGGGTTAAAAGCGATTGTCTCGAGACTCAACGACACGTGCCGGAAGGCATTCGAGGAAGCGGCCGCGCTTTGCCTCGCGCGGACCAACTACAACATCGAGATCGAGCACTTTCTGATGAAGCTGATGGATGCTTCGGAGTCGGATTTCTCCACCATCCTGAAACAGTTCGGGGTTGACCGGGCGCGGCTCTCGGCGGAACTCTCGCGCAGCCTGGATGCGTTGAAGCGCGGGAACGCCCGAACGCCCGGCTGGACGCCGTCGTTGATTCGCATGTTCACCGAGGCGTGGTCCATCGGCTCGCTGGAATTCGGCTCGGTCGGCCAGATCCGGACGGGCTACCTCATGCTGGCGCTGGTTTCCGACGAAGAACTCGCGCGCATCATCCAGGGCATCGGCCGGGAGCTGCAGAAGATCCAGCCGGATGCTTTGAAGAAGATCCTGCCGGCGATTATCCGGGACTCGAAAGAGATTGCCCTGGAGCCGGAGTCGGCCGCGCCGGCCGGAGGGGCGCCGGGAGCCGGAGGGTTGCCGAAAATCGGCGGCAAGACTCCCAACCTCGATCAGTACACCGTCAACCTGACGGAGAACGCCAAGAATGGCAAGATCGATCCCGTGTTGGGACGCGACTTCGAGATCCGGCAGATTATCGACATCCTCACACGCCGGCGGCAGAACAACCCCATCCTCACCGGGGAAGCCGGGGTGGGGAAGACCGCGGTGGTGGAAGGATTCGCCATGCGCATCGTGAGCGGCGACGTGCCCGAGGTTTTGAAGAAGGTCACGCTGCGGTCGCTCGACATGGCCCTGCTGCAGGCCGGCGCGGGAATCAAGGGCGAATTCGAGAATCGTTTGAAGGGGCTGGTGGACGAGGTCAAAGCCTCCCCCACGCCGATCATTCTGTTCATCGACGAAGCCCACACCATGATCGGGGCCGGCGGGCAGGCCGGACAAAACGACGCAGCCAACATCCTGAAGCCGGCGCTGGCGCGCGGCGAACTGCGCACCATCGCGGCCACCACCTGGTCGGAATACAAGAAGTATTTCGAGAAGGACGCGGCACTGGCGCGGCGCTTCCAGGTGGTCAAGGTAGACGAGCCCACCGAGACCAAGTGCCAGTTGATGATGCGCAGCGTGGCTCCGATTCTCGAGAAGCACCACAACGTGCGGATTCTGGACGAAGGCGTGAACGCGGCGGTGAAACTGTCGCACCGCTACCTGGCGGACCGGCAGCTTCCCGATAAGGCCGTCAGTGTGCTCGATACGGCGTGTGCCCGGCTGGCGCTGGGGCAGAACGCCACGCCGCCGCCCGTCGAAGACGCGCACCGGGAGATCGACGATTGCGCGGTGCAACTGCGGGTGCTGGAGCGGGAAGCCGCGCTGGGAGCCGACCACAGCGAAAGGATCGCCGGGATCAGCAAACAGAAGGCCGCCGCCGAGGAACGCCTGGCCGGCCTGCAGGCCCGCTGGGATAAGGAGAAGGACCTGGTCACGCGGATTCGCGACGTGCGCGCGAAGCTCGAGGAGTCGGTGGCTCCGCCGGCGGTGGCAGCGGCTTCCGGGCAGGCGGCGGCCGCTCCGGCCGCGGCTGCGACCGGGGTGCAGGCGGCGCCGCCACCCACGGCGTACGGTGCACCGGCGGCCCAAGGGGCAGCCGCAACTCTCGCGGCGCCCCCGGTGGATGTCGCGGCCTTGCGCACACAACTCGCCGAACTCAACACCGAACTCGACAAACTCCAGGGCGAAGCGCCGCTCATGCGGATTTGCGTGGACGCGCACATCGTGGGCGACGTAGTGTCGGCCTGGACCGGCATTCCCATCGGCAAAATGCTGAAGGACGAAGTCGAGACGGTGCTCAATCTGGAAACGCACCTGGGCAAGCGGGTGATCGGGCAGGACCATGCCCTGGGGATGATCAGCGAGCGCATCCGGACGTCCAAGGCAAGCCTGGAAGATCCCAGCAAGCCCATCGGCGTTTTCCTGCTGGTGGGTCCGAGCGGGGTCGGCAAAACCGAGACGGCGCTCACGCTGGCCGACATGATGTACGGCGGTGAGCGCAACATGATCACCATCAACATGTCGGAATTCCAGGAGGCGCACACGGTTTCGACCCTCAAAGGGTCGCCTCCGGGCTACGTCGGCTATGGCGAAGGCGGCGTACTGACGGAAGCGGTGCGGCGCAGGCCCTATTCCGTAGTACTGCTTGACGAGGTTGAAAAGGCCCATCCGGACGTCCTCGAGCTGTTTTTCCAGGTCTTCGACAAGGGCATGATGGAGGACGGCGAAGGGCGGGTGATCGACTTCAAGAACACCATCATCATCCTGACCTCCAACGCCGCCACCGACACCCTCATGAAACTGACGGCCGACCCCGAGACCATGCCGGGCCCGGAAGGACTGGTCAAGGCCCTGAAACCGGAGCTGAACAAGATCTTCAAGCCCGCGTTCCTGGGGCGCCTGGTGATTATCCCCTACTTCCCGATCAAAGATGAGTCCATGAAGCTGATCGTGCGGCTGAAGCTGGGCAAGATCCAGCGCCGGCTGCAGGAGACCCACAAACTCGCGCTGACCTACGACGATCAACTGGTGGACGAGGTCGGCAGACGCTGTACCGAGGTCGAAAGCGGAGCGCGTAATGTAGACAATATCCTCACCAATACGCTCCTGCCGGAGGTCTCGCGGCAGATTCTGTCACGCCTGGCGGAGGCCCAAAAACTGGCGCCGATCCACGTTTCAGTCGGAACCGACGGTAACTTCGTATATAAATAGTGGAGATCGGCTGTCAGCGGACAGCTAAGCTACCGCTTGCTTACGCGCGCGGCTCGGATCAATGCCACGGCTCCCTTCCGAGCCACGACCGTTAGGGAGTGGTTTACTGCAAACGAGGAATTATGTGGGCACAGACTGATCGGCCGTACCAACTGACAACGCCCCTTGGCAAGGATACCCTGCTGGTGAGGAAATTCAGCGGGCGGGAAGGGATTTCGGAGCTGTTTCATTTCGAACTGGACGTGGTTGCTGAAATCCAGACGGATGTTCCGTTCGATGCTCTGCTCGGGCAGAAGGTCACACTGGAGATCAATCGCGAAACGGGCAAGCGGTATATCAACGGCATGGTCCGGCGGGTCAAGCAGGGCGGGCGGGACCTGGTGTTCAAGGGGTACCGCCTGGAGGTGGTTCCGCAATTCTGGCTGTGGACCAAGAACCGCACCAGCAAACTGTTCCAGCAGATGACCATCCCCGATATCCTGAAAAAGGTACTAACGGGGCTGGATGTCTCCTACGAGCAGCAGGGCGATTGGAAGGTTCGCGAATACGTGTGCCAGTACCAGGAGAGCGACTTTAATTTCGCCTGCCGGCTGATGGAGGAATGCGGGATCTTCTACTTCTTCAAGCACTCCCAGGGCGGGCACCAGATGGTGCTGGCGAATACACCGGGGTCGCACCCCGATGTTCCTTTCAATTCCACGGCGACTTACGAAGAGTTGACCAATCTTTTCGAGCTGCAGGAGGACCGGATCTTCGTGTGGTCGAAAGGCCAGGAGATCCGCGCGCCGCAGGCCACCGTGTGGGACGAACATTTCCAGTTGCCGTACAAGCACCTGAATGCCAACAAGTCGATTATGGACACGGTACAAGTGGGCAAGACCTCCCATAAACTGAAGGCCGGAAGTACCGGCCAGGAGTTGTACGAATTCCCGGGCGAATATTCGCGGCATTTCGACGGAATCAACAAGTCGGGCGGCGACCAGTCGGACCACCTGCAATGGCCCTTTACCGAGAATTCCCGGATTGTGGACATCCGGATGCAGCAGGAAGCCGTCGGGGGGCTGATCGCCGAAGGCCAGAGCGTGAACTCCGCGTTTACGGCGGGCCACACGTTCAATCTCTCGAAGCACTACTCGGACGACAGCGAGTTTGTGCTGACGTCCGTGGAGCACGAGGGCCGGCAGCCGCTGCGCACGGGCGAGCCCCCGTACGAGTACACCAACACATTTGCGTGCATCCCCATCGCACTGCCTTACCGCCCGCAGCGGGTGACGCCCATCCCTTCGATCCGGGGAGTGCAGCTCGCCACCGTCGTCGGCCCTCCGGGCGAGGAGATTTTCCCGGACAAGTACAGCCGCGTGAAGGTACAGTTTCACTGGGACCGCGAAGGCAAGAACGATCTCGACAGCTCCTGCTGGATCCGCGTGGCGACACACTGGGCGGGCAAGAACTGGGGCGCCATCCACATTCCGAGGATCGGCCAGGAAGTGGTGGTCGGCTTCGAAGAAGGAGACGTGGACCATCCTATTATCGTAGGAAGCGTGTACAATGCCGACATGATGCCCCCGTATACCCTGCCGGACAACAAGACGCAGAGCGGCATCAAGAGCCGGAGTTCGAAGAACGGAACGCCCGACAATTACAATGAGATCCGCTTCGAGGACAAAAAGGACAGCGAGGAGATTCTGGTCCATGCGGAGAAGGATTTGACGGTGGAAGTGGAGCACAACCGCACCACCACCATCGGATTCGGCAAGCCGCCGATGACGCCGGGCGACGATACACTCCACGTGATGAATAACCTGAACGAAAAGATCGAGAATCAACAGACTACCGAAGCAGTGACCAAGATCACCATCAAGTGCGGCCAGAGCTCGATTGTCATGGACCCGATGAGTATTACGATTTCATCGCTGATGATCAAGATCCAGGCGCAGGTGCAGCTTCAGGAAGAAGCGCCGATGGTGCAGATCACCGGAGATGCGATGACCACGATCAAGGGCGGCATCGTGATGATCAACTAGCCATGGACAGCGCGGTGCAATCCAATTCGACCACGGAGTCGGTCGCCGCTGTTGCGGAACTGGGGGAGGAAGCGTCTGCGCTCCTCAAGCCCGAGATGCATCCGCTCGACTTCATCGCGAAGCTGATGGACCAGCAGATGTATGCCGACGCGGTAAGATTTCTGGCGCATGCTTTACCGAAGCGCGAGGCAGTCTGGTGGGCCTGGATGTCGGCGCGGCGGATCACCCCCGAGAACGCTCCGGCCAAGATCAAAGCCGCGCTGGAGGCCACTGAGAAGTGGATCGCCCAGCCGAGCGACGAGAACCGGCGTGCCGCCAAGGAGGCTGCCGACGCCGCCTCCCTGGGGACCGCCGCCGGCTGTGCCGGCCTTGCGGCGTTCTTTGCGGGCGATAGTTTGGCGCCTCCGAATCTCCCGCCAGTGCCGCCCGGCCCCTACCTGACGGCCAAGGCGGTGGCGGGCGCGGTGAATTTCGCGGCGCTGAGCGGAGATCCGCGCCAGGCGCCCGAGAAGTTCAAGAGCTTCGTCGCACAGGGTGTGGAGGTGACGAGGCGAATCAAATTGTGGGAAGGAAAGGGCTGATGTATGGGAATGCCGGCGTCCAGAATTGGTGACATGCACGTCTGTCCGATGGTGACGGGCCTGGTGCCGCATGTGGGAGGGCCGATCCTTCCGCCATGCGCGCCGACGGTGTTGATCGGCTCGATCCCCGCGGCGCGGGTGACCGACATGTTGACGTGTGTGGGTCCGCCGGACGTGATCGTCAAGGCCTCCATGACCGTGCTCACGGTCAGTCTGCCCCAGGCGCGGATCGGCGACATGACAGCGCACGGCGGCGTGATTGTGGTGGGCTTTCCCACGGTCCTGGTAGGCGGATGAGCTGCCCATGAAACGGCGACAGTTCGTGACAGGCATGGCCGCGTCGGGTTTGGCGAATCCGGCCGCGGCAGACCCGCCGAAGAACCAGATCTTCCACCTGCTCTACTTCTATATGCGGACCGGCTCGCAAGTGGAGCGGACCACGCAATATCTGAGCACGGTTTTCCTGCCGGCCGCGCGGCGGGCCGGCTTGGGGCCACTGGGATTCTTCAGTCCCGTGATCGGTGAGCGCAGTCCGTACATCCTGTCGCTGGCGGCCTATCCGTCGTTCGCGGCGATCGAGACCATCCACAACAAGTTCGCCGAAGACAAGGAGTTCGAGAAGGGGTTCGACGCCTACAATAATATCGCCGACCCGGCGTACGTCCGCATGGAGAGCACGCTCCTGCGGGCCTTCGACAGCATGCCGGCACTCGAGACTCCGCCCGCCGATCCCAAGCGCGCCGCGCGCATCTTTGAAATGCGCACCTACGAGTCGGTGAACGAGAAAGCCTCCCGGCGCAAGATCCAGATGTTCGGCGACGGCGAAATGGGAATCTTCCGGCGCCTCGGGATGACACCGGTGTTCTTCGGACAGACGGTGATCGGACGCAATCTTCCGAGCCTGACTTACATGCTGGCATTCGACGACCTGGCTTCGCGGGAGAAGCTGTGGCGGGACTTCGGCGCCGATCCGGAGTGGCAGAAGTTCCGCGCTCAACCGGGCTTCAGCGATGCCGAAATCGTCAGCAACATTACCAACACGATTTTGCGGCCACTGCCTTTTTCGCCCATCCGATAACGAATTCCGCAAGTCTTCCAGGAGGATAGTCGGACGGTTCACCGACGCATTCAAACCGGCACGGTGCGGCGGCGGTCGCGTTGCTGCTGACAGAAGAC
>DATJWB010000171.1:0-3077 GCA_035501495.1 Bryobacteraceae bacterium | reverse complement strand
CTATACGAACGGAGCGCGGGGGTACCTGCAGGCGGTGGCGCTGGGGCGCGACACCGCGCAGGCCAAGGTACTGGCCTATACGGCGGAGCGCATCCGGGCGCGGATTCCCGACGCCGAGTTCACCGCGATTACCGAGACCGAAGCGGCGAGGGAGAACGCGCGGCACCAGTTCGTGGTGAGCCTGTTCGGCGAGCAGCACATCGACATCGTGCCGCTCAACCGCGTGGAAAAATTTGCGGAAGATTTGCGTCTGCGGCTGCAATAGCAGCCGCGCCGAAGCGGGCTCAATTGACGATCAGGTTGAGGGTCGCGCTCTTTGCCCTGCCGGACTCGCCGGTGGCCGAGACGGTGACCGTATAAGAACCCGCCGGGGTGCCGTTGGGATTGCGGCCGGCGGATCCGCCGCCGCAGCTCGCCACAACCCAGGAAACGGACAGCAGGAAACCGAGGCCCGCGAGGATTCTCCGCAGGCGCAGCTTTTCGCGAATGGTCATGATTCCGGCGAAGCCTGCGGCGAAAACGCTCAAGGCGGCAGGGGAAAAAATCCGGAGCCCAGCGGAAGCTGGTGGATTCGCCACCAGGGCTTGAGAAGTCGTGCTGATCTCGAGCGACGTCGAGCCCGGCAAAGCGCCGGGCGTGACCGACGCAGGACTGAAACTGCATGAGGCCCCGATCGGCAAGCCCGCACAATTGAAATTTTGGATCGGGAAATCGTACGGCGTGTCGCCGGGAGTTACGGTAATGGTATAGCCGGCTGAAGATCCGGCATGGACGGTTTGCGCCGGGCCGGCGGCGAGACAAAAGTCCGAGCAATAGAGAACGCTGGTGTTCCGCGGATCGCGCCTCACGAGCGGCCAATCGTTCAAGCCGGGATGAAACGGAGTGCCTGTACTGAAAACGGTGACCACGCCTGCAGTCGGAGACGAGCAGGAGCTCCCGCCGATGCCGATGGTGACAGCGATATCGGTGATTCCATCCTGGTTGAAGTCGCCGATCGCCGGCGCCGGGAAGAACTCAAGCCAGCAGCCGTTGCCAGCGTTGAGTTGCCAGGACCTGGAAATCGTGCCGTCCCGGCGGATGGCCAGGAGCCTCTGATCGGCATACTCCGCTGGCGAAAAGAAGGGATCGGAAGTCGAGGACAGCGTGTTCAGGACGGTCACAATCTCGGGGAAGCCGTCGCCATCAACGTCTCCGATCGTGACGGCGTTGTAGCCGAAGGCCTCGCTGGCCGGCAGTGCCTGAAGCGGCCAGGCGCTCGAGAAATTGGATCCATCCGGATTGAGGACGTAGAGATAGGATTCGTGCGAATAGACGATTTCCTTGTGCCCGTCCACGTTGAGGTCGGCAACGGCCAGATACGACTGGCTCGCCAGATTGGAGTTGTAGAGCGTTTGGGGCCAGCCGGCACGTTCGGCTCCGTCCGGCTGGAAGACATGCAGGAACGTCTGGCTATCCGTATTGACGGCGAGGATCGTCTCGAGCTTGCCGTTGTTGTCGAGATCGGCGGCGGCCATCACCGCGGGCATCCCGGGGAAAATCGGGGCGTTCCAGGTTAGAGGCGTCCCGTCACCAGCAAATAGCGCGAGCGACGCAGTGGTTGGCGAGGGGTACTCGATGGCAACGATCTCTGTTTTCCCGTCGCCCTTGATGTCGCCAGCGAGGACCGGATTGCGATCGAGACGCCCATCAGTCGAGTCTTGAAAGGGAACTTGTACGGGGAAGCTTCCATTGAGTTCCGCGCCCGCGGCTTGCCAGGCGGAAACATTTGAAACTACGTTGGAGTAATCAATGCCGTAGCCCAGAATCTGCCACGTCGAATTCCCTGCAAGGTCCTCCGCGACCAGCTGGCTTCCGAGATACCAGAGGTTGGGATTGCTGTTCAGTACGGTAAACGTGCCGTCCTCGCTGAAAAGCTCGAGGCTGCTGACGGGTGGCGTGCCGGTCGCGAAGTCGATGACTATGGCCTCCTCGCCCGCGCCACCATGGAAGGCGGCAACGGCGGGATTGAGAAAGCCTCCATGGCCGGTCTGTATGGTGCCCTTTGCTGGACCGCTGAGCGGAATCGTCCAGAATTTGCCGATCCCGGTTCCGGGCCCCGCGGGTGCCTCCATGACCAGGCGATAGCTCCCATCCGCATTCCTTGCCGGGATAACGCTTGCGCCATACGCAGGACCGGCGTCCAGATATTGCGGCCAGTTGGCAGAGAGCATATCCGTGTCGAGATAGACGATGGTGAGGGCCTGCAACGGCGTTCCAGAAAGCATCACGCTGAGGCGAATTGTGTAATAGCCCGCGGTAGTGATGGAGGAGGTGTCCCAGGTAGCCAGCGAGCCATTGGTCACGGGAGACGTCCCGCCGCCGACGAGTGTCACGCCGGTTGCCTGCCACCCCGACGCGGCATCCAGACCCACGGCCCACTCGACTTGAAAGTTCTGAAAGCCCGCACCCGTGGCTCTCCCCGCGATCGGAACAACAACGCCGGTCTTGAACGTCGTGGGAGAAGTCGGCGAAGGCGGAGGCACCGGGCTCAGGATGGAGGCTTCCGCGGGATTCGAAGAAGATGAAACGACGGCCAGGTGCTCCCCCACGGGAATCTGCGGAGCATAAAGAGGCGCCGAAGCCGGCGAATAGGAAAGGATCTGCCGCGCAGGCCTGGAACTTCCGTTCTGGACGGAAGAAGCGGGAGGGTGTAGGAAGACCAGGAACGCAACAACAAGAGTGAACAGAAAGCTTTTCGCCATGGACGGGTCCCCTCGTGCCTACGGAAACGGAGGGATTATAGCAATGGTTTATGTACTTTACATGAATCTAATCGGCGCGTGAGTCCCGGTCTGAAATGAGAGTTGCCATTGCGCTAGCGCCAAGCGTGGGAAGAGCCAGCGTCGCCGGCGAACCATGAGAAGGTGCCTACTCCAATTTTCCCCAGGGGGGAAGCCTGCGGCGATCCAACAGGGCTTCCGCGGCCCAGGCGCCCAGATAACTCGACTGAGCGACGCCGTGTCCGGCATAGGCGCCCAGGACGATGGCGTCTTCGCTGCGCGGATGGCGGGTGAAGACCGGCCGCCAGTTGCCGCGGA
>DATJWB010000170.1:0-25781 GCA_035501495.1 Bryobacteraceae bacterium | reverse complement strand
AGGTGATACTGGTCCTGGGCGGCAAGCTGTTCTTTCCGCGCCAGCATTCCCTGATAGCCTTCGAGCAGCAGGGGTTCAGCTTCGGCATACTTCTTTTGTCCGGCGAGGTTCGCTCCCAGCAGGCTCGCAGCGCGGAATGTTCGCCAATGATCGGGCCGTTTCTTCCGATCCAGGTCTAGCGTCTCGCGCATGAGCCGCTCGCCTTCGGCGAACTTTCCTTGCGAGACATAGGCCAGCGCCAGGTCGGCCGCCGACGACAAGGTGTTGGGGTGGTCCGGGCCTAAGACACGCCGGCGGCCCACCAGGGCTTGCTCCGCGCGACTCTCCGCCAATGCGTATTTGCCCTCTCTCTGGTAGAAGTCCGCAAAGCTGGCGACAATGCCCAGAGTGTAAGGATGCTGGGGACCTCGCACCCTGGCCATAATCTCCAGGGTTTTGCCAAGCAACGCCTCTGCCTGTCCATACTTGCCTTGTAAATAGTATGCGTCGGCCAGATTGGCCATGAGATTCAACGTGGCGGCGTGCTCCGGACCTCGCACCCGGATACTGGTGGTGAGGGCCTCGCCAGCCAGCGCGTCAGCCCGGTATCCGAGATGAGGCCTTTCGGATCGGTTTGTGCGACCGCCAGACGAGGACCCCATACAGCGAGAAGAAGAAATGCGATACCGAAGCAGCCGCGGCCGTTCATGGCCGCGGCGGCCGGAGTTCCGATATTGCGAACCTGTTCCATGGCGTTTACCACCCAATCATCCCCACACGCCGGCGGAGCAGCCTGCGGGCATTTTCGGAGAGAGACATCAGCCTGGTCTCGCTCTGTACGGCTGGCAGCAGGCTGTCCGCGGTGGCTGTTGGGTTCGGTGTCGCCCGAAAGGCGTGAACGTCGCCGGTGCCGGCATCGACCGCCATGCCCGCGATCACTCCCTCCTCGTTGATCGCGAAAGCCCACATCAGGTACAAGGGCGAGTTTGCTGGAATGAGGGAGTTGAGGTCCACCATCACCTTGTTTTGCCAGAGGAAGGCGCGGCAGTTCCCCATGTCATCGCAGGATGCGCCAACCATCTGGCCCTTGTTATTGATCTGTTCCGGCAGGCTTGAGAAGTCCGAGCCCACCGTGCCGATATCTTGCATGCCGGTTGACTGGGTCCACACAAATCCGTGAACCTGCACCCCCGGGAAACCAGGAATTTCGCTGGGCAGGTCCGCTGCGCCGTCCACCTGGCCGGCATCGTTGATGCCGGCGGCAACGGCGACCATTGCGCCTCCCAGGTTGCCGAGAGAAATCGGAGTTCCGTGGTCCCAGAGCACGGCATGTGGCGCAAGCGCAAACGGAACCACGACGGTGTTGGCGCAAGTGCCTGACGCACCGGCCACCTGGCCGCTGCTGTTGAGAGCGAGTGCGAATCCGACGGTGTCGCCGGGGAGTGGAGGGAGTGACTGGACCTGGCCCGGATTTGGTCCCCATAGCACGGCCTCAAAATCGAGCGCCTGATGCGCTTGTGAGCAGGTAGAGTCCTTGGTGCTATTCTCCGTAACTCCGGTTGCTTGCCCTGCATCGTTGATCGCAAAGGCAATCCCGTTATTGCCGCCCAGAGTGGGAAGGGGTGTCAGTGCACCATTCCAGATGGCTGGAAGGCAGATCAGGTTAGTGCCGTAGCCGCAGAAGTCCTGGCCCAGTGGATCCTTTTTGGAGGTCTCGGCAAACAGCGCCATCACATTACTGGCGTTCAGCCCGCCCATATTGCTGTTTGGTCCGCCCAAAGTGCCGAGGTCGTACTTGGTGCTCCCGATCCCCGAAAGGAAGCCACGCTGCGTCCCGTCGGGCATGTTGGCTGCCCCCGCCACCCGACCTTCGTTGCTAACGCTGTAAGCGACCCCGAAGGACCCGCCGAAAGTCCCAAGATCGGTGACAGAGTACTGTGGTTGTTGTGCGATTGCCAAAGCGGCAAAGAAGCTGCTCGCGGCGATCGAAGTCACGATTGATTTCATAACGTCCCTCCAATTCCTTCTTGATCTGCAGTCCCGGTGCAGCGGGCCAGCCAGGCAACATCGCAGATGCCGGCCCCGCGTGAATGCATTTTGCCTGAGCGCCGGACAGGCAGTCCATGCTCCGGCGGTCACTTCCGGATGAATTCCCGCCTCATCGGATAAACCATTCATTCGAGGCTGCTTGATCCGCCTCCTTACTGAGCCGTGATGCGGCATAATGGAGTTCGAATGAGCCGCTATCGATTCGGTCCCTTCGATCTGGATACCGAAAGAAGCGAACTGCGCAAGCACGGTATCCGTATCCGGATTCAAAAGCAGCCATTCCAAGTCCTGCGGGCCCTGCTGGAGAGAGCCGGCACGTTGGTCAGCCGGGAGGATCTTCGGCAGACCGTCTGGGCGGACGATACCTTCGTCGACTTCGAACATGGTCTGAACGCTGCCGTGAACAAAGTTCGCCAGGCGTTGGGAGATTCGTCCGACCGCGCGCTTTATATCGAGACGGTTCCCGGCGAAGGCTATCGGTTCGTTGCCCCAGCCGAAAAACAACCCGACGAAATCATCTCCGGCAAGCTCCCGGCCGCGGCCGGGCCCGCCGCCGCCCAACCCACGTCCCCACCCGCCACCGGCTTTCCCGCAACCGTGAGCGCTAGGCGTAGAAAGGCTATTGCCCTGGCGGCCGCGGCGGTGCTGGCACTCTTCGTTGGGGGCAGATTCCTTTTTAGCAGCCGCACCCCCAAGCTCACGGATAAGGACACCATTGTCCTGGCCGATTTCATTAACACTACCGGCGACCCGGTATTCGATGGGACGCTCCGCCAGGGGTTGGCGGTGCAATTGGAACAGTCGCCCTTTCTCAGCCTGGTTTCCGAGGAGCGTATTCAGCGGGTCCTGAGTCTGATGGGGCAGCCGCCGGGCGTGCGGCTCACCCCTCAACTCGCTCGGGAAATTTGCGAGCGGACGGCTGGCACCGCCGTCCTGGATGGCTCGATTGCCGCTCTCGGGACCAAGTACGTGTTGGGGTTACGCGCCAGGAACTGCCGCACCGGAGACGTTCTGGATGAGGAGCAGGTGCAAGCGGCCAGAAAGGAGGACGTGCTGAATGCTTTGAGTCAAATCGCCAGTAAGTTCAGGACGCGGGTCGGCGAATCGCTGTCCACGGTCGAGAAGCACGACACTCCACTCGCCGAGGCCACCACGCCTTCCCTGGAAGCCTTGAAGGCCTACAGTTCGGCCTCGAAGATTCTCTCATCGGCCGGTTCTGCCGCCGCCTTGCCTTTGTTCCAGCGCGCCACCGAGATCGACCCCCAATTCGCGATCGCGTATGCGTGGCTCGGGCGCGTGTCCAGCGATCTTGGGGACTCCGCCTTGTCTACCGAGAGCACCGGTAAGGCCTATCGCTTGCGCGATCGCGTCAGCGACCGGGAGAAGTTCTTTATCAGCAGTTCTTACGATCTGCAGGTGACCGGAAACATCGAGAACGTGGAACGGACCTGTAAGGCTTGGGCGGAGACTTATCCTCGCGACATGGCGCCGCACGCGTTCCTGGGGGCATTTGTCTACCCGACCTCTGGCAAATACGAAAAGGCGCTCGAGGAGGCCCAAACAGCGGCCGGACTCGATCCGGACTTTGCCGTGATCTATTTCGTGCTTTCTATTGACTACGAATATATGGGTCGCCTGGGGGAAGCGGCGACTACCCTGCAGCGAGCCGCCGAACGCAAACTGGAAATCCCCGAGTTTTCTGTTCAGCGGTACGACATCGCGTTTTTGAGAGGCGACCAGGCGGAAATGGAACGGGAAGGGGCTCGGGGGAAGCAAAAATCCGAGGTCGAATATTGGATTTCTGACCATCAGGCGTTCGTCCTAGCCTATTCCGGCCGCTTGCGACAGGCAAGGAGGATGTCGCAGATGGCATCGGATCTGGCCCAGCAGTCGGCAAGGCGGGGAATGGCAGCTTTGTACGAAACCGGAGCAGCCATCTGGGAAGGCTTCTTTGGGAATGGGTCCGCGGCTAGGCAAGGTGCGCTGGCCGCACTGCAGCATTCCAAAGACCGGGATGTGGAGTATGGCGCAGCCTTCGCTCTGGCTCTTGCCGGCGATTCTTCCCGTGCCCAAACCTACGCGAACGATCTGGAAAAACGATTCCCGGAGGATACGACCGTCAAATTCAGTTACCTGCCGTCAGTGCGCGCGCTTCTGGCGTTGAATCGGCACGAGCCGGCGAAGGCCATCGAACTGCTGCGAGACGCGGCTCCCAACGAACTGGGCGCGCCGCAGAGCACCTTTTTCGGGTTCTTTGGGGCTCTCTATCCGGTCTATGTGCGTGGCGAGGCTTATCTGGCCAACCACGAGTACGCCGAAGCCGCCGGGGAATTTCGAAAAATTCTCGATCGCCGCGGCGTTACGGTCAGCGATCCTGTAGGTGCCCTGGCGCGCTGGCGGCTAGCCAGGGCCTTGGCCTTGTCGGGAGACGAAGCCCAGGCAAGGTCCGCCTACCAGGATTTTCTCGCGCTTTGGAAAGATGCCGACCCGGATATCCCGATCATCAATCAAGCCAAAGCGGAATACGCGAAGTTGCGGTAATCGGCAATTGTTTGCGGAGCCGCACCCGCGCTCCGTGGGCCATGATGTCCTGCACGGTGTGGCCTTGGGCGCTAGCTCATTGGCAACCGTTGAGTCCAGGCCCTCAATGGCACTGATTACGCAACTGCGGCTGACCCGGGACCACGGTGTCTATGCACGGTATCGCGCTCAGGAATTCGTAAATTGCCTGAAGTTCGTGGTCGGACATGTTCCGAAAGATGGGCCACGGCATTACCTGGAGAACGTTGCCGTTCAACGGAGCCGGCAGGCAGTTCGTCGTCCGGCTAGCGGAACAGGTTGGATGTAGATGGTCAAGATCGGCGCCAGTCCTCATGATCGTCATGAAGTCTGAAAGAGAATGGCCTCCTTCAGGCTGGCCGGTCCTGTCAGGTGTCAAGTTGCGGGAAACGATGTCGATTCCCGGCCCGAATGGACCGAAGTCGTTGCCCCCGCCAAGGTAAGTTGCGGGATTGACCTGTATTCTTCCGCTAAAAGGCCCCGCCGGCGCAAGGAGAAGGTACGGGTTTCCAGTAGGCGTGTACTCGGCGGAGACGCCGGTAGGAGGCGGAGGAAAGAGCGCATGGCAATCGTTACAAATGGCCTGCGCGTTGACAATGTAGCTGCCCAATCCTACCAGGTCACGGTCCTTTCCGGCCAGATTCAGCGGCACCGGGGATATGGCCAGGCCCTCCTGAACCTTGGCATCGTCACTGTCATTGTCATTGTTGTCCGCTCGGCTGCGCGGTGAACCGATCAGCATTCCCATCAGGCCTACAAAGGCGAGAGTTGTTCCCGCCACGGCTGTCTTCGCAAGATTCGCCAGTGTCATTGAGACGCTCCTCTGTTCTGAATTCGGTCGCTTCGGCTCACGTCGGCCAGAAGCTCACATGCATGTTCCGCGAACACAGGCGAAACTGTCCATGATCGTGCTGTCATTTCTGCATAAAATCTCCCCTCATCAGGCAATCCCTTCATTCGGAAGGGCTTGATCAATAACCTCACTGCCTGGGTTTTTGATTGAGAGACGGTGTCTGAAAAGTTTCATGTAGGCAACAGACGCCTGAGCATGAGATGGGTTGCGGCAATTTCGAGCAGAGTCTGGGTAGAATGCAGAGCATAATGTGGAGCGCGCGATTATGCAAAGCCGGGGCGTCGAAAGTGCGGCCGGCCGACTTGTGAGTGGCGTTGGACTCCGCATAATATCGGGGAGCGCGGGAATAGCACTTGGTGATTGCCCGGTCCGGCGCCGCCTCGATGGCGGCCTGTTTCATCCTTTTGCTGGAGCGGCTTCGAGATCCCTGAAGCCAGCACATTAAGTCTCATCGCAAGTGAAACTTAAGCATGCTGGAAACATATTTAAGTTCACCCATTACTCGGCGGCGCCTCCGCGCTGGTGCCGCCGCTGGTCACATTGACGCCTTTGCCGACTGGCTTTATTTGCATGGATACAAGGCGACGTCGATCGCTAACCGTTTGAAATCTCTGGCCGCCTGGACGGATTGGATGCTGGCGGGAGGGTTCACGGCACAAAACCTGCTGACGGGTTCGAAGCGTGCAAGTTGGCAGTCGGAAAAGAGCAGCGTACTCGTTACAGCCGCGGACCCAATCGCCAATCGGTGGCAGCCGCCTCGTTATTCCTAAGGTTCCTCCGACAGCAGGGCAAGATTCCGCCGCCGGTGACTGGTCCGTCTGCAACGGAACACCGGCCTATCCTCGGAGAATTTCGTTTGTGGATGCACAATCACCGTGGGCTAACCGAAACGACCCTCGACGTATATCAGGGGATTCTTGTGGGACTTGTCGATGCTCTCGGTGATGACGCACGCGCCTATTCTGCCGAAGCCCTCCGCACCCTCGTCCTCAACCGGGCGCGCCCTCACGGCATCGAGCGTGCCAAGAGCATCGTCGTCGCTGTCCGTTCCTTCATCCGCTTCCTCGGCGTGACCGGTCAATGCCCTTCTGGCATGGAAGATGCGATCCCCGGCTTCGCCTCCTGGCAACTCTCATCAGTCCCCCGGTTCCTCGCTGCGGACGACGTCCAGCGGGTGATTGACTCCTGCACCGGCTACATCTTCGAGCGGCGCGATAGAGCCGTGATTCTGCTTTTGGCGCGGCTGGCATTGCGCGCCAGCGAGGTCGCTCAGTTGAAATTCTCCGATATCGGCTGGAGCGAGGGTGGAATCAGCGTCTGCGGGAAGGGCCGTCGCCAGGAATCGCTTCCCCTGCCGCAGGAGGTTGGAGACGCGATTTTGCGCTATGTAAAGGAGGGCCGGCCGTCGTTGCAGGCGCCCGAGGTGTTCACTACGGTACTGGCTCCGTACCACGCATTGACACGGGCGGCGGTTAACCCACATCGTGCGCGCGGCGCTGCGGCGGGCCGGGATCAAAGCGCCCATCAATGGTGCGCATGTCCTGCGACACTATGCCGGGCTCCGGACTATTCCGGGTGAGTAGGCTTTCAGGGTGATTGGCGGCAGTTTGGCGAATGTTTTCCCGGCATAGTCCGGCGGCGTTTTCCTGACAGTCTGGTCTGGAAGGAGAACACCGATGAAGCAGGTTTTCAGCGAGCACCGACTCTGCAAGCAGGACGGACCCCTGGGTCCGTATATCGATTCCTACGAGTCCGAGATGCGTGGCGAGGGCTACGCCCGGCAGACGAGAGAACTGCAAACCCGTTTGGTCGCCGATTTCGGCTTGGTTGGCCAAGCGTGGAATCCAGGCGCAGAATATTACCGCCGAGTTATTCCGGCCCTACCTTCGCGCGCGAGCACGACGTCGACGTCCGACAAGAAACGATCTATCCGCTTTGCAGCGACTGCTGGAGTTGTTGAGGCGGCAAGGGGTGATTGCGCCAGCGGTATTGCCAGAGGCAACATCGGCGCAGCGACTGCAGGGTGAATTTCGTCTCTACTTGCGACAGGAACGTGCGCTCGCGTCTACAACGCAGGCGGCTTACACGGCGTTTGTCAGCGAGTTTCTGATGGAGCGCTTTGGCGCCGGACCAGTCGACCTTTCTCGGCTGTGTGCCGCGGACATTGCACGTTTCGTGCGGTGGCGGGCCGGCACCATTCAGAGCAAGCGGGTCCAGTTGATGACGACCGCGCTGAGATCGTTTCTACGATTCGCGCGCTATCGGGGAGACATCAAAAAGGATCTGCCGCATGCATACCGGCGGTGGCCAACTGGAAACAGTCGACCCTGCCTCGTGCCCTTCCGCCTGACCAGGTAGAGCAGGTATTGAAGTCGGTGGACCGGAAGACGGCCATTGGCCGGCGCGACTATGCGATTCTCTTGATCCTGGCACGTCTGGGCTTGCGCGCCGGTGAGATCAGAGCACTCACGCTGGAAGACCTGGATTGGCAAGAAGGATTGATTACAGTGCGCGGGAAGGCCGGCCGCTTTTCCCAACTACCGCTGCCAAGGGACGTCGGCGCAGCAATCGCCGACTATTTGCGACACGGGAGGCAGACTACCAATAGCAGATGCATTTTTCTTCGCGCGAAAGCGCCCACGGGCGGTTTCCGAGGCCAATCTGGAGTTGGCACCATGGTCAGACACGCTCTGGAGCGGGCCGGAATCGATTCTCCTCGCAAGGGCGCCCACCAGTTCCGGCACGCACTCGCTTGTCAGATGCTCAAGCAGGGAGCGTCGCTGTCTGAGATCGGCGAACTCCTCCGCCATCGCAGCCCGCAGACCACAGCGATTTACGCAAAGGTGGACTTGGATTCGCTTGCTGCATTAGCCCAACTTCCGCGGAAGTTGGGTTAGCACTGTCCTGGCCTGGAGGGACTCGATGATGCGTTGGCGAAGGGCTGCGCATAGAATTTTATGCAGGGGCCTCAAGTGCACCGAAACAAAGAGCTTCGGTGCAAGGCTAAGCGGGAAACGGGACTCTTGAGAGGGTGATGGAGAGAAACCGAACCTGACTGACTCAGCCACGAGTTGCATCAGCCGAGCGGGACCCCGCTCCAGATGCTGATCGCGTGCATAATCCAGGTTCAACCGTCCGCTATCGGGCTCGGGGCCGCGCCTTCCTGCCCGCCGACATCAACTCTACAAATTCGGCGATTCGTTGCGCCCGCAGATCGGGGCTGCGCTTCGTCGCGTCAATCCACCGCAAGTAATTCTTGCGGTAGAAGGTTGCCAACCCGTCAAAGAACTTCGCCGCCTGCGGCTCGGCCGCCAACGCGCCGGCGACGTCCGGCGCCAGAGATTCGCTCTGCGGACCCTCGGGCGCGAGCACCACAGCGGCCTCGTCCCCCAGTCTTAGGCCGGCCCCGCGGCGATATGTGGGTCCCAAGGGCAGGAAGTATCCCTTGCCAAACTGCTCCAGCGCGCCTCTCACTGGCGTACCATTGATGGTCCCTCGGACGTGGTACCGGGTCCGCAATCCCCACACCTTCTCCGGATCAAACGGTAAAACCAAATAAACCCGGCCTTTCTCGGAGCCCTCGATCGCGGCCTGGAACGATCGTTCGGGACTGCGCTTCGACTGCATGATCTTATAGTGCCATCACGGGCGACCCTGGACGATTTCGCCGGCTGCTACTTCATCTTTTGCCGCGTTTCCGGTTTGCCGTTCCGGCGCGCTTCGCCAAAGAACGACTCTTGCGGTCAGTGGCCGCGTTCTTGTCGACCCGCAGTTTCCACGCCGTGCGCAATGCGCCAGTCAGCACGTCTTCGTTCGCGGCGGCCAGCCGAATATGGGTGTGTCCCATCCTGCCGAAACCACCCGGAATCGGCAGAAAGATCTCGGGCGCCTCTTGCACAAATGCCGTCTGCTGTTCCAAAGTGAGCGCCAGGTTTCCGTAGCCTTGCGCTTGCGAGGCCAGCGAAGCAAATCTCCGCCCCCCCACCCGAAAAGCGGGCAACCCTGCGTGCGAAACTTCTTCGACGCCTCCCAGGCTCAGCGCAATCCTCCGAAAATCTGCCGGGGTCATCGCGCAGTCCTCATACGTCAGAGAGTATCATCTCGAGCAGAGCGAAACGTTCAGTCCGGATAACGTCGGAGTCAAGCGTCGTGCGTGCTTCGCTTGCCGGCGCGCCTGCACTGTCTTAACCAGCGATGCTCCGTAACCGCCATCACATTCTGAAATCGGCTCGCCGCGGTGAAGTCTGGTCTGTAAATCACCACCTCCTTCGCACGTTAATCTTCCATTTGTAACGCGTGACCAACAGCCAACCTGCGCGTCTGATAGGTAAGCCGCTGGAATCGAGGCGCTACCTTGCCGGATACGTTTGACACCCAGTCAGTGACCGCGCAGTTGGACCGCATCGTAAGCAGTCCTCCCCTGGCATCATCCCCCAGTCTGTGCCGTTTTCTGCGCTTTGTCGTCGAAGAGACCCTCGCCGGCCGGAGCGGGTCGCTCAAGGAGTACTCGCTCGGAGTCGTGGTTTTCGGACGCGGCGACGAGTTCGACCCGCGCATGGACCCCATTGTGCGCGTGCAGGCCCGCAACCTTCGCGTACGGCTCGCTCAGTATTATGGCGGCGCGGGGCTTGACGACCCCGTCGTGATCGAACTGCCCAAGCGCACCTATGTGCCGGTCTTCCATTCGCGGGTTGCGGAGCCAGTCGTAACCCAGGGACCAACGGTGGTGGCTGCGCTGCCTGCCCCATCCACCGAGATTGTCGTCGCCGATTCGACGTCGCTCGCGGTCGCCGTAAACGGAGCGGTAGAGCCCCTGGCGGAACCTTCTACCGCGCCCGCGGCGCCAAGCGGCGAACCCGTTGCCGAAGCCGCTTCATCCGGCCGCGTTTGGCCGATTCCTGGATGGACGACCGTGGGCGCTGGGGTAGTGCTCGCCGTCGTGGCTTCCGCTGCCTTCTGGCACGTGCGCCCGGCCGAAACGGCCCGCAAACCCGTCCACGAACCGGACCCTGCCGCCCAGGACCTATACATTCGCGGCCGCTACCTGATGGATCGCCAGACTGAAGGCGCCCTTCGCGACAGTATCGATGCCTTCGGCCAGGCTGTCAAACGCGATCCGCAGTTCGCACCCGCCTATGCCGCCCTCGCTGACGCCCACAATATCATGGCGCAGTTTGGCTACATCGCGCCCAAGGAGGGCATGGACCTCGCGCGGCGCGCGGCGGAACGCGCCCTCGACATCGACCCGGGTTTGGCCGAAGGGCACGTCGCCTTGGCTGCCATCATCGAAGCCTACGACTGGAACTGGCATTCCGCGGAGTACGAATACCGGCGCGCCATCGAACTGAACTCGGCGCTTCCCGCGGCCCATCTCTGGTACGGAATGTTTCTCCGTGATCAGGGCCGCTTGAAGGAAGCTCTTCCCGAACTGCGGCACGCGGCCGAACTCGAGCCCTTTTCCGTATTCACCGCCGTTAACCTTGCCCACGCTTACCTGATGGCGGGCAACTACGGCGAAGCCGAGGAGCAGGCTCGCCATGCCGCCGACCTCGCCCCTGATTTGGTCTCCGCCGAAGTGCTGCTCGCGAACATCTACCGGGCGCAATCCCGAACCGCCGAAGCCGATGCGGCGCTCGCCCGAGCCCGCCAGTTTTCTGTCGGCAACCCCCACGCCATCTCGGTACTGGCCTGCGCCTATGCCAAGCGCGGCGAGCGCGGCGAGAGTGTTCGACTCTTTCAGCAACTCGAAGCGCTGTCCAAACAGCGCTACGTGTCTCCCTTCGATTTGGGCACCGTATCCTTCTACCTCGGAGATGAGAAGCGCGCCATCCATCTGCTCCAGGAGGCCTACCGGCAACGCTCCGCGGGCCTGATCTTCCTCCGTGACGCCAAGTTTTCGCAGAAAGGCCGTTCGCCCGAGTTCGACTCCCTCATTGAGAAAATGCATTTCGCGAGTTAACACGCCCCCGCCAACTACACCTCCGCCCGCGCCCGTTCTACACTAAGAGATCCATGTCCAAACTGCTGGAGGGCCGGCTCGCCCTCATTCTGGGTATTGCGAACAAGTGGAGTCTGGCATATGCCATCGCTCAGGCGTTTTCGAGGGAAGGAGCCACCCTGGTCTTGACCTATCTCGGCGATCGCCAGAAAGAAGCCATCGCAGAACTCTCCCAGGACCTCAACGTCGGCGCGATCCTGCCCTGCGACGTCACCAAGGACGAGGAGTTATCCGCGCTCACGGAATCGCTGCGGGCGCTCGGCCGCCCGCTGCACGCCGCCGTCCACAGCCTCGCTTTTGCCAACCGCGAAGATCTCTCCCGTCCGTTCCTCGAGACCGGCCGCGCCGGCTTCCAACTGGCGCTGGACGTCAGTTCCTATTCACTGGTCGCGGTGGCCCGCGCCACTGCGCCCCTGATGACCGAGGGCGGCTCGTTGAGCACCCTCACCTATCTCGGCTCCACGCGAGTCCTCTCCGGATACAACGTCATGGGAGTCGCCAAGGCTGCACTCGAAGCCTCGATGCGCTACCTCTCGAGTGAGTTGGGAGCTCAGAAGATCCGTGTGAATGCGATTTCCGCCGGACCGGTGAAAACAGCCTCCATGCGCGCCATCAAAGGCGCATCCAGCCTGCTCGACGTGGTTCCCGAGCGTGCCCCTTTGCGACGCAACACCGACCCGGCCGAGGTCGCGGATGCCGCCGTCTTTCTGGCCAGCGATCTGGGGCGAGGCGTTACCGGCAATATCCTGTTCGTCGATGCCGGCCTGCAGGTGATGGGATTCTAACTGAGAGCCGCCACCGGGTGCCGTTCCGTCTCCTCGAGCGGCGTAACCGGATCCAGAAAGAGCCAGCACACGATGCCCAGTAAATACACGGCTGCCGCGACATAAAAGATCAGGTTCCAGTTGTTTCCGGTCCACGTAAGGATGTGGCCGTTGACGAACGGAGCCAGCGCACCCCCCAGATTGCCCCACATGTTCATCGACCCGGAAAGGGTGCCGGCGAATTTGCCTCCTACGTCCATGGCCGTCGCCCAGGCGCCAGGCATCACGAGGTCGTTCGAAAAGCTCGCGATCCCGATTGCGATCATCGCCAACGTCGGGTCGTTCACACGCGTCGAAAGGAGCAGAAAACCGCTCGCCCCCGCAAATCCGAGGCAGGCCATGATCCGCCGGCTGCGCGCCACGCTGCCCGTCAGCCGAGTCAAGGGGCCCGAAATCAAAAAGCACGCGGGGTTGCCAAGCCCGCCGAACAGCAGCGGAATCACGCTCAGCCACGCTGTGTTGAGATTCGGAAGATGGCGCCCGTCATGCAGGTAAGTGGGCAGCCAGGTGAGATAGAAATACCAGCCGTAGGACAGGCAGAAATACTGCCAGCAGAGCAGCCACACCTGGCGCGAGCGGATAAACTTCCGCCACGGTATCGGGCCGTGACCGTGCGCCAGTCTGGCGTTCTGCCGCACCAGTTCGCGCTCTGCGTGGTTGAGCTTGGGGTTCTGCAAAGGATCGTCCCGATACCAAAAGAAGAAGCAGACCACCCAGATCGCTCCCAGGCCCCCGAAAAACTCGAAAGAGTGGCGCCAACCTACATACCCGATCACCAGCGCCACCAGCGGCGGAGTGAAAGCGCCGCCCCATCGCGCCGCCAGCCACATCATGCTTTGTGCCCGCACCCGCTCCTTGTTGGGAAGCCAGGTGCAGAACGCCTTCGTCAGATTCGGAAAGCATCCTGCCTCGCCCATTCCGAACAGGCTCTGCGTAAACAGCAAGGAAATGTAATTTCGCGTCCAACCCGTCGCCGCCGTGAAGAACGACCACCACAGAACGATGCGTAAGAGAACTTTTCGCGGGCCGATTCGATCCCCAAGATACCCTCCCGGGATCTCGAATATCGCATAACACAGGAGGAAGGCCGAGAACGCGTTTCCCATCTGAATCGGCGTAAGGCCCAGGTCCCGGCGCATGTCCAGCGAGGCAAACGACAGGCAGGCCCGGTCGATATACGTGATGACGGCCAGCGACACCGCGAATACGATCACCCAGTATCGCGTCCGCGTGGGTCGCTCGGCCAGAATGGGTTGGATGTCACGCGCAGCAGCCATAGTCTCGCATCACATCATCTTTGGGCGATAAATGCAAATCGGCCGCGGGGACGCCATCGCACGGACGAACTCAAACCCGCTGCGCTCGCACTCCGAAACGGTATACCAGCGCGCCCGCGCCCACCGTCGCCAGCGCCGTGAGGGATGCCTTGGGCTGCTGGATCACGCCGTAAATCATCATACAAGCCCCTACCAGGACGTACGACGCGGGTATCAGCGGGTACGCGAAATCCACCACTCGCAGCCGCTGCCATCCCGGGCGCGTGCGGCGGAACTTGAAGAGCGCCACCGCGGACAGCACCGTGAAGAGCGTCAGGCTCATCCCGATGTACGTCAGCAGATCGCGAAACGGCGACATCGTCATGAACATGGCGCACAGTCCCTGGCTCAGGATCGCCACAACCGGCGTATGCCAGCGCGGATGCACGTTTGCGGCGGCGCTGAAAAACGCCCGGTTCTTGGCCATGGCGTAATACACCCTCGGCCCAACTGTAACCTCCGCATTCACCGTGGAGACGATACAGATCGCCATCAGCGCCGAAAACACTCCCGCCACTCCCGGGCCGAACAGGTGCAGGGCCGAGACCGATCCCACCGCGATCACGCCCTTCAGATCCTCCAGCCGCACCGCGTAAATGAACACGACGTTAAGCGCCAGAAAGAGTGCCGCCACGATGGCTGTGCCGACTCCCAAGGCCAGCGGAAGCGTACGCTCCGGGCGGTGCACCTCCTCTGCCACGTAGGTCGCCGCGTTCCAACCGCTATACCCCACCATGACCCAAAGCAGGCTGACGAGGAACTGTGTTGGCAGCGCTACCGTGGAACTGCGGACGGCGTTTTCCGAGAAGTGGCTCCAACTCCCGCTGCCCACCGTGAGCCCCAGAAGCACGAAGCCCGCAATCACAACCATCTTGGTGGTGGTGAGCACATTCTGCACCTTGGCCGTTCGCCCGACCCCGAAGCAGTTGAGCATGGTAAACGCCAGGATCAGGGCGGAAGCCAGCAGTTGCCCCGGCCCCAGCCGCAGGGCCAGCGCCCCGGAACCGATCACCGTGGCATTTTCCTGCTTCAGGCTCGGGAAGAAATATCCCAGATAATCCGAAAACGCCAGCGCCGCCGCCGCGATGGGCGCCGAAAAACCAGCGAAGAACGAGACCCATCCCGTCATGAAGCCCCACTCGGGTCCGAAGGCGTGGGTCAGGTAGACGTACTCCCCGCCGGAGCTTGGGAAATTGACGCCCAACTCGGAGTAGCTCAAGGCGCCCGCAAATGCGATCAGCGCTCCCACAGCCCAACACGCCAGAATCAGCCCTGCATTTCCCAGGTCCCCGGCCATGAATCCCGTGGTGCCGAAGATTCCCATGCCGACCATGTTGGAGATCACCAGTGCGGTGGCGCTAAAGAATCCGAGTTGACGTAGCAGCCCCGGTTTGGGGTCCTGTATCGTAAGTTTGGGCATTCGAGACCTTAGAGTTATTCTATGTCACCCGCTGCCCTGCCTATCGTTAACGGCGGTATCTACGACAGCGCATGCTTTAGCTTGCCTGATCTGCTAACCTGCGCACCAAACTTGCGAACCAAAACATACTGCTTAACAAACGCTTTTTCCGCCAGTCACCGAATTGTAGCCATACCTGCCTTACAACTGGGGTATGAGCTGCGACTTGGCGGAGGCTGCCTCATGACGCTGGCCGGCGCGCTTACCTACGTCGAACAGCGCGACCAGCGCCTCATGCGCCGTGTCAACCGCTGGGCCGCTCCGCGCTGGGTTCGCGTCTGGATGATCTGCGCCACCCGGGGAGGCGACGGCTGGCTCTGGTACTTCTGGGGAGTGATGATCGCCTTCTATGGCGGGCCGTCGCGATTCTTCGCGATCGGGTCTGCGGCACTGGCCGCCGGCGTGGGCATCGGCATCTTCTTGAAGCTCAAGAAAGCCACCGGCAGGCGGCGTCCGTGCTCCTACGAGCCTCACTGCTGGGCCACCTTGTTGCCGCCCGACCAGTTCTCGTTCCCTTCGGGTCACACCATCACCGCCTGTGCTGTAGCCGTTTCGTTGATTCGCTTCTACCCCGGACTGGCGCCAGTGCTCTTGTTTTCCGCCGTCTGCGTAGCCGTTTCCCGCATCCTGCTGGGGATGCACTTCCTGAGCGATGTTCTGGCTGGGGCCCTCATCGGCACCTGCCTCGGCTTCTGGGCCGTCAATCTGGTCAGGCTGTTGGGCGCCTAGTCCAGGCACTACAACACCGGAGAATCGTTGCCGAGCAGCGCCCGGCGCACAATCTTGATCGGCGGATAGCCTTGCGCCATGAAGGCATCGTGGAACCCCTGCAACGTATATTTATCGCCCTTCATCTTTTTGTAATCTTCCCGTAACTTCAGGATCTGCAGCTTTCCCAGCGTGTACACCAGGTACGTGGGGTCGGACGTCCCGCGCTTGGCCTCCTTCTCCGCCACCGGACGAACCTGATAGCCCTCTTTCACGAAAAACTCCACCGCCTGCTCCACCGTCATCTTTCCAGTGTGCATCTCGATTCCCGCGATGTAGCGCGCATTGCGCAGCAGAGCGTCCTGCAATTGCCCCAGCCGCAGCTTCGGATCGCCGTTGCCGTAGCCCTCTTCCAGCATCATCTGCTCGCTGTAATGCGCCCAGCCTTCCGCATTCGAGCTGCACCCGATCAGTTTACGCACCTTGGTGGGCGCCTGTTTGATCCACAGGAATTGCGTGTAATGCCCGGGATACACTTCATGCACCGCCGTGCTGACAATCGTGCCCCGGTTGAACCCTTCCAGATACTCCTCCACCTGTTTCTGCGGCCAGCTCGCCTCCGGTAGGGTGACATTGAAGAACGCCTCCTTGGCGACCATCTCGTAAGGCCCCGGCGTGTCCATCGATGCGGTCGTCAAAGCGCGTTCGAACGGAGGCGTCTCCTCGACAATCGGAGGAACCGGCGATGGAATGGTGACAATGTGATGCGACTCCACAAAGCCGCGCAGCCCGCCGAGCACATCGCGGAAGGACTGTAGCAGCTTGTCGCCCGCGGGGTGGTCCTTTTCCAGATCCTCCAGGATCTGCTCGGGTGTGCGCTTGGGATCGATCTGCGCGGCCACACGTTTGAACTCCGCCTGGTTGCGCCGCATGTTCTCTCGGCCCACCTCGAGCAGCCGGTCGAGCGGCAGGTCCACCATTTCGTCGTAAAGCAGCTTCTTGCGGTAGTTCTCGGCGCCGATCCGAAAGTCGCCGTGCGACCGCGGCAGGAGATCGTTCTTCAAATACGCCTGGTAGGCGTTCAGCGCACCGATCACCGATTGGTTGGTCTTCTGGAATTCGGCGAGTATCTGGCGGTCGGTAACCTCCTTGAAGGCGGACGGGACATCGTGCTGGAAGAAGCTCACGATCCCCGGCAACTGCTCGATCGCCACCTCGGTCAGTACTTGCGGCGGATTGCTCAGGTTCTGGTGCGCCGCTTCGAAAACCTGCGGGATGAGCCGTTCGCGCGCGATCACAGATTTCAGACGAGCGGCGGCCGGCGCGAAGCTGCGGCTCATGATCAGGAAAATGGCGTTGGTCACCCCCGACGAGTAGATGTCCGGGTTCTTTTCCCACGGACGAATCGCCTCCAGCGTGAGCAGGCTTCCGCGGATTTGCGACAGCACCAGCTCGCGGTCCGCCGCGACCGCGGGTGACAGGCCGCGCGGCTCGAAGGACTGCACCAGCGATTCGAACTGCTTGAGCGCGGCCACCTGCGCCTGAATCTCGGCACGTGTGCCGGTAGGAAGCTGGTTATCGTATTGGTGAAAGCCGGCCGCCGTGCCTTGTGCCGGATCGTACCGGAAAACCACTTCGTCGAAGTACCGCCCGGCCAGCTTGTCGAACTCCGCGTCACGATTCTGCGCGAAACAGCACAAGCCGGCCATCAGAAAAATCACGGACACTTTCATTTGGTTCGATTATACCGGGCTCTCCTGCCGCGCCACGCGGCTATTGCGGGCGGTGGAAGAACCCGACGTATGCGGCTTTACCCCGAATGTGTCCGGCCATCGCCTGGTAGATGGACGTGCGGATGGTCTGCACATTGGGGTTCGGGTCCTGCGGGCCTTGCGGGTCTACTTTGATGTCGAGCATCGTGTCGAGTGCGAAAAGTTCCATTATGTAGTGGTGGATGGGGCCGGCCGCTGGTGCGCCGGGACCGCGGTAGCGCGAGCCGCTCACGCTGATCTGGCGCGTGCCGTCCGGCCACTCGAAGCCGTCGGGGCGGCCTTGCGCGATTCCGGCGGACGTAGCCGGAATGTTCCAGAGCAGCCAGTGCAGAATTCCGTCGGTAGAGTTGTTCACGAGCGAATCGGCATCCTGGAAGACGAGAACGAAACTCGCGGTGGCCTGGGGCGCGCCGCTCCACTGGATGGCCGGAGAGATTTCCGGCCCGGCCTGTGTATAGCGAAGCGGAATCATGCCGCCATCCGGCCATGCCGTGGTGACAAGTGTCATCACCTGGACGCCACCGCCTCCGCCGCGCCCGCCTCTACCGCCCCCGCCCCGGCGAGCGTCAGGCGCCGCGCCTCGCGGCGGGGCCGCGGGATTCTGTGCGTGGGCGAAGCCTGCAAGCGCGCCGGACAGAATCCACAGCGCCATCAGCAATCGAATGGTCGGCATCACGATCTCCTACCGTTTGAACTCGGGGTGGGACTTCAGCCACGCATCGTAGCGCATGCGCAGCGTCTTGACGGGGTCCAGGTCCTCGCCGGCTTTGATTTGGAAGGCCGGGCCGTGGTTGGGCTGCGACACCGTGATGTACATCGTATATTTGCCGTTGTTGTGCGAGTTCATGGCTTCGGGCGGGCCGTCGGAGTCGCCAGGGTCGGCGGCCAGAATGTAGGCTACCAGCGACGTGCGAAGGGTGCAGGGGATCGAGGCGCTTTCGGGCGGGACTGCGGGGATCTGGCAGGTGCAGCGGCTGTCACCGCCCGACGCGTCCGCGGCCTCCATGGCCGCCATCACGCGATCGGTGATCCCGCCTTTGGCCGTAACGAAGGCCTTCACCGCATTCGGCACCACGGCGCCGCTGCGCAGGATGTTGCCCTGGATGGAATAGAAAATCTCGGTGCCTGGGACCTGGCCGTGCTGATCCTGCGTGACGAAGCCGTTCGTCAGCCCGGAGTGGCCGGCCATGCGGCCCTGGAGGTCCACGATCCCGAATTGCCGGCTCTGAAATCCGGGGTCCTGGCTAAGGAGTTCGATGATTCGGGCGGGGTCTGTGCCCCTCCGCAGTTCCTCAAACACCAGGGTCTGGTTCTGATGGGTAGCCTGGTCGACGCCGGCCTGGCAGGCAGCCACACCTTTGCCCGGGACTACCACGGCCTGGACGTCCTTCAGAAAATCGTCGGTGGTGCCGGTGCACGTTGACGAAGAGATCACCACGCGCCCGGTGCTCCGGTCCACGGCGACTACGGACCACGTGGCGAAGGCGCAGGTGTCGAGAGCCAACAGGGGAAGCAGCAGAAGAACTCTCGGTGTCACATCCGATTATAGCCGCGCAACGGATTTCGCCGCTTGTTATACGTACTCGTGGCTGAAAGTGAACGCAGGTAATTCCCTATGGGCCGACGATCGTATCCGCCGGGAAGTCAATGAACCACTCTCGGCAATGGGATGGAAGGAAGTCCCCTGCGGCGGCCAAGCCGCGGTTTCGGCCCCCTTCTGGAGATGTGGGCTGGATCTGGAAGCGCTCCGTGCACGGTACCGTGACAGATCGAAGCGGGCGGCCAACACCTGGCGCCATGGTTGAGTTCGAGAACATGCGGACCTCGGTATTCGATCCTTCATCACGCCGAAGGACGGCAAACATCACTTCGGCTCCTATTATGGATGCCGCCCCGGAAACCGAGGTCCTCCTGATCTCTGCGAACTACTTGACCGAATCCGCCGTAGAGGCGATCCGGAAGGAAGCAAGCGACTATCTGACCAAGCCTCTGTCGCTGGACCTGCTGAACGAGCGTGTCTCGAAGCTCATTGACGAGGCTTGACTGCGGCAGCAGGCGCAACGGCTCGATGGTGAACTCGCCCGGATTTGCCAAATCGAAGGTATGGTACGCCGCAGTCCCCGGATGCTCGAAGTATTCTCGCGAGTCCGGCGCGTGGCGCCCCACTACTGCGCGGCGCTGGTGACGGGCGAAACCGGAACGGGAAAGGAGTTGGTACGATGGCGGCTACGCCGTTCCTCATCCAACCGATTCGTGCTCTGCAATGCCTCCGCCGCCGTGGAGATGATCTTTGAATGCGAATTGTTCGGGCATGTCAAAGGTTTGTTCACTGGAGCCACGCACGACAAAATGAGTAATCGAACACGCCCATGGGGGAACGCTGTTTCTGGACGCGATTGGGGACATGCCGTTGAGCGCGCAGACGAACCTCCTTCGGGCTTTTCAGAATCAAGAGATTTTGCGTGTGGGATCGCTAATGCCGCATCGAGTTGATGTGCGGGTCGCGAGAATGTTCGACCGAGATCTGATAGTCGGAAGCGTGGATCTTGAAGAGCAGGGATTCGGCCTGAACGACCTGGTTTTCGTCCACGTACACCTGTGAGACATATCCATTCGCGCGGGCGCTGATGGGAATGAGATAGCCGCTGATTTGAGCATCGTCGGTCGAGACCTGGTAGTGCCGACAGACGAAGTAGCCGGCAACGAGCAGGACCCTGCTCCGGCCGGAAGCAGCGACTTGGCGGGCGGGTGGCCGCGGCCAGTGGGCTCTTGCGGCGGCGACCCTGCACTCCAGGCGGCTGATCGGAAGGAGCGCGAATTTCGGCAGTACTCATCGCGTGCTCCTAACGTCGCGGGCGGAAGGCAGTTGGGATGCGTCCCATCCGCCGCCGAGCGCTTCGATCAGAACTACACTGGCCACCATGCGGCTGGAGAGGATCGCCGTTGCCGCCTCCTGGCTGCCGAGCAGGGCGGTCTGGGTGGTGATGACCTGGAGGTAATCGTCGACGCCGCTGCGGTACTGCTCGGTAGCGAGGTCGAGCGAGTCCTGCGCAGCGCGCACGGCGCGATCCTGGACGGCGGCTTCGTGCTCGAGAATGCGGAGGGCGGCGAGGTTATCCTCGACCTGCTGGGAATCTTCGAGCACGGTCTCGCGGTAGGCGGCGACAGAGGCACCGTAAGCGGCCTTGGCGACGCCGATTTCGTCGTTGCCGGCGGCGACCTGGCCCTCAACCGCGGCGATATCAGGTGCGGCGTTCCAGCAATTGGGAGGGCACGCCGACGGGAACAGCCGGCGGAGGGGAGGTCCAGGGTGCTTCGGGAATGGTCAGTTCGGCGGGCGGCTGCCCGGTCAGGATGGCAATGGCGTGTTCGTAGCCTGGGCGCTGAACGCCCAAGTCGATGGATTGCGCGCGCGTGGTTTCGAGCTGAGTTTTCGCAAGGGCGACATCGGATGCGGAAGCCACGCCGGCCCGCAGGCGCTCCTGAGTAAGGTCGAGATACTGCTAATAAAGGCGGACGGACTGGTCGAGCAACCTTTTGCGCCTCGGGGGTCACTTCCACACCAGATCGATCAGTTCCGGCAGGAAGCGCCGCACCGGAGCTGGGCCGCCGTGTAGGTGGACGTGTGTGAAAAACAGCTTCTCCCCATCCAGCGCTACCCCATGCGGAACCCGGACATAGCCGACCGACCCTCCCGGGCGGGTAGAGCCGATCGCCTTGCAGCATCGCCTCCTGAGTGCCCACACATTCCAGCGCGCAGTCAGCGCCGATTCCGTTGGTCAGGTCCTTGATGTGTGCCACCGCCTCGTCACCCGCTGCGTCACAACATCCGTCGCACCGTATTCGCGGGCGAGCTTTTGGCGCGTCGCGTGCAAACTCATCGCGTTGATTCGCCCGGCTTCCATCGGTTGGGCGGAAAGGACGCCCAGCAGGCCGACAGCGCCGTCACCTACCACCGCTACCGTTACCGCAGGCTTGACGTTGGCGGCAACTGCGGCGAACTATCGCGTGCTCATCACATCGGACACGGCGAGCAGGCTAGTCTAGAGGAATCAGATCGGCAGCCGGGACCTCGGGCGTGGCCACGAATGTTCCGTCGGCGAGGAGCACCCGCAGGCGCGGCGCTTGCGCCGTACTTACGAAGAAACAGCAGGCCAAGGGACAGACGGAGAGCGAATGAAGGCGGCCAGGGGACGCAAAAAAAACGGGGACCGGGGGCTGTGGAAATGCCGGAGCTGTGGAAAGCGTGGAAAGCCGAAGGTAGGCTTCCCACTCTTTCCACGAGCCCCCTTGGAAGTCTCGCCAAAAGCCGGCGAGATTTCCACATTCCCACAGCGGCGGTCTGGAAAAGTGGAAAACCAAAAGCAGGTCTCCCAATTTCCCATCCCACTTCGCGACCATGACTCCAGTTCGCCTCTCAAAACCAAAAGCCGGCCGCTGGGCGGGCTATAGCCGGCCGCTGGAGTTTGTACATTTCGACGCGGACCGCGGCCTGAGAAATGAGACAACCCAAGTGGTAAGAGCACCACGTTGGTGGGGCAGGCGTTTCGCCTGCCAGTCTCGGCAGCAGTGCCGAGACAGGAAACACGCTGCGGGTTTACACGGTGCGCGCCCGACAAGCGTCCCGAGGAGTCGGGACGCGGCAGGCAGGAGTGCCTGCGCCACATTGTGCTACCCGATCGGAATGATCACGCTCTGGGTGAGGGTGCCGACCGTAATGTCCACTTCAATGTTGCTGGTGCCGGTTCGGAGATCGACGGCATAGGTTCCCGGGACGGTGCCGGTACGGTACACATTGCGAACAGTGCCTCCGCCCTGGCTGATGCGGACGTTGGGCGTCACCGCGCCGTTGAACGGCAGTCCGGCGACATCCACGATCCGGAAAATGACCGCTCCTGTGGCGGTGGTGTTCGCCGCGTCGTGGATGTCCGAATACAAGACCGAGATCCCGGCCGGCGTTGTTCCAGGCACTGCGAACCAGTAGGGAATCGAAGCTACCGCGGGGTTGGACGTGCCTGCCACTTGAATGAGTCCCTGGTACTCGCCCGCCGTCAGTCCAGTCGGATCCAATCGCACGAGAACCGATTGGGAGGCACCGGGATCGAGTTGGAGGCTGCCTGTCGAGACCGCCGGCGCCGGGCTGTTTCCCATCGGCGCTGCGCTAAATGAGAACGTATCGCCGGCAGTGCCGACGTTGGTGATCGTCAGGCGGAGGCCCTGGTTCGCGTCGATGGTGCCGGGCGTGCCGAAATTCAACGACGTGGGAAATGCGGCGACCGTCGCGTTCAGTGCGGCGGCGACATTCAGCACACCGGATCCGGCTTGTGAAACGGTGGCGATCGAGTTCGCCGCGGAGATCGCCGGGCCGGTGTTGTTGATCAGAAGGGAACGGTATTGCGCCGGAGTGAGTCCGGGGCGGGCGGACTTCACGATCGCCGCGGCGCCGGCCGTCAGTGGGGCGGAGAAACTCGTACCCGCGGCATCCACGAAGCCCGAAGGATCAAACAACTCGCCCGCCGGGAAGGAACTCTGGCCGGCGGTAATGAGGTCCTGGCCCACTGCCACGAGGTCGGGTTTGAGAGCGGCCCCGATGCTGGGCCCGCGGCTGGAGAAGGCCGTGAGGGAAGGCGATTGCGGAAATGCGGTCGGCTGGGCGAACTGGAGCGCGGCCGTCAAACCAGGATTGGCGGCGAGTCTCCCCTCCAGGTCGATTCCGTCCGCCTGACTCATGAATAATGTGGGGAGTGTCGCGGCGCCCACCAGTTGTCCGCCGCTCGAAAACGGCTGGGTGGTTCCGTTGTTATAGATGATGGCGCCGATGGCACCGCCTGCCGCAACGTTATCCATCTTGCTTTCGAAGGTGCAGGTGCCGCGCAGCACGAGGACGATCATGCCGGCGGCCGATCCGCCGGGAAGCGGAGAGCAAACCAAGGCCGTGGGGTCGAGAGTTGCGGCGTCCAGCAGTGGTCCCGAGACGACCTGGCCGGGATTGCCGCCGGTACCGACATACCCGCGATAGGGTGCGGCTCCAGCGACTGTGACCGCGAATCCCAGCGCACGGTCATTTTGAATGGCGCCCACCGCGATGACATCCGGAGCGCTGGCCAGATCGCCAATCGTGCTGGGGGAAGGGCCTTGGTTGCCGGCAGATACGGTCACGACGACTCCCGCCTCAAACGCTGCTTCGATCGCGGCGATGGCGGTGTTGCTCACGCCGGTATCCGAGTAGGATATTACCGGCCCGCCGAGACTCAGATTCAGAACGTCCATCCCGTCCGCGACTGCATCGTCAACAGCTTTGGCGATGACAAAATCGGTAGTGCCGCCAGTGGCTTCGAAGACCTTGTAGCTGCCGAGGTAGGCTCCGGGCGCCACCCCTGTAATCGCGCCGTAAGGACTGACGGCCGTGCCGCCCGCGGCTGCCATCGCGGTGCCGGTGCCGTGGCCAACGCGATCGTTGGCGTCCGGGTCGCCGCCATCCGGCAGCAGGGTGGTGTAGTTCTTGGCGACGATGATCTTGGCGTTGGTAAAGGCCAGATCGCTTGCTGACAGGGCTTGGGGAAAGCCGTTGAGGGCGGGTAAAGCACCGCCAAAGGCCGGATTATTGACGTCAATACCAGAATCGATGATGCCGATCTTGATGCCGGCGCCGGCGCTGTTCTGCCCCGAGGGCAGCGCCGTCCAAGCGTCGATCACCTTGTGGAGCGGCAGGGCGTGATCGAGGTGCGGCATCAGGAGGCGCGCCGGATGCACCGCCACGACTCCGGGAAGCTGTGCCAGTTCCGCGGCGCGCTCCTCGGGAATTCTGACGATCAACGCGTTCATCACGGTATCCAGGCTATCCAGGACTGTCCCGCCATGGGCAGCCACGCCGCGCCGGGCGCTCGCCTGTCCGAGATGCACGGCGGAACGGCGGGCGGCGAAGCGCGGATCGCGCGCGGCAAACCGCGCGCCCTCCTTCATGACTGCCGTCGCCGCGGGGTCGCCCGAGAGTTCCACGAGATACCTCCCCGGGACTACCTGCCCGAACACGGCGGCGGCTGACACCAAGAGTAAGAAGACCGATTTCATGACTAACCTCTAACCTCTAACACACACGCGCGGCAGGTTGCCGCCTAACTTCCGTTAAGAGGGTGGCACAAATGCCTTCGAACCGCTCGAACGCTCACGCATTCGGCAGCGAGGCGCCCTCCGCATTATGATACGCGTTTGCCAGGGCAATCGGATGGCCGTGTGCGGCCGGCGGATGATTGACGTGGAACTAACACGGGCGGACCATGACCCTATGGGAATTGAGCAGCTTTTCAGCCCCGCCGATGTCGCGCTGCTGTTCGATTGGCTTCGGGAGTCGGGTGAATTGTATCTGGACTTGGACCGGCCGCACAGCGGCGGGTCCAACAACAGCGTCCATTTCATCGGAAGCCTGCCTGCGCTGAAGAGCATCATCTCCCGGGAGGAGCACCCCGGAAATCTCGATTCACATCTTCCGGCGGGAGCAGTACCCCATTCGCGGGATCGTGGGGCAGAGCTTAGGGGCCCCCCTCAAAACTAACAACTCACAATTGATCGGGTCTCTGTCATAACATAGCTTCACAGGCGGAGATCTGCAACACGCTAAATCGGCCCGGTAGGCCTGTAAAAGCTAGCCATACCGACACATTCATGCTCTTTGGCCGAGATCGTTCAGATTTGTTATAGTACCGATTAGGAGACCCGCTCCAATCGGAACTATAACATTATGCGGCTAACATCCTTCCGCCCCGATGCACTGCGCGCGCTTCTGCTGCGCAAGCAAATCGCCACTCTGGATGATCTCAAGCACGCTCTCGGCACTTCCGTCGACGTCACCGTCTCCCGAAAACTGAAGCCGCTGGACCACCTCAGCAGTTATTCTCATCGCGACCGGTTTTACACGCTCCGCGAGATCCCTCTCTTCGATGATCACGGACTCTGGTCGTGGGCAGAGGTGTGGTTCTCCCGTTTAGGCACGCTGCTGGCCACCGCGGAAGCTTTCGTGAATCGCTCCCCGCGCGGATACTTCGCCGATGAACTGGCTCCCGCTTTACACGTCGAAGTCCACGATGCGCTGCATCAACTGGCCCAGCAAGGTCGCGTTTCCCGTCAGCCAGTTTCCGGCCGGTACCTGTACACAGCTACCGATCCGGTCCTCCAACGACGACAACTTCTAACGCGCCGTACCGTGGAATTCCTGCCCACGGTGGCGGATACCTCGCCGATGAACTGGCTCCCGCTTTACACGTCGA
>DATJWB010000169.1:0-46631 GCA_035501495.1 Bryobacteraceae bacterium | reverse complement strand
CGAACTCGGTGATCGGCGAGGCGAGTTGGAACTGCAGCCGGACGTTATTCATGAGGGTGGGGCTCAACACCGCGGTCTCTCCCAACGCCTCGGAGTAGGTGCGGCGCCGGAATACCCGGTCCACTGTGGGCAGGCTGTTGCCGCCTACGGTCCCGTTGGGATTGGTGTCGTGGAAGCCGTCGATGTCGCTGCGGAAGAAGAGGCTGTTCTTGTCGTCGATCTGGTGGTCGAGGCGCAGAAACACCAGCCATCCGCGATAGTGCCCGACGAAACTGCCGGGGGCCACCGGCGAGATGATCGGAGACGCGCGGTCCTGCCGGCTGAATTCTCCGGCCACCGAGAAATGCGTGCGCGACGAGAACGGTCCCGAAAGAGACACGGCAGACTGGCCGAGTGTGTCGCTGGTCACGTCGTTCCCGCTGGCGGCGTTGGCGGAAGTGAATCCCGACAGCGCCGCTTCCGTCCCCGCCGGGCGCCAGACTTCCAGCGCACTCCCATGCAACTGGCTGCCTCCGCCTTTGGAGACGATATTGACCACGCTTCCCGTGGAGCCGCCGAATTCAGCCGAGAAGGCGTTGGTGAGCACCGCCATTTCCTGCAGCGAATCGAGCGGCAGGGCGCTGAAAGTAGTCTGTCGTCCCCAACTGTCGTTGTCGGTGCTGCCGTCCACCACGAAGGTGGTTTGGCGGCGCCCGGCGCCGTTGGTGGTGAACAGGTTCTGGTTCATGAAGACGTCGCCCTGGTTGATCGCCGGACGGTTGGCCGCGTTCAGCAGCGGCAGGTAACTGATTCGGCGATTGGGCAGCGGCGTCTCCTCCATCTGCGCTTCGCTGAGGTGCACTCCCAACTGCGGCTCGTCTGCGCGCACCTCACCCGCCACGCCGGTGACCGTCACCTGCGCCTGGCCCGCGGCGATGCTGAGTTGGAGATTGATCTCGGCGGTGGTCCCGCCTTCGAGTCTGACATCGCTGATATGGCCGTCGGCAAATCCGGACTTGGTTGCGGTCACTTCGTACGTGCCGTTTACCGGCAGCCCCGGGAGTGTGAACTTGCCCGAAGCATCGGTATCCACGGTCCGTTCGAGCCCCACGTCGGAATTCTTCACCGACACCCGCACCCCGGCCATTGCTGCGTGGCTGGGATCGACCACCTGCCCGTGAATGGTGGCCGTATCCGGCGTCTGACCGTAGGAGAAAGGCCCCACACACAAGATCGCAAGAAGAATGCAAAACCGAGACATATCCTCTTTGAATACCGAATAGATTATCCAATGCCGCCCGGTACTACCAACGGTCGTAGATCGCCGTGGCGCGCACGCGCGTGTCTGCGCCACGATTTCACCCCGATCTGTCTGTGATATCGTGTCCGCATGTCACGACCCCGCTTGTGCCTTAGCCTGCTCGTGCTCTCCCTGGCCGGTCCCCTTGCCGCCGACACCATCAAAACTCCCGGGCTCGACAAACAGGTCGAAATCCTGCGCGACCGCTGGGGTGTCCCGCACATTTATGCGTCCACCGTCCACGATCTCTTCTTCGCGCAAGGCTACATCACCGCGAAGGACCGGCTGTTCCAGTTGGACCTCTGGCGGCGCGTAGGCACCGGAAAATTGTCCGAGGTGCTCGGTCCATCGGTCCTCGAACGCGACCGGCTGGCCCGATCGGTGAACTTCCGCGGCGATTGGAATGCCGAGTGGGCCGCCTATGGTCCGGATGCGAAGGCCATCGTCACCGCCTTTGTCGGGGGCATTAATGCCTACATCAAGAGCTTGGGCGGCAAACCTCCCGCCGAGTTTCAGGCGGTCGGTTACGCTCCGGGATTGTGGGCGCCCGAAGACTGCCTCAGCCGCGTCGCCGGCCTTACCATGACGGGCAATCTCACCCGCGAAGTCGCCCACGCGCAGGACATCCAACGCCTCGGCCTGGAGCGCGCCCTCGAAACAATGCGTCTCGAGCCCGCCGTGAAGGTCGAAGTGCCCGCGGGCCTCGATCTCTCAGCCATCACCAGCGACATCCTCGCGGCCTACCGTCAAACCGTCGGTCCGATCCGCCTCACCACCGAGCAAGGCAGCAACAACTGGGTGGTGGACGGCACCATGACCGCCACCGGCCGACCGATCCTTGCGAATGACCCGCACCGTCCGGTTCAGTTGCCCTCACTGCGCAAAACCGTCCACCTCATTGGCCCGGGATGGAATGCGATCGGCTCGGGCGAGCCGGGACTTCCGGGCATCGCCCTCGGGCACAACGAGAACATCGCGTTCGGCTTCACCATCGTGGGCATTGACCAGCAGGATCTCTACGTCGAGACCGTGAACCCCGAGAATCCCGGCGAGTACCGCTATCGAGGTGCGTGGAAAAAGTTCGACACCGACCAGCAGAAGATCGCGGTGAAAGGCCAGGGCGAGCAGACCATCACTCTGCGCTACACCATACACGGCCCGGTGATTCATGAGGACCCGGCCCGCCACCTCGCGTACGCTCTGCGATGGGTGGGCAGCGAACCGGGCACTGCCGGATACATGGCGGGAATCGCGCTCGCGCGTGCCCACGATTGGACGAGCTTCCGCGAGGCCATGTCGCACTATCGTGTCCCCAGCGAGAACCTGGTCTATGCCGACACGCACGGCAACATCGGATGGCAGGTTGGCGGCCTGACTCCCATTCGCGAAGGGTGGGCGGGCCTGTTGCCGGTCCCCGGCGCCGAAGGCAGGTACGAATGGCAAGGCTACCGCAAGTCCGGCGATCTGCCGTTCGAGTTCAATCCGCCGCGCCACTTCATCGCCACAGCCAACCACAACATCCTTCCGCCGGGCTACTCGATACCGCTGGGATACGACGGTTGGGCGCTGCCCTTCCGCGTGAACCGCATTCGCGAGATGCTCACCAGCGGCCGGAAGTTCGACGTGGAAGATTTCGAGCGCATGCAGCAGGACGTCACCTCGCTTCCTGCCCGCCGCTTTCTGCAAGCACTGAAGAAGTGGCATCCCGAGCCAGGTAGCCGTGCGGCTAAAGTTGTCGATGAGTTACTCGCCTGGGACGCGGTGGTGGCGGTGGACTCGCGCCCGGCCTTGATCTACGAAGTCTGGATGTCGAAGCTCCCGGCGGCCATGTCCGGGTCCGCGTCGCGCGGAGACCTGGAGTCGCTGCTGCGAACGCTGGAGAAGGAACCGAATGGTGCTGCCTTGCAGAAGTCGCTCGATGCCACTCTGGAACAGCTCGACCGGCAGTTCGGCACGGACCCGTCCGCCTGGCAGTGGGGCAAACTGCACACCCTGGCGCTCGCCCACCCTTCGGGCAAGCGCGAGTTTCAACTCGGCCCGGTGGCACGGCCCGGCGACGCCAACACCGTGAACGCCACCAGCGGCGCCAATTTCCACCAGACCAACGGCGCTTCCTGGCGTGAGATTCTGGACGTGGGCGATTGGGACCGATCCATGATGACCAACGTCCCCGGCGAGTCGGGCGATCCTTCCAGCAAGCACTACGGCGACCTGCTCGACGACTGGGCCAAGGGCCGCTACCATCCGATGCCGTTCTCGCGCAAGGCCGTGGAAGCTGCCCTGGACGAACGTATCATCCTCCAACCTTGATCCCGCGAGCCTGGGATAAGATGACTGCGAAGGAGTATGGATGCATCCCACCTTTGGCAATGGCAAGATCTGCTATATCGAGATTCCCGCTACCGACGTGGAGCGCTCCGCCGGGTTCTACGAGAAGTCGTTCGGCTGGAACGTGCGGCGCCGTGGGGATGGAAGCGTCGGGTTCGACGATGGTGTCGGCGAAGTGAGCGGCACCTGGGTGTTGGGGCGCCCTCCCTCCACAGCGCCGGGCCTGATGGTGCACATCATGGTCGATAGCGCGGAAGCCACCATCGCGAAGGTCGTCGCCAACGGGGGCGAGATCGTGCAGCCGATCGGCGCGGATGCACCGGAAATCACGGCGCGATTCCGCGACCCTGGCGGGAACGTGCTGGGCATCTACCAGCACGGCGGCCGAAAATGACACCTGTGGCGCAGGCACTCCTGCCTGCCGCGTCCCGACTCCTCGGGACGCTTTTCAGTCACGCACAGCGCCCCTTCCTTTGATGTGGTTTCGGGCTGTGCCGCGTTCTGTTCAACGGCCGTTGCGGAGCATGCAGCCGGTCTGCATGAGGACGGCGTTGGTCCACGATTTCTGGCCGGCGCGCATGATGAAGCCCTTCTTGGTCTCGCCGATAACCAGCGTTCCACTCTGCCGGCCCTCGGAGGCGCTCTGGAATTGCAGCACCATTTTCTCCCCGCCCGAGCCCACCAGGATGCCGATGTGACGCTTCTTGGTGGCTTCGATCTCCCGTCCCGAGTCCTTGTTGATTTTGAACTCCAGTGCCTCCAGAGCGCCGATGGCCGCCTGTTTGACGCGCGGCAGAGGCATGGGAAAGAAGCGCTCCTGCCTGCCCTTCTCTTTGCCTGGCTTGCCGCCGATTTCGCGGCAGCCTGCCAAAGGTGCCGGCTCTTCCTCCGGCTCCCCGGCCGCCGCACTGCGGCGCGGGACACCCTCGGGCGCGGGAGCTGCCTCGGCGGGTGGCGGAGTGCTCGGCGCGGGCTCTGGTGGTGGAGGCGCGGCGCTGGGAGCGGCGGAGACTGGTGGCGATTGCGCGGCTGGTTCGCGAGACGCCGGCGCGGCCGCCCGGGTCTGCGGCGCTGCTGCGGCCGGCGGATTGGACGGCGTAGGGGGCCCAGCAGCGGTTGGCGGAGGTGCGGGCGGTGGCGCGGCCGCTACAGACGGCTCGGGCTGCGCCGGCGCCGCGTTCTGCACTTGCGGTAGAGGCGCACCACTCCCGAGGATCACCGCCTTCTTGGCATCGTACTCGGCCTTCGTCAGGAGGCCGGCTTCATAGCCGCGATCGAGCGCCGCCAACTGCTCGGCCCTCTTATCCCGGTTGCACGCGGCTCCGGCAGCCGCCAGCAGGAACACCGCGATCCAAAGCTCCTGATTCCTCATCGCCATCAGCGCTTCACCGCTTGCAGCGTCGTCCAGTTCCCCCGAAGCACCACGTTGGGATCGAAACCCTCCTGATCGGAAAGCACCACTTCGTTGCGGTCGTTCACCCAGGCGTGGCCATAGAGATTACTCAGCTCGAACGTCTCGCCGGTCGTCGGATTGCGAAACAGCTCCACGCCCCGGGTGACGTCGCTGTAATTGGCGAAGCTGCGGTCCTGGGTGCGCTGCTGGTTTTCGAACCCCTGGCGGCGAATCTCGTTAATCTCGTTGGCGGTTTTGGTTTGGATCGCCACGCGGTCGCGAATTCCCTTCTGTTCAGTCGCCGCGATGTTGCTGCTCACCTGGTTTACCCGGCCCTGCCACGAAGGGTCGGTGCGGAAGCTGCCGATGATCATCCGGAAGAATTTCTCCGAAGATTCGAGCTGGCCCGCGGGCGCGCGCGCCGCCGTCAGAGTGGCGTTGCAGTTATAGCTGTAGGCTTGGGTCATCTGCCCGGTCCGCATGTTCATGCTGGGGCCGAGCGTGCCGGTAATCGTGGTCGTAGCGACCAGCCATTCCTCCACCGATTGGCCGTTAAGGCTGTAGCGCAGGCGGGCACGGGCAACATCCGGGCGGACCTGCTGGCGCAGGCCGTATTGCGCGGCCATCTGCTCCGTTTGCCGCGCCTGCTGTTGCATCTTCTGCAAGTCCTGCGGCAGCGATTCCATGCCCACCAGTTGCGCTTTGGGCCTCACGCGCGGAAGATTGCGCCTCAAAAAGTCAGCCGCGCTCATGAGCGGCATCACATCGCACCCTTTGGTCCCGAATTGCGCCTTTTGCTGGTAGGCGACGCGGAGCGGCGTAGGATCGTCCGCCCAAACCCAGTTGTAAGCCGGCAGGACTTCTACCGCGCGTCCATCGGGGCCGCTGGTTCGGAAGTTGGTCTGGATGGAATTGCAGGAGTCTTTGATGTTCCACTGTGTGCCGCCTTGCAATTGCCAGTCGGAAGGAATCAGCAGGCTTCCCGAGGGGATGGGGCGCTCGAATCCGTTCTGGTCGAGGACCTGTGCTCGTTTCAGCACCAGGTAATTTCCGCGTGGGGCTGGGGGCGAAGTTGGGGGCGAAGTTGGCGGCGGAGACGCAGGCTGAGGCGAGGGCGCGGCCGCGTCCGGCGCCGGCGGTGTCACACGCGGTGGTGGGGCTTGGGCCGGCGCCAGTGGAGAAGGCGCGGCGGCAACGGCAGCACCGGCTGGCGCGGATCCCAGGAGCACGGCTTTCTTGGCCTCGTACTCCTCCTTAGTCAGGACGCCGGTCCGCAACGCCTGATCCAACGCCGCGAGCGCCGCGCCGGAACGCTCAATGGCAGCCCTCTTGGCCTCGTATTCGCTCTTGGTCAGGACCCCGGCCTTGTACATGCCTTCGAGCGCGGCCATCTGGTCCGACCGCTCCGTTCGCGAACACGATGCCGCCCAGATCGACATCGCGAGGACAGCCAGGACCCTCCTGGATTGTGCGGTGGCGCACATATTCGCAGTGTACACCCGCGCCGAGGAACGATCGGCATTCCTACCCCTCCAAGCATGAGTTTCAGATCTTGTAGTATTGTTATGGATTAGGAGACCCTCATGACTGCGTCCCGCCGCAACTTCCTGGCTGCCGGGCTGGCATTGCCCGCGGTCGCCTCTGCCACGCGCACCTCCGCTCCCGAGCAGGCGCCCCAGACTCCACTCAAACCACCCCCTCCGGGCCCTGTGCTGCACTACAAGGTTCTCGGCAAGACCGGCCTGAAGGTCACCTCAGTTGGCTTCGGCTGCATGATCACCTCGGATGGTAGCGTCGTCGAGCGCGCCGCCGATATCGGGATCACCTACTTCGACACGGCGCGCAGCTACCAGAGCGGCAACAACGAGCGAATGGTCGGAGCGGCCCTGAAGAACCGGCGGAAGGATATTGTGCTGTCCACCAAGACGGGCGCGCGCAACAAGGCCGACGCCTTGGCCCACATCGATACCAGCCTCAAGGAATTGGGCACCGATTATGTGGACATCTGGTATCTGCACGCCCGCACCACCCCTGCCGACATCACCGACGACCTGATCGAGGCCCAGCAGACCGCCAAAAAAGCCGGCAAGATCCGGTTCGCCGGCGTCAGTACGCACAGTGGCCAGCGAGAGTTGATTCCGTTCCTCGCAAAGCATCCGAACATCGATGTCATCCTCACCCAGTACAACTTCAGCATGGAGCCGTTCATGAACGAGGTCATCGATGAAGCGGCAAAGGCTGGAAAAGGCGTAGTGGCCATGAAGGTGATGGCGGGTGGCTTCCGCCGTCCGCAGCCCGGCAACCCGGTTTACGAAAAGTTGAAGAGAGACGGCGCCATGCTCGCCGCGCTGAAGTGGGTGGTGCAGAATCCCAACGTGCACACCACGGTCCCGAGCATGACCGACATGGATCAGCTGGACGAAAACCTCAAGGCCATGGAGACACCATTCGGCTCCCACGACCAGAAACTGCTGGCCCTGCAGATGGAGCACATCGCGCCCCTGTACTGCCGCATGTGCGGCGAGTGCGACGGCCAGTGCCGTCGGGGCCTGCCAGTGGCCGATGTGTTGCGCTTCCTGACCTATGCCGAAGGCTACCGGCAGTTCGCGCTGGGCCGCGAGCGCTTTCTGGAGCTCGATCCGGCCCACGCCGCCGTCCGCTGCGCCGACTGCCAGGGGTGCACCGTGCAATGCCCCTACGGCGTGAAGGTGGCCGAGCGCCTCATCCGCGCCCAGGAATTATTCGCATGCTAAACGATGTGGCGCAGGCACCCCGCCGCGCTCTCCTCCTGGCCGCCCTGTTCGCGACCACCCTCTCCGCTGCCGTTCCCACATGCACTCTCGTTCCCGGCTGGACGCAGCAGGGCGAGGAGCGAAGCTACCAGGCCGAGAACCTGTTCGAATACATGGACGGCAATGCCGAGGGCTACGTGCTGTACGGCTTCCAGAGCATGCGCGGCGTGACCTGCCTCAAGGATGGTGTAACCCTCGTGATCGACGTTTCGGATTTCGGCGACGCCGATTCGGCCTTTGGGATGTTCAGCGCGAACCGCGATCTGCGCCTGCCCGCGGCCAGGCTCGGGATGGGCGGCCAGATCGTGTCGCGGCGCGCCATCTTCACCAAGGGCCAGTACTACGTGGAGGTCGGCGCCAATCCGGAAGGCGACCACACCGTAGCCTTGCAGGCGTGGACCGCCGCGCTCGAAAAGGCCGTCGAGGGCACCAGCGATCCGCCGCCCGCGCTCGCCTGGTTCCCTGCCGGGCAGCAGTCCCTCCGCCTCGTACCGGAGAGCGTGCTGGGGATTCGGCTGCTGAAGCGCGGCTACGTGGGCCAGTATGATGCCGGGAAGGCCTTCGTGGTGACGGAGTCCTCCCCGGAATCGGCCGCCGCCCTGATGGACAAGCTCCGCGCGCGCTTCGCCGGAACCGCTGCCGTCCATATCGCCGACGACGCATTCCAGATGAATGACCGCTACCTCGGCCAAGTCTGCATCTTTCGCAAAGGCCGCTACATTGCAGGCTACGGCAACGTTGCCGCCGGCCAGGACTCCGTATCGCTGGCGAAGGCGCTGGCCGGACGGCTGCCCTAGCCGCCAAGGGTATCTGCGATATCCTGAACCGTGCGCCTCGTGCTGTTGTCCCCTCTCGCGATCCTCATCGCCTGCGCGCCGCCTCCGAAACCCGTGGAACAGCCCAAGCCGGATCCTACGGTGGAAGAATGGTATCCCGAGGCAGTCAATCAACTGGCGGGCATGAATCGAGAGGCGGAGGGTCTGTACCAAGGCGGTAAGTTCGACGCCGCCGCGGAAATCATATCGAAGGGCCAGCCGATCGAGGATCGCCTGTTGTCCGTCCCGCGTCCCACGTTAGCTGCCATGGAAGCAGCCTCCGATCGCGACGACCTCTACGGCCGCATGCTCCTCCGCAACCTCCATTACGACTGGGCGCGCAGCTTTTTCCAGAAGAACGCCGTCCGTTGGAAGGCCTGGAAGCCACAAACGCCGGACACCGAGCGGCGCCGCCAGCGGGCGCTGTCCGCTATCGCGGAATGCGACCGTCACCGGTCTGAATAGCCGCAAGATCAAGCCCTGCTCGCGCGAGTCCGGACTCCCAATATTCGATCCCCATCCAGCCTCGCGAACGCGCTTGTCGCCGCCTGGTGCTGTCGCTCCACCTCTACGAGCAGGTTCACGAACTGCGGACTCCTCCGAATAGGATCGAGCCACGGATCGCCGGCCAGCGCGGGATAACAGAAGTGCCCGCCTCTGACCACTCGCTCCAGAAGCTCGAGGGCGGCTTCGGCCTCGTTCAAGCGCGCCAGGTGCCGGGTCAGATACAGGAGCGCTTCCGGATCGCCGAATGGTGAGTCGACAATCCGTCTGACGGCGGCGATGCTGGCCCCGGCATCCCCTTCGATCAACGTGCGCGCAGCCGTCATGAAGTCCCGCATCCGCGTTTTGACCTTCTCTTCCAGAGTCCGCAGTTTCGCGACGGCTTCGTCCCCGCGGCCCACCTCCGCCAGCGAGAGCGCCACAATGTACGGGTTGTCTTCCAGCTTGCTGGATGCCACCCGCTTATGGTCCCGTTCGAGAAACCAGGTATGCACAATGCTGGTGCGGATTATCGGTTCCAGCGCGACCGCTCGCGCGTAAGCGGCCGCCGACGCCTCCATCAGACCGCAATAACGCAACGGGCTGATCAGGGCCGCGAAAATCTCCGGATCCGCGGCTTCCCGCGCCCGTGGAAGCAGTCGCGCCATGGCATCGCTCGCGCGGCCCAGATCGACCTCCAATTGCGCGTAGAACTTGTGCGCGATCGCCAGATCGGGGTTCAGGTCGAGCGACTGCCGGAGCGCGGCTTCCGCCTGCTTGAGTCCCTCTCTCGCCCCGGCTGGGAGGTACTTGGCCATCACGTGGTGGATTCGCCCCAGACGGCCCCACGCCGGCGCATAGCACGGATCGGCATCTACACACCGCAGGTACAGCTCACGCGCCGCGGCCCACTGCTTCGAATCGTGGCTGAACTGGTTTCCCCGCAAATAGTACTCGTACGCTTTGGGGTCGGCCGGGACATCGTGCCGGAGAATCCGCTGCTCGCGCGACGTGAGTTCGAGAGAAAGCGCCTCCACGATGCATTCCGTCAACTCATCTTGCAGCCGAAACACGTGGCCGATCGAAGTCTGTGTGGAGTGGGAACACATCAGCGTTCCGGTTGCCGTGTCCGTCAGTTGCGTGGTCAAGCGAATCTCGTCGCCGGTGGAAAGCAGGGTGCCCGTAACAATCAGATCCACGTGGGCCTCGGCTGCGATCGCTTTCAGATCCTGCGTTCCGGCGGCAAATCGCGACGCGGCCAGGCTGGAGCGCACCACCACCGATTTCAGACTGGACAGCGAAGTAGTCAAGGCTTCCGGCAGGCTGAACGCCAGGAACTCCGTATTGGGATCGGGCCGGAGCATGCGGAACGGCAGAACGATCAGGCTACGGATGGGCTTCGGCTCCGCCAGCCGGGGAGTTTCCAGAGGAAGAAGGAAGCGGTACCCGCGGCGCGGCAGCGTCTCGATAAAGCGAGGGGCCTCGGCGGTGTCTCCTAGGGCCTCTCGAATCTGCCGAATACAGAAGTTCAGCCCCTGTTCGAAATCGACGAAGGAGTCGCACCAGATGCGTTCCCGGATGTCGGCGCGGGTCACCACCTCCCCACTGTGGCGGGCCAGCAACTCGAGAACCCGGAACGGTTGCGGGGGGAGCTTGACCCGGTCGCCCTGGCGTCGCAATTCCCCCGCCGCGGTATCCAGCTCGAAAACGTCAAATTTCAGGATCTGGGTAGGTTCACTCATCGAAAACTCATGCCGCACTCATCGCGCGCCCATGGTGGCTCACCGGGGGCCTGTTGTAAAAACATCATATCAGCGTGACGCAAGCTTGCAGCGGGCGCTGAAATCGAAAAATCACTCAGAGGGAGATACCGTATGACATTGCGCATCAACGACATGGCGCCCGATTTTGAGGCCGAAACCACACACGGCCGCGTCCGCTTTCACGAGTACGTTGGCGACTCCTGGTGCGTGCTCTTTTCGCATCCGAAGGACTTCACGCCGGTCTGCACCACCGAACTGGGTTACATGGCCGGACTCCAGGCCGAATTCGAAAAGCGGAACTGCAAAATCATCGGCCTCAGCGTGGATCCTGTAGCCGACCACGGCCGCTGGGCGGAGGATATCGAGAAAACCCAGGGCCACAAGGTGACCTATCCGATGATCGGCGATTCGGACCTGAACGTTGCCAAGCTGTACGGAATGCTGCCGGCGGAAGCGGGAGATTCCTGCGCCGGCCGCACCGCCGCCACCAATGCCACGGTTCGCACCGTGTTCATGATCGGCCCTGACAAGAAAATCAAACTGATGCTCATCTACCCCATGACCACCGGCCGCAACTTCGACGAAGTGCTGCGCGTGCTCGACTCCATGCAGCTCACGGCGAAGCATCAGGTGGCGACCCCGGTGAACTGGCAGCCCGGCAACGACGTGATCATCGTCCCCGCGGTATCCAACGAGGACGCCGCCAAGAAATACCCGGCCGGCTGGAATACGGTTCTGCCGTACCTGCGGGTCGTGGCGCAGCCGCAGTAGGGCGCCAAACAGGCGACAATGTTGTCCAGGAGAGAGAGCATGGAACCGGTACACGTAGAGCGATTCTATTTGGGCTGCCTGGCCCACGCCTCGTATATGATTGCCTCCGGGGAGGTCGCTGCCGTTGTCGATCCCCAGCGCGATGTGGACATCTATCTGGAAGCGGCAGCCGGCCGGAACTGGAGAATCGAACACATCATCGAGACTCACCTCCACGCCGACTTCGTGTCGGGACATCGCGAACTGGCGGACCGCACCGGAGCGCAGATTTATCTCGGCGCTGGATCGGGCGCTGAGTTCCCCCACGTTGCCGTCAAGGACGGGGATGAGATTCGGTTCGGCCAGTGCAGCCTCCGGTTCCTCGAAACTCCCGGGCATACACTCGAAAGCATTTGCGTTCTGATGAAAGACCGCGGCGTACCCGATCGGCCCGCCGTGGTCTTTACCGGTGACACGCTCTTTGTCGGGGACGTGGGCCGGCCGGACCTCTCGCCGACCCACACGCCGCAACAGCTTGCGGCCCTGCTGTACCGCAGCATTCACGAGAAGTTGCTGACGCTCCCGGACGACACCGAGATCTTCCCCGCCCACGGCGCCGGTTCGCTCTGCGGCCGCCAGATGAGTGCGGAAAGCTCCTCCACCATCGGCCGCCAGCGGCAGTCGAATTACGCCTTGCTGGCGCGGTCGAGCGAAGAATTCATTCACCTCCTCACCGACAACCTTCCCGCGCGCCCCGAGTATTTCGCGCGCGATGCCGATCTGAATCGGCGCGGCGCGGCGTCCCTCTCCGAACTGCAGGCCCTGCCCGCTCTGGCGGCGCCGGAAGTTCTGCGGCTGCAGACTGAGGGTGCGATTGTACTGGACACCCGCCCGGCGATGCAATTCGCCGTGGCGCACGTGCCGGGGTCGATGCACATCGCGCTCACCGGGCAGTATGCGTCCTGGGCGGCGCGCCTGCTCGGGTTGGACACGCCGCTGATCATCGTCGGAGAGGATCCCGGCCACGTGCGCGAATCGCAGATGCGGCTGGCCCGCGTAGGGATCGAGAATGTCCCCGGATACCTGGCGGATGGCATCGCGGGCTGGATTCAGAGCGGCTTCGACCTTGACTACATCCCCCAGATTACCGTTCAGGATCTCGTCGAGATGCGGAATGAGGAACCGGAGCGCATCGCGGTGCTGGACGTTCGCGAACCCGGTGAAGTCGCAGGCGGGGTGATCGAGGGTTCGGTGTCCATTCCGCTCGGAAAGCTGGCATCGAGAGTGGACGAACTGGATCGCGAGAAGCTTCTGGTGGTGCATTGCAAGGGGGGCTATCGAAGCTCAATCGCCACCAGCATTCTGCGGCGCGCCGGCTTCCGCGATCTCGCGAATCTGACCGGCGGTTTCGACGCCTGGAAAACCGCGGGCCAGCCTTCCTCCGTCCCGAGCAGTGTCGGGGCGTAGCGGCAGAATCGGGCGTGACCCTGCTACGCGCCCATCTCGCGGCGGATGGCCTCCGCGATGCTTGCACTGAAGCTCTCCACGCGTTCCAGGTCGGGACCTTCCACCATCACGCGCGCCAGGGGTTCGGTTCCGGAGAAGCGCACCAGGACCCGCCCGGAACCGGCGAAGGCTTCCTCCACGCGGCGGATTTCCGCCGCAATCGCCGGAACCTCGGTAAGGCCCTTCTTCTCGCGCACACGGACATTGACCAGCTTCTGCGGATAGACTTTCAGGTCGTTGGTCAGCTCATCCAGCCCCGTGCCCGCCCGCACCGCAATTTCGAAAATCCGTAACGCGGTGAGCATGCCGTCCCCGGTAGTGGCGTACTCCCGAAAGATGACGTGCCCCGACTGTTCACCACCCAGCACAGCGCCGCGCCGCACCATCTCCTCGAGGACATACTTGTCCCCCACCGGCGTGCGTACCATCCGGATCCCGTCCCGCTCGAACACCTTCTCCAACCCCAGATTGGCCATCACGGTGGAGACCACGGTGTCCCCGGCAAGATGCCCGGCGGCCTTCAAGGCGCGCGCCGAGGCGAGCAAGACCGCATCGCCGTCCACAATCTTGCCGCTGCGGGATACAAAGATGGCGCGATCCGCGTCGCCATCGAATGCCACCCCGAATTCCGCACCGTCCGCGAGCACAGCCTGCCGTAATGCCTCCAGGTGCAGCGCTCCGCAGTTGAGATTGATATTGCGGCCGTCCGGCTCGCTCGAAAGCGTCCGCACCTCCGCACCCAAACTCCGGAACAGCTCCGGGGCCAGCTTGTAGGAAGCGCCGTTGCCGCAATCGACAGTCAGCTTCATCCCGTCGAAGCGCACTCCCACGGTCGAGACAAGAAAATCCAGGTATTGCCGGTCGAGGGCCGGGTCTACGGAAACCGGCCGCGGGGCCGCCGGACGGCCCTCCTGAGCGATCCGGAAGATGTCCTGCTCCACCTTGTGCTCTGCGTCGTCCGGCAGCTTGAATCCGCTATGTCCAAAGACCTTGATCCCGTTGTCGCGGTACGGATTGTGCGAGGCCGAGATCATGATGCCAGCCGCGAACGGTCCCATGCGGGTCACATACGCGACTCCCGGCGTGGTGATCACCCCCGCGGACCGCACCCGCACCCCACAGCTATCCAGGCCGCCCGCCACCAGTTCCGCGATCCATGGCCCGGACTCGCGCGTGTCCATTCCAATCACGACTTCGGGGCTGCCCTGATCTCTCGTGATCGCGTGGCCCAGCGCCGCGCCAAAGGCGCAAATGGTGGGACGATCCAGCGGGTACTCACCCGCCACGCCGCGAATCCCGTCTGTACCAAATAGCTCTTTGCCCAACTTTCTCCTACTTTCGACCGTGCTCGGCTACTTCTTCTTCATGGTCACCGTGACCACCACCTGCGGTGAGGAACTGAAACGCACATATGGATTGTCCACGAAGGCGTTCACTCGAAACTCTGATGAGCCGACCACCGATGACACATCCACCGGATCGGTGACCACCTCGGAGATGCGAGCCACCTTTTTGGCGGGGCCTTCGATCTGCAGGGTCGACGGCTGGACGCTTTGCTTCTCCACCTCGTAGCCGTCCTCACCCTGCCCCACGAGGCGTGCGCGCACGGGAACGCTGCGCACCAGGCGTTTGTCGAATTCGAAGCGTGCCTCCGACGGATTGGCGCGCACCAGTCGCACCCCACGAGGCAGATTCACATTCCGATCGAGGATCGGGAACGTATGGACTCCCGGCCGCAAACCCGTCATGTCGAGGATGACGGTGGGGCGCAGGCCGCCCTCTCCGATTCCGCGCAACTCCCCGGATGGCCCCCGGAGCTCCAGCACGATCTGGTCCACCGGTTCCGAGCTGATCTCCAGATCGTCCGGCAGGTTTCGATACTCCAACGGGACCGTAACCAGCGTTCCCAGTTCCGGCTCGCTCGCCACCAGCGCCCACAGCACCACCGCGATCACCAGCGAAAGCAGCTTCCACGCGAAGTTTTCGAACAGCACCTTCCGCAGTGTCTTCAGGGCTTTGGTCATGGCTTCGTCACCCGGTCGGTGGAACGCGTATCAGCCGGCGCCGAAAGCCCGTCGTGCGCCATCGGAATGTCCGCCGCGGCCTCTTCGACGTGGATCGGCGCGGGACGAAGCACTTCGAAGTGCCGGTTGATCAGCTCCTGCGTCTCGGCGATCGTCAGCCCCTGAGCCAGATCGCCGAAGGAGGCCGCCGAAATCCGGCCGGTCTCTTCGCTGACCACCAGCGACAGGCAGTCGGTTTCCTCGGTGATCCCAATGGCGGCGCGGTGACGTGTGCCGAGTTTGCCGGAGAGTTGCAGATTGGTGGTTAGCGGTAGAAAGCAGGCCGCGGCTGCGATCCGGTCCTTTTGCACGATCACGGCCCCGTCGTGCAGGGGCAATCCCGGCGTAAAGATCGAAAGCAGCAGATCGCGCGAGATCAGCGACTCCAACCGCACCCCGCTCTCGATAAACGTACGCAGTCCGATGTCGCGCTCCAGGACGATCAGCGCGCCGATCTTTTTGGCTGCCAGCACTTCCACCGCAAGCAGGATCTCGCTGGCCGACTCCGGTCCCCGGAATCCGCCGTCGCCCCACCAGCGTTTCCTCCCCAACCGCGCCAGGGTGCGCCGGATCTCCGACTGGAACAACACAATCACCGCCAGGCCGAGGTACGGCACAATCAGCGCAAGCACCGATCGCAGCGCTTCCAATCCGGTCCACACGGCCACGCCGTACAGAAGGACCAAAATCATGATCCCGACGAGGACGTGCCCCGCCCGCGTCCCCCGTACCACCAGCAGAGCCTGGTACACCAGGAACGCCACCACCAGAATATCCACCACGGCGGTGAGCGTCAGGTCGGGCAAAGATGTAAGAAATCGCGGCATTTTCCGGGCAGGCCAAACCGGATACGACTGCGGCTTCTGGCGCCTCCTTGCGGCTGGTCAGGCCTGGACGCCTCCACCAGAGAAATCCCCGGCCGGGAAATCCCATCTTAACTTGTGGTGCCTGACGTCGGGTGGAGTCGTGCCGCGGCTGCAGTTCCAGTGCGGCTCTGGCGCACGCATTCTTAAGGAGTGATCAGCCCCGCGCGAATGGCATAACGCACCATGCTCGCGGTCTCGTGCACGCCGAGCTTCTCGAGAATGCGGCTCCGGTGCGAGTCCGCCGTCTTATAGCTGATCCCCAGCCGTACGGCCGCCTCTTTGGTGGACTTCCCGTCGGCGATCAGCACCAACACCTGCCGTTCGCGTTCCGTAAGCGCGAAAACCATCTTCACCGACTCTTCGTCCGGCGTGAAGACCCCGCACTTCCGGTCGTTCACATCCACCGCCGAGCCGATAAATCCCATAAAACTGCCGTCCACGTCAAAGCGCGGAATGCCGACATCTTCGAGCCATCGATAATCGCCGCCTGCGCGCTGCAGGCGGTACTGAATGCGAAACGGCTCCCGCGTCGCGAAAGCCCGCATGTAGGTCTCGATGCAGAAGGTGCGGTCGTCGGGGTGCACGCCTTCGGCCCACCCATTGCCGGTCTCTTCGGACATTTCCCTGCCGCGAAACTCCAGCCAGGCCCGGTTGAAATAGGTGCACATGGCATCCGGCCCGGACATCCAGATCATGAACGGCGCGGCGTCGGCCAGCAGGAAGAACCTGGATTCGCTCATCTGGTACAACCGTATCTGGCGCTTGAGTTCAGTCTCCACCTGGGTCAGTCTGTCCCGAAGTGCTCGCGTTTCTTCCGTCTCTGTGCCGGGCGACATTCGAAATCCCACCATGAACCAAGATAATAGCGATTGGTCCAGGACGCGTAAAGTACCAAATTGGTTAACGTTAGTTCTCGATAGAACCATTTGCTTCGGTTAAACCCGCCGTTTATCGTGTTGGATTTGCGGAACTTTTCGGTTCCTTCCAAGGAATTACAATTAAAGTCGATGACTTCCAGGCAGCCGGAGAGCGATGACGATCTGCTCTTGCTCATGCGCAGTGGCGACGAACAGGCGTTCGTTTCGCTGTATCGCCGGCGCCAGGCGGCTATCTATCGCTTCGCCCAGCACATGAGCGGATCGGCCACGGTAGCCGAGGATATCACTCAAGAGGTGTTTCTGGCCTTGATCCGCGACGAATGCGGGTACGATCCCGATCGCGGTACGCTTTCCGGCTACCTCTTCGGGATTGCCCGGAAACTCGTGCTCCGCCACCTGGAGCGTGGCCGCTCGGATGTGACTTTAGACACCGACGGCGAAGATTCCCTGCTGCCGCAGTTGGCGGTGAACGATGACCCATTGGCGGATCTCACCCGCCGCGAAGGCATCGACGCTCTGCGCCGCGCCGTACAAGCGCTGCCGCGCCGCTACCGGGAAGTGGTCGTATTGTGCGACCTGGAGGAAGTGGATTACGCCGATGCCGCTCTGGTACTGGGCTGTCCCATCGGAACGGTGCGGTCCCGGCTGCATCGCGCGCGTGCCCTGCTTCTGGAGAAGCTCAACCAGGAAAGAAGTCTCCGGCCCATGGTCGCCTGGAAGCCGGTGAGGGTTTTGACATGAACTGCCAGGAATTCTGGAAGACATTGCCTGAATTGGCCGCCAAGCCGGACCAACTCGATCATCTGCGGGAGTGTGCCCCCTGCGCCCGGCATTGGGGGCAGCAGCAGGCCCTGACCACCGGTCTGCGGACTGTAGCCGCGGAGTCGCGACACGTGGAAGCGCCCCCCCGCGTGGAAGCCCGGCTGACCGCGGCCTTCCGCGAGCATTCGGGTCTGAGGCCGATTCGGCCCGGAACCTCCCGCCGGCCGCGTAACTGGCAGCCCGTGGCGACCTGGTTGGCGGCGGCCGCGGCCGTGGTGCTCGTTGCAGTGTCGCTCATGAGCAACCACCCTCTCCACCCGGCCCGCCGCGGTTTTCCGGCAGGCGCTCCACTGGCCGTGGTTGCGGACCCTGGATTCGCCGAAGACTCCTACAACAGCGGAGACTTCATCCCCTTGCCCAACGCCGAACGGATCTCTCCGGACGAGGATGTCAACGTGGTGCGGGTGGAAGTTCAGCGCTCCGCCATGATCGCCCTCGGATATGACGTCAGTGCCGACCGCGCTTCCGAACCCGTGGAAGCGGAAGTCGTGCTGGGAGCCGACGGACAGGCCAGGGCGGTACGATTTCTGGATGAGTAGGTAGGTTAGCTGGATATGTTGGTTCGAACGGTTCTCATCGGCGTTCTCGCCCTGTCAGCGGCGAACGCGCAGCCCCCCGGCCCGGCGCGTGGCCATGGGCGCTTCGGCGGCGCATCCGGCCCCATCCTCGATGGCGGCGCGCGCTTCCTCGGCGCCGAGCCAGGCAGGCCCGGACGCGTCGTCCGCAATGCCCCGTATTCGGGCGACGTCGTCACCGAAACCACACAACTGCTGGCGGATGGCAATCGCATCCGCCAACTCAGCACCGTGCACGTGGCCCGCGACTCGGAAGGGCGCACGCGCAGCGAGCAGACCCTTCGGAATCTCGGCGGCCTGGCCCCGAACGCCAATCTGCCGCAGGTAGTCTTCATCAACGATCCGGTAGCCAAAGTCAACTATGCTTTGAATTCCACGGCACACACGGCCGCCAAATCCGCGTGGAACCCGTCCTCAACGCCGGCCCGTCCGACGATGCGCCGCCCGCCATCGGATGCCGCCCCGAACAACAGCGCCGCGGACCTTCGCCAAACCCCCACCGCAAATCCCAATCTGAAAACAGAATCTCTTGGCCGGCAGACGATCGAGGGAGTGGCCGCCGATGGGACGCGCATCACCCAGACGATTCCGGCCGGCGAGATCGGAAACGAGCAGCCCATTCAGATCGTCAGCGAAACCTGGTACTCACCGGATTTGCAAACCGTGCTCCTGGCGAAACGGTCCGATCCGCGTTCCGGCGAGACGACTACCCGATTGACGAACGTCAACCGGGCCGAACCCGCGCACGCACTCTTCGAAGTGCCGGCCGATTACAAGGTGACGGAAACCGCCGGCCGGTTCGGCCGCCCGCCGGGACAGTAGTCCTCCATCCTGAATTCCACCCTGTACGCGTGCGCCGCTCTCCACGGGCGCCCCAAGGCTACCGACCGGCAGGTCAGTCGCGACTTTGCGATATACTGGTAGCCACTCAAGCACTATGCGGGAAGCTGTCGTCGTATCGAGCGCACGCACCGGGCTCGCGAAGTCGTTTCGCGGCTCCTTCAACATGACCCGGCCGGACGATCTGGCGGCGCACGCCATCCGCTCCGCGTTGGCCGCCGTTCCCCAGCTCCAACCGGGCGACGTGGAAGACGTGATTCTGGGCTGCGCCCAGCCGCACGGCACGCAAGGCCAGAACGTGGCCCGCATCGCCGCCATGCTCGCCGGACTGCCGGTGACCACCGCCGCCACCACCATCAACCGCTTCTGCTCTTCCGGACTGCAGGCCATCGCCATGGCCGCCAACGAGATCCTCCACGACGGCGTCGATGCGGCCATCGGCGGCGGCGTCGAAAGCATCTCGCTGACCCCCCGCGATAACCATCCGAACCCGCTGCTCGAGGCGAGTCTTCCGGGAATCTACATGGTCATGGGCGACACCGCGGAGGTCGTTGCCAAGCGTTACCAGGTCACGCGCGACGCCCAGGACGAATACTCCCTCGCCAGTCAGCAGCGCACCGCCCGCGCCCAGCAGGAAGGCTTCTTCCAGCAGGAAATCGCGCCCATGAAAGTAACGATGGCGGTCCTTGACAAAAAGACCGGCGAGAAGATCGGTACCCGCGAAGTCTGCTGCGACCGCGATGAATGCAATCGTCCCGACACCACACTCGAGGGCCTGCTGGGGCTGAAGCCGCATTTCGATCCCCACAGCGGCCAGGGCTCCGTCACCGCGGGCAACTCCTCGCAGCTCTCCGACGGCGCTTCCGCCACCCTGCTGATGTCCCGCGAGCACGCCGACCGGCTCGGCATCCCCTACAAGCTCGTCTTCCGCGGCTTCGCCGTAGCCGGCTGCGAGCCCGATGAGATGGGCATCGGCCCGGTGTACGCCGTTCCCAAGCTCCTGAAGCGGCAGGGCGTCAAAATGGACGACATCGACATCTGGGAATTGAACGAGGCCTTCGCCGTGCAGGTGGTCTATTGCCGGGACCGCCTCGGCATTCCCATGGAAAAGCTCAACGTGAATGGCGGGTCGATCGCCATCGGTCATCCCTTCGGCATGACCGGCTCGCGCATGACCGGTACGCTCGCCAACGAAATGGCGCGCCGCCCGAAATCGCGCTACGGCGTTGTCACCATGTGCATCGGCGGCGGCCAGGGCGCGGCCGGCCTTTTCGAGGCGGTTCACTGACGTGAGCACACTGACTCTCGTACGGCATGGCCAGGCGGAAGCTTTCCAGCGGGAATTGTCCGAGTTGACCGCGATCGGTCAGGCCCAGGCGTCGAGTCTGGCCGCGTATTGGCTGCAGCATGGCGTCACGTTCGACGAGGTTTACTCGGGCGAACTGCCGCGCCAAATGGGCACCGAGCAGATCGTCGGGGACGCTTTTCGGTACTCTGGCAAGCCTTGGCCAGATGCCCGTCGCGATCCGGCCTGGAACGAGTACGACGCTCCGGGCGTCTTGAAGCAGGCCGCCAGGGCCGTCCTTTTCGAACAGCTGCGCTCGAACCCCGAGGTCTATCGCAACTTCCAGCGAATGTTCGAGGCCCGGATGTCAGACTGGCTGGAAGGCCGGATCGAAGGCAACGGCTTCGAGCCCTGGACCGCGTTCCGCGATCGCGTGACGGGCGCGATCCGCCGCATCATGGACGGGCCGCCTGGCCGCCGCGTGGTCGTCTTCACCTCCGGCGGACCCATCGGCTTTGCCGTGCATTTCGCCCTGCATGCACCAGCCAGGAGTTTCCTGGACGTCAACTGGCGGGTCCGCAACGTCTCGGTGTCCGAGTTCGTCTTCGACCGCGACCGCTTCTCCCTCGACTCCTTCAACGGCATTCCACACCTGGTGGAGGATGCCGCTCTGCTGACCTGGCGATAATCCATGGATCTCAACTACACTGACGCGGAGCGGGCATTTCGCGACGAGTTGCGCGGCTGGCTCGAGCAGAACATCCCCGGCGACTGGCAGGGCCGCAACGGCGGCGGGACCATGGAGGAGAACTTCGCGTACCTGCGTGCCTGGCAGAAGCGGGTGCACGAGGCCGGATGGGCCGGAGTATCGTGGCCGCGCCAGTACGGCGGCCGCGGCGCCACGCTCATCGAGCAGGTGATCTTCACCGAGGAGATGGCGCGTGCCGCTGCCCCTCCGCTGGCCAACGTATTGGGCTTGACCCTGATCGGCCCGACCATCATCACGCATGGCACCGAAGCGCAGAAGCAGCGGTTCCTGAACAGGATCCTCAGCGCCGAGGAGATCTGGTGCCAGGGCTTCTCCGAGCCCAATGCCGGCTCCGACCTGGCCAACCTTTCCACCGAAGCGCGCCTCGAAGACGGCCACTTCGTGGTCAACGGGCAGAAGGTCTGGACAAGCCTCGGGTGGGCGGCCGACTGGTGCGAACTGGTGACCCGTACCGATGCCTCCGCGCCCAAACACCAGGGACTTACCGTGCTGCTGGTGGACATGCATAGTCCGGGCGTTGAGGTCCGGCCCCTTCGGCAGATGACCGGCGAATCGGAATTCAACGAGGTGTTCTTCCGCGACGTGCGGGTGCCCGCGGGCAACGTCCTCGGCGCCGTGAACGACGGCTGGAATGTGGCGTTAGGAACCTTGATGCACGAGCGCGCCACGCTGGGCGCCGGGTTGCACGTCCTCTATCGCCGCCAGTTCGAGCGCCTCGTGCAACTGGCTCAGAACATCTGCCGCCACGGCGCGCCCGCGACCCGCGATCCCATCATCCGCCAAAAACTGGCCCAGGTGTACGCCGAGATCGAGATCCTGCGGGTCAACCAGATGCGCTCCATCAGCCGCTTCAACCACAACGGGATTCCGGGTCCGGAGGGGTCGCTGCAGAAGCTGTTCTGGAGCGAGTTGAATCAGCGATTCCAACAGGTCGCCCAGGAAGTGTTGGGACCGTTCGCCCAGTTGGAAAAGGGCAGCGAATTCGCTTATGACGACGGCCAGTGGGCCTACTCGTTTCTGCGCGCCCGCGGCAACACCATCGAAGCCGGCACATCCGAGGTGCAGCGCAACATCATCGGCCACTTCGTACTCGGCCTCCCGAGGAGCTACTGACGTGGCGCGGGCACTCCTGCCTGCCGCGTCGGCACTCATGGGGACGATTGTCGGGCGTGAAGAGTGCCGCAGCCGTTCGAGGCGGCCAAACAAGGGTTGGCATGAGTGCCGGCGCGGCAGGCAGGAGTGCCCGCGCCACCTCGCACCTCAGCAGTTCAAAGGCTCGCCGGCCGGCCCGCCTGAGGTCCAATACGCCTATGCAATTCGGACTCACTGAGACGCAGCAGATGCTCAAAAACACCGCCCGGAGCTTCTTCCCCTCCGAGTGCCCCATCTCCGAAGTACGCCGTCTCATGGAGACCGACGGCGCCTATGACGAGCGCCTCTGGCACAAGCTTGCCGGCCACGGCTGGACCGGCATCCTCTTCGACGAATCGCTCGGCGGCATGGGATTGGGTCTTGTCGAAATGGCGGTCGCCGCCGAAGAGATGGGCCGGTCCTTATTGCCGGGCCCGTATTTTTCCACGGTCTTCGTCGCAGGGGCGTTGCTCGACCGCCTTCCGCCCGGGCGTGGACGCCTCGAAGCGATCTGCAAAGGCCGCTTGCGCGCAACTCTGGCGCTGCTCGAGCAAAACGCATCTTGGGAGGCCGGCAGCGTGGAGGTACAACTTCGAAAAGGAAGACTCACCGGCACGAAGCTCCTCGTGCCGGATGCCGGCGTCTCCGATGTGCTCCTGTGCGTCGTTCGATCCGGCCGGGAACTGGCAATCGCGGAAGTGTCTGCCTCGGCGCCGGGGGTATCCATCCGCGGCATGCCATCCATCGATCGCACCCGCCAGTTGTATTCCGTTCGCTTCGATGGCGCCCCTGCGGACCTGCTCGCGCGTGGCGCCGAGGCGCAGGACGCTTTGGACCACGCCACGGATGTTGCCACCGTGGCGCTCGTCGCCGAGATGGTCGGAGGTATGCAGCGGATCCTGGAACTCACCGTCGAATACGCCAAGACGCGCAAGCAATTCGGAAAGGCGATCGGCCAGTTCCAGTCGGTGCAGCACCAGTGCGCCGACATGCTCTTGTTGACGGAGAGTTCCCGTTCCGCCGCGTACTATGCCGCCTGGGCGCTCGACGAAGACGCCGCCGATGCCCGCACCGCCGTGTCGGTGGCCAAAGCCTACGCCAGCGAGGCGTATCGCGAGGTGGGAAATCGCGGCATCCAGGTGCACGGCGGCATGGGATTCACCTGGGAAAACGATATCCACCTCTACTACCGCCGCGCCAAGGCTTCCGAGATCGCGTTCGGAGACGCCACCTTCCACCGCGAACGAATCGCCCGCACCGTAGTAGACCTCCGGGCTCCTCAGGAGGCTCCGGTGGGCGCGTCCAGCAGCATGTAAGTCACGATCGCGATTCCTACGCTCCGCCGATGCTCATCCGAAAGATCCACCTGCCCGACGCAGATCCGCGAACCGACCCGCACCAGGCGGGAGCGCGCCCGCAGCCGCCCGCCCGTCACCGGTCGGAAGTAATTCACCTTCAGCTCGACCGTGGTAAAGCGCCGCGTTCCGCCAAAGTGGTGTTGCAGCGCGCAGCCCACCGCCGCATCCGCGATCGTCGCCGCCACGCCGCCGTGGACCGCTCCGGCGCTGTTCATCAGCTCGGGTCGGATCTGGCACTCGAGCGTGATTCCGTCACGATGCGCGCGCGCCAGCTTCAGCCCAACCAAGTCGTTGAACGCATGTCGCAGCAGAAAATCCCAGTTTTTGGTGGTAGTCTTCTTCGGATGGTCCAAGTCTGGTGATTTTAGCATTGTCGAGGTGAAATGAAAATGACGACAACCAATCCTTGCGGCCCGGTCCTCCAGGACAAGGTCGCGGTCGTGACCGGCGCCAGCCGCGGCATCGGACGCGCGATTGCACAGGCGTTTGCGCGCGAAGGCGCCTCCGTGGTGATCTGCGGCCGCAAGCAGGAGACGCTCGATCAGGTGGCGGCCGAGATCGGCGGAGGCGCCGGCGCCGTCCATGCGCTCGCTTGCCACGTGGGCCGCCCCGACCAGCTCCAGCGCCTGGTGGAGTCCTGCCACCGCCAGTTCGGCCGCATCGACATCCTGGTCAACAACGCCGCCACCAATATCGCCCAGGAGCCCGTACTGCAGATCGACGAAGCCAAATTCGACAAGATGATCGAGGTCAACCTCAAGAGCGCGTTTCGCCTGATCCAGGCAATCGCGCCCGGAATGTGCGAGCGGGGCTGGGGCTCGATCATCAACATCGCGTCCATCTCCGGCATCCGTCCGCAGTTCGAGGGCATGTTGTATAGCATGACCAAGGCGGCGCTCATCATGATGACGCAGTCGTATGCCCTGGAGCTCGGGCCCCGGGGGGTTCGCGTGAATGCCATCGCTCCCGGCATGATCCAGACGGCATTCAGCGAGTACTTCTGGAAGGACAACACGCGCGGCGGGCGCATCATCGAGGAGCAGCCCATCAAGCACCTGGGGCAGCCGGAGGAAGTCGCGGAACTGGCAGTGCTGCTGGCCGGCGACCGCGGCTCCTATATCACCGGCCAGACCATGATCGTCGATGGAGGCCGGCTGTTGCCCTGATTGTATGACGGTCCGGGACAAAGTGGTGGTAGTGACCGGTGGCGCCGAAGGCATCGGCCGCGCCTTGTGCCGCCGGTTCGCCGCCGAGGGAGCGCGGGCCCTCGTCGTGGTCGATGTGAACGCGGATGGCGCCGAGCAGGTCGCCCGCGAAATCGCCGGTTGGTCGATTCCCGCCGATGTCTCCCGCGAGTCCGACCTCGTTGCCGTGGTCCGCGAAACCACCGATCGGTTCGCATCCATCGACCTGTTCTGTTCCAATGCCGGCATTATCATCGAGGGCGGCGTGGAAGTCGCGGATGAGGCGTGGCAGTCCATCTGGGGCGTAAATGTGCTGGCCCACCTCTATGCGGCACGCGCCGTGCTCCCGCAAATGCTGGCCCGCGGCAGCGGTTACTTCCTGCAGACGGTCTCGGCGGCAGGACTCCTTTCGCAGATCGGATCGGCGCCCTACTCTGTCACCAAGCACGCCGCCCTGGCGCTTGCCGAGTGGCTCGCGATCACACACGGCGACCAGGGGATTGGCGTTTCGGTACTGTGCCCGCAAGGTGTGCGTACGAACATGCTGCTCCGCCCGCGGCCCGGCGGTGAGTCGTTCCTGATGGCCACGGCCATCACGCCGGAGGAAGTAGCAGAGGCCGCGATCCAGGGCCTGGCGGAAGAACGATTCCTGATCCTGCCGCACCCGGAAGTGGCCGAGTATTTCCGCCGCAAGGCCTCCGATTACGACCGCTGGTTACGCGGCATGCGCCGCCTGCAAACCTCCGCGAGATCCCGAAATACCTGAGATGTGGCGCGGGCACTCATGCCGCGTAGAAAAAGCGCCACATCGGCACAGTGACATGATGGCGCCCAAAGAGCGCCCCGATGAGTCGGGGCGCTGCAGACACGAGTGTCCGCTCCACACTACCGTCGCGGGCTTTTCGGTGGGCCGGCGGGGGCGCAGGGGTACAGCCTGTGAGAGTGCCACCCTTCCGCCACAACCCACGTTAAGCTGGAACTATGCAGAAAGGCCCCGGGACCTACTGGCGCCGGATCGGGCGCATCGAGAAAGCCTTTCTCTTCTGCCTGCTGATTTACCTGGTTCTCTACGTCACCAATCTCTCCTCGCTGCTTCAATCCCTTACCCTTATGGCGGCATTCGCAACCGGACTTTTGTCGCTTTTCCGGCTCGCCCGCCGCGGAATCAAGCAAGCCATCTGGCGCCTTCGCAATCGCTTGATTGCCGCCTATCTATTCATCGCCGTGGTGCCCATCGTCCTCATCCTGACCATGGTCGGACTCGCCGGATGGGTGGTCATCGGCCAGATGGCCGTCTACCTCGTGAATAAGGAACTGGAACATCGCGAGATTACCCTGGCACGCCAGGCCGAGGCCTTCGCCGCGATTCCGATCCGCGACCCCGAAGCCGCCCTCGGCCGGTTCGACCGGAACACCCGGAACTTATTTCCGAAGTTCGAATTGCTGATCACCGGAAAGCGCGAGTTCCGCTTCCCCGAAGATGCCGCCATCTCCCATCCGCCTCCCGCCTGGAAGCACGCTTCCGGCCTGATCGTCAAGAGAGAAGGCAAAGAAGAGCGCCTGTACGCATGGGCACATGCCGCTTCCGGGGATGAGGAGGTCACCATCCTCGCGCCCATCGACCACGAACTTCTCGCCGGACTGGTGCCCGGTTTGGGCGATGTCACCTTCTACCCCCTCATGGGCCGGCGCCGGGAGTCCCACGTTCCACCCAAACAGAATGCCCTCGACTTCGAATTGAAGGGCTTCTACCCGGTCATGGTGCCCTCCTGGGAATCGCCCGAAAAGGAGAATCGCCTCCTGCTGCTGGTAGACACGCGCGTCCTGGTGGTACTGGCCACCGTGTTCCAGAAGCTGGACTGGACCGAGCAGCTCCTGGGCTGGTTCATCGTCGTGGCCGTCCTTTTCCTGCTCGTGGAGATGGTCTCACTGGTCACCGGCGTCCAACTCAGCCGCTCGATCACGGGAGCCGTTCACGAACTCTACGAAGGCACCCGGCATGTCAAGGACGGCGATTTCTCCTATCGCGTGCCCGTGAAGGGCAACGATCAGTTGGCGGACCTCACCACGTCGTTCAACTCCATGACCTCCAACCTGGGACGACTGATCGTCGTCGCCAAAGAAAAGGAGCGTCTGGAATCCGAACTCGCCATCGCACGGGAAGTGCAGAACCAGCTCTTCCCCAAGGACGTGCCCTTCACCAAGACCCTGGAACTGAAGGGCGTCTGCAATCCCGCGCGGATGGTGTCGGGGGACTATTACGACTTCATGGCGCTCTGCGACACCTCGCTTGCGTTCGCCATCGGCGATGTCGCCGGCAAGGGGATCTCCGCCGCCCTCCTGATGGCCACCATCCAGTCCACTATGCGCACTCAGTTGAGCTCGCATAACGGCAGCGGCCCGTCTCGCCCCTCGGTGGCGCGCATGGTTTCGGTGCTGAACAAGCAGCTCTACGCCACCACCGCACCCGAAAAATACGCCACCTTCTATTTCGCGGTCTACGAGGAGTCCAACCACTCCCTGACCTACACCAACGCCGGCCATCTCGCGCCCATGCTGCTGCGCGGGTCCGACTTTCAGATGCTCAACTCCACCGGCACCGTGGTAGGCGCATTTCCCTTCGCGCGCTTCGAAGAGCGGACCGTCCCGCTCGAGCACGGCGACATCCTGGTGGCCTATACCGATGGCATTGTCGAGCCTGAGAACGCCTACGGAGAGATGTTCGGCGAAGATCGCCTGAAGGAACTCGTCGCGAAATACTCCAAGGCGGACTCCTCCGAGATCATCGCCCGCTGCATGGAGGCGGTGAACCAGTGGACCGGCTCGTCCGAGCTGCAGGACGACATGACCATGGTGGTGGTGCGCCGCGTATGAAGCCCCCCATACACGCGGTCCTCACCGCCGCCGAGATGCGCGAGGTGGACCGACGCACCATCGAAATGGGGATCCCCGGCATCGTCCTGATGGAGAACGCCGGGCACCGCGTGGTGGAGTTCCTTGCCGAACGCTTTGCGCCGCTGGCGGACCACCGCATCGTGATCCTCTGCGGCAAAGGGAACAACGGTGGGGATGGCCTGGTGATCGCGCGTCAACTGTACTCCTGCGTTCGCCCGCGCGCCCTCGATGTGGTGCTGCTGGCCGATCCCCAGGAGTTGAAGGGCGATGCCGCCGCCAACTACCGGATGCTCGAGGCCTGCGGCTGTCCCGTGGCGCGCGAGATTCCTCCGCAGGCCCGCTTCGCCACCCTGCTGCTCGATGCTTTGCTCGGCACCGGGATCAACGGCCCAGCCGGCGGCCGTGTGCTCGAGGCCATCCGCGAGATCAACCACGGCTTCCCGCTGGCCAAAGTAGTGGCGGTGGACATTCCCTCGGGCATGCCCAGCGATTCGGGCGAGCCTGTGGGCGAGTTCGCCCGCGCCGATGCCACCGTGACCTTCACGGCCGCCAAAGTAGCGCAGGTGCTTCCGCCCAACTGCGACCACGTGGGCGAGCTGGTGGTCAGGCCGATCGGCAGCCCCGACTCGCTGTTCGACCGCATCCAGCTCTCCCTGCTTGCGCCGCACCTGTTCGGCGCGTTGCTGGCGCCGCGCCCTCCGGGAGGCCACAAGGGAACCTTCGGCCACGTGCTGATAGTAGCGGGATCGACCGGGAAGACCGGCGCTGCCGCCATGGCCGGCCTCGGGGCCTTGCGCGCCGGCGCCGGGCTCGTCACCGTAGCGTCATCGCCTGAAGCCATCCCGCACATCGCCGCGCATGCTCCGGAACTGATGACCGCCCCGCTCAGCGGTGCATCCCCTGATTTGACCGATCTCCTGGAAGGCAAGACACTCGTGGCGATGGGTCCCGGGCTCGGCCGGACCCCCGAAGTCGAAGCGCTCGTCACCGCGGCCGTCCGCGACCTCGACCGCCCGATGGTGCTCGATGCCGACGCTCTCGTTCCCGCGGTATTCCCCTCCCGCCCGGCCGGCGCTCATCCGGTCCGCGTACTCACGCCGCATCCCGGCGAGATGACACGCCTCACCGGCAGACCCACCGCCGAGATCCAAAAGGACCGCGTCGCAGCCGCGCAGGCATTCGCCGCCGATCGCCAGGTGATCCTCGTTCTGAAAGGCCAGCGGACCGTGATCGCCTTCCCCGATGGCCGCGCCTGGATTAATCCAACCGGCACTCCAGCCATGGGCAAAGGCGGCAGCGGCGATATCCTCACCGGCCTTCTCTCCGGATTCCTGTCCCAGTTTCCCCGCGATGCGGACCGTGCCGTGGCCGCCGCCGTCTACCTCCACGGGCTCGCAGGCGAGATCGCTGCGCGCCACCTGACCGACAAATGTGTGCTGGCCACCGACCTTTTGCGGCACCTCCCCGAAGCCATCGAGCAGGCGTTGCAATCCGCATGACGTCCAGAATCTATCGGACCGCTTCCGAGGCGGAGACCATCGCCCTGGGTGAGCGGCTTGCGCTCCAGCTTCCGTCTCGCGGTGTGGTCCTGCTGATCGGCAACCTGGGAGCCGGAAAAACCACGCTGGCGAAAGGCATCGTGCATGGCCTCGGCGCCGCTCCCATCGAAGAAGTATCGAGCCCCACCTTCACCCTGATCCACGAGTTTGGCAACGGCCGCGTCTATCACATCGACCTCTACCGCCTGGATGAACTCCGCGAACTCGCTACTCTGGGGCTTGACGAAATCTTTGACCGCGACGCCGTCGTCCTGATCGAATGGGGAGAGCGCTTCCCCGAGATTCTGCCGGCCGCTCGCACCGAGATTCGCATCCGCGCCGCGAACGGCGATGAAAGGGAGATCGAAGTCATCCGGATTCCGGAACGAACGACATGAGCAAACAACCTTGGGCCCTGATACTGGGAGCCAGCAGCGGCTTCGGCGAAGCGACCGCGCTCGAACTGGCGCGCACCGGCATGAATATCCTCGGCGTACATCTTGACCGCCGCGACAAGCTTCCCCACGTCGAGGAAGTCCAGGAGAAGATTCGCGCGATGGGCCGCGAGGTCCAGTTCTTCAACACCAACGCCAGCGATGACGAAATGCGCCAGAACACCGTCGAGAAGATCCGGGAACGCCTGGCCGACCCACCCGGAGTGTTGCGGGTGCTGATGCATTCCATCGCCTTCGGCTCCCTGAAGCCGCTGGCGGGAGCGGAACAGGTGGTGTCCAAGAAACAGCTCGAAATCACCGCCGACACCATGGGTCACTCGCTGGTCTACTGGGTGCAGGACTGTCTGCGCGCCGGGCTGTTCGATTGGGGCGGACGCATCTTCGCCATGACGTCCGGGGGCAGCACGCGCGTGATTCCGAATTACGGCCCGGTGAGCGCGGCGAAGGCCATCATCGAAGCTCACATCCGCCAGCTTGCCGTGGAGCTCGCACCGGCCGGAATCACGGCGAATGCCATTCTCGCCGGCGTCACCGATACTCACGCCCTGCGCCAGATCCCCGGCTTCGAGAAGTTGTTGGAGACCGCCCGCCAGCGCAATCCCCACCACCGGCTTACGATGCCCGAGGACGTCGCCCGTTGCATTGCGGCCCTCTGCCACCCGGCCACCTATTGGCTCACAGGCAACACCATCCACGTGGATGGTGGCGAGAGTATCGTGGGGTAGCGGCTCCGGAGAAAGATCTGACATGAGCACCTTGCGCATCGCGCTTGCCAATCTGCCCTTCCCGCCCTCGCCGGAAGCGTCCGTCGCGCTCGCCCAAAGCGCCATCGCCGAAGCGGCTCTCCAGCACGCCCGTCTCATCTGCTTCCCGGAATGCTTCGTTCCTGGTTACCGAGCCCAGGGCAAGTCAATTCCCCGCCCCGATCCGCGATTCCTCGAACGCGCGTGGTCGCTCATCGCCGCAGCCGCCGCAAAGGCCGATCTCGCGGTCGTTCTCGGCACCGAGCGCCTCGTTGGTGAAGCCCTGCTGATCAGCGCGCTGGTCATCAATCCGGATGGCTCGCTCGCCGGCTTTCAGGACAAAGTGCAGCTCGATCCTTCCGAGGAGGCGACCTATACGGCAGGTTCCGGCCGTCAGATCTTCCACGTCGGCCCACTGACATTCGGGATTTCGATCTGCCATGAAGGCTGGCGCTACCCGGAAACATTCCGCTGGGCCGCGCGTCGCGGAGCGCACATCGTATTCCACCCGCATTTCCACGAGGCTGAGCCCGGCAGCTACCGGCCAACGGCCTTCGCCGATCCCGCCAACACGTTTCACGAAAAAGCGGTGCTCTGCCGCGCCGCCGAGAATACCTGCTACGTCGCAACGGTGAACTGCGCCTCCGATGGCTCGCCGAGCACTTCGGCGGTAGTGCGCCCCGACGGCACTCTGCTTGTCTGGCAGCCCTACGGCAAAGCGGGCCTGCTCGTCGCAGACATTGACCTTGTCCAAGCTACGGGCCTGCTAGCCTCCCGCTGCAAATATTCCTGACCGCAACGTGGCGCAGGCACTCCTGGCGAGACTTTTCGGGTACTGATCTCCGCGCCGAGAACATGCTCTCCCGGCCGCCTTCAACCCACTGTGTCCGGCTCCGTCTTCTCCACGAACTTTTGCACGTGCATGGAGTAGATCGCTGGCTTGCCGTGCCGGTCGCTCTGGAAGAAAATCCGTTGGCTGTCCGGCGAAAACATCGGGTTGACCGTCTCCGGATGGCTCGACTTGTGCTCGCAGAGCGTCAATTCACGCCGCGTGACGCGCAGCAGAATCAGCACGTAAGGCGATCCGATGTTGCGGCTGGCGCCCACGAACACCGTGGTATCGCGGTTTGCCGCGAACTGAATAAACTGGCTGGTCTTTCCTACCAGCTTGTCGGTGTTCGTGTCGGGCGTGTGCTCGCGGATCGTATTCAACTGCGTCGCATCGCTGGGAAAATTCAGATACAGCGTCGTCTTCCCATCCGGGGCCCAGTTCGCTGCTCCGATCCGGCCGTCCGCGGTCTTCAGTTTGTGGGCCTGCTGTCCGTCGAGGTTCACCAGCCACAGCGTGTCGTCGCCTTGCCGGTACAGAATCTGCGCGCGCATCGGCCGGTGAATTGGATCCGCGATCGGAAAAGGAGCCTCCACTACAGTCCGCGCCGCGCCCTGCATAAAGGGCACCATGCGCAGCCGCGACTTCTCGCCCTGCCGCTCCGCAAACGTGACGTGCGTCCCGTCAGGCCCGACACTCATGCCCGGGCAGCGCTCCCACCCGTCCGGTATCTGGTATAACTGCCGCTCATGCAGTGTGGTGAGATTGGTGACGATCAGCGCGCGTCCCGCGAAGTAACAGAACGATCGATTATCGGGAGTGAGGGTGAGCGAAGCACCGTCCAGATTGTCTGCTTCGGTTAACTGCCTCGTCCCGCCCGCTTTCAAATCCATGCGGAATGCCTGCGGGGTCCCCGTGCGATCCGAACAGTACACCAGGAAGCTGCTGTTGCGCGCGATGGCGCGGTTGTACCACGCCGGCAGCATGCTGGTATGCTCGGGATCGGTGAGCCGGAGGACGTCCAGTTCTGTGGCCGGGTCCGGGTACCGCGTCCACTCCGATGGAAAGGCGTTGCCCTTGGTGCCTACAGCCAGCAGGCGGACGGCTGCGAGTCCCGAGGCCAGCAACGATCGGCGGGAGATGCGGTTTGCCACACCGGCCATAATTCGATGGTAGCAGGAGCGCCGGCGGCTGGAGTTCCCGCGCTGCTCGATTTCACAAACCCGACGGCAATCGGTTTCAGTTCCGTTGTCCGTGGTTCAAATTCGCCAAGGGTGATGCTCCCGCACCAGACCCGGTAGGAATGACCACACGCTCTGGAGCGCAGTTCCGTGACGGAGAATCCGCGGTAACCCCTTGCGCGACTGTGGAGGGAGTCCGAAACGCTGTCCGCACCGGCCGGCCAATGGCATATTCGGAGAGGTTGATTCCGAAGATCCACGCAATCGTCGCAGCGGTGTCGAACGTGTACACGGGGGCCGCGATTCGTCCGGCCGCAATCTCCGGGCCTGTCAGAATCCACGGAATCTGAATGCACTCCAGGATGTTCTTCTCGTGGCCGCGGCCCTTGCCGCCATGATCGGAAGTCACCAGCACGTAGGTCGATTCTGCCGCCGCCAGTCTGTCCAGCATATCCAGAACCACTCCCACGTAGCTGTCGGCCTTCTCCACTGCCTGGTAATACTCCGCACTCTGCCAGCCGCTCTCATGCCCCGCCTGATCGACATTATCCAGGTGGATGAACAACAGGTCGGGCCGCGATTCGCTCCAATACTTGGTGGCGGCTTCCACGGTGCGCGACGCGCCATGTTCATGCTGCAGGACGTCCGGCGCGTCTTTCTCGACCAGGTCGGCAAACCCCGGCCAATCGTGAAAGATCGCGATCCGGCTCGAGGGCTTCTGGGAGCGGAGCGCCGCAAAGACGGTGGGGAAGATGCCGGCCGAATTGCGCAGCACCGGTTGGAACTCCATCATGCGCCGGAGATGCCCGTTGTTCGTGATTCCGTGCTGTTCCGTACCAGCTCCGGTAATCATCGAGGTCCAGTTGGGACTGCTCAACGTCGGCATCACGCCGCGTGCGTCCATGGTCCAGGCGGAGCGGGAGATGAGTTCGCGCAGACGCGGCATCTTCGCCTTCGCTACGCCGTCCACACTCAAACCATCGATCCCGATGACGATCAGATGCGGTGAGATGCCTTGACCCGAGGGTTGCGCCCATGCGCTCCATAACCAACCGACCGACATTAGTACCGTTGTGATGAGTCTCATTCCCCTCCAGGCTCCCAATCCATAGTACCGCCGCTGGTGTTTACAAATTGATTGCAGCGGTGTGAAGCTTAAAACATTTTCTGCGGGGAGCGTTTACATCCCCCGTGTCCGGACGTCGAGGACTCCGGCAAAACCATCGAAACAGACTGGATACGGAAAGCCTCGTAAACATTCGTGACGTGGAAAGGCGAGGTGTGGTTACTGTTAACCTGGCTTTTCCCCGCCTCTGGGGACTCGCATCGTCCGTTCCCGCCCCGAATCTCCGCCATCCGGAACCCCGCCTTCGATGCGCGCGTCTGGCTGATAATAGAACCGATGTCCACGGGTAGCGTTTGTCCCAAGTGCGGTGGAACCGGGTTTATCATCGTCGAAGGCGCCAGCGTCAGTGGAGCGAAGCCCTGCGATTGCCGATTCCAGGGCAAAGCCGAGCGCATGGAAACTCGCGCCCAGATCCCCGCCCTTTACCGAAACGCGTCGTTCGATAACTTTGTTGTACCCGGCCCTGAAAACCCCATTGCGCGGCGCGACTTGACTACCGTTCTGCTCAACGTGAAAAACTACGTCCGCGACTTTCCCAACCCGAGCCGCCCGGGCCTGTTGCTGATCGGTGAGCCCGGCACCGGCAAGACCCACCTTGCCGTGGCGGCTGTCCGGAAAATCGTCGAGAAGGGATTTGAGTGCCTCTTCTGGGATTACCAAACCCTCCTGAACAGCATCAAGCGAGGCTACGATCCTGCCTCCAATTCCTCCGACCGCGAGGCCTACCACGATGCGCTCGATGCCGAAGTCTTGCTCCTCGATGACCTCGGCGCCCATCGCGTCACCGACTGGGTGGAAGACACCGTCACCTCGATCATCACCGACCGTTGCAACCGTCAGAAGGCTCTCATCGCCACAACCAACGTGCCCGACGCCGACGCCGGCATTAACGTGCTGCAGAAAAATGTGGCGCTCGACAAATTCGAGCACCGCCGCACACTGGCCGAGCAGATCGGCCCGCGCGCCCGCTCCCGCCTGTTTGAGATGTGCACGGTCATCAAGATGCCGCAGGTGGACGATTACCGTGTCCGGAAGGCGCGGACATTCTGATGCGTCTGCTCATGCGGTTCGTGCGCGGCGCCCTCGGCTTTCTGCTGCTCGCCGCGAGTGCGCCCACGGCCCTCCCCGACGCTAAACCACCCAAGCCCGACTTCGTGCAGGCGGTCGAATTCCCCTACTATCTTTACCCTCGGGCCCTGTGGGAACGCGAGTTGGTGTGGCTCAAGACCATCGGCGTCCGCACCGTGGAATTCCCGGTCCCCTGGAACTGGCACCAGGTACAGCCGGGTGAATTCGACTTTACCGGCAGCACCAGTCCGCGCCGCGACCTTTCGGGGCTGATCCATCTCCTTCGCAAGCTCGGCCTCGATGCATGGGTCAAACCTCTGCCTCCCGTGCCTGGGTGGCTCAATAACGGTACGCCCGCGGGCCCTTCCGATTCGCGCGCCCAGAGAGCCTGGCTCAAAGCGCTCGACCAGTTGCTGGCCACCCAAACGGCTCGTCACGGGGGGCCCGTCGCGTTCGTCGAAGGCCGCGCGCTGGCCATCGATGCCCCCGCGCCTCCTTCGCCCGTCACCACACTGTCCGCCAACGATCCCGATGCGCTGGCCCGCAGCCGCCAGGTTCTCGTGTCCGGCAACTCACCCGGGTCTGGTTCCCTGTTGTGGACGGGGGTTGAAGATTCCCTTTATCCCGCGGGGTGGTCCCCCGACGGCACCTTCCTCCGCAAAGGCGCCGTAGGTCTCAGCGGCGACGAACACGCCACCACAACGGCCTTGCGCCGCGATGCCGCCCTGCTCCGCTACTGGGCGCCGCTGCTCGCCGGTCTCCGCCCCTCTGTCTTGCCGAAGCCCATCGCTGGTAAGTTTCCGGATGGCATCACCGCGGTGGAAGTGATCTCGCACAGCGCCTCCGCGGTCAGCATCACCAATCGCGGCACCACCCCCTTTTCCGATGAGCTGCGCATCATCGAGCCGGGCTCCAGGCGCATCCTCGCCATCCCGGCAGTCACCGTGCAACCCGGAGACTCGCTCTGGCTCCCACTCGACGTCTCGCTCGGTCCCGACGGCCTCTGCCGCGAATGCTCGAATTTTTCCGCCGCCGAGCACATCGTCTACGCCACCGCCGAGTTGATTTCCGTCGAATTCGAAAACGGCATCCTGGCCATGGAGTTCGCGTCTCCGGTGGCGAGCGAGGTCATCCTCCAACTCGCCCGCAAGCCCGTCGGCCCATTCCTCGCCGCCGGCCACCCGGCCGAATTCGACTGGGACGACAAGACCTTGCGTGCGCGCCTCCCGATTCCCGCCAGCTCCGCAGCCGGCAACCGCGTGCGCATCGGGATCGCCATCGAGGAGCCCGAGACTTCCGCTTTCTTCAACGAGGCGCGGCGTCTCATCATCGGCCAGAAGAACCTGATTTCGACCACGTATTCGTCGGTGGATGTCGCCAACCGCTCGCGCCTCCGCCTTCCCGAGGGCTTCACCGCCACACCAACCGTGAAGTCGCCCAATGAGATCGATTATCAGGTCAGGGTCCCCGCCGATCTGCTGCATGGCGCGTGGGCCAACCTCGCGCTCGAGGCCGACGGCATGTTGCTGGGACGCGCACGCCTGCAACTCTTCCGTCCCGCTTCCATTCGCCTGATGGAAGCCATGCAGATTCACTTCGGCGCGCTGACCGAACTCACGCCCGATCCTCCCACGGCCCCCATCGACCCGCGGGCGGGAGCCAGCCTGGAGTTTTCCATTCGCAACAACTATCCATCCATCGAGACGTACCGGCTGGAAGCCAAAGGCGACGGGCTGGAGTTCTTTCCGCCCAAAACCGAGATCGCCATCGGAGCCACCGACGAGCGGCGCGTGTCGATGCGGGTCTTCGCTGACGAAGGCATCTCCGGCCTGCGCGAGTGGATTCTACACGTCTCCGGAGCGGCGCAGTTGGACCTGCCCATGCGTGTGCTGTTGCTGCCGAGAGGCCGCACCGTGGCCTGGAGCGCCGACCTCGATGGTGACGGCGCGCCCGATTGGGTGCTCGATTCGCAGAAGGCGCGGGCCGTTTTCTCCAGCCAGGATGGCGGACGCTGGATGGAATTTACAGGCAAAGATCTGAACGGGAACTTTCTGCCCGACCAGGGAGTGTTCACCGCGCCAGGCGCCGTGGAGGTTCACGCCGCGGGCGACACCCTGGAATTCAGCGGTAAAGGATGGAAACGGACGGTCCGTCTTTCGGACACCGTGCTGACGATCGAGCAGACGACGCCGTTGCCCGCCGATGGCCTGGTGCCCCTGGAGCGCGGCAACACCAGGCTCACCATCGAGCACCCCTCCGCCACCCGCTCAATCTACACACTCAAATAGATCTCTGTTTGTACCCATGGGCCACCGAAATTCCTGACAACCCGCCGGTTTTCGGGCGCGATGTGGTGTGGGCGTGCACTCTTGTCACGCGGCGTCAGAAGCTTCATCGCGACGCTTTTCCGCCGCCACCACGTCCCTTCCCCCCGCCCTCCAGAATCCTTCGCCCGCATTCCTCGAAGTCGATGCACCGGCATCTCTGTGCCCGCTCCAGCAACTTCTTCATCGCCGCGATTCGTTCCGACAGAACATCCAGTTCCGCGAGCTTTTTGCTCGCCAGCTCCTGCCAACGCTTCGAGAGCGGCACGTCGCTGCGAAAGCCGTTAAAGAGCGTGCGGACCTCCTTCAGCGTAAAGCCGCAGTCCTTGGCGCGCTCCAGCACGGCGAGCCGCTCGAGAACGCTGCGTTCGTAGCGCCGCTGCCCGCCGGAGCGCTGTGGCTTGGGGAGCAGTCCGGACTTCTCATAGAATCGAATCGCGGAAGAGCGCAGGCCGCACGACTCCGCAACCTGTCCGATGGTCATGCGTGGAGACATAAAGAAGTTCTTGACTTAAAGTCAAGTTTAAGCCGTACGATCGGCGTATGACCAGCAAATTTCTCGCTCCCATGCTCGCGATCATTCCCGCGTGCATCTGCCAGTCTCCGTCCCACCCTCAGGGGATGGTAATCCCCAAACCGGCCGCATTCGCCTGCAATCTGAAAGCATTTACCACGCAGGAAAGAGCCCAATACCGCAAGCTGAGCGACCGCCTGATGCCGGCCGTGCTCTCCGAACGCGAAAAGAACGACGGCTATGCCCTCGAGCTAAACACCCGGAGCATCTCCGTGGTGGAAGTGGCCCAGTGGATCGAGCTGGAGCGGAAGTGTTGCCCGTTCTTCAGTTTTCAGCTCGACCTGCGCGGCGAGGACGGAGCGCTCTGGCTGAGCCTCACGGGCAGAGAAGGGGTGAAGCAGTTCATCGAAGTGGATTTCACCGGCCTGCGCGACAAGCTGCCCCATCGGGATACTACCCGGTAGGTCAGTGGGGCCGGGCTTCAGCCTGCGGTGGTCCGTATCGCGTTCACGAACCCGCTCGCTGATCGATGCGCCACAGGCCGGCCGACCGCGTCGCCGCGACCGCCTTCCGGTACTCCGCCGTCGTCGTCCGGCGGTCGATCTCGACGAACAGCGAGCCGTCTACCCGTCCGGCCGGGTGGTATTGGTCCATCACATTCACATACGTATCGGGCGAAATCTCCGAAGCCAGAAACCGCATGATCGATTCGGTGCCGGCGATCTCGCCCGGCATCACCAGGTGCCGGACCAGCACACCCCGCTTCGCCAATCCGCAGTCGTCAAATCGCAGCACGCCCACCTGCCGATGCATCTCGCGGATGTTGCGGCGCGCCGCATCCGGATAGTCCTTCGCCTTCACGTAGCGCAGCGAAAGCCCGGCATCCCAGAACTTGAAATCGGGCATGTACACGTCCACGATCCCGTCCAGCAACTGGAGGCTGTCCAGCGAATCATAGGAGGACGTGTTGTAGACCAGCGGCAGGCGCAAGCCCTGTTCCACGGCGATCGGGAGCGCTTCCAGAATCTGGGGCACCACATGCTCCGGCGTGACGAAGTTGATGTTGTGGCACCCGAGCGACTGCAGCTCGACCATGATCGCCGCCAGCCTTTCGGGCCGCACCTCCGGACCCCGCTGCGCCTGGCTGATGTCGTAGTTCTGGCAGAACACGCAGCGGAGATTGCACATCGAGAAGAAGATCGTCCCGCTGCCGCGCCATCCCCGCAGGCAGTCTTCTTCGCCGAAGTGCGGGAAATAACTGCTCACCTGCGCGTAACGGCCCGTGTGGCACGCCGCCGTCTTGTCGGCGATGCGGTCCACCCCGCAATCCCGCGGGCACACCAGGCAATGCCGAAGCCGTTCCACCGCGTCATTCGCGCGCTGGCGCAACTCGCCGGAGCGGTACAGACGCAGGTAAGCGGGCTCGAAGTCTGCCACCATGAAGCCGCCGTCGATGCTCGCCGCGAACATGGCCGATTGGTTCGATTATATAGCGGCTTCCCCCGGCGAAAGTTCGCGCGCGAGGTTGCTCATCCGGGCGCCCCGCTTGCGGGCTGCTGCTGCGTCATGCAATGCAGCGCACCCAGCCCCAGAATCAAATCCGTGCAATTGATGCCGGTCACTTCCCGCCCTGGAAACACACCCGCCAGTCGATCCAGGGCGGTCCGGTCGTTGGGATCGTTAAAAGTAGGAACCAGCACCATCCGGTTGGCAATGTAAAAGTTCGCGTAACTGGCCGGCAGACGCTGACCCGCGAAGATCAGCGGATGCGGCATGGGCAGCTTGACCACGCGCAGGCCAGTCGCGCGGAGAATTCCGGCGTTTTCGCGCAGCGGTTCGAAATTCGGGTCCGACCGGTCTGCCTCCGAAGCCACCACCACCGTCTCGCGCCCGACAAATCGCGCCAGGTCGTCGATGTGCCCATGCGTGTCGTCACCGGCGATTCCGTTGCGCAGCCAGATTACCCGGTCGATGCCGAGGTAACGCGCAAACACCCGCTCGATCTCATCGCGTGTCATTCCCGGATTGCGTGCCTGCACGGGACTCAGCAGGCACTCCTCGGTGGTCAGCAGCAGCCCCGCTCCATTCACATCGATGCTGCCGCCTTCCAACACCATGGGGACGCTGGCCACCGGAAGCTTCAACTGCTTGCCCAGCCACGCGGGTATCGCGGCATCGAGTTGCCAGTCGTCGTACTTGGCCCACGCGTTGAATCGCCACGCGGTCAGACTTACTTTGCCCGCGGAGTCGCGGACGAACAGCGGCCCATAGTCGCGAGTCCAGACTCGATTCGTGGGGCGTGTGAAGAACTCCACCGCCTCCATCCCCGCGCCGACCTTCCGGAGAATCCGCCGCGCCTGCCGCTCCGCTGCTTCGTCCTCGACGAGGATCCGCACCTTCTCCACGCGGCTCAGTTTGCGAACGATCTCTCCGTACACCCACGGAACCGGCGCGAATCGGCCCGGCCAATCGTCGCGGTTATGCGGCCAGGCGATCCAGGTAGCTTCGTGCGGTTCCCACTCGGCGGGCATGCGGAGGTCCCCGCGCGCGCCACGCGACTTCAATCGATCACCCTCTGCAGCAGGGGAGCATACGCATCGATCCGCCGGTCCCGCAAAAAGGGCCAGTTTCGCCGGACCTCTTCCGTGCGGCGCGGATCGCACTCCACAATCAGAATCTCCTCTTGATCGTGGCTTCCTTCCGCCAGCACTTGCCCAAACGGATCCGCAACGAACGAGGCGCCCCAAAATTCGAGACCGTGCTCCGGCGGACCTTCGTAGCCCACGCGATTCACCGCCGCCACGTAGAGCCCGTTGGCAATGGCGTGCGAGCGCTGGATGGTCCTCCAGGCATCGTGCTGTGCCGCCCCATACCGCGCCTTCTCCGAGGGATGCCACCCGATCGCCGTTGGGTAGAACAGGATCTGCGCGCCGGCCAGTGCCGCGATGCGCGCTCCTTCGGGATACCACTGGTCCCAGCACACCAGAGCCGCCACCCGCGCGTAACGCGTGTCGAAGCAGCGAAATCCCAGGTCCCCCGGCGTGAAGTAGTATTTCTCGTAGTACAGCGGGTCGTCGGGAATGTGCATCTTGCGATAGATGCCGAGCTGCCTTCCGTCCGCGTCCAGCACCAGTGCCGTGTTGTGATAAACACCGGCAGTCCTGCGCTCGAAGATCGACCCCACAATCACTACCGCAAGTTCACGCGCCAGCCGCGAAAAGCTCTCGCTGGTCGGCCCTGCCACAGGCTCGGCCAGGTCGAACAGGTCTGCGTTTTCCTCCCGGCAGAAGTACTGTGAACGGAACAATTCCTGCACGCAGATGATCTGTGCGCCCTTGCCGGCGGCCTCGCGGATGCGCCATTCGGCTTTCGCCAGATTCTCGGCTGGATCTTTCCCGCAGGCCATCTGAATCAGCCCGACTCGGAATTTCGATTGATGCACAAATCCATTGTACCGGTCGTCGGCGGGTTATCATTGCTTTTGACCTACCGCGCTCTGGTTCTCTTCGACATCGATGGCACGCTCGTTCGCCGCGCCGGCCCGCATCACCGCGAAGCTTTGGTGTATGCGGTCCGGCGAGTCACCGGTCTCGAGACCACCACCGAGGGTATCCCGGTACAGGGCATGCTCGATCCCGATATCATCGCCGTGATGATGCGACGTGCCGGCGCCCCGCGCTCCCGCATCGCCTCCGCGCTGCCGGAGATCCTGCCCGTGGCGGAGCGCCGCTATTTGCGGACCTGCCCTCCGCTCCATGACAAGCACTGTCCCGGCGTCGCCCCTCTGCTCGAACGGCTGACCCGCCGCAAGCTGCTGCTCGGACTGGTAACCGGAAACCTCACCCGCATCGGCTGGCGCAAACTCGAGCGCGCCGGACTGAAAGACTACTTCCGCTACGGTGCATTCGCGGAAACGGCCCGCACCCGGGCAGGACTGGTGAAGATCGCGGTGCGCGAGGCTCGCTGCCGGGGCTGGATCCCCCGCGAGGCGGCCATCTCGCTGATCGGAGATGCCCCCGCCGATATCCAGGCCGCCCGCCGTAACCGAATCCGCGCCATCTCCGTCGCCACCGGCCTCACATCCTCCCAGGAACTCCTTGCCGAACAGCCCGACATTTTGCTCCGCAACCTTCGGATGCTGCGCTTGCGTATGGTGGAATGTCAGGGATTCTGCGATTGACCAATGCTACCCTCTTGGTCTGTTTCATTCCGCGAGCATACCCGGAGACATGAGCAGTAAGTTCACCGTGCGCTCCTGGCTGCCGCGGCCGGCTTCTCTCCCGCTACGCATCGCCCGCCCGTCTTTGCCCGGACGCCCTCGGTTCAACAGGAGATCCGCGCGCAAAAGTCGTTCTCCCGGATGAACGTGAAACAGCCCTACGATTTCGGATCGCCTCAAGGTGCTTCGCCTCCTTCACTGACAGCCGGTACAGAGAGAAAGCAGCCTACTGAGCGTTAGGCCGCCACCCGGCAAGCGCGGTATCATACACTATTACAACTCAGGTTTCAGGGGACCGGTAATGATCAGGCGTGTGTTCCTGCCGCTGTTTCTATGCGCGAGCGCTGTTTCATGGGGCCAGCAGTATGTCATCTCCACGGTGTCTGGTGGCATTCCGCCCGCCACCCCTACGGCCGCCGTCACTGCATCCATCGGCGATCCTCCGCGTGTCACGGTAGACGCCGCGGGCAACGTCTATTTCGCGAGCCTGCACTCGGTTTTCAAGGTCGATAGCCAGGGCACCCTCACGCGCATCGCCGGCACCGGGCGGTACGGCGTCTCCGGAGACGGCGGGCCCGCACTCCAGGCGCAGTTAGCGTTTCCCGATGGCCTCGCAGTGGATGTCTCGGGCAACGTCTACGTCGTCGATCGCGACGCCAATACCGTCCGCGAGATCTCCACCGCCGGCACCATCAGCACCATCGCGGGAACGGGCATGAGCGGCTATTCCGGAGATGGCGGGCCGGCGGTAAAGGCGCAGCTCAACAGTCCTACCGGATTGGCGATCGATTCCCTCGGCAATCTCTTCATTGCCGATACCGGCAACAGTTGTATCCGAATGGTCGCCACCAATGGCGCCATCTCCACCGTCGCGGGCAACAACACCGCCGACTATTATGGAGACGGCGGACCGGCCACGCAAGCCGCCTTGAAGCAGCCCCAAGGCATGACCGTCGATCCGAGCGGCAATCTCTACATCGCCGATACCTTCAACAACGTGATCCGCAAGGTCGGACCGGACGGCACCATCACCACGTTCGCCGGAACCGGATTTCCGGCCTCCACCGGCGATGGCGGCCCGCCGTCCAGCGCCACGCTGTTTCTTCCAACCGATGTGGCTGCCGACCGCTCCGGCGCTCTCTACATCGCGGACCTTGGCGCCGTGCGCATCCGGAAAATTGCGCAGGGGCAGATCAGCACGGTTGCCGGCAACAACTTCTCCGAGCAACTCGCCCTGGACGGCTTGGTTGCCATCTCCGCTCGCATCAGCGGTCCCACCGGTGTCGCGGTAGACGCCAACGGCACGTTCTATTTCGCGGCGGGTTCGATCGGCTCGGGCTCGGGTCTCACCGGCGGCGACTTCAAAATCTGGAAGGTCACCCCCGACGGCATCTTTCACACCGTGGCCGGCGACGGGGAGAACAGCTCTTCCGGAGACGGCGGCCCCGCCTCGGCGGCGCAGATTGATTCCCCGGCGGGATTCGCACTCGATACCGACGGCACCCTCTATTTCGCCGAGCCAACCGCCAACCGTGTGCGCAAGATCGCGCCCGATGGCACCATCTCCACAGTTGCCGGCTTTGGCACCGCGGGCTTTGCGGGCGACGGCGGACCGGCGGTAGCGGCGCTCTTGAATCGTCCCATGGGGGTGGCTGTCTACAATGGAGCGCTGTACATCGCCGATACCGCCAATAACCGGATCCGCATCGTGCTCGCCGACGGCACCATCGGCACCATCGTGGGCAACGGCAATGCCGGTCTTTACGGCGATGGCGGATTGCCCATCGAAGCCGCCATTCACGCGCCGCAATCCATCGTCTTCGACGGTCCGGGCAATCTGTACATCGCGGACACTCTCGATAATCGGGTTCGGAAAATCGACAGCACTACGAACCTCATCAGCACGGTCGTCGGCAGAGGCTCGGGCTTTGGCGGCGACGGCGGACCGGCCACCGACGCACTGCTGAACGGCCCCACCGCGCTGGCAGTCGATTCGGCCGGCAACCTCTACATCGCGGACCAGAACAATGGCCGCATCCGCAAGGTCTCCACGGATGGCAACATCACCACGGTCGCTGGAACCGCCACCGTGTTTACGGGCGATGGCGGTCCGGCCATCAATGCGCTCCTGAGCGCGCCGCGCGGGATCGCGGTAGACAGCGCCGGCAACCTCTATATCTCCGATTCGGGCGAGAACCGGATCCGCAGGGTAGGCACGGACGGTATGATCTCCACCATTGCAGGCAATGGGAACTGCTGTTACACCAACGATGGCGGACCCGCCACCAGCGCCTCTCTGAATCAGCCGTGGGGACTGGCATTGGACGCGAAGGGAAACATTTCCCTGGCGGATACCGGCAACAATGCCATCCGTCTTTTGAAGCCAACCGCCGCTGGGAATTGAGCGACGAACGTACCGATTGCCGCCATTGGGGCCTACGTAATCGCGGGGCTGTTCGCCGTCTCCGCAATCATCGGGCAGATCGTCGCTCTTTCCTTCGCACTGACTCCGCTCCCGGAGGGCATCGGCATAGTAGGCCGCCGGGTCCGGAGCGCCTCTAACGCTATGCCATCTACTACTCGGAAGACTCGACGAAAGACTTGATGGAACGCCGCCGAAACTCTTCCTGGTCTCCTCGTGTCCGGTGGAACCGCTTCTTTCACCGCCTGTAGGTAGCTGACAACCGTTCCCTCATAGGAAAAATGCCCTCACCACAAAGGTCGCAATTTCTTTTCGCGTGAGGTTATTGCCCGGGCTATAGGTGCTTCCCGTGGTGCCGTTAGTGATCCTCAGCTCGCGCATCTTCTGAATGTAGAGGGCGTACGGGCCATACACCGGGTCGCTGCCCGACACATCCGAGAAGTAGGGAGCTGCCGGCGTAAAGACGCCGAAGTTGTCGCCGTACGGCGAACTCAACTGCAGACCGGAAAGCGTCGTCGGGAACACGTTGTTCATCTTGGCGCGAATCAGAAACACCGCCATCTGCGCGCGGGTCACGAACGCGTTCGGGCAGTAGCCGAATAATGGGTCGCTGGTGCTGGCGCCGCATCCCTTGGTGTATCCGCGCCGCACCATCACCTCGATGTAGCGCTGCAGTTGCGCCGTCGTTACGCCCTGGATGTTGAGTGACGGAATCGCACCCAGGAACGGATTCGTGACGCCCGACGCGACGTCTGCGAAGGTGAACGCCGGAATGGCGCCATTGCAGGTAGTCGCCAATCCCGTAGGATCGCCGCCGGTGGCGCAAAGGTAGTTGCTCACCTGCGCTTCGTCCATCTGCGCCTTCACCACCCAATAGGCCATCTCGGCGCGCGTGACGGTGGCGTCCGGCCCGAAATACGGACAACCCAGAGTGCTCGCGCCGCCGACTGGCTGGCCGCCCGAACTTGGCGGCGCTACGATCGGCGTAACACCGTTATTGATGGAACACGGCCCGGTCGCCGACGGAACGGCGATCCCGAGATTCTTGGCGATCTGAATCCAGGTGAAGAAGGCGCTGTCGGGGGTGCTGTGAGCTGTCCCTGGCGGCTGGACGTCCTGGAAATAAGTATTGTCGTTGCCGTACACGTCGGTAGCCGGGAAACTCAAAGCGTAGTTGGCCACGGAGGTGCCCCACTGGCCGGGACCAGGGATCGTCGAGAGACGGTTCTTCGCGAACTCGCCGTAGAGCCAGAGGCTCCCGTCGTTGGGATCGGTGGACGCGCCTCCGCGCGGGCTGAACGGTATGATGTTGCAACTGATGGCCACCGCCGATCCTGCGGTCGCGAAACTGAAGGGCACACCGGCGCTGGGAATACCCGTGGCCAAGCCTGGCAGCGGGTTCACGGCCGGGTTGCTGAGAGTGAGGATGGCGCCGGTGGTGCCGCCGTTGATGCTGGCGATGGTCGTGCCCGCGGGGAAAAATCCATTGGGCATGAAGGTGAAAGGTAAACCATTTCCATTAAAAGACTCGTCGTCGCACAACTCCGGACTCGAGGTGGTCATGTAGGGGATATTGGCAAACGTGTTGAAGTTGATATACGGCGATTGGGTTGCCGGAAATGTGGCCGTCACCAGCGTGTTGGGAGCAAAACAAGGCGTGGTGTCGAAGATCACCGAAGTGTTCCCGGTCGTGGTCGCATTCTGACTCAGGAACAGCATCGTCGTCATGGTGAAGAAGTCGAAATTGGTCGAGGTGATCGTTGTATTCGCAGGTATTCCAGTACCGATCACCTTCACGCCCACTCCGAATTGAGCTGTGAGGTCAGTTATGTTGATCTGGTTGCTTCCGGCTGTGCTCGTCGCAGCGAAGCTGGGTGTCTGGGCGCCGGTCACCGTTTCTCCGGGCCCGACATTCGTCAGGGAACTCAACGGAACGTTGGTGGTGGGTGGAAAAGCGAAGGACTGGATGAACGTTTGGGTTCCTGACCCGGGCTGCAAAAGCTGCCCGACAGCAAGGCCGGCGTTGCTGGGCACGCTGATCTGGTTCGATCCGGGAGTGACCAGCGTCGCGTTTACGGTAACCGCGGGCTGATTGAGCGTGAAGGTTGCGGGTGCGGGAAAGGTGCTGCCTGGAAAGGCGGCGCTGAGCGTGACCTGGTTCCCGGAGATCGACACGATCGTCGTCTGCGTCCCTGCCAGGAACATCCCAACCGCGAGCGCGCTCGCATTATCCACGGTGAGAATCGTGCCAACCGTCGACAACACCGTGACCGTCACATCTGTGGCGCAATTGTAAGTGCCGTTCACGCTGCCGGTGTACGGATCGAGATAGGGACGCGCCGTGTCGTAGGCATCGTCGCCGGGGCGGAAGTCCCACAGCGAAGGAAAGTCGGCGGCAAATGTGCCCAGCGTGTTGTTCGTCCCGCCGGTCGTCATC
>DATJWB010000168.1:0-48802 GCA_035501495.1 Bryobacteraceae bacterium | reverse complement strand
CTCCGCTGGCGCAATCCGCTTGCTCGCTGAGGACGAACGGGCTGTTCTCCAGTGGCTATCGGCCGGACGCGTCCTTTACGCACCGGAACCCTACGGTCGCGGACCGGTCGTAACTCGGGGCCATGAGGAGCAGTTTTCCGTGCTGATCCAGGCGGTAGGCCTGCGGAAAATACCAGATCGACCCCTGCGGCTGGTAATAGCTGCCGCCCCGTAGAATCGCGGCGCGCGTGCGATCGTCCTGGTATTCGTCCGTCATTTGCCATACGTTGCCGGTGAGATCCATGACGCCGTACGGGCTGGCGCCGCCAGGGTGCGCGTCTACGTCGCTGGGACCGGAGATCGCGCGTCCGGTCTGCGCCGCCGGAACTACGGATCCGTTCCACGCGTTGCCCCACGGATAAATTCGGGAATCATTTCCCTGCGCCGCGTATTGCCATTCCCACTCATGCGGCAGACGTTTGCCGGCCCATGCGGCGTAAGCGCGGGCGTCTTCCAGCGACACCCAGGTCACCGGCTTGCGCGCCCAACCGGCCGGATAGCTCCCGTTCTTCCAGTCTTTGAGGAAATTCAGATCGTCCTTCGGATGATAGGATGTGGCGTTGAGAAACGCCTTGAACTGCTCGTTAGTGACCGGGTACTTGTCCATGTAGAACGCGGGTATGTCCATGGTGTGCTCGTGGAAGCGGCGCGGGTCAGGCTCCCACGGATACTGCACATCGACGCCGATATCGTTGCTACCTTCGATTTCGATGCCGGCCACTTTAAACAGGTAATGGCGCGCGGGCGGAATCGCCACCATGCCGGCGGGCGCAGACGCGGCCGGCTCGGTCCTCGGTATGTCTCCAATCCGTTGCTGGAGCACGGTCCATCCGGCAGAGTAGTCGGCGAGTTTCTTCGCGGTGTGCTCGCGCATCGTCTCCATCAGCTTCGACTGCGCGGCACCGGGCTGATTGCGGGTGGCCAGGATGGCGCCATAGCCGTGCGCCTCGATATTGAACGACAGTACGTCGTCGCTGCCTTCGCGTTCGGGCTCGAGTTCGCGGCCGTGGTAGAGATCGAAGTACCGCATGCCTTCGCGATGCGGCACGTTCATCTGGCGCCCGGAATTGTCGTACTCGTTGCGATTGACGATCGTCCAGGCCGTCTCGTCTCCGCGCGGCCAGCGGCTGGCGAATATGCCGTACTGGCGCATGGGGTACAACGGCTCCCAATCGGCGCTGGTCAGGAACGGGGCAATGGCGCGTTCCATCGTGGCCACGCGCCGGGTAGCCTCGCCGTCACGCGGCGTGATGCCGTTCCAGATTCCCCAGATGTTTTCCCAGCTCTCCCAGCCTTCGCCATTGAAAAAGGCGAATTGGAGGTCGTTCACCTTGCTGCGATTCCAACGGTCGGAGATGTTGACCATGTGCCGTGGCTCCAGCCAGCGGTAGCGGTCCACGCCCGGGACGAAGTCGAACTGTCCGCCGTACTGGCCCCAGGTCATCACGTTCCAGGCCAGCGCTTCGTCGGACGGACCGTTCTCCGGCTGAAAGACCAGACGGTGGCCAATCTTGTCTGCGGCCAGGGAAAACGCGAGCGGCACCCCGTCTTGCGTGTCGCCATTGATGCCGTCCGCGCCGATCTCCTTCATCAGTTCGGCGATGGCGTCGGGCCACGGTTGCCCGGGCGGGTTCGTGCCCTGGTCCCACATCATCATGGGAAAGAGCACGCGCACGCCCCGCCGGTGGAAGTCCGCCACCATCTGCCGTACACCGGCAGCGCCGCCGGGCATGGAGCGCACCATCTCGAGTTGGTTGCGCGTGTCGATGCCCATGTTGGGGTATGTGGCCCAGACGAGCACCGCGTCGATGCCCCCATAGCGCTGCCCGAGGTCGTCGAGGTAGCGGTCGACCGTGTATTTCCCGGCGGCGGGATCGTAGAAATACCGGTCGTGGACCATCATCTGCGGCTGGATGAAGCTGGACTGTGTCCACTGGAATTCGGGCAGTTCGTATCGTCCGCCGTCGTAGCCGATGCGGACTTTGCGCTCCATACGCCAGTGCTGGATGTCGCTCAGCCACTTGGAGTGCGTCTGCTCGGTGCAGGTGGTGGAAGGGCCGGTCCACGCGCCTTTCATCGTGAGGCACGGCGGCGCTGGAATTAGTTGCCTCACCGGGGCGAACTGCGTGTCCTGCGCAGAGACCGCCAGCGCCAAAGCGAGTACGGACAGTGTTCCGCAAACGGAGTGTTGCATCGATGACCCTCATTTTATGACCATTGTTCGGCATGATCTGAAGGCTGGCCTGGACTTTGTCACTTAAATTAAATCGCGACGATGCCGCCTGTCCAGCAATCTGTGGTACCCAGGCTTGTCAACGGAAGCCATCGGAAGCGAAGCGGAGGTGGGCGGCCGCAAGCGAGGATGGGCGGCGGGGGAAGGTGCGGCAGTCCCTTGCCCCGCCTCAGCCGAAAACGGTCAGCGGCCCTTATGGATTACCTTGTCCCGACAGGAAATCGAGAACGTAACCGACTGGCGTAGCGTTCCCGTCCTGACGCGTGAAGATCAACTGCTGCCGCATGCTCGTATCGGGTTCCAGGACACCGTTACGCAGGAACACCCGAATGTAAGGATCGCCGTTGCGCGTAGTGCCGCTGGCATTCTGCAGACTCACGTTGGCTGGCAACCCTCGTACCACGATCAGCAGGTGAGTATCCACAGGCACAGGATCTCGATTGGTGATTCGAATTCCAGTTTTCTGGGGTTTCGGGCCGGCTTTTGGAAAGGTCGGAGGTCTCGGAGTCCCGTTGCGGTGATCGGCCCTGCTGGTAGTCGAACCTCGATTGAGAGGTTGGCCGAATCCTCGATAACCTCCGTCTTACGCCTGAGACAAAAAAGGCCGGCTCCCCCGTGAGGGAAGCCGGCCCCCATGCGCTGCCGACGTGATCAGAAGATGTATTTCAACGACAACTGCAGGCGCCGCGGATAGCCCGCCTGGTTGGACGCCACGATCGTGCCGAATGTGGTCGAAGTAGGCGTCAGCACCGGCGCCGGGAAGCCGGGGTGATTGAAGGCATTCAGCGCCTCCGCGCGGAACTGGATGTTGCGGCCCTCGGTGATGCGCGTATCCTTGATCAGCGCCAGGTCTACGTTATTCGTGTTGCGCCCCCGAATCTGCGAGAAGCGCAACGGGAATGTTCGCAGATTGTTCACCAGCTGATCCGCGGAGAGAGTGTCGAAACCCTTGGTATTAAACCAGTGGTCCACCGTGCGCTGGTCCGCGGGCAGGATGATGTTATGCGGATCGCCGACGTACAGGACATTGCCCCAGGCTAACGGAAAGCCCACCTGGTAGCTGAAGATTCCCGAGATCTGCCAGCCGCTCACGAGCCGGGAAACCACGCGATTAGCATTGCCCAGGAACAGCTTGTTCTTGCCGAACGGCAGCTCGGCCACGCTGCTGACGGAGAATCGCTGCGGCACGTCCTGGTCCGAGATCACCCGCACCGGGAAGGGATCCGCCGGGTTGAGGAGTTCATCGGCCTGCATGAACTTCGAGAACGTGTAGTTCCCGGTCACCGAGTAACCCTTGGCGAAGCGCTTCTCCACCGACATCACGAAGGAGTGATACCAGGAGTAGCCCTGATTGCGCGAGGTCTGCACCGACCCGAACTCGGGGAACGGCACCAGCAGGCTCGACCGCGCAATTGTGGTGTTGGTGAAGATGGCCTGCGTGTTGCCGGGCACCAGGTTGTAGAACGGGTTGGAAACCGTCGCGGTGAGGTAGTTGTTGCAGGTGTTGTCGCGGAACGGGCTGGTGCACAAGTACTGATCCGGCAGCGAGTTCATGTTCACAATGTTCGGATTGCCGGTGGGGTTGAGGTCGATGCGGATGGTCTTGTTGCCGGTATAGTTGGCGTCCACGAGCAGGTTGCCCTTGAACACGTGCTGTACGCCGGCCTCCCAGCGCATGACGCGCGGCGGCAGAGGATTCTGGTTGAAGAACTGGATGTTCTGCCCCAGGAACGTCTGGTAGCCGGCGGCGTTCCCCACCGGGTTCGCGATCCCGCTCGGGAATGGGTTGGACAATGTGCCGACGAAGTTGATGTTGTCCGTGGTGGGGACGACGTTGGTGTTTTGGCTGAACCCGCTCTGGATCACGTCGCTGCGCCGCTCGCCCAAAAAGCCGTAGAACATCCCGAATCCGGCACGGACCACGGTGTTGGGGTCCGCCTGGTAGGCCAGGCCGATGCGCGGCATGAACTGGGTCTTGGGAGTGTTGTACAGGCCGGCCGGATTCCCGTTGACGCCGGCGAACGTCAGGCCGCCCACCGCTCGAATGGTGGAGATTTGGGAGATCAGGGCTGCATCGTTGGCCGCGAAGTTGGCTGCGGCTTGCGCGGAGAACGGTTGTACGTAGTTGGGATCGAAGCCCAGGACGCTCTTGTTGTAACGCTCGTGGAGCGGCTGCTCGAATTCGTATCGCAGGCCGAGATTCAAGGTCAGCCTGGGGGAGATCTTCCAGTCATCCTGCACGTAGATGCCCCAGGAATTCGACTGTTCGGCATAATCCGCCGACCGGGCCACGTTGCTCGATGTGGCCGGCAATCCGAGCAGCAGGGCGGCCACGGACTGGCCGATGCTGCCGGGCGACGTCGCGGAGTTGTCCAGCGGTCCACGGGTCCAGGTGGAGTCGAAGTTGAAGGTGCCGGTCTGCTGGAACCCGAAGAACTTGTCATTTTCCTGGTAAGCGCGGAATTCCATGCCGGAGCGGATGGAGTGCTTGCCGGCGATCTTCGTCAGGTTGACCTTGGCGGTGTGGTTCATCACCGGCCGATTCTCGCCCGCCGCCGAACCGGTGGGGATGTAGCCGGTCATATTGAACTGCGGGAAGGAGGCGACGCTCCCGGGTATCTGGCTGGCATACGACGACGGGAAGCCCAGGGTGGTGAGATTGAAGCCGTTCGCGTCCGGATTCCCGTTCTGATACCGGATGAAGCGGTTGTAACTGTACCCGAAGTTCAGCACGGTGGTCGGCGAGAGCGTGTAGACGTCGTCGAAAACCGCGGCCCGGGAGAGAAACTGGAACGCGACGCCGGTGGCCAGGTTGTTGAAGTAGTTGTTGTAGAGGCTGTCGCGGCGATAAATGCTGGCGCGCACGAAAACGCGCTGCTTGTCGCTTACGTTGTGGTCCACGCGCCAGGAGTGGTTGTAATACTTGGCCTTCTCCGTGACGCTGGAATCCACCATGTTCTTGAGGCCGGCGGCGTCACCGGCGCTAAGCGGTGTGGGGAAGTAACTGAGGGCTTTCACACCCACCGGATTGAAGAGCGACGAGGGGATGATGTTGCCCGGGAACGGATCCTCCTGGTAGCGACCGCTGGAGGCCGCTCGGCGCGAGAACGGGTTGTAGATCTGGTAACTCGACCCGGTGCCCGGCACCTGAAGCAGGGCCGAGAAGTCGCCGGCCTTCTCCGCCGTAGTGGGGACGGTGTAGGTGCTGTCGTCGTGGCGCGGGCGCGAATCGTGGATGCCCTCGTAGCCCCACTCGAAGAACGTCTTGTTCCTGCCGTTGTAGACTTTGGGGATGATGACTGGGCCGCCGAACGCTCCGCCCCAGCGGTTGAACAGGAAATCGGGCCGGGGTTTGCCCTGCTGGTTGTTGAAGAAGTCATTCGCCCAAAAACTGGGGCGCTGCACCGTATAGCCCCCGGTTCCATGGAACTGGTTCGTCCCCGACTTCATGCTGATATTGGTGACGCCTCCCTGGGTTTGGCCGAACTGCGCATCGAAGGTCGCTGTCTGGACCTTGAATTCCTGCACGATATCGGTGGGCGGAACGTAAGACGCGATCACCTGATTCCCGTTAGCTGTGGCGGTGGTGGGCGCGCCGTCCAGGGTGACGTCACCGAGATTGCCGCGCGACCCTGCCATCGCGTACCCTACGATGTGGGTCGGCTCAAAGGGCCGGTCGAGCCGCGCGTCCCCGGTGAATGCGACTCCGGCTGCGGCGCCGATCAACTCGAACGGGTTGCCATAGGAAAGCGGCAGGTCCGCCACCCGCTTCGAATCCACCACCGTGCCTACGGATGCGGTCTCGGAGTTGAGCAGCGGCGTCTCCGCGGTGACCGTCACGGACTGGTCCGACGCGCCGATCTGCAACTCGAGGTTCACTTCCAACCGGTCTGCAACCCGCAGTTCGATATTCCCGCGCACCGCCTGCTTGAAGCCCGCGGAGACCGCTTCCACCTGGTACATGCCAGGGATCAGGAAGGGTGCCTGGTAAATACCGTCCTGGTTGGTGGAGATGTTCGTCTTGGTTCCCATCGCGGTGTTGGTCACCACCACGGTGGCTCCCGGTATGACCGCGCCCGAGGGATCGGTAACCCGTCCCGTGATCGTTCCGCGGGTTTCCTGCGACCAGGCGACGGCGCCAGCCAGCAGCGTCAGAATCGCCATCAGCGATCGAATGCGATGTAACATGTCAACTCCTTATTGTGCGGGCGCGCGTAACGCCGCTCGATCTTCGGCCATGTGGGGGACACCCGTCCCGGACAACACACTTCAAGACCCCGTTGAATCTGCGCTCTCAGTATAATTCGAAATGTAGACTTCCGGATCCACTTATCCTGATCAGTGGTACCGGTTCCGGATTACGAAACGGCTCGGGATTTCACGCCGGCGGCTTAAACCCCTTGAACTCTATTACCTATAGGGAATGTTGGGAGGCTGGCTGGGCTAACGGCCTGGCTGGAATACCAGGAATCTGTTTTGTAATCCAAAACGCGGTTCACCGAAGTTATCGGCCGGGCGCAGGTTGGTTTAAACTATGCGGTGATGAAACCATTCTGCGCCTTATTGGCTGTCGCCGCTACGCTGATGGGCCCTGCACGCTCGCAAACCAGGAATCCGTTCCTCGGCCGTTGGGACCTGGTCGTCACCTCGCCGCGCGGAACGGCGAATCAATGGATGGAGATCGTCGAGAAAGACGGTAAGCTGGACGGGCGGGTCCAGCCCGGCGGCGGGGCGGTGCGCCCGATCGTCGCCGCGCAACTGGAGGGATCGCACCTGATCGTCACCGTGAGTGCCGCGAACGATCGCGGGCCAGAAGTCACGTGGGACGTCACCACGAATGGCACCACGATCACCGGAACGCAAAAACGCGGCGAGAGCAGTGACACCCGGATTGCCGGCGTTCGCGCGCCGGAACTCAAGCGCCCCATGCCCAAGGCCTGGACGAATCCGGAACCGCTGTTGAACGGGAAGGACCTGACCGGATGGGAAGTGGTGGGAAACCCGGCCAACAGTCACTGGCTCTCCCGCGACGGCGAACTGGTGAACGACAATCCCGGCCACGGCGGCGCGAACATCAAAACCACGCGCAAATTCGACGACTTCAAACTGCACATCGAGGTGCTCTGCCCGGAACACGGTAACAGCGGAATCTACCTGCGTGGGCGTTATGAGATCCAGGTAGGTACGGAGGGCGGCGCCACCCCCAGCCACGAAATGGGCGCGGTCTATGGTTATAAGGCGCCGGACGGAAACCTGCCGAATAACCTCGGAGCGTGGTCCACCTTCGATATCACGTTCGTCGGACGCACCGTGACGGTGATTCGCGATGGCGTCAAGATCCACGATAACTACGAAATTCCGGGCATCACGGGCGGTGTATTGGATGTGAACGAAGGCGAGCCGGGTCCCTTCTATTTACAGGGAGACCACCAGGGCGTGATCCGCTTCCGCAACATCATGGTATCGGTGCCGAAGAGCTAGTCGGTAGCCACGGATACACCCGGAGCCTTGGTCTGTGATCCGTGTGAATCCGTGTCCATCCGCAGTCTGATCGGGCTTCGCTACTGCTTGGAGCGGTCGCCCGAAGAACTGGTAGCCCGCTGGTTCTTGACAGTAATCTCGTTCACCACCTGGCGAACATTCGGAACGCCTTGTGCCACTTTTTCTGCCTTGGCGCGAAGCGCTTGTGAGGGAAGATCGCCGTTGAGCGTGACGACGCCTTCCTTGGTGCTGTGGCTTACTCCCTTGATGCTGTTCTGCTTGAGGGCGGCATCCAGATTTTCTTCGATGCCCTTATCCAAATCCGAATCGACCGACCTGGCCGCGGACTCGTTGCCGCTGGGCAGTACCGCGATCTGGTCGGCAATCACCTGTCCGGGGGCCAGCGGGCCGGCGATCTGTTCCGCCTTGGTCTTGTCGCCGTCCTGATTGACATTGCCGCCCAGCGTGACCACCCCTTTATCACGGTCTTGCGACACGGTCACGTCGTTCAACCCCGCCTGCTTCAGCGAATCGCGGATCTTGGCGGTGTAGTCGGGTGCCCGGTTCTGTGAGCAGGCAACCATCCCCGCAATCGCGAGAGCTATGACTGATAGTCTGAGGTTCATTTTCTCTCCTTCTTCCGATCCCAATGACCGAAGGCGCGGAAGCCTTCGAGTGCTTTCCTTCGCCTTCTTGGCATGTAAGCGAAATGCAACTCGTTCCCCAATGAGAAGGCGGCCACACAGCGGTACATAATCCGTGAGGGTCATCACGGGATGTTGATGGCCTTCGACCCTAATCTACGGACGCTGATCTACGTACGATAAGTAGTCAGGCCGCCGGTGTGACGCGATGAGGATGAACGCATGAATGAATCCGGGACACGGCCAGAACCGCCCCAAGCCGACGCGATCGACGGCGAATTAGTTACTGAAACTTTCGACTACGACGGTGGACGGCAGGTCACGGTGTACGTCCCGCCGGTTCCGCCCGAGGCGATCGTGTTCGCCGGTGATGGCCAGATGATCTCTCAGTGGGGACGGATTCCGGAAGCAGCGGATGTGCCCTCGACCATGATCGTTGGCGTCCACCGCGTAGCCGACGAGACGCTGCGGCTCCACGAGTATTCACCCAGGTTCGATCCGGAACGGTTCGCCGCACACGAGAGATTTTTCGTCGAGGACGTCGGCGCGTGGGCGCGATCGCGTTTCGGCGTGACGCTGCCCCGCGAGCGCACCGCCGTGTTCGGTGTTTCGGCAGGTGGAGAACTCGCGCTTGCTCTTGGCCTTCGACATCCCGAGATCTACGGCGCGATCTTCTCAGCCTCGCCCGGCGGGGGGTACCGGCCGCCTGGCGCAATGCCGAGTCGATTACCACGCACGTACCTGGTGGCCGGCACCCTGGAACCTTTCTTCCTTCACAACGCCGCCCGGTGGGCTGCCGCGTTGCGCGATGCAACTGCAGATGTCGTGATGAGCGAGAGGGCCGCGGGGCACGACGACGCGATGTGGCGGCGAGAGTTTCCGTTGATGATCCGATGGGCGTTTGGCCGGAGAGGCTCGGATGATTGAGAACGGTCGTGGGATTACCTCCGCACTCCCAACCTACAGCCCGGCGAGTTGCAAACTAATTACCCATCCCCGCCAGCAACTTGCGGTAGTCCCAGATAAAAAGCCGCCCCGGCCGTTCGTCCGGTACGCTCCCTGCTTCTGGGTGGAGAGCGCCGCGCCTTCAGCCGAGAGTACCATCCGGTAGATTGGCCCGGCCCCCGGAATCGTCAGCAGGGTGGTCGTGGAGCCGCTGGCAAGATCCATCTGGCGCACCGTACCATCGCCCAATGCCAGGAGCAGGCGGTCGGTTTCCGGATCGTGTTCCAAGTCGAAAACCCCGCTCCCCAGGTGCTGGATGGGCAGGAAATGGAACGGCCCTGGCGCCGCCTTTGCCGTCCGGAATCGATATTGCGGTTCAGCATGGCCACCCGGCGAGCTGAGCTTCTCCCAATCGTAGACCCAGGCGCCTTTGTCGGTAGCGCAGAACAGGCGCCGCCCCTCGCCGTCGAAAAGCAGGCACCGGGGAACGTCCGCGGTGATATCCATGGTGTCGCCGGGAGCGGTCACTCGGGAATCGCCTTCGCGGATGGCCGTGGCCAGCCTCTGCTGCATGGGGTCCAGATCTTCGGGGCTGTCCAGAACGACGGAACCCGAGGGGTGAAGCGCCCACACGCCGTTAACGGCCTTGAGGGGAATGGAGCAAACCAGCTTGCCATCTGGAATGGAGTGCCAATCCATGTTCCTGCTCATCGTAATCAGCGCTGTTTCGCCCGTCGTGAAACCGACGATGCTGAACGGGTGGGGATGCGATACTTCCAGTACGCGCCGCTTCGCCGCGACGTCCCACAGTTCGGCCCCGCGCGCCAGGCCTCGCGGACATCGGGGCTCGTTTCGATTCCGGTCGACGACGGCGATGACTCCCACGGCTGAGCCAGGCGGTGGAACGCGCACGGGCGCGGGTGGCCGCTTGCTCATCAGGCTGCGAAGCGGGCGGCTTGGCTTCTCCAACCGGTGAAGTGATCGTCAAACGCCAGAAAGCCCTGCCCGCTGGAATCGGGAGCAAATATCGTGAGGTCCGCCGGCGATCGCTCAAAGAGCACCAGTCCTTTTCTGCGAAGCGCGTCCAACTGGCCGGTGGATGCCGCCTTGGCCGCCGCCCGCTTGGCCTTCACGGGGGCCTGATCGTGGATGTGCTCGAACTCGGCGCGCCGAACGACGGTATCATCCTCGTCCGGGTGCATCAGGTAGCTATAGCAGGTCGCGCAGTTAGGTAGCCCAGGAGCGCCGCAAAGCGGGCCAGTAACCGGGGAACATCTTGCCAGCGCGTGGCGCCGGCTGAGGACAAGTAACTTCGGGCTTGCCCGCAAGGGCCTGCCGCCTTGCTTCCGTTACTTTCCCAAAGTAGTCGGGTTTGGAGCTGAACTCATCCACCAGGCGGCCCTTAGAGTGGAAGGTATAGTTGAAAAGGTCGTCATCATGGAGAATGACGTGGAGGACTGCGGTCTTGAGGCGGCCGGCAATTTCAGCCGAGACCTCCGCGTCCTGGCCACAATCACTCGGGTAAATGGCAATCCAGCCGTCAATCTCCGGCGCGAGCAGAAAGACGCACGAGTGTTTCTTGCCGATCTCCGGCAGCACCCGCCGCACCACTTCGCGATCGACCCCTCTGGTATGGATGGATCCGAAATTGGTTCCACGGCGGGCATTGTAACAGCCGTCACGGCGACGCACGCCCAACACGAGGTTCAACGCTGGGCACGGCGTATTATTCAGGGCGGAGCCACACGTGCCATACACAATCAGCCAGGGTCTTGACGGGGTGCTGTTGGGTCTCCCGGCCTCACCTCCGCAACAAAAGCGCTTGACCCCGGAATCGATTCCAGCCCTGATACTATTTCAGGGAAGTGGAGACAAACGGGAAGAAGCGTTATCTGCGTTCGGGTGAGCTGGCTCGCATGACGGGCGTCAGCACTGACTCGCTACGGCATTACGAGCGGATGGGAGTGCTCTCGTTGCCCCGGCGGACGGCTGCCGGGTATCGGCAATATCCCGCGGAAGCGGCCGACCGGGTCAGGCTGGTGCGGCGGGCCATGACTTTTGGGTTCAGCCTCGAGGAGTTATCCAAGATCCTGACGGTGCGCGATCGTGGAGGCGTGCCGTGCCGCCAGGTTCAGGCGCTGGCTGTTCAGAAGCTGGCCGAGCTCGACCGCCGGATAAACGATCTGGTGGCGCTTCGCGGCCAGTTGCAAAAGACCGTCGCCCAATGGGATTCACGGCTGAACAGTACCCCCGGGGGTCAGCCGGCGCGTCTGCTCGAAACGTTGCTTTCTCCGCCTTCCGGAGAGGATAATCCAGGTGAAAACGAAACTGCTGGCAGGGCTGCTGTTCGGGACTCTGGGCCTCGTCGCCCAGGATGACCATCACACCGCCGCCGACCGGCGCGGCGATCACGTCATGGGGTTCTCCCATGAGAAAACCACGCATCATTTCCGGCTCTACCCGGATGGTGGGGCAATCGAGGTCAGCGCCAACGACCCGAAGGACACGGAGAGCCGCGACCAGATTCGGATGCACCTCTCCCACATTGCCGGAATGTTCGCCGCGGGCAATTTCAAGGCGCCGATCCTGATCCACGATGAGGTGCCTCCCGGTGTTCCGGAACTCCAGCGCTTGAAAGCGGAGATCAGCTATCGCTTCGAGGAGATCCCGAATGGCGGACGGGTGAGGATCGCCACGAAAAATCAGGAAGCGCTGTCCGCGGTGCATGAGTTCCTGAAGTTCCAGATCTCCGATCACCGTACCGCCGACACCCCGGGCATCACGAAAGAGATTTTGCCTGGGAAATAGCGGCAGGGCGGCCTGCTAATGCCCGTATTTCTTTTCGCCGGCCTCGATGCGGACGGCAAGGTGATTCTCTTTGGGAGGCAGCGGGCAGGTGGCGTACGGGGTGAAGGCGCAGGGTGGATTGTAGGCCTTGTTGAAGTCGAGCACGACCTCGCCGTTCCTGGGCATCTCGGAATAGAGGAAGCGCCCGGCGGGATACGTTTCCTTCCCGGTGGTCTGGTCGCGGAAGATGTAGAAGAGTTGCTGGTCGCCGGGCTCTTCAATGATGGGATAGAGCCGCAATTCCTTGCCGTCGAGGTGGAAGACCGCGTAGCCCGGGCATTCCGAGTCCTCCGTCTGGCCGAGAATGTTGAGAATCGGAATCTTGCGCGGCTCGGGGACGAACTTCGCGTGCACGCGGTACGACTCCTGGGCGGGGAAATACTCGATTCCGTGAAACTCGTGCCGGAACTGACTGTCGGGATCCTTGAGGCGGATGCCATAGCGTTCGCCGCGCTGGATCACGTAGAGGCTGAGCCTGCCGACTTTGACGACGTCGGCCGAATCGTGGGCCACTTCGCGCGTCGCGCCGTCCATCGTGACGGTTACCTTCCCCTGGTGCAGTTCGAAAATACCGGCTTTGGCGGCGCCGTCCGGCAGGGCGATGTCGTTGGAATCGTCCTTGCCGAAATGGTTGACGCCTTCGTGCAGCCAGAACAGTCCGGCCACGGTCAACCATCCGCCATCGGCTTTCAGGGATGCTTCGCGTGCGCGGCGCCACTCGGCGATTTCGGATTCGTAAGCGGAGAAGGCTGCCAATACCATCCCCGAGAGCAGGAGCATGAGCAGACGCGTGGACATTACGGTTCCTCCGCCGCGAGCAACTGCTCGAGCATTCCGGCGAACTCTTCGGACTTGCGGTCCACCCGCGCCTTCAGGCGGGTCAGATCGCGCTCCAGCATGCGCAGTTTGTCTGCCAGATGCAGGCAGGCCAGCACGGCGATGCGCGTCGAATCGGCATTGGGAGCGCGGGCGGCGATGGAAAGCATGAGTTCGTCCACGCTGGCGGCGACTTCTTCGACCTCGCGGGGGTCGCCGGTCGCCAGCAGCGTGTACGGACGGCTGAGAATGGTCACGCGGACGGATTGTTTCTCGGGATTGCCTTCCATCCGGATCTCCGCGGCGCGATTCGCCTACTCGGCGCCCAACTGGTCGATCTGGCCCAACAGTTTTTCGATGCGCATGCGAACCTGCTTGCGGTCCGCCTGGAGCGACTTCACTTCGCCCGTGAGCCGTTCCACCTCGGCGCGCAATTCGGCGCCTTCCTGCAGCGCCGATTCCTTCTCCTGGCGCAGCCGCGTCACCAGTTGCACCGCGCGCTGAATGCGTTCTTCCAGGCTGCTGAGGGAATCGGCGGTCTCTTCCACGGGGCTCATGCTTTCTCCAGAGCGCTCTTCGCTGAGTTTACCAACTGGAGGAAGGCAGCGTCATCGTGCAGGGCAACATCCGCCAGAACCTTGCGGTTCAGATCGAGGCCCGCGGCCTTCAGACCGTGCACGAACTGGCTGTAGGAAATGCCGGCCGCGCGGCATGCGGCGTTAATGCGCACGATCCACAGCGAACGGAAATCGCGTTTCTTGTTTTTGCGCCCGACGTAGGCGAATTTCAGGCCGCGCTCGACGGCCTCCTGGGCGCTGCGGTAAAGTTTGCTCTTGGTGAGAAAGTATCCCGAAGCCTGTTGCAGCGTCTTCTTCCGCGACGCCCGGCGGTGGGTACCTCGTTTGACTCTGGGCACGTTTGGATCTCCTTAATCTCGAATTGATCGATGCATTGGCGGCTCGGGCACGTGCCACGCGCTCCGTCCGCGCAAGCGGCTCCCCTTAATAAGGGAGCATCCGCTTCAGAGTCGGCTGGTCGGCCTTGTCGGCCACCACGCTCTGGTGCAGTTTCTTCTTGCGTTTGTGCGGCTTCGAAGTCAGAATGTGGCGGCCAAAGGCGTGATTGCGAACCACTTTGCCGGTACCTGTCTTCTTGAACCGCTTAGACGCACCTTTGTGAGTCTTAAGCTTAGGCATAAATATACGCTGGGTCTTTTCGAACAGGAAAGACTAGAGAATTATAGCATGCCGCCCCGGACTGACGCATTTGAGCACAGATTCATTTGCTTTGACAAATGAAATGGTTTGCCGTAAGCTGTCCCCATGTCCGCGGAGGTGGAGACGGTCCTGCGGTGCTATCCGCAAATCTATTTTGCCTGCCACCGCCGCCACGTCCGCGATCAGGCAACCGAAACCGTCCTCAGCGCGCACCAGGCCAGCGTGCTCGATCACCTGGACGACGTGGACGGCACCTCGCTGTTCTCGCTGGCGCGGCACATGGGGGTCACGGCCTCCACCATGTCGCTCACCATCGACCGGCTGGAGCGAGGCGGATACGTGACTCGCGAGCGCAACTCCGCCGACAAGCGGCGCGTGGATCTGCGGCTCACACCCGCGGGCGTGCGGATCAAGCGCCAGCAGAAGGTGCTCGAGCCGGACCTGGTGCGCGCGATGCTCGATCGCCTGGACGAGAGCCAGCGACGGCAGGCGCTGGAAGGTCTGGAACTATTGGCTGTGGCGGCGCGAGAGTTGGTCGCGTCCGGGGAGCTTCAACGGATTCTCAGAGGAGGAGCGGCATGAAGTGGGTATTGTGGATCGGTGGGGGACTGGTGCTGGTGGTGGGTCTGGTGGCGATGGTCGGAGCCCTGCTGCCATCGCGCCATCACGCCACCCGGAGAGCCCGTTACCGCGTGTCGCCGGAAGCGCTCTACGCGGTCATCAGCGGGCCTCCCGACTGGCGTACCGGCGTGACGAACTTTGGCGTGCTGCCCGAGCAGGACGGGCGCAAGCGCTGGTGGGAAGAAGATACCCACCGTCAGAAAGTCACCTACGAACTGGTGGATGACCGGCCGCCCGAGAGGCTGGCGGTGCGAATTGCCGATCGCGGACTGCCGTTCGGCGGTACGTGGACCTTCGAAATCGCGCGACTCCCCAACGGCGGCTCCGACCTACGCATTCGGGAAGATGGCGAAATCTACAACGTGATGTTCCGCTTCCTGGCGCGGTTCTTCTTTGGCTATACCGCCAGCATCGAGGGCTACTTTCATGACCTCGGTGTGAAGTTCCACGAGACTCCGACCATCGAGGCCTGATATGGGGCACGAACTCGAATGCCGGATGCGTTATCAGCGGCGGACGCTCGCGGGGAAGGTGTACCTCGAGACGGACCACGTGGTGTTTCGCGGCGAGGAGCGCCTGAAGATTCTGCTGAAGGACATCACGGCGGTGAAGGCGTCGGCTGGCGTATTGTCATTGGAATTCCCTGGCGGCACGGCGGCCTTCGAGTTGGGAAAGTCGGCGGAGAAGTGGCAGGAGAAGATCCTGCATCCGCCGTCGCGCCTTGACAAACTGGGCGTCAAGCCCGGGGTCATGGTGCGCTTGTCCGGAGAATTCGAGGCCCTATTTCTCGAGGAACTGAGTTCGCGAGGGGCTGCCATAGCCGGGGGGCGGTCCAAGACGGACCTGGTGTTCTTCGCGGCAGGGACGTCGTCCGACCTCCGAAAAGTCCGCGGCCTTGCCGCCGGAATGCAGCCCGATGGGGCGATCTGGGTGGTGTATCCCAAGGGTGTCACTGCCGCCATCCGCGAGATCGATGTGCTGGACGCCGGGCGCGCCGCAGGACTGAAGGACGTCAAAGTCGCGGCCTTCTCGACCACGCACACCGCGCTGAAGTTCGTGCTCCCTTTGGAAAAACGCCAGGTTCCAGCCAAACAGGTACCATGAGATAAAGATCTATCCCGATGCTGCTGGACATAGCCAAACTCCCTACCGCCGAAAACTCGGCGATTCAACTCCACCCGAGCGACGATGTTGCCGTGGCGCGAGTGCCGGTATCAGCCGGCGCCGAGTTGCGCGTGAACGGCGGCCGTGTGATCACGCGTGACGCCATTCCAGCCGGTCACAAGGTGGCCCTGCACGCCATCCCGCCTGGAGCAATGGTCCACCGTTACGGCCAGACCATCGGCCGCGCCCGGATCGCCATCCAGCCCGGCGATCACGTCCACACCCACAACCTGGGCTTCGAAGAGCTGCACCTGAACTACGAGTTTCCGTCTGGGGAAACGCCCCTCCCCGAACCTCGGCGTGGCCCCACCTTCCTGGGCTACCAGCGGGAGGATGGCCGGGTCGGCACGCGCAACTACATCGCCGTGGTCGCCGCCAGCAACTGCGCGGCGCACACCGCCGAGACCATCGCCCGGAGCTACGAGGACGAACCGCTGCCGCCGGGCGTCGATGGAGTGGTGGCCTTTCCGCACGGCGAGGGCTGCGCGCACTCCATGGGTCCCGACCTGGACCAGCTTCGCCGCACCTTGGGCGGCGTCCTGGTGCATCCCAACGTCTCCGCCGCGATCATCCTCGGGCTTGGCTGCGAAACCAATCAGATCGAGCACTACCTCGGCAGCAGCGCTCCAGCCAGTGAGCGCCTCGCCGGTCTGACCCTGCAATCGAGCGGCGGCACGCGCGGCACCGTGGAGGCTTCCCGGCGCCAGATTGCGCGCTTCATCGAGCAGGCGGCCGCCGAGCGCCGGGTCGAGGTACCCGCCTCGAAGATCGTGCTCGGGCTCAACTGCGGCGGATCCGATTCCTTTTCGGGAATCACCGCGAACCCGGCGCTGGGCTACTGTTCGGACCTCCTGGCGGAGGTGGGCGCCACCGCGGTGCTCGCCGAAACCACCGAGATCTTCGGCGCCGAGCACCTGCTGGTGAAACGCGCCCGCAACCGGCAGGTGGCCGAAAAGCTGCTCGCCTGCATTCGCGAATACAAGCGCTACATCGGCCGGTTCGACGGCAGCAGCTTCGACGACAACCCCAGCCCCGGCAACAAGGCCGGCGGACTGACCAACATCATCGAGAAATCGCTCGGCGCGGTGGCCAAAGGCGGCACGTCCGCCCTGATGGAGGTGTACGAATACGCGGAGCGGGTGACTTCACCCGGCTTCGTCTTCATGAACACGCCCGGCTATGACCCGGTCTCGCTCACCGGCCTGGCGGCGGGCGGCTGCAACCTGATCGCCTTCACCACCGGACGCGGCAGCGCCATCGGCTTCCCCACCATCCCGGTCATCAAGATCGCGACCAATAGCAACACCTACCGGCGAATGACCGACAACATGGACGTCAACGCGGGAGCTATCTCGGACGGCGAGAGCACCGTCCAGCAGGTTGGCCGGCAAATCTTCGACATGGTGCTGGAGGCCGCTTCGGGCCGGCGCACCTGTGCCGAGCGTCTAGGCCACAAGGAGTTCGTCCCATGGCGGATCGGCCCGGTAATGTGAGTCGAGGCGCGAAGTTTACAAACGGAGCGCTAATTCGGCGAACGAGTTCGAGTCGTACTGCGTAGGAACGGGACGGGAGGTCGCAATATGAGTACAGACCGCAAGCCTCTGCGGCTTTGGCCCGGGGTGGTATTGGCCATCCTGCAACTGGTGCTGCGGTTCGTCGTTCCGGCGGCGGCGCCCGACCAGTTGTTCAACGCCTTGATGGGGTCCCTGGCTTGCAGCGCGGGCATCATCTTATGGTGGCTGCTCCTCAGCCGGGCGCCTTGGGTCGAGCGTTTGGGGGCGATTGTCCTGATTTCGGCCTCGCTGTTCCTGACCCGGCGATTCCTGGATGTCTCGATCGCCACCGGCGCGATGGGAATGTTGTTTCCCATCCTGGCGATCCCCACCTTGACGCTCGTGTTCGTAGCGTGGGCAGCCGCCACCAGCCGTCTTCCCGACGGGTTCCGGCGCGTGACGATGGTCTTAGCCATCGTTCTGGGGTCCGGAGTATGGGCAGCGGTCCGCACCGGTGGCTTTACCGCGAGTTTGAATAACGACCTGCATTGGCGGTGGACTGCAACGCCCGAGGACCGGCTGGTAGCCCAAGCCGCCAGCCTGCCGGGGTCGCTTCCTCTGCCTCCGCCCCCGGCCCCGGCGACGGCTCCCGAAACAGCCGCCAGCGTTCCGCCGCCACCCACCCCAACCCCTTCGGAGCCGAGTGAGAAACCGGCGGCGGAGAATTCGGCCAACCGGGTGTCGCTGCCAACGCCATCCAAACGGCCTGAGGTCGAAGCCGGGTGGCCCGGCTTTCGCGGCCCGCACCGCGACGGCATTGTCACTGGGGTCAAGATCAACACCGACTGGAAAGCCTCGCCGCCCGTCGAGATTTGGCGCAAGCCGATCGGCCCGGGCTGGTCCTCGTTTTCCGTCCGTGGCGACCTCATCTACACCCAGGAGCAGCGCGGCCCCGAAGAAGTCGTGGCGTGCTATCGGCTGACCAATGGCGCGCCGGTGTGGGCGCATCGCGACCAGGCGCGGTTCTGGGAATCGAACGGCGGCCCCGGCCCGCGCGGGACGCCGACCCTCAGCCACGGGCGCGCATACACCTTTGGCGCCACCGGCATCGTAAACGTCCTCAACGCCGACGATGGCTCCGTGGTATGGTCGCGCAACGCAGCGGCCGACGCCGGCGTCAAGACTCCGGAGTGGGGCTTCGCCAGTTCGCCGCTGGTGGTGGACGATCTCGTCATCGTAGGAGTCGCCGGCCGGCTGGTGGCGTACGACCTCGAAAAGGGCACGCCGCGCTGGATGGGACCGGCCCGCGGCGTGAGTTATAGCTCGCCAATGCTGCTCACCACCGACGGCATCCGGCAGGTGCTGCTCGTGAGCGAACCCGGCCTCACCAGCCTGGCGCTCTCCGACGGCACACCGCTCTGGGAGCACGCGTGGAAGGGCTACCCCATCGTGCAGCCCGCGGTGACGGCGGATGGCGACGTCCTGATCAGCATGACCGATTCGAGCGGCATCCGGCGGATCACTCCCAAGCACGGGGCTGACGGATGGAAAGTCGAGGAGCGCTGGACTTCCATGGGACTGAAGCCCTACTTCAACGACTTTGTGGTGCACAACGGCTACGCCTATGGCTTCGACGGCGCGATCCTCTCGTGTATCGACCTGGCGGACGGAAAGCGCAAGTGGAAGGGCGGGCGCTACGGCAACGGCCAAATGGTGCTGCTGGGGGATCAGGATGTGCTGCTGGTGTCGTCGGAGGAAGGCGACCTGGCGCTGGTGCAAGCGACGCCGGACCAGTTCACGGAACTGGCGCGCGTTCCCGCGCTCGAGGGCAAGACCTGGAATCACCCGGTGGTGACCGGCTCCGTGTTGCTGGTGCGCAATGGCCAGGAGATGGTAGCGTTCCGCCTGTCCCCGGAAGCCCGCTGACCGTCTGACCAGCCATGGAAATGGGACGGCCTGTCCCACCGGAGTGCGCTAAGTCTTTTGTTTCGGTGAGTCGAATGGGACAACTTGTCCCATTCCCTAAGAGCACGTCAAACAACGCCACGCCCGGCGCGCCACAATCAGTTCCTCGTTGGTCGCCAGGGCAAGCACGGACACTGGCGAGCCGTCCGCGGAGACCAGGCGGTCGCCCTTGCCGCTCTCGTTCCGTGCCGGATCGAGCTTGATTCCGAAAAACCCCATGCCGTCGCAACAGGCGGTGCGCAAGCGCGCCGAGTTCTCACCGATGCCGCCGGTGAATGCCACGGCTTCGAGTCCGCCCATCGCCGCGGCATACGCGCCAATCGTCTTCTTCACCTGGTAGGCGAAGGTGGCGATCGCCAACTGCGCGCGAACGCTCCCTTGCTCCGCCGCCGCCTCGATGTCCCGCAGGTCGCCGCCCGCGACGTCCGAAAGACCGGCGAGACCTCCGCCCGTCGCCAACTGGCGGCGAACCTCCGCCGCGCTCCAGCCGTGGCGCTCCATCATGTACAGCACCGCGAAGACGTCCAGGTCGCCGTGGCGCGTCGCGTTTTCCAGGCCCGACTGCGGCGAGAAGCCCATCGTGGTATCCACGGAGCGGCCCTGATCGATCGCGCACATGGAGGAACTGCCGCCCAGATGACAGCTCACCAGCTTCACCTGGCGTCCCAGGAACCCGGCCACGCGTTCACTGACATACTGGTGCGACGCTCCGTGAAAACCGTATTTCGCGACACCTTCCTCCAGCCACGCGCCCGGCACGCCGTAGAGCCGCGCATGCTCGGGCATGCTGGAGTGGAACTCCGGCTCGAAGGCTGCGACGAGCGGAACGCCGGGCATCGCCTCCCGGAATGCCTCGATGGCCGTCAGGTAGATGGCATTGTGCGCGGGCGCGGCGGGGAGGAACTGTCGAAGCGCCTCCACCACGCCGTCATCCACTACGAAGGTTCCGCGATACCTGGGGCCTGCGTGCACCGCCTTGAGGGCCACCGCGTCAATGCGCGTTCCACCGGCATCGACCTGGCGGATGGCCTCCCGATAATCCGCTACTCGTTCCAGCCGCCCTTTGGCGAGCACCGTCTCCGAGGGCATCTCGAGGATCTGATACTTCAGCGAAGTCGATCCCAGGTTCGGTATCAGCAGGTTCACTTGATCCCATGATATTCCGTCTGGATGCGCTTCAGGTTGTTGGCGGCGGTGGTCTGATACGGGCTCTTGAGCGCTGCGCAGGCCTTGAAATAATTGGCGGCGGACTGCGCCATCTCGGGGCTTCCACTGGCCAGTTTGTAGTCCGCAAGTCCCAGGAGGAACAACGCCTCGGGCTTGAGGCTGGCCAGCGCCGGGCTGGCGTCGATCAGCGGCAGCGACTTTCGCAGATCCTGGTCCGCCTGCGCGTGCTGGTTGTCCGTCTCGTACTGTTTGCCGCTCAGGTACCACGCCAACGCGGTCATCTGGTTCTTGTGCGCCGTCCAGTCGGCGTCGCTGGTGCCCTCCGGCTTGGGCTTGGCGCTCAACACTTCGACGATCCTGGTGCAGTAGGCATGCACCTTCGCCGGGTCCTTTTTGTTGGTCACGTAATGGTCGGCCACCACGACCAGCATGTCCTCGCTGCTTTGGTCGGTGGCCAGCGTACGTTCCGCCAGCGCCACGGCCTTATCGTTAGCGCCGGTCTGCCGGTAGGCGACGAACACCGGCACCGCCACTTTGGTGGCGTATTCGCTTTTGGGGTTCCGGGCAAACAGGGTCTCGCCCAGGTCGATCGCCACCTTGGGATCGCGGGACTGCGATGCCGCGCTGAAGAGCGCATATTCGGAGTAGGTATCCACCTGTTTGGCGTAGTCCACCTCACTCTCCCAGCTCTTCACCTCATCTTCCTTGGACGGCTTGGGCGTGTTCACCATCTTTCTGGCGTTGGCGGATGTGGTTGCCGACCATTTCTTGACGAGCGCCGCATCGTTCTTCTTCTCCGCGGCCTTGAGACACTGGAGGGCGGCCTCGGGATCGTCCGGATCGATGGCCAGCAGTTTCTCGCCGGTGGCGATGATCTTGTCGGGGTCGCCCGCTTTCACATAGGAGGCTTGCAGCTGCTCGAGCACCCAGGCGGTCGTCTCCAGCTTGGGATACTGGCTCGCGAACTGCTCCATCAGGACGGCTTTTTTCGCCGGATCGTTCTCCTGTATGACTTGCTGCAGGAGCTTCCCCTCGGGCTTCTGGGCGTCCAGTCCTTCCAGTTTGTGGCGTTGGCCGAAGGCCGCTAACGCACAGGCAACGAGAATCGCAACGGTTCTCATACCTCACCTCTCTGAGAGTGGCGGCCGGCGTGGCCGCTCGAATGCGGAATATTATGACAGACGACCCGCTACTGCACAAACCCCAACTGCTTGAGAGTGGCAGCCGGCTCGTCGCCCTCGAACTTCGTGAGAGGCCCCTTTTCGCGGCCGTTCTCGAGAGCGATCCCGTAAGGGTAGGCGGTGTACGAGAAGATCGGCGCGAGCTTCGCGAACTCGCTCGAATACACCGCCTTCAGCCCCGTGTCATTCAGGAACTGCGCGGCGTATTGCGGCAACTCCACCGGGATGGCGACAATCCGGGTCTCGCCCCAGGAGAGTTTCGACATCCGCTTGGCGGCGTCGAAGCAGTGCATGCACTGCGGGTCGAAGAAGAACAGGAACACCTTGCCGCGCTGCAGCGAATAGGAGTGCGACGCGGTTTGCGTCCCGGGCGGCGAGCCCGCCGGAGGCATATCCTGCACCATGGTGGTGTCGGGCGCCTTGACGCCCGTCTGCCGTACTTCCGCTACACCGTACGAAACCAGCGCGAAGACTACCACCGCGCCCAGCACCAGCACCGCACTGCGAAAACTTCCGGGCCGCTTCGACCAGATGCCCGCGCACACCGCGAGGAGCAGCATGAGGGCGTCGCCGATGAAGAAGCCGGGGCCGACCACGCGTTTGAGCAATGGGAAGCAACTGCACTCCTCGCCACGGAGCGCGTTGTAGTGGATCGCGAAGTAGACCAGAAACGCAACCAGCAGAGCGCTCGTGATCATGGCGCCCCAACGCCGGAACCTGGGCACCAGGATGAGGACTCCGCCGACCGTTTCGGCGATACCGAAGAGCAGCGCAGCGGCCTGGCTGAGTGACTCGGGAACCTTCGCCTGTGCCATGCGCATGGCCGCGCCCTGCACGTCCGTAATCTTCCAAAGACCGGACACCAGAAACAGGATGGCAATCAGAAAAGCGGCCATCCAGCTCAGCGCGGTCTTCCAGCCGGGCAGTTCGAGCGTAGCGAACGCCGTCTGCGGCTGTGCCATACTGTCGTTCATGGCCCTATTGTACCCTTTGGACACTGCGACGGGGCCTGGCCGCAACTGCGGCTGATCGCTATGATTGCCTTCGCCTGGATCGTGATGCTGGCATCATCCGCGGTAGTCGACCTGGTCGATGAGGTCTACCAGATTCCCGCGAACGACTGGCGTTACGTGGAACTCGGCCTCAAGCAGAAGCCCGCCATCGTACACGCGCACTACGAGGTGAAATCGGGATCGCCCGAAGTGCGTCTCGCCTTGATTCGCGGTGAGGACCTGGAGCGTCTGCGAGCCGGTCTGCCGCATGGAATCATCGAAGAGACCGAGCCGGCATCCAGAGGCAGTTTCGTGCCGCACTCCCGCGGGCCGGGCGACTTCGTGGTGGTCGTGGTCAACGAAGGCGATGCGCCGGCATCGGTGCGGTTGCGGATCACGCTCGATTTCGCGGTCCATCTGGGGCCGGAAGTGACCCGTCTGTCTCCCCAGCGGCAGTTCGTCGTGATCCTTCTGAGCTTTGCGACCTTCTTCGGGATCGTCACGTGGTCCGCGCGGCGGCTGCTACGGGAAATCCGCCGGTAGTTGGCGTGAGTGCCCGCGCCACGTCGCCCTGCCAGTCCGAAAAAAGCTTTGCAAACCAGAGCGTCCATGCTACACTCCCATCAAGCATCTATGGGAAAGGCCAAAGAGAGATCCGATGGCGAGCTGGTGCAAGGCACGCTCGACATGCTCATCCTGAAAACCCTGTCGCGCAAGGCGGAGCATGGATACGGCATCGCCCAATTCATCCAGCAGGTGTCGGAGGACGTGCTACGGGTAGAGGAAGGCTCGCTTTATCCGGCGCTCCACCGGCTGGAGCTCGACGGCATGGTCGAGTCCGAGTGGGGCCTCTCGGAAAACAACCGCCGCGCCAAATACTACCGCCTGACGGCGCTCGGCCGCAAGCAGTTGGTAAAAGAGTCCAACGACTGGGGCCGCCTCGCCGCGGCCATCGCGCGTGTCATGCAGACCGCGTAAAGGAGCGATTCCATGCAGTGGCTGAACCGCACCCACCTTCGACTCGAGCGCCTCATCCGCCGCCGCCAATTGGATCGCGACCTGGAGGACGAGCTTCGCTTCCACCTCGAAATGCTCGGCGCGGACCGGGCCGGGGCCCGGAGCCAGTTTGGAAATCTCGGCGCGCTGAAGGAGGCCTGCCGCGACATGTGGACGTTCGGTTCGACCGAGAGCTGGCTGCAGGATCTAGGCTACGGCCTGCGCACGCTTCGCAAATCCCCGGGTTCTCGTCAGTTGCCATCGCCGCCCTGGCACTCGGCATCGGCGTCAACACCACGGTGTTCTCGCTGGTCAACGGCGTCCTCTACAAGAACCTGCCATTCGAAGGCAGCGACCGCATCTTCTATATCGCGAGCCATGCTTTGATGAGATGCGGTAGTTGGCAAACGAGAGCGTCGGGGTCATTTCACCGGCACCTTCCGCTTCAACTCGTCGAAAAAGTTTAGCAGAATGTTCACAGGCTTCCAGCTCTCGTTGGCGGCCAAAGGCGGTTCAAAGATGGCGAAACGCCTGCCGTCCGGGGCGAGATCGTAATTCTGCTGGCCGGCAAAGGGATGGAAGGGTCGATAGGCGGTCCAGGGGCGCGGTTTGTCCGGGATGAAATCGTCGCCTTTCACGGTATAGTCCGCTACCATGACCCGGTTGTCTAATGTTTCGTAGAACAGTTCATGGGCAGCACGCGACCAGATGGCAACCCGGCCACCCCCATTGGAGATCTTCCATTTGCCGCCCCCGGGATTGGGCGGGAAAGGCCGCACATAGATCTCGTGATCCGATTCCTCATCGGAGGAGTAGGCCATCCATCGGCCATCGGGCGAAAATGCCGGATCGATCTCCGAACCCGGCGTTCGCAGAAACAGCTCCGGCGTGTCGGCCCGCGGGTGTTCGGGGTCGCTCCAGTCGATAGGCAGCGTCCAAAGGTCGCCGCGCGTCTCGCCTCCATTCTCGGAGTACGCCAGTCGTTTTCCATCCGGCGAGAATGAGCGAGCCGCCTGGCCGCGGCTGGACTCCGTCAGGCGCACCGCGGCCGAAGCTCCATCGGCCCGCACCCAGAAAAATGAATTCGTGCCCTTCGCGCGTGAGTGGTAAACGATGCCCTTGCCATCCGGCGTCCAAACCGGCCAGTCATTCAGTCCCGGTGTGGTACTGACTTTGGTGATGATGTCGCGCTGCCAGTCATAGACGGAAATATCGGCATCGCCGCCGTTGGTAAGCAGCGAAAGTGCCAGGCGCTTACCGTCGGGCGAGAGGCTCGGCGTGGTATAGCGGCCTTTGATGGCGCGGAGCGGTGTGGCCTTCCCGCTGCCATCGAGCCATACGATCGACCATCCCGGGGGGATACCCTTACCAGGTATGTAGGCAAACGTGCCCGTCTGCGAAAAGTCGAACGCCGCAGATCCGAGGCCTTGGCTGTTGGCGACCTCCTGGAGCACAGGAACGGCCGGCCCGGTCAGCTCCAGCCGCTCCAGATCCATCGGCGCGGCGAAGAGTGTGTCGCCGTGCATGTATACCAGGTGTCCACTCGGCAGATAACGCGGATAGAAGCCACCGCGCAGTAAGGTCTTGCGTTCCCCGCCCTGAAGCCGTTGAACCTCGATGGCAGCCTCGCTGGAATCTCCGGACTCAGACGCGCTGAACAGCACCGACCTGCCGCCTGGCAGAATCTGTGGCCAGCGATGCGAGGTCTCTCCTCCCAGTTTAGTAAGCGGCTGCGGTGCGCCGCCCGTCTCGGGGATCCGGCTGAGGACGTCCGAGTTCTGCAGGGCGGCGATGATTTCGCCGTTCTCACCCCAGGCACCTCCTCGCGGGCCCACAGCGTCGCAAAGAGTTACCGCCGCTCCGCCCTGCACGGAGATCCTCTTTAGCTTCTGATCGGCGAAGAACCCGATGTTCCGGCTGTCCGGCGAAAAGAATGGTAAGGTGGCGCCTTGCGTGCCCGCGAGAATGGTCGGCTTCGGCTCGGCCAGCAGCCGCGTGGAAAGCTGTTGCGTACCGTCCGCGCCGCGCGAAACGTAGACTACCCGTGTGCCGTCGGGAGAAATTGACAACTGCGGCCGGTAGTCGCCGAGCACCAGATCCTGCCCCAGGTCGACACTGAATTGCATAAAAGGATTGGACGTGGCCTTTGTGGACCGCCAGAGCAACACACCCGCCCCCATCAGGAGGATTGCCAGCACCATCGCCACGGCGGGCCACAACCACGGCCATCCCCGACCGGACTGTGAAGGTGTGGCCGCGGGTTCCGCCTCCTCCAACTGGCGCCACCAGTCGCCGATATCGCGCAGCCGCCGCTTGGGATCTTTCTCCAGGCAGCTTCGCAAAAGCCGGCGAATTTCGTGCGGGGCGTCGCCCAAGTCCGGCTCCCTGGTCAACACGGCCGCCAGTGTGTCGGAGACGGTCTGGCTTTCGAACAGACGGCGGCCCGTCAGCATCTCGAAGAGCACCACACCGAACGCCCAGATGTCCGCCCGCCGGTCCGCGCCGGCCCCACGAGCCTGCTCCGGCGCCATGTAGGCGGCGGTACCCAGGATCACGCCCAATCGCGTGGAGCCCATGCTCAGCGTCGGCGACATCACCGGATCGGCGGCCGCCGCGACGCTCGACATGGCCTTCGCCAGCCCGAAATCCAGCAGCTTTACGCGGCCTTCGGGAGTGATTTTGATGTTGGCGGGTTTCAGGTCGCGATGGACGATTGCCTTTTCATGCGCATACTCCAGCGCCTCGGCGATCTGCCTCGCGATGGCCAGCGCCTCTTCCAGCGGAATCGCACCTTGCGCGATGCGCTCCGCCAGCGTCGGGCCCTCCACCAGTTCCATCACCAGGGCGCGCTCTTCAACGCCGTAGATGGCGGCGATGTTGGGATGGTTGAGCGAGGCCAGCACCTGCGCTTCACGCGTGAAGCGGGCCATGCGATCGGGATCTTGCGCGAAGGCCTCGGGGATCACTTTGACGGCCACATCCCGGCCGAGCTTGGTGTCGGTGGCACGCCAGACTTCGCCCATGCCGCCTTCGCCCGCCTTGGAGACGATGCGGTAGTGCGCAATGGACTGCTGCGGGCTCATGGCGCGATTTCAGGCATGGTATCACTTTCCGGCCGTTTCGGGGATCACGCGCACATCACGCGCTAATCACGCGCAAATCCGGAAACAATTTCCTGGCCGTCTACTGTCAGTGGACGTTAGGTCATGAGCGTTGTATCGGGAGTGCAGCTTATAGAACTTGGCCCGGTGGCCCTCTCCGGTCTCACCCCATTGCGATTCCAGCCAGCCCTTGCCTTCCAGACGGTGCAGCGCTGGAAACAGCGACCCCGCCTTGACGACGAAAACTCCGTTGGTGACCTGGCGGATCCGTTCGGCTACTCCTACTCCGTGCATGGCCCGCAGCTCCAGCGTCCGCAAAATCATCAGATCGAGGGTTCCCTGCAGAACTTCCGAAGGTTTGTTCATCGCGTATCGTATACCAATATTGAATGTCGATATTGATGGCCTATACACCGCGGCGTGTTGTCAAGCGTGTGGCGCGGGTGTGCACAGTGTCGCCGGCGCCCGAAAAAGCGTCCCCATGAATGGGGACGCGGCAGGCAGGAGTGCCTGCGCCACATCGCCACCCCGTAAAATGTATTCATGGGCTTCCTCAGATCCCTTTGTCTGGTGTTCGCGATTTCCGTTGCCGGGCTCGCGCAGCCCGGCGTCAGCGCCGACCAACTGGTCAGCTTCATCAAATCCGCGGTCCAAAGCCACCAGGACGACAAGAAGGTCGCCGAGCAGGTGCAGAAGATCAAGCTCAACAGCCGCCTGGATGCCAAGACCGTCGAGGAGTTGCAGCGCCTGGGAGCCGGACCGAAGACCGTTGCCGCGCTGCAGAAGCTCAGCGAAGCATCCGGCAGCCTTCCCGCCGCGGCTCCGCCACCGGTATCCGCACCCGCCGTGATCCCTCCGCCCACGCCCGCGGAGTTGAAGACCATCCTTGCGGAGATCCAGCAGAACGCGCTCGACTACACCAAGAACCTCCCCAATTACATCTGCTCGCAGTTCACCAAGCGGCATGTCGATCCGACCGGTACGGAGAGCTGGCGCCTGGCCGATACCGTCCTCGAACAGCTCAGCTTCGTCGATCAGAAGGAGATCTACACCGTAAAGATGGTCAACGACAAGATCGTGACCAACAATCTCAAGCACGACCAGCTCGGCGGAGCCAAATCGTCGGGCGAGTTCGGGTCGATCCTGCACACCATCTTCGATCCCGAGACGCAGACCGAGTTTACCTGGGAGCGCTGGACTTCGCTGCAGCCGCAGGAGGGGCGTCTCCGGCCCACCTACGTTTTCGCCTTCCGCGTGGCGCAGCCGCGGTACAGCGTCCTCCACGAAGGATCGAAGCGTAGCGTGACCGTCGGCTTCCACGGCGAGGCATTCGCGGACCGCGAAACCAAGCGCGTCATGCGGGTGAAGATGCAGTGCGACAACATACCACCGGACTTCCCCATCCAGGATGTCCGCCTGATTCTGTATTACGATATCGTCGATATCGCGGGCCAGAGTTTCGTGCTGCCGCTGGCGTCCGATGTCCGGTCGCGCGAGGGCAAGTACCTGGTCTGGAATGAAGTGAGTTACCACTCCTACCACAAGTACAGCGCTGATGCGAGCATCAGCTTCGGAGCGCCCGAAGACATTCCCGCCGAGAAACTCAAGGAACAACCGCCGCCCACCAAGAAGCAGTGATCCGCACGGCGCATTCTACACTGGGTGGATGCTCGTGCTTGCCTCCCAGTCCCCTCGCCGCGCCGAGATTTTGCGGCTCGCGGGAATTCCCTTCATCGTACGGGTGGTCCCGGTTGACGAGTCACCGCTCGAGAAAGAGCAACCCGAGGACTACGTGCGCCGACTCGCGGAAATGAAGGCGCGGGCTGTGAACGGGACGCCAGAGGAGGTGGTGCTTGCCGCCGATACCACGGTGGTCGTCGGAAGCGAGATGCTCGCCAAGCCCGAAGACGATGCCGATGCCCGCCGCATGCTCCGGATGCTGTCCGGCCGGCGGCACCAGGTCTTGACTGGTATCTGCCTCGAGCGGGGAAACGAGGTCATTCTCGATTGTGCCGCGACCGCCGTCTGCTTTGCGGCCATGAGCGATGCGGAAATTGACGCATACGTCGCCAGTGGAGAGCCCATGGACAAGGCGGGAGCGTACGCCATTCAGGGACTCGCGTCGAAGTTCATCGAGGCGATTGAAGGCTGCTACTTCAACGTCATGGGTCTGCCGGTATCCCTGGTCTACCGCCATTTGCGCGCGTGGGGCGTGATTTAGTCGCCGACCTCTCGAGGCCGTGGAACAGCCCACAAACATCATGGAAACCCTCGCGCCGGCGATGTGGCGCAGGCACTCTTGCCTGCCGCGTCCCCACTCTTCGGGACGCTGGTCGGGTGTGTACAGTGCCAGTGGCGGCGATACCCCTCCGCGGGCACAGAAGTTCGAGGTGGCCAAGAAGCGTCGGGATGAGTGCCTGCGCCACATCGCGCGCTATCATCGCTAAATGGATGGCGGCGCGCCGCGCACTTTCACCGTCACGCTGGACGCTGCCGAATGGCAATTCCTGATCGCTGTCCTGCGAGCTTCCACTGGTCTGGTGAATGCCCTTCTGGCGCTCGGGCATTCGATGCCGGATGCCTTGGAACTGCCGATCACTCCGGAGGCAGTCGCCAACATGATGATCCTGGCGGACCGGATCGAGGAGCAGACTCGCCCGGCGGCTGCCAGGCCGCCTACGGATTGATCTCGATCGGGGTTCCGTCCTCCACCAGTTCCCAGATCTCGTCCATCTCCTCGTCGGTAACCGCGATGCAGCCGCGCGTCCAGTCGTTTTCCAGGTGTGTCTTGCCGATGTGGCCTTCGCCATTGCGAAGCCCGTGGATCATGATGTCGCCGCCAGGGTCCACACCACGCCGGCAGGCCCCTTCGCGATCCGACTCGTCCGGGTACGAGATGTGCAGGGACAGATGATACGCGCTTATTGGATTCCGCCGGTCGATGACATACCGCCCTTCGGGAGTCTTGCCATCGCCTTCTTCGGCTTTCGGCCCCAACGGGTCGCGGCCCAGCGCGACGCGATAGCTCCGCAGAACCGACTCCCCATGCAACAGCAACATCTCACGCCGCGCCTTATTCACCACGATCCGATTGGCGCGGACCACGCCGCACTGTCTGGGCATATGTCTCTACGGCAGTATAGCCCGGCGCGGCAGGGCGCATCCGTTTTGCTCTACACTCAATCCTGATGCGAAAATCCGCGTTGGTTCTGATGGCCTTCGGCGGCGCTTCTCTCTCCAGCCTGCCGGCCGCTCCCTGGAGATTCGCCGTCTCGGGCGACTCGCGGAATTGCGGCGACATCGTGATGCCCGCCATCGCCGCCGGCGTGCTCGAGAACCAGTCCGAGTTCTACTGGCACCTGGGGACTTGCGTGCCATCTACACCTTCGACGAAGACCTCGTGCCTCCGCCCAGCCTCCGCCTCGCCACCAAGCCGCTCAACATCATCGACTACGAGACCGGCGCCTGGCCCGACTTCATCGCCCATCAACTCGCGCCCTTCGGCAGCCGCCCCATCTTCCTGACTCCAGGGAATCACGAAATCATCCCTCCGGCTACGCGCGACGCTAACCTCATCCAGTTCGCCGACTGGCTGGAGACGCCCGCCATCCGCAACCACCGCCTGCGCAACGATCCTAAGGACCACACCCTGCGCGCCTATTACCACTGGATCGACCGCGGCATCGACTTCATCGCCCTGGATAATGCCTCGCGCGAGCCGTTCGATCCCGGCCAGCTCAAGTGGTTCCACGACGTGCTGTCGCGCGATGAAGCTTCCGACCAGGTGCGCACCGTCGTTGTGGGCATGCACGCCGCGCGGGGGAAGCTTCGATCCGCCCACAGCATGAGCGATTGGCCGCCAGGGGAGGCCAGCGGCCGAGAGGTATACCAGGCCCTGCTCCACACGCGGGACGCAGCCCACAAGCGCGTGTACCTGTTGGCCAGTCATTCCCACTGCTACCTGGACGACGTGTAACGCACGGATACCTGGAAGGGCCGTGTCCTGCCCGGGTGGATCATCGGCACCGCAGGGGCGGTGCGTTACCTGCCGGCGGGTACCGTTCCAGGGCCCAAGGTGAGGACCGATGTCTATGGTTACCTGATCGGCACGGTGGCGAGCGATGGGGCCATCAGCTTTTCCTTCCACAAGCTGAGCGTCGCCGACCTGCTGCGAACCCGCGGCCAGGCTGCGGAATCCCTGGTTCACTGGTGCAACGAACAGAACAAACAGTGACGGCATCGCGGATGGGCCGGTTGTGCTCCCGACCGCGCACTGCCTCTTCCGCGGTAGCATGACTCTTTGGCCACCAGCACTGCTTCCGATACTCGCGTCCGCGCTGCCCGTCCGACGGAAGGATGGCGTTGGGCGGCCGTCCTGATTCCCGGCGCGCTGCTCTATTTCCTGCCGATTCCCGGGTTGAACCACGATCAGCGGCGGCTGGTGGGCATCTTCGCCGCCACCATCATCGCGCTGGTGGCGCAACCGGTCCGGATGGGCGCGAGCGTACTGGTTGCCATGACACTGCTCGCTCTCACCGGCACCTTGCCGCCGGCCAAAGTCCTTTCGGGGTTCAGCAACCTCACTATCTGGCTGGTATTCACGGCGTTTCTGTTCGCCAAGGCGGTCACCGCCACGGGGTTCGGGAAGCGCGTGGGATACCTGTTCATCGAGGGCTTCGCGCGAACACCCCTGAGCCTCGGGTACTCGGTTGCTGCCGCCGACCTGGTGCTGGCACCGTTCATCCCTTCCGATACGGCGCGCGGGGGCGGCGTGATTTTTCCGATCACGCGCAGCGTATCGGCGGCATTCGGCTCCGAGCCTGGGCCTACCGCGAAACGCATGGGGTCGTTCCTGACGCTGGTGTCCTTCCATACCACCTACACCGCTTCGGCGATGTTCCTGACGGGCATGGCCTCCAACCCGGTGATTGCCGAATTCGCCTCCAAAATCGGCCACGTGGAACTCACCTGGATGCGGTGGTTTTCCGGATCGGTGGTCCCCGGACTGCTGACCTTGAGCACCGTGCCATGGCTGATTCACCGGTGGATAACACCCGAGATTCACGACACCGCGCCGGCGCGCGAACTGGCGCGCAACGAGCTGGCCCGCATGGGTCCGCTCAGCCGCGAAGAGCGGTGGCTGCTCGGCATCATGATCGGGGTGATGGCGGGATGGGTGACCTCGCCCTGGCACGGCATTCCCAACACCTTCGTGGCGTTGGGCGGAGTCTCGGCCATCCTGCTGGCGAAGGTCTTGACCTGGGACGAGCTACTGGCGGAGCAGCGCGCGTGGGATGCGCTGATCTGGTTCGCGCCACTGGTCATGATGGCGGATCAGTTGAACGAAATCGGCGTGATCAGGATTCTCTCAGGAAAGCTGTTCGGAGTGATGACGGGCTGGCCATGGGGCTTGGCGCTGGCCGCGTTGATTATCTCCTATTGTTACATCCATTACAGTTTCGCCAGCATGACTGCCCATGTGACCGCGCTTTATCCCGGGTTTCTGGGTGCGGCACTGGCAGCCGGAGTTCCGCCTCTGATGGCAGCCCTTCCGCTGGCATATTTCTCGAGCCTGAATGCCGCGATGACGCATTACGGCACAGGCTCGGCGCCGGTATACTTCGGCGCGGGTTATGTCCGTCAGGGCGAATGGTGGCGGGTGGGCTTTGTGATTTCTCTGGTCAACCTGTTGATCTGGTTGGGCGCAGGATCCCTGTGGTGGAAGCTGATCGGAATCTGGTGAGCGCCCGCGCCCAGGGGCGCAGGTGTCAGCCTGCCGCCGGGAGCGCGAGCCCCGCCTTGGTCACGGCGCGCTGCAGCATCGCCACGGCATGGACGTCGGACACACCTCGTGAAATGGAGATCTCCGAAACCAGCATATGGCGGGCACGGTCCAGCATCTTCTTCTCGCGGAAGGAAAGCGCCTTGTCCACATGAATCTGTAGAAGCGCCTTCAAGACTTCAGCGGCTTTCAGCAGGTCGCCGCTCTGCATCTTCTCGGAATTCTCCTTGAATCGCACTTTCCAATCCGGGTTGATGGAACAGGAGCCATTGGAAAGGAACGAGAGGATGCGCGAAATCTCGCGATCTTTGGTTACCCGGCGAAGACCGATATTGGCCGCGTTCGAAAACGGGACCAGTACCGTCATACTGTTGCAACCAAAGCGCAGAAGGTAGAATTTTTCAAAGACAGAACCGAAGGAGCGAGTGCTGATATTCTCGATGGTCCCAACGCCTTGGTTGGGATAAACGACTTTATCACCGATCTGAAAAGTCATACGGGGTCCCCCACAAACCACCGCTGTCAAGTGTTACCGCAACTTTTCCCAACAACTCTTGAATGGTACGCTCGGCAACTTATTCTGTCAAGGGGGTTGTGAGGCGAAAACCCCCACCAGATGGGGCTTTTCGCCTCAATGATGGGAAGAGGGAGGAACCTTGGGGTGTGGGAGAAATCAACGGAAAGGGTAAGGCGGATCAGGAATAACACCCCCTTTTGGTGTTGTCACCATGCAAACTCCGCCGGGTTGGCTCGGCCTCGTCGGCGCCGGCACGGGCCGCGCCTCGGGCCATTCTCTCAATCGCCCGCAGCGAACCGGTTTACTTCTCCGCCCGTCAGACCGCGTTCCGCCAGCAACAATCGTCTCAGGGTACGGAGGTCGTTCAGAATGCGCCGGCTGGTTGTGACGTGCAGATTCAGCTTGGCAAGGTTAAAGGAAACCAGCAGCAGCGCGGCTTTTCGACGGTCGGCCCCATCGCGTTCCGCCGAAGCAATTTCTGCTTCGACGTCGCGCCGGGCTTCGTCCAGGGCCTCAGCGAGCATAGCCACGTATTCGTGCGAACCCTCAATGCTGTCAAACGGCGTTTCGGCTTGATAGCTCACAGACACGCCTTTCCGGCCAAGCCTGATTTCGGCGGATGGCCTGCCCAGAAATTAACGGTTCTTCATTCTCGCACAAATTTTGGCTCAGGTGTGGTGAGGAAAATTCCGGAGTTGGAAGGAAGCGGAACAAAACCGCTCGGGCGCGGTACATTGCAGTATAGAGGTAACCCCAGATTCTCCGCGCGCTGATTGTCGATGACGAGGAACTGGCCCGGGCCTACCTGCGCGAGTTGCTGGCGGGGCATCCTGAGATTACGCTCGCGGCCGAGTGCGCCAACGGCTTTGAAGCTGTGAAAGCGATGGCCGAGTGCCGGCCCGATCTGCTGTTTCTGGACGTCCAGATGCCCAAGCTGGACGGTTTCGAAGTGCTGGAACTGATCGGGCAATCGCCGGATGCGCCTCCAGCGATCATCTTCGTAACGGCCTACGACCAGTACGCCATGCGGGCGTTTGACGCGCACGCCGTCGATTACCTCTTGAAGCCCTTCAGCGCCGAGCGCTTCGAACGCGCCCTGGATCGGGCGAAATCGCGCCTTGGGGAGCGGCGGCTGCCCCTGGAACTGGCGGCCGGGCGGGCCGGCGCCGAGCGGCCGCAACGCATTGTGGTGAAGGATGGAACACGCGTCCACATCATCCCGCTCGACAAGTTGGATTACGTCGAAGCGCAGGACGACTATGTCGCCTTGCACAGCGGCGGGAAAAGCCATCTGAAGCAGCAGTCCATCACCAGCCTCGAGGCCACGCTCGACCCGGCGCGCTTCGTCCGCATTCACCGGTCGGCGATCGTCAACCTGGAGCGGATCGCCCGCATCGAGCCGTACGGAAAGGAAAGCCGGATTGCGATCCTCAGCGACGGCACCCGCCTGCCGGTCAGCCGCTCGGGCTATGCGCGGCTGCTGGACGCGATGGGCGATTCGCAGGGGAACCGCAACATTACCCGGTAGACGCTGCCTTGTGGGCCGGCGTCGAAGACCGCGCCTTCTCCGTATCGAACTTGTAGCCGGCGGCGCACATGGGCGAGGCCGAGGCCGAGATTGCCGGGGGTCTTCGAATCGGGGTCGAAGCCGTTTTCGAGGGTAATCGAGACGTCTCCACCGCTTCGCGTGGCGAATAGCCGGATGGAAGCGCCTTCCACCAGTCCGGCAACCCCGTGCTTCACGGCATTCTCCACCAGTGGCTGCAGCAGCAGGGGCGGCACCTGGCAATCTTCGCAGGCGGGCCCGATTTCCTCGGTCACCCGCAGGCGTTCGCCGAAGCGCACCTGCTCCACCTCCAGGTAGCAGCGTGCCAGGGCCAGTTCGTCGCGCAGGGGAATACTCTCTTTCTGGCCCATACCGAGGCTGCTGCGCAGAAAGCCGGCCAGCCGGATGCACATCTCGCGGGCGCGGGCCCCATCCAGGGTGGCGAGCGCGCTGATGGAATGGAGGCTGTTGAACAGAAAGTGGGGGTTGAGCTGGTTCCGCAGCGACTGCAACTCCGCTTCGCGCGCCAGGGTGCGGGCCTCCGCGGCGTTGCGCTCGGCTTCGCGGGAGGCCTCGGCCGCCAGCACCGCGTAATGCAATCCGGTGGAGGAGAGATAGAGAAGGACGCCTATCCCGAACAGCACACCGTTGATCCCGGGCCCCATGACTGCCGGCCGCGAGAGGAGATATGCCATGGCCGTCGCGGTCCCCGTGAAAACCAGGCTGCCCGCGATCGCGGCGGCCGAGAAGGTGGTCAGCAGCCCTGGCAACCCCGAAAGCTTCAGGGGCCGGATGCGGCAAATCTGCCAGGGGGACAGGCACACGAAAGCGAGAGCGATGCAGGCTGGAGCGAAGACCGCTGCCGCGTCGGAAGGCGCCGTTCCGCCGGATGCGCTGATGTACATCAACATCCCCAGGACCGGAGTCCAGGCCACCAGGTAAAACAGCAGCCGCCGGCTGGATGCCAGGAAGGGGTGCATGGCCGGGTATCAGTTCTTCACTTCAACGCCGCCAAACACCGCCGCGCCTCGAACGATGAGCTGTTTGACGCCAGGGGCCAGGACGGGTTCGGGCTGGACCGTGTTATCGGCGTAGCCGCCGAAGATCCCGATGCCCTGCACCACGGCACTCCAGTTTCGCGGGATCTTCATCTCGACGCCGCCGAAAACTGCGTTGATTTCGATGACCGCGGAATCTTCCGTTATGTTGGCTTGCCGGAGGTCTAATTCCACCCCGCCAAACACGGCCGTTACTTCACCGCCTCGAAAGCTCTGGCTGGTCACCACGCGTTTGGATCCGCCAAGCACAGCATCGACCTTCACGTTGCCGGATTTGGACACCTGCGGCGCGCCCGGGACCTGGAGCTTCATTTGCCAATCGGCGTTGCGCTGGACGAGCAGCAGCAGTCCGAGGCCGACCAGGAAAAGCGGCCAGATCTCGCGCATGCCGATATCGACGAATCCCAAGGCTCGCGCCAGGAAAATTCCGCCGAACCCTGCCAGAATCCCACCCAGTACCCGGCCGCTGGGGTAGGTCGAGTCCACCAGTTTCACGATTCCCGCCGCAACCAGGATGGCCGGCCAGAAGCGGAACCAGTCGCGGATATAAAAGATATGCAGGTTATTCAGAAAGAAGAGCGCTCCCACGCCCACCAGGATCAGGCCCGGAATCAGGCCTGAGTTCGACCGGAAGACCAGCCCGCCTCTTTCGCCGTGGCGCCAGTAGTTGTAGTTGTCAAACTGTTCCATGGATCCAGCGTACGGCGGCGGCGCTCGCCGCGCCCGTGAAGATCGGCGAACACCCGGCCGCTTACCGGCGAACGGCGGGCGTAGTGGGGCGGGCGAGATCGCATGTGCCGAATTCGTAGGACAATCGGTTCATGCTGCCCCAGTCGGGGGAATCCATTTGGGGCTGGGACCCGACACCGGGCATCGTCTCGGTCTGGGCCGATACCAGCGGCCACGCGATGGTCTGGCGGCGGCTGCCGGAGACGGGGGCGCTGATCCTCGAGGAGGCGCGCTTCCAACACTGGATCCTGCTCGACCGCATGGACGATCCACATCTGAATTGCACGGAACTCGAAGGCCCCGGGTCGCTCCGTTTCCTGGTCCGGGCCGATGACGGGAAGGCCCTGGCGGCGGCAGTGCTGGAGGCGGCATCCCGCAGGCTCGGCCGGCGAGTCGCCACCTTGCGCGACCTGGGTAAAGATTCAGTCCTGGCGCTGCCGCCCGAGGAGCAGTACCTGGTGGCATCGGGGCGGACATATTTTCGCGGCCTGGGGTTCGACCAGCTCCGCCGGATGCAGTTCGATCTGGAGACTACGGGCCTCGATCCGCGGCGCGATCGCATCTTCATGGTGGCGGTGCGGGATCCGTCGGGCGCCACCGAGATCCTCGAAGCGAGCGGCGCAGACCGCGCGGCCGAGGCCGAACTCATCCGCCGGCTGGTCGCCAGGGTACAGGCGGCCGATCCCGACGTGATCGAGAACCACAACCTGCACGGGTTCGACTTGCCGTTTCTGGCCGGGCGGGCGCGCCTTCTGGGCGTGCCCCTGGCGCTCGGACGGGTGGGATCTCCGGGGCTGCGGCAGCGCGGTGCACGGCGGGGCGCGGCGGGCGCGGGCGATCCCGACCGGCGCATCCGGTACGTAGCGCCGGGACGCGAGCTGATCGACACGCTCGACGCGGTGCTGCGCTACGATTTTGCGACACGGGAGCTGCCCGACCACGGTCTCAAGGCGGTGGCGCGGCACCTGGGGATCGCGGGCGCCGACCGGGAGTACATTCGCGGGGACCAGGTTTACTCCACCTACCTGCGTGACCCGGAGCGGGTGCGGCGGTACGCGGCCGCGGACGTCGAGGAGGTGGCGGGGGTGGCGCGGATGCTCGGAGGCGCGGCGTTCGCGTTAGCGCAAATCGCTCCCCGGCGCTACGAGCGGCTGGCGGATGCGGGGGCGGCGACCGGCGTGATCGATCCCCTGCTGGTGCGCGCGTACCTGCGGGCGGGGATGGCGCTGCCGGCTCATCAGCCGGGCGATGGAACGCCGCACAGCGGGGCGGCGCTGCACCTGTTCGCAGCGGGCGTAGCGCGGCGCGTGGTGAAGGCGGACGTGGCCAGCCTGTATCCTTCGCTGATGCGGGCCTACCGCATCGGACCGGCGCGCGACCACCTGGGGGCGCTGCTGGCCCTGGTAGACCGGCTGGTGGATCGCAGGCTGGCGGCCAAGGCCAGCGCGCGGCTGGCGGCGCCGGGATCGGCCGAGCGGTACGCCAACGAAGCCATGTCGGCGGCCATGAAGCTGGTGGTGAATTCGGCCTACGGATACCTGGCCGCGGGCGGGGACCTCACGCGTTTCGCGGACGTGCACGCCGCCAACGAAGTGACTCGCCGCGGCCGCGAGACGCTCGACCTGATGTGCCGCGAGTTTTCGGCGCGCGGCGTGACGCTGCTCGAGGCGGACACCGATGGTGTGTATTTCGCGGTGCCGGAAGGTTGGAGCGAAGCGGAGGAGAGGCGGGTAGTGGCGGAAGTCGCGGCGCTGCTGCCTCCCCTGGTCCAACTCGAGTTCGAAGGCCGTTATGCGGCGATGCTGTCGCACGAGCCGAAGAATTACGCGTTGCTGAGGTACGACGGGGCGTTGCTGCTGCGGGGAGTCGCCTTCCGCTCGAGCCGCGCGGAGCCATTCGGGGAGCGATTCCTGCGCTGCGCCATCGCCCGGCTGCTGGCCGGGGACGTGTGCGGGGTGCGCGATATCTATGTGGCGATGCTCGATGCGCTGCGCCACCGGGAACTGCCGGCTTACGACGTGTCTTCGAGTGTGCGGCTGACCAAGACCCGCGGCGAGTACCTGGCGTCGCGAAGCTCGCGCCGGGAGCTTCCGTACGAGGCATTGCTGGCGAGCGGCCGCGAGACGTGGAGCGTGGGCGACCGCATCCGGGTGTATCGCACCAGGTCCGGATCGGGCGGGCTGGTGGACGAGGCGATGGGCAGCGCCGCCCGAGGCGAGTACGATGTCGAGTATTATGCCCGCCTGTTGCGCGAGACATTTGCCGCCCGACTGGAGCGCGCCTTCACCCCGGGCGACTACGAGGCGTTGTTTGCCGACCCCGACCAGATGTCGCTCTTTGCGCCGCCCATTTCGAGCATCCGCCCGATCCTGACGCAAGCCGGGATTCTGTTCGGCGGCGAGAGTCCCGTGGCGGGCTAGGACTTCGAAAAATGCCTCCGGGTCGCGGCGGGCGGCGTATTAGCTTGTGAAAGGAACCGGAACAGGCTTATGAGGTTGGCCATCCTGATAATAGTGGCGGGACTTTGTCCCGCCGGGGCACAGGAGATCAAGCTCCCGCCGAGCGTGGAGAGACTGGCGGACAAGGCCGAGGAATCGGTGTCGGTGACGCTCGACAGCAACATGTTGCGTCTGCTCGCCAGGTTCGATGACGGCAGCGACGCGGACACCCGGAAGATGTTGTCGGGAGTGCAAAGCATATTTGTCCGCAGTTTCCAATTCGCGTTTGACGGCGAATACCAGGCGGCTGACGTGGCGGCGGTCCGCACGCAGTTTCAGGCCGCACCGTGGGCGCGGATTGTGGGCGTGCGATCGAAGGGCATCGACGGCGATGTGGACGTCTTCTTTAAGGACGGCGGGAACGGAAAGCTGGGTGGAATTGTGATCATCTCGGCCGAACCCAGGGAGTTGACGATCGTGAGCATCACCGGATCGATCGAGCCGAGACAACTGGCCGACCTGGGCGGGCACTTCCACATTCCCAGGCTCGAGATGCTCGCGGACAGCCGAAGGAGGGATGACAAGTGAGAACACGATTGGCGGCTGCCGGCTTACTGGCTTGCTGCACGCTCTGCGGGGCGGATCGCGCCTTCGACCGGATCGTGACGGCGGTGGAGTCGCATTACGGAGTCAAGCGGATGCACATTCCGCTGATGGGCGTGGCGAATCTCTTTGTCAAAGTGGCGCATCCGGCCGGGGCGAGGAGTGTCAAAATTGCGATTTTCGAGAATCTGAATGCGGGGGGCCGGTACGGCGATCCGGCCGATCTGGACTCGCTGTTCGACGATCTGGCCGGCGAGGGGCTGCACCCGCTGGTGCGGACACGCTCGCAGCGGGGCGGGGAAGCGACCTACATTTTTACCGGTGAGACTGGCAAATCGACGAAGATGCTGATTGCGACTTTCGAGCGGGATCAGGCGACGGTGCTCGAGGCGGAAGTCAGCGTCGATCTTCTGATGCAGACGATTGCGGCCCCGGAGGCGGCCAGCAAAACCTTCGGCCTGCATCGGGATCGGGACTGGTAGTGACGAGTGAAGGTTACCGGGGTTGGTCGGGGTTATCGCGCTCTAACTTGTCGATGCGCTCCTCGTGTTCCTCGAGGGTGCCGTCGTGAATCTCGATGATCCGTCCGAGACGTTCATCGTCTCCATCAGTTGGGCGAGGCGTATTTCGTTCTCTTTGAAGAGCCCGTGGTACTCGGAAGAATGCCGCTCGGAGTGGGCGAAGCGCCGGTCGGATTCCGCCTGCGAGTCGCGTACGATCGAGCCAAGCAGATGGAGCGATTGGGCAATCGCGTCGATCCGTTCGTCAACGGTGATGGAGCGTCTTTATTATAAAAGGTAAAGCCCCGAGCTGGGTAACTCGGGGCCTGCACTCAGAGAATGGCGGTGGGAGGGGACTCACCGCCTGGGATGCTGTCTGTGTTGATTTGATTATCACACTTACGGGTCTGATTGTCTAGCATCAAAATGAAGAAAAACAAAATTTATTGAGCGACATAGTCCTACCTGCTCACAAGTATTACCTTCAAATTTCCCGCAAAGTTAATGAGCGTACTAGTACTTTGGTCGCTCCAGGTGCGGCCTGGAACGGAGGTAGGGTGGCTCCCTACGGCGCTCCACCGAGCTCCCGCGGCCCGACATAACTCCTGATGATTCATAAACTTAGACCATACCTATAGTTTCTCTAGGGGAGCCGATAGCAGCGTCCAAATAACTAAAGACATCTTGAGGCAGGCCTTTGCGAAAAGCTAAGTTGCGAAAAAGGAAGGCATTGGCGGTGGCACAGACAAACGACGTGAAGGTCCTCAAGAACGGTGAAAGAGAAAGGCGCACAAAACGCCGTTTTCAGATCGAGCAGGAAGTGCGCTACAAGATGCTCTATGGCCAGCGCATCGCCGAAACGGGCACGGGGCGGACCGTGAATATTTCGAGCGGCGGAGTATGGTTCTCCACCGAAACGATGCTGACGGCCGGCATGCCCGTAGAACTGTCCATGAATTGGCCGGTCCTTCTGAACGACTCCTGCCCGATGAAGCTGATGATTTATGGCTGCGTGATCCGCAGCAGCGATAAGGGAGCCGCGGTTGCCATCGAGCGATACGAATTCCGCACGCAAGGCTCCCGTGCCTTCACGCCTGCGCAACAGCACCCGGTGACCGAACTCCGGATGTTGGGGTAAAGGCCCCCCTCCACATGCACCGCTGCATGTGATCGATCACCCGGTTCCCTCTCCTCGTGGCAAATCAGTTGCTTATCGTCTACCATGCAGCCGCCCGCGATCCTCAGCCGGCCGGGCGGGACGGCGGCGCATGCCAACGAACCTGGGAGGGAATCGATGCTTTGGACGATATTTGTAATACTGCTGGTCTTGTGGCTGCTCGGACTGGTGACATCGTACACGATGGGCGGATTCATCCACATCCTGCTCGTCGTGGCGGTAGCAGTCCTGCTTATCCAACTCATCTCCGGCCGGCGGGTAGTTTGAGGACGATGCGATGGGGCGGGGATTGCCGCGCCTTACGACAATCCCCGTAACAGACGTGCCGGGAAGGTCACCAGCGCCCAGACCAGTTCCAACACGCCGCCGACGGCGATTCCCACAATCCGGAACGGCAGAAGGATCAGCCAGACGATCGGGTAAAGAATCAACGCCACCAGCGCAAGAGGCCAGCAGAGTATCAGCAAGATACACCACAACAGGAACTTAACCACACCAATCCTCCACTTTCATCTACGCACGAAATCGGGCAATTGTTCGACTTTGGTACGATAAAAAGTCTTGCTCTCATGTTCCGATTCGAGACCGCAGGCGAGTCCCACGGCGAATGCCTGGTGGCGACATTAACTGGACTTCCCGCTGGTATTCCGATCTCAATCGAAGCGATCAATCGCGAGTTGTGGCGCCGGCAGCAGGGCTATGGCCGCGGCGGAAGGATGAAGATCGAAACGGACCGGGCCGAGATTGTCGCCGGCGTGCGGCACTCGCGCACCATCGGATCGCCGATCGCGATCGTTATCCGGAACCGGGATTGGGAAAACTGGACCGCGGCGCTTCCCGTGGAAGACATCGAAGGCGCGGAAGACCGGCGCAAACGGGTGACCCGTCCGAGGCCGGGTCACGCCGACCTGGCCGGCGCCATCAAGTACAATTTTCACGATGCGCGGTACATTCTCGAAAGGGCCAGTGCGCGCGAGACCACTGCGCGGGTGGCGGTGGGAGCGATCGCCAAGGCTCTCCTGGGAGAATTCGGCATCTCGATCCTGAGTCACGTTGTATCGGTGGGCACAATCCGGCTGGATCGAGCGGCGGAGTGGAACGAGATTGTCGAGTTGAGCCGCCGCGAAGAAGTGCTGCTGGGCTGCGTGGACCCCGTTGTGGAAGCGCACATGAAGGAAGCGGTAGACGAAGCATATCGGACCGGCGATACGGTGGGCGGCGTGTTTGAGGTGGTGGCTCGCGGCTTACCGGTCGGGTTGGGGTCTCACGTGACCTGGGATTCGCGCCTGGATGGCCGCCTGGCACAGGCGATTGTCTCCATGCAGGCGGTGAAAGGCGTGGAAGTCGGGTTCGCCTCCGAAGGCGCGGCGAGTTTTGGGTCGAAGGTACAGGACACCATCCATTACGACCGGGAAGGGCGGCACTTCACGCGCGGAGCGAATCGGGCGGGAGGGCTGGAAGGCGGCATCACCAACGGGCAGGACGTGGTCGTTCGTGGGATGCTGAAGCCGATTTCGACCCTGCGGCGTCCACTGGAGTCGGTGGACCTCGAGACGCGGGAGCCGGCACTGGCCGCCTACGAGCGGTCGGATGTCTGCGTGGTGCCCGCCGCGGGTGTGATCGGCGAGGCGATGGTTGCGATTGTGCTGGCGCAGGCTTTCCTGGAGAAGTTCGGCGGCGATTCGCTGGCGGAAACACGCCGGAATTATGAGGGCTACCTGGAACAGGTGAAGAGTTACTGAATCCATATGGTTTATCCGATTGTAAAGTTCGGCGACCCGGTGCTCGAGCGGGAAGCCGACACCGTGACCGAGTTCGACACGCCGGAACTCCACAAACTCATCGAGGACATGTTCGAATCGATGTATGCCGCCAAAGGTGTGGGGCTCGCCGCGCCCCAGATCGGCATCGGGAGGAAGATTGCCGTCATTGATGTGTCGAACGGTGAGAACCCCAAGGACAAACTGGTCCTGATCAATCCCAAAGTGGTGCGCACCGAGGGCAAGCAGGAAGGCGAGGAAGGCTGCCTCAGCATTCCCGGATTCCGCGAGCAGGTGAAGCGCGGCAAACGGGTCACGTTGCACGCACAGAATGCCAGGGGCGAACCTTTCGAGATGACCGGCGAAGACCTGCTGGCTCGCGCCTTTCTCCACGAGACGGAGCACCTTCACGGAAAGCTCTACATCAGCCACATCAGCGCCCTGAAGCGCGACCTGATGAAGCGCAAGATCAAAAAGAAGCAGCGCGCCGGGGATTGGGACTGAGGCGCCCCATGCGCCTGGTTTTTCTGGGAACTCCGGCGTTCGCAGTCCCCACGCTGGAGCGCGTGGTAGAGGCGGGACATCAGGTGCTGGCTGTGGTCAGCCAGCCGGATCGTCCTCGCGGGCGAGGGCAGCAAGCCGCGGCGCCACCGGTGAAGGAAGCCGCGCTGCGGCTCGGATTGCCGGTGTTTCAGCCGGAGCGGGTGCGCCGTCCCGAGGCGGTGGAGTACCTTCGCGGTCTCGCCGCGGACGCCATGGTGGTGGTGGGCTACGGGCAGATCATTCCGCAGAGCGTGATTGACCTGGCGCCGTTGGGAATCATCAACGTGCACGGGTCGTTGCTGCCGAAATACCGTGGGGCGGGGCCGATCCAATGGGCGATCCTGAACGGCGAAACCCGGACCGGCGTCACCACCATGCGGATCGATGCGGGCCTCGATACCGGAGACATGCTGCTGAAGGCGGAAACGGAGATCGGCCCGGATGAGACCGCGGTGGAGTTAGGCCGCCGGCTTTCCCTCATGGGAGCGGACGTTCTGGTGGAAACCCTCGCGGGCCTGGCCGCGGGCAGCATCGTGCCCGAGAAGCAGGACTCCGCACAGGCCACCTACGCGCCGCTCCTGAAAAAGGAAGACGGCCGGATCGACTGGAGCCAGCCCGCCGCCGCGATCCACAATCGCGTCCGCGGCCTGCAACCCTGGCCCGGAGCACACACGACGTTCCGGGGACAGCAACTGCAAATATGGAAAAGCAGGGGCCTCAAAAGCCGGGGTTGGGGGTTGGGGCCTCCGGCTCCGGATCAGGAATCGGCCCCAGGCCCGGGTTCGCGATTTTTCGCCCCGCATTCAACGTCTCCGGTTGCGCACCAACAAAACCCCAACCCCCAACCCCCAACCCCTAACCCCCTGCCCGGAAGCGTCATCAAAGTCCGGCCTCTAGTCATCGCCTGCGGCGAAGGTGCGCTGGAACTTCTGGAGGTGCAGCTCGAGGGGCGCAAGCGGATTTCGGGGGATGCCTTCGCTAACGGCCAGCGTGTGGCCGAAAATGAAAGATTAGGAGAGCCATCGAATTGAATCTTCCTCTTGGGTTTGGATACGCGTCCACCTATGCCGGCATTCGCCAGGTGGAGAAGGACGATCTCGCGCTGATCGTCAGCGGGCTTCCGGCGAATGCGGCGGCCGTGTTTACCCAGAACCAGGTGCAGGCGGCGCCGGTGAAGTTGAGCCGGCGGCATCTCAAGCTCTCCAAGGGGCTGGTGGGAGCGGTGCTGGTGAACGCCGGAAACGCCAACTGCGCGACGCGGACCGGTGATGCCGTCGCCCTGGCCACCTGCAAGGCCGCAGCCAAAGCTCTCAGGCTCCCGGTTCCCCAGGTGCTGCCCGCTTCTACCGGCGTGATCGGCGTGGAGATGGATGGGCGCAAGATCGTAGACGCGTTGCCTGGTCTGATCGGCGCGCTGAGCACCGACCGCTTCGCCGACGTGGCCAACGCGATCATGACTACCGACCTGGTGCCGAAAACCGCCTTCGCCGAACGCAAACTGCGGCGCGCCACCATCCGCGTGGCGGGCATGACGAAGGGCTCGGGGATGATTCAGCCGCGCATGGCGACCACCCTGGGGTTCGTCATGACGGATGCCGAGATCCCGGTCGCCCCGCTGCGGGCGATGCTGAAACGAACGGTCGAACGCAGCTACAACCGGCTGTCGGTGGATGGAGACACTTCCACCAACGACACGCTTCTGCTGCTGGCGAACGGAGCTTCCGGCATACGTCCTGATCCGAAGGAATTCCCGAAGGTGGAGGAAGCCGTGGCGCAAGTGATGGAGAATCTGGCGATGGCCATTGCACGTGACGGCGAAGGAGCGCGGAAACTGGTGACCATCGTGATCTCCGGCGCGAAGACCAACGACGGAGCAGCCCAGATGGCGCGCGCCATTGCCAATTCGCCGCTGGTGAAGACTGCAGTGGCCGGGTCGGATCCGAATTGGGGGCGCATTCTGTCGGCGGCGGGAAACTCGGGAGTCACCTTCGACCCGTCGAAAACCGACATCCACATGCAGAACGTGCTGGTATGCCGCGGCGGGCTGGCGGCGCCTTTTTCAGAGGCGGAGTTGAAGCAGAAGCTCGACGCGCCGGAGTGCGAGATCCGCTTGACCATCCGCGGGACGGGCAAGGGCGCCACGCGATTCTGGACGTGCGACTTCACGGAGGGCTACATCCGCATCAATGCCAGCTACCGGACCTGAATTCACCAGGCGGGTGCTGATGCTCGGCGCCTTGTCCGCATGCCTGCGGGCCGATTCGGCCGACGACGTGTGGGAGGTCCTCAGCTCGATGGCTACGGGGCTCGGCAACGGGCGTACGGAGGAGTTCCTGGTGGGCATCGATCCGAAAATGCCCGGCTACCAGGATCTCCGCCGGAATGTAGCGGCGCTGGTGGCGCAGGCCGATCTGCAGTCGTCGATCGAGCTGGTGAGCAACGAAGGGGACGACCGGAAGCGGAAGGTCGAAGTGGATTGGCTGCTGCGCATCACCGGCCACGACGACGTCTCGGGAGCGGCTAACCGCGAGGAGCACGTGAAGGCGGGCTTCGAAAAGCAGGGCAAACATTGGCGGGTGATATCGCTGGAGCCGATCGGGTTCTTCGCTCCGCCGCGGGCCAGGTGACGGCACCGGGGAATCGGCCTACCTGGTGCGGACCTCGCGCACGAGCGCGAAGCGGGCAGAGGTCTGCTCGATGGGCAGCCGAAACTGCTGGCTCTTCTGGGGAGAGAGATTTTCGAGCCGTTCGCTGACCGCTCCCAACTGCGAGCCCCTGGCATCGGTCAGGTCAAACACGATTTCAGCCGTCGAAATGGAGTGGTTGGTTTTGTTGACGACGGTTCCCGCGAGAGCGGCGCCGCGGGAGAGATCGATGTGAACTTCCTGGAGGTCCAGGTCACGATTCGTGTCGAGCTTGACGTTGTCGATGTTCGGGAGCATCTTGGCGGCGATTTCCCCGGGGGAGAGATCGAGTTTCGGCATCGGTGTCTTCTTGGCGAAGCGATTGGTAAGCGCCAAGACCATGAAGCTTCCCACAATCAGGCACGGGACTATCACGACCGCGGCCGATCGAATCCGCTGCCAGGGTGTGCGGCGCGTGAGATAGAGCGGATCCGAAGGCGCCGGGCCTCCCGAGAGGTAGCGATCCAGGCGGGCCCGCAAGCGTCCGAACCGTCCTTTGTTTTGGACTTGTGCCGCCGGCTGACCTGGCTTCATGCCCGCGAACACGATGGACTCGACGATGTCGCGAAAGCTCCTGGCCATAGATACCGCATTATATCGTTTTGCGCGGCCCGGGCAGCCCTCTGTTTTCCGTTAACTTGAGTAGGTGCCGGGTTTGCTATCACTGGCTGTCGGGGCGATGAAACCTGTTAGCCGTCATATCATGGGTTGGAATGACGGATCGAATCGAGGGTTCGATAGTCCTGCCGCCGACACTCGAGGAACGGTTGTCAGCCGAAGTCGCCGGCGGTTTGCCTGTCCGGTCGCGGATGGTAATGCCGGAGGTTTCGCCTCGCCGTGGCCCTCCCAGGTATGGATGGGAGTACCAGGCTCCGGCGGTGCCGCCCCCAAGGAGCTTTCGCTCCGTGCGGATTCCGAAATGTGCAGGGTGTCTGGGAACTGAAGGCCAGAACCGGGGAACCGTGAGCGCACGACCGAAGTGCAACCGGAGCAACGTGCGTCTGGTGCCTGTACCCATGGGCCCCGCCGGCACACAGAAATTTATGAAACCCGCCGGTCTTCGGGCGCGATGTGGCGCGGACACTCATGTCTGCTTTGCCCCGACTCATCCGGGCGCTTGGCGCGGTGTGTATAGTGCCAGTGGCGGCGAAGGGGTTTTCGAGGCTGCTTACCTGCGGCTGCGCCGCGGCTCGGCGAGCAGAGCCTCGAGCGTTTCCAGGTTTTCCTGGCGTCCCATGACGATGAGGTAGTCGCCTCCGGAGACGGTGGTGTCCGCGGTCGGGTTGAACATCATTTTGCCGTCGCCTTTGCGGATCGCCATCACAATCACGCCCACGTCCCGTCCGAGTTGCATGTCGCGGATGCTGCGGGAAACCATCTCGCTGTGCTCGGAGACCCGCACCTGCTCGATGGCGATGTCCATCCCGATGTCCTTGGTGGTGAAATCCAGAAACTGCACCACGTGGGGACGGAGCAACGACTGCGCCAGGCGGTGGCCGGTGATGGAATACGGAGCGAAGACCGCGTCCGCGCCGGCGCGCCGCATCTTGGCTTCGGCGCTTTCCTCGGCTGCGCGGGCGGCCACGTAGATCTTGGGATTGAGGCCCTTGGCGGAAAGCAGAACGAAGAGGTTGTCCGCGTCGGTGGCCAGGGCCGCCACCAGGCCGCGGGCATGTTCGATGCCGACCTGGCGGAGGGTCTCGTCGCGCGTCGAGTCGGCTGCCACAGCCAGCATGCCGTCGAGGATGGCGCGCTCGGTCCGCTCGGGGTTGACGTCCACGACGACGAAGGCCACGCCCGCATGCCGTAACTCCGCGGCGGCGCCCCTGCCCACGCGGCCGTAGCCGCAGATGATGTAGTGGTCCTTGAGATTCTCGATCATGCGTTTCTGACGGCGCTTGCCGAGCGCTTCGCCGAACTCCCGTTCAATGATGGTCTGGGTCATCGCGCCGATGGCGATGAAGATGGTGGTAACGCCGAAGAAGATGAGGAAGGAATTGAACACGCGGCCCGCGCGGGAAAGCGGATGGATTTCACCGTACCCCACCGTGGTCATGGTGGTGAGGGTCATGTAGAAGGCATCGAACGGAGGGTAGTGGTCGATCAGGGTGAAGCCGACGGTGCCGATGAGGAGGGTTGCAGCGATGGCCAGCACAATCAGGAGGAATCGGCGCGTGAGGCGGCTCATCGTTTTCAGCACAAGTATAACGCCCGTCGTCTGTTACACTGGGGAGTGTCGTCCGGGGCCGCCGTCCGGTGGTTCCTCAGCGGGCCGGTAGCTCAATGGTAGAGCATCGCCCTTTTAAGGCGGTGGTTGCGGGTTCGAGTCCCGCCCGGCTCACCAGTTCTAAGTCCCACGGGATCAATGCTGTGGGCCCTGTAGAGTCTGAACCATCTGCGCGACTTGGCAGTTCAGTGTCCTGGAGCGCGTCGCATGCAGGTTCGCTGCGGCCCGCCTCGCCGCGCCGGTCGCCGGCGCCGGCAGACCGAAATGGGCGTTCCCGTTAATTCGCATTTGTCGAAGGACCGGGGTTCATCGCCCGGCGCGTAAACTGAGAGAGTG
>DATJWB010000167.1:0-11905 GCA_035501495.1 Bryobacteraceae bacterium | reverse complement strand
GCAATGGGCCCCAGATAGGTTACACGGGATCTCGATGTAGACGGGCTTTCTGTTTCGGAGGGCGGCGCGAATCGCCTTGTCAATCAGCCAGGGCGCTTCCTCGGGGTGAGTGATTGCCACTGCCTCACAGGTAATGTGGCGCGCCATTTCCAATTGATAGCGGAAGTTCAGCGTCCCCAACGTGTGGTGTAGCAGATGACCGGCGCCGAGATCGTTCGTGTTTGGGCTGCCGGAGATGAGGATCACAGGCAGGCTCTCCGCATACGCAGAGGCCAGAGCGTTGAACGCCGACAGAGCCCCCACGCTGTAAGTGACCACGCAGGCCGCGGCGCCGTGCGCGCGCGCATAACCTTCAGCGGCAAACCCGCAGTTTAGTTCATTGCAACAGTAGACCTGGCTCACGTTCTCGTTCAGAAGAAGCTGATCCAAAAGAGCAAGGTTGTAATCCCCTGCAACTGCAAAGTGATGTTTGAGGCCGATCTGCTCAAGCCTGGTCGCCAGATAACTGCCGATGGTCATTGGAGAACCCGGCGAATTGCCGTTGGCCGCCGACGAGTGTTGTTGTGCGGCCGGCCGCTTCGTTCTGGGCCGAGTCGTTGTGAGCATAGGTCTCCTGTGTCTTCCGGTGAAACACGAGGCACTTCGCGGGCCAATGGCAATCCGCAGAAACACGGCACGGTGTCCGCGATTCGCACGCTTCGGTGTCGGTTTTCCGTCCACATGACGAAAACCTCGTCATTTCGGTAGTGAAGATCCACCTGCTGCAATTGTTCTCCGGCGATCCTCGCGGCGGCAGCGGCCGCCGACCCCGCGCGCAAACAAAATGCTCCCACTAGACAATCCTTTCCAGATGAAAGAGGATAATCCATGGACAAAATTCAGCCGCTCTTCACGGCAATCGCAACCGCTTCGGGCGGCAGAAATGGACATACCGAGGCATCCGACGGCTCCGTGAGCGCCGATCTTTCCGTGCCAAAGGCGATGGGCGGACCGGGTAAGCTTCACACCACCACTCCCGAACATCTCTTCGCCGCCGGCTACGCGGCTTGCTTCGGCGGGGCACTCGACTTCGTCGCCAGGCAGCACAAGAAGAACGCCCGCGAGGCCGCCGTCACCTGCGAAGTCAGCATCGGGCCTCGCGAGGGCGGTGGATTCGGACTCGCCGTGAAGATCCACGTCGAGGACAAGAGCTTCCCGCAAGCGGAACTCGCCACCCTCGCGACGGAAGCGCACGAGAAGATCTGCCCCTATTCGCACGCCACCCGCGGCAACGTCAGTGTCGAACTCGAGGTCACGGGAGCATGAGCCCGGCAGCACGGTTCGACCGCTTCGAGCTACCCAATGCCGTCCGGTTTGAGGACACCCCGGGAGGATTGACCCGTGCCGTGATCTCCACTCCGTCCGCGGAGGCGCAGGTCTACCTGCAAGGCGCGCATGTGACCCACTGGGCGCCGCGCGGGCAAAGGCCGGTCCTGTTCGTCAGTTCGAAGAGCCTGTTTGAGCCCGGCAAAGCCATTCGCGGCGGCGTGCCAATCATCTTCCCGTGGTTCGGCCCGCGCGCCGACGGCAAGCCCGGCCCCGCTCATGGTTTCGCCCGCACGATGGAGTGGGAACTGAACACCGTACGGCTCCGACCTGACGGCGGCGTGGAGATCACGCTCGCCCTCGACCCGACTGACGGCACTCGCGCGTTTGGTTACTCAGCCTTCCAACTGCGCCTTCGCCTGACCGTCGGCTCCGAACTCCAGATGGAACTCGAAGTTCGCAACGACGGCTCGGCGCCGCTCGTGTTCGAAGAAGCGCTCCACACGTACCTGGCGATCGCCGACATTCACCAGGCACGTGTTTCCGGCCTCGAAGGCACTGTGTACATCGACAAGACCGGCGGATTCCAACGCAAGACGCTGAATGACGCGCCGCTACAGATCGGCAAGGAAACCGATCAGGTGCATCTCAACACGTCTGCCGCGTGCGTGGTACACGACCCCGTATGGAACCGCCGCATCACGGTCGAAAAGAGCGGCTCGGAGAGCACGGTCATCTGGAACCCGTGGATCGACAAGGCAAAGGCGATGTCAGACATGGCGCCCGGCGAGTGGCAGCAGATGATCTGCGTCGAATCCGCCAATGCCGCCGACAACGCCGTTTCGCTCGCCCCCGGAGGCACCCACAAGATGACCGCTACGATTCGGGTCGAGTAGGCCGGCGCCCGGCCTCAGCGAACAGACCTTATCTATCGGTGGTGGCGATGCGCTTCCTGCCGAACAGCCGCGCGTCGACTGACCACGCGCCCGGTCCGACCATGGCCAGACTGGCGCCAAACGCCGCCAGCATGATCGCCGCCCAGGGACTTCCCGGAGTTGAGTATGCGATCCACACCTCGACGAGGACAACCAGAACGCCGGCCACCGGCGTCCACAACCCCGCCAGCAGCAGAATCCCGGCGACCGCGCCGATGGTTCGCGGAACGAATGCGGCGCACGTCGGCATCGCAGTCAGGCAGACGATCTCCAGGTAGAGCAGCGTCGCACCCGCCAGCATCCGCTGGATCAACAGGCCCCCGCCGGGCCAGCCGTCTGCAAAAGTCGAAAAAAGCCGCTGCAAAGTGGTCCCGTTAACAGTGTAAAAGTTGCCCAACGGAAGCGAAACACTCGATAGGGGGAACGCACTTCCTACTTTTGGGGGACTTACAGATCGATGATGCCGCGCTTCAACCCAATGGTCACGGCATGCGTCCGGTCCCTGGCGCGCAACTTCGATAGGATATTCGTGACGTGGCTCTTGACCGTCTCCTCGCCAATCTCCAGCCTGGCCGCGATTGCCTTGTTTCCGTTCCCCGCCGCAATCAGCCGCAGCACGTCCAATTCGCGCGCCGAAAGCTCGCCATCGGCGGCATGCTCGGCCATCTGCGCAGCAAGCTCCAGCGGGATGCGGTTGTGCCCGGCGTGCACCGACCGGATGGTCTCCAACAGTTCCCGATTGAGCTTGGCCTTCAACACAAAGGCGCGCGCGCCGGCTTTCAGCGCCCGGGCGACTTGGACGTCGCCGGTGTACGTCGTGAGGACGATGATTCTGGCCTCGGGAAATTCGTTGCGAATGCAGATAATGGCTTCGATACCGCCCATGTCCGGCATTTGCAAGTCCATCAACGTGACGTCCGGCCGATACTCCCGGAATTGCTGGATCGCTTCCACTCCGTTGGATGCCTCTGCGATCACCTCCATGTCGGGCTCAGCGCCGACCAGGCCCGCGATCCCCTTGCGCAGCAGGGCGTGATCGTCGACGGTCAAGATTCGAATAAGGGGGGAATCGGACATCACGAGGCCTCGCCCTTCTTGCGGAACAGCCCGAAGCGCCTCCGGATGCGGGGCTTCGCATAAGCGATTCGGGCGGGAACCGTCAGGTCCACTTCCGTCCCCGCCCCGGCTTCGCTCCAGATCACCATTCGAGCCCCGATTTTCTTGGCGCGCTCGCGCATCCCCGGCAGCCCCCAGTGCCCTTCGCGCGCCCCGGCCTCCAGCACCTGGGGGTCGATGCCCTTTCCATCGTCGCGAATCCGCACGCGGAGCAGTCGGCCGTCGTACCGGATCTCGACTTCTATCCGGCTGGCATGCGCGTGCCGGAAAGCGTTTCGCAACACCTCGCGGCCAATCCGGTAAACCTCGTCCTCGAGGATCGGATCCAAATCCCGGCGCTCCCCTTCTATGGTTACTTCGAAGATCACCGGATTCCCGGTCGCATCCTGGGAGCGCGCCAGCTCCTGACCCGTTGTCGTCAGCAACTGCGACAGGTCGCTTTGAACGGCCGGCTGCAAACGCAAATCCTGAATCGCATCCCGGCCTTCGGTGATGGCGTCCGACGCCATGTCGATCGCGCTATCGAGAGTTTCGCCTGCTTTCTCGGGGCGCCGGGTTAGAAGGTTGCGAGCCGACTGCATCACCAGCAGCGAAGCCTGAAAGCTCTGCAACAGCGTGTCATGCAACTCGCGCGCCACGCGCGTGCGCTCGTCCACGCGCCCCTCCAGGTGCGCATTGAATCTCTCCGCGATCTGATGGAGCCGGAACCGGTACACCCCCCAGACCATCGCCAGAAACGCAGCCACGCACGATGCCTGGAACCAACGGGTCTGATAGTACGTCGGGTCAATGGAGAAATCGAACGATGCGCCGGCCTCGTTCCACACGCCGCTGTTACTGCAGGCCTTGACGCGGAAGCGGTAGTGGCGCGGAGGAAGGTCGCTATAGAAGGCCTTCCGTTCAGTGCCCATGTCCTTCCAGTCGGGATCGCGGCCTTCGAGCTTGATGCGGAAAAAGACTTTCTCCGCCGCGACCAGGCTGAGAGCGGTATAGTCGATCTCCAGATCGTGAACCAGCGGGGACAGGTGCAAGTTCGAAGAGGCATCGTGGGTCTTGCGGTCGGCGATGATTTCCTCGATGTGTACCGGCGGCGGGAGATTGTTGTAGGGGATATGACGCGGATCGATGACGCTGACGCCGTCGAAGGGCAAAAACCACAATTTCCCATCCGTGGATTTAGCGACCTGCGGGCTGCAGGCGACCGTCTGCGAACGGCTCCTGACTCCGTCGGAGCTGCCGAAAACCGTGGGGTGGATCATCTGTTTCGAATCCGCAGCCCACGCGTCCAATTCGGTCCGGGCAATCCGCACCAAGCCGCAGGCCGTGTACAGCCAGAACGAATGGTCGTTGTCTTCGATCACCCAGTGAACCGTATCGCAGGGCAATCCGTTCTTGCTGGTCAGCGTGGCCACGCGGCCATCTTTCACCCGGCTCAGGCCGCCTTCAGTGGCCGCCCAGAGCGTACCGTCCCGATCCATTTGCAACCCGGTGACCCGGCCCTCGGCTAACCCATCGCGACCTGCGTACGATGCGCGGATCTGACCATCCTTGAAGTACGCCACGCCACCCTCCTCAAATCCAAGCCACAGGCCGCCTTGCAAAGGATCAGAGAGTAGAGCCAATGCCCAGTCCTTACGTCCAAGCCCGGCCCAGGGTGTCCGCTCAACCTTAGTCCCCCCAAACAAATGAATAAGGCCCTGATCATGGTGGCTGATCCAGAGATTCTCCACAGCGTCCCCGGCAATAGAACTCACACCTCCACCGGGCACGCTGCTTACGGGAATAAAGCGGCCATTCTCAAAGTAGGCAACCCCGCGAAAAGTGGATACCCAAATTCGCCCGTGATCATCCTGGAAGAGGGACTGCACGCCATCGTCGGGCAATCCACTGTTTTGCTTCCGGTAGATCGTGATTTGCCCATCCTTCCATAGGTTCAAGCCATCAGGAGTGCCAAGCCAAAGGCTGCCGTCCCTGACCGCCAGGACTGACATAATGAAGTTATTAGACAGACCTTGGCTCGCAGAAATCGTGGGGGCGGCCAGGTCGCGAAAGCGGTCGAGGCCATCAACGGTGGCCACCCAGATATTGCCTTCACGATCCTCAAAGAACTTGGATACGTAAGGGCCTGAGAGACCATCAGGGCGAGCAAACTGGTCCGTCCTTCCCTGGTGTACATGCAGGAGTCCCTTGCCCGTTCCGATCCATAGCGCTCCATTGCGGTCCCGGAACAACCTGGTGGCCCTAAACTGCCTCCCCACATCCCGAAGGGGATACACCTTGGCTTTCCCGTCATCCAACTGTGTGATTCCGACGCTCGTGGCGACCAGCAGCGTGCCATTGTCGCCTTCAATCAGGTCGTTGGGCGGGTCTCGCATCGGATAGAATTTCGGAGGACCAGGCTTCCACCGCCATATCCCGGTCGCCGCTCCGGCCCAGAGATTTCCCGCCTTGTCCTCGTACAAGGAGAACACATAGCGGCCGAGGCCGCCGTCCTCTCCATAGCACTGAGCGCGTCCGCCTTGAATTGTGCAGAGCCTTCCCGTGGACGTCGCCTGCCCGCCAGCCCATATCACCCCCTCGCGATCCTCGAGAAGCGTAACAACACCCTGTCCAGCAAGCTCCGGGTAGTGAGTCAGTTTGCCGTCCTTCCAACTTGCCAGCCCTTTAAGCGTGCCAATCCAAAGACTCCCATCGCGTGGGGCAAGCAGGGCCGTAATCACGCTGGTGGGGAGATGCTCATCCCCTGGCGGTTGCCATGGGACAACCCGAACGCCATCGAACCGGAGCAAGCCGAACTCCGTGCCTAGCCAGAGATAACCGTCCTGCGTCTGAGCGATTGAGCCAACGGCGCCTTTGAAAAAGCCTTCGCGGACGGTCCACGCGTTGTGCGCGTATTGATTGATGTCGAGCGCCAGGTTCAAGGCGTAGGCACAGGGGCAGCACGCCACCAGGATTATCGTGGCGCAGGCTTTAACCTGAGTGCTGTTGGCCCTTCTCTCCATGCCTGCACAATGATCCCCTAATCATATAGTTTGCAACTGATTCAGCCCGAGCGGCGTTCTTTTCTGGCGCCCGATCGGTTGAAAAACGTCACTCTCTTGAGGGTATCCCTCGACGGTTTACTGGCGTTATACTCGATGCACGCGTGCAGGGATTTGACAAGAGACCGCTGGCTATCAGTGTGTGGAAACCGCTCCCTTACCCGGGTAAACAAGGGCAGAAGGTCGCGGCTCCGTCAGCCTGGCGGAGCCGCGCGCGTATGCAGGCGGTGAAACGAAGCCCTGCCATTGGCTCTTACGCCCGCGGCCGAGAAGGCACTCGGAGTTTCGCCGCGCAACTGGCCCTGAAACTGCAATTCTGAATCGTGCCATGCCGATGATCGAAAAAATCCTGTTTCCGGTGGACTTCTCCCCATCCTGCGCGGCCATGGCCCCTTACGTGAAACGGGCCGCGAAGATATTCGGCGCCTGCGTGAGCCTTGTCCATGTCTGCGATCTCACCAGCCACAACGGATTCGAACTCCTCGCGCGATTACCGCAAGAGATCGCCGAAGAACACCAGGCCCTCGCCGAGGAGAGACTGAAGTCGTTTCTCGAAGCCGAATTTCCAGCGGATGCCGGCGCCCGAATCCTGCGCTCGGGCGAGGCGGCGGAGCAGATCGCGGAGGTGGCCACGACGGGCGGATTCGATCTGATCGTCATGCCGACACACGCCGGCCGATTCCGGCGCACGCTTCTGGGATCGACCACGGCAAAGGTATTGAACGACGCCGACTGCCCGGTTCTGACCACCGAGCATGCCGAGGGGAAGACTCCGAGGCCGCTGGAACACAGGGTATGGGCCTGCGCCATCGGCCTGAGCCAGGATTCGGAACGCGTGTTGTGTTTGGCAGGCCGTGCCGCCGCTGCGGCGGGCGCTCAGCTTTCGGTGATTCACGCCGCCCGCGACGAGGCGGCACAGGACGCGCGGAGCCGGCTGGATGAGCTTCTGGGGAAGGCCGGATGCGGGGCTGCTGTCCAGATCGGGATGGGTCCTGTGAAAGAGGTCCTGCTGGAGGAAGCCTGCCGGGCCGGCGCTGACGTACTCATCGTCGGAAGAAGGCCGCGCGCCGGTGCTTTTGGCCGGCTGCGGGACCTTACCTACAGCCTGATTCGAGATTCACCATTCCCGGTGCTGAGCGTGTAGGCCCGCCTCCGGGAATTAGCGGCGCCGGGCCCTATCGCGGCAAACAATTCCGGTGTGTGGCCCATCCTTTTATACGAGGCTCACGCCTCGGTGATGACGATCGCCGGAAGGGCCGGCGCCCGCCCGCGGCACATTACGGCGGTGGGGATCGCCGTTCCAGTAATGCGACCCTCCGGGTCGCGCGGACCGGGCCGTCACGACCTAACGAGCGGTAACCGCAAGGACCACGAATGAAATCCCGACTCGCCCTATGCTCGTACGAAGGACAAAGAGAGTATCCGATGAGCATGAGTAAGACGGTCCGAGTTCTTCGAGAGCGCCGGACTGGGGATCATCCCGTGGAGTCTGAGGCTGCCTCGCCACGACTCTCTTCCACTCCCCTGCCGGACCCCGCCCGGATCCTCCTGCGAATGCCCACCCAGGCCATATCGCCTGCACTGCTCGAACTGCTCGACATGCTGTCGGGTCCCATCCTGCTTATCGATGACAGTCCGGCAGGGGAGTTGGAACGAGAAATGCTCATGGCAGAGGCGGCATGACACTCGAGAATGACAAGCTGGGACAGTGGATAAAGGTGGAGCACTACCGGTTACACTGTGTGGAGAGGTGGGCCGATAGTCCTCACAAGCGGGCGGTGCTGGCGGGAATTCGTTCCGCGTTGGAACGGCTGCAGTCGGCGTCACCGTCGCCGGCCGGCCCGCCGCCGTGCATGGTCTGCGCCGGGAGGCGGCGCGAATTCGCGGTGCTGCAGTTCCCGTCCGGATCGCAAGCCGCGCCCGTCATCACCCGCCTCGCGGCATAAGGTCGGATTACGGTCACAGACTTTGAAAATTTCAGCAATTCATTGATCTTGCGGGCGTTACGTCGATCGCAACATTCCACAACGGCCGTTTTCTGGGAGCCGCCCGCTATACTCGAATCGAGAGTGGAAATGCGCGGCGGAGTCCCTCCGGATTCGAGCCCGAACGGGTACTGAAGTTCCCATTTTTCCTCGTAACTTATTGATACGGAGCGAAGGAACCGGTACTTCCGTACCGGCTTTTCTTTCTACGAGAAATTTATGGATATAGCCACGATCGACGAGGCCTTCGATGTCGGAACCTGGGTAGGGCGCCGGCAGGCATTTGCCCTGGTGGCGGGACGCTGTTCGGCCGCCGATGCCGAAATACTGTTCGAGGTGCGCGAGAAGAAACTCTTTCGCAAAATTGAACAGACATGGGAGGATTTTTGCAACAAGCGGCTCGGCCTGACCCGGAGCTACGTGGACCGGGTCATCCGGCAATCCAGGGAGCTTGGGCCGAACTATTCCAAACTGAACAGCTTCGCGCGGATCAAACCAGCCGAATACCTCCGCCAGATTGCACCGGCGGTGACCGACGATGGCCTGTGCTACGACGGTGAAGTCATCGCGCTGGAACCGGAGAACGCCCCGAAGCTGGCGGCGGCCGTGGACGCGCTTCGCCGCGAATCGCGGCCGGAACCTCAAGCCGCCGATGCCGCGGAACAGGCCTTCGCCAAGGCCGGCAGGGCCATGAAATCGGCCATCGCGGAATTCCAGCGGCTGCAGGCCATGGACCTGGATGCCAAACGGCGGTCCACACTCCTGAGCGCGATTGAAAGCTGGAGGCAGCAGTTGGGTCGCATCCGGAGTACTGAGTCGTAATTCCGGCAGTGAGCGCCGCGGCGCCGTCATCCGCCGCCGCGGCAAAATCCCAGACGCCCAAACAAAGACGGTCAGGTGTGGGCTCTTTCTTGGTAGGGAAGCTGAATCGTACCCAACTCGCCCAGGACTGATCGGGAGGCTTCATACGCGCCCACACCTATTCGCCGGATTCATCGCGCTTCTGACCCCCGCGGACATGCTCGCTCAAGCGCCCCCGGTCGCGCGGTTCGGGCCGGCAGCGAGCCTGGCCTTCGCGCGTTATATCGCGTCGGTCCAACAACCCAACGCATTCACCGAATCCGGACCAGTTGCGGTGGTGATCCAGGCCTCGCTGCCGGGCTTGTACAAGCAGAGCGAGGTGCTGGCCGTAAGGATGCCCGGCGAATCGGGGCGCAGCCAATACCAGGTGTTGCAGATGCAAGGCGACGCAACCGTGGTGGACGAAGTGATCTTGCCCTATGTGTCGGCGCAGCAGCAAGTCGAGGACGCACCGCCGATGTCCGCGGCGATCACGCCGGCGAACTACAAATTCACCTATGTGGGCGAGGTTGGGTCCGGTGTCAACGCGGCCTTCGTGTTTCGGATCGCGCCGAAGAAAAAACGCGGCTGGCTGATCGCGGGCCAACTCTGGATCGACGCAGCCAGCGGCGCGGCGGTCCTGCAGGCGGGGCGGGTGGTCCGGCCGCCCTCCACTGGAATCCGCCGGATGGAGTTGGTCCGCGACACCAAACTATTGGACGGCAATCCCTGCACCCGCATCACACACGTTGCCATGGACACGCCCCGGCTTGGCCGCGGTGAGCTGACGATTACCGAATATCGCCTGGCCCTGGACGGTAGCGCGGCGCCGCAGTTCCCCGCATGGGTCAACCACTCCCAGACTCTGGCGCCCCTGCGATAGAACGAGTCGCGCGGCCCTACTGAGCTGGTGCGTAGTAGCCGCGGCGGTAGAAGACATTCAGCCTGGATCCGTCGGTAGGGTCGACCGTTACCTTGATCCGATGGTACTTGCCGTCACGCTGTGCGTCGGCGGGCGAGAAGCCGAGCAGATACTCGTTCCGCATGTCGATGCTGATGCGGTGGGCGACGGATGCCAGATCGTCGAGGTTATCGACGCGGTAGTGCCTGCCGCCGGTCTCGCCGGCCAGTTCTTCAAGAAGGCCGGGGCCATTTGCCTCCTCTGGCGATCGCTTGCGCGTGTCGTTGTCGAAGATACCGATCGCATACATCTGCAGGTCGGATTCGAGCACCTCGGACCTCACTTGCGAGCGGCTCAACCGGCTGTGATTATCGCCGCCATCGGAGACGATCAGGAGCGCCTTTCGCGTGTTGCGGGCCTTCTTCATCTGAACAGATGCCAGATGTATGGCGTCCAACAGCGACGTGCGTCCAAACGGACCGGCGCGCATAAACCGGCGATAGAGCTGGTCAGCATCGCTGGTGAAGGGTACGGTGAGTTTGGCCCGCTCGTTGAATTCGACAAGGAAGAATTCGTCGGCGGGATTTGCGGTTTGCAACACGCTCGCCGCCGCTTCCGAGGATCTTCGCATCTTGTGCTGCATGCTGGCACTGGTATCCAGGAGCACGCCGATCGAGACGGGCGCATCTTCCTGTGCGAAATAACTGATGTTCCGCCCGGAGTCGCCGTCGAAGAGGCGGAAGCTCTCCTTGGGAAGATCGGCGACGGAGGCTCCGTTTTGGGTTGCGACATGGACCGGGATTAAGACGAGCGACGCCTCGACACGAATCGTCCCGGGAGGAGCTTCCGGCGCCAGTCCGGGGCGCGCCATTCTTGGCGTCAAGGGCCCTTGGGGCAGGATCGTACCCGGGAGCGTCAGAAACAAAACCACAATCCACCGACCCGTCAGATTGCCAGCCATGGGCGACAATATACCACACCCGGATGGACAGTGCCCTTGACCTGTGCCTTGAAGACGCCGGAGCTTTCTCTCAGCGCCGATGGTACGCGGGCTTCGGGGTTCCAGGTAACTGTATGAAGCGCGAGTCCGCCAACAAACGTCGGCGCGGACCCGTCCTTATCTCTTGAAAGCCGGGCACCCTGGCTTCACGGAGACGGGAACCGATGCGCGATTCAAAACTAGCACTTGGGATTGGCGTTGTGGCTGCGCTTGCGTGCCTCGCCGGATGCGCCAAAATCCGGTATCCCAATTACTACCTGCTGAGCGTTCCCGCTCCCCTGTCTACCGGCCGGACAGTGTCGCTTCTCAGCCCGGTTGCCGTGCGGCAATTCGCTTCCCCAACATTTCTGCGTGAAGGCCCGATTGTGTACCGGGAATCACCGGAGCAGCTCGGCTTCTACAACTACGATCGCTGGGCGGTGGATCCGCGCCGAGCGGCCACGAACGCCATGGTCAGCGAAATGCGAGCCCGGGGCGCATTCCAGTCCGTCGACCTCTACGATGGCGGCTCTACTTGCGAGTGGATTGTCAGCGGAACCCTTGACCATCTGGAGGAGGTCGATGAAGGCGCCGACGTGTTCATCGAAGTCGGCCTCTCCGCGCGATTGAAGAGCGCGCGTACCGGGGAGGTGCTCTGGCAGGACACGTCCAGCCAGCGCGTGAAGGTGGATAAGCGTTCCGTTCCGGCTGTGGTGGCCGGAATGTCTCGCGAGATGGGAACCGCTGTGCAATCGCTGGTTACCTCTATGTTGAAGCGGCTTTCACCGCCGGTCCCGGCCCAA
>DATJWB010000166.1:0-6225 GCA_035501495.1 Bryobacteraceae bacterium | reverse complement strand
TTGCCGGGGGTGGATCGTTCCGGAAATCTCCTGCTGCCGACGGTTCGAGGGCTTTATCGCCGGAGCGGAAACTCGTGGGTGGTGGTGAGCGAACGGCAAGGGCTCTCCACCAACGGGGTGTACACAGCCATTGAAGACCGGGAGAACGCGATCTGGGTGGGGCTGGCGGGAACGGGAATGGATCGCTGGGCCGGCAGCGAAAACTGGTCGGGATGGGGCGAGATGGAGGGCCTGCCGGATTCAAACGTGTGGGCGGCGATTCGCGACGGGCAACAAAGGCTGTGGGTGGGAACGAACAACGGACTGGCCATGTGGGACTCGAAGGAGAGCCGCTGGCGCATCTGGCGCGAAAAGGAAGGCATGGCGGGCATCACCGTGTCGCAACTGGTGGTCGCGGGCGACGGAGCCATCTGGGCGCTTTCCGTGCCCGGTGGAGTAACGCGAATCGATTCACGCACTCTGGCGGCAACGCGAGTGAAATTGCCGGCGTCCGGCGACAAAGCTCCGATGGCACTGGCGGTGAACCCCGAGGGCACAGTATGGATCAGCGCGCGAACGGTGCTCTACTCCGCGGGCCAGGGCGCGCCGGGCGCGGAGATTCATGAGATAGCGCTTCCCGGAGAGATTCAGCGGAAAACGCGCGCCATCAATTTTGCTCCCGACGGCACGATGTGGGTGGGCGGGCCGACCGGTCTGGCCCGGCTGGATCACGGGCAATGGACCGTGTTCACCAAAGCAGACGGGCTCCGTGACGACCAGGTGGAACTGCTGCTCGCGCTGGGTCGCGACGAGGTGTGGATCTGCTACCGCGAATCGGAAGGCGTGACCCACGCGCGGGTGGAAAACGGCAAGCTTGCGGTAAAACATTTCACGGTGCAACAGGGCCTGCGAAGCGATTCCGTGTACCTGCTGGGGCGAGACTATCAGGGGCGAATCTGGGCGGGTGGCGACCGCGGCGTCGATTTGCTGAACGACGAGGGTGTGATCACGCACTTCGACCACGCCTCCGGGCTTCTCTGGGACGATCTCGGCGAGGGATACACCTGGAACGATCCGGATGGATCCGTATTCATCGCCACCAGCCGGGGGCTGGCGCGGTACAGCCCGGGCGGCTCGCTGGCGCCGCGAAATCCTCCCGCCGTGGTACTCACCTCCAGCGAACTCGGCGGCACGCAATACCTGAACCAGGCCGGAGTGGAAGTGCCGCACGACAGCAACACGTTTGTGGCCGACTTCGCGGTGATGACCTTCCACAACCCCCAGAGTATCCGCTGCCAGTACCGGCTGCAGGGACTGGAAACCGAATACCAGGAGACTTCCCAACGCGAGGTGCGCTACCCGGCGCTGCCTCCAGGCCGGTACCAGTTCACCGTTCGGTGTGGTTCGGTGGTGAGCGGGTGGAGCGCGGCGCCGGCCTCATTCGCCTTTTCGGTGAGCCCGCCGTGGTGGGCGCGGTGGTGGTCACGGCTAGGGGCGCTGTTGTTACTCGCGCTGGCCGTGCGCGCGGTGGTGATCTACCGAATCCGGCGGCTGGAAGGCGATCGCCTGATGCTGGAGCAGGCTGTGGCGGAACGCAGCGCGGAATTGGCGCGCGCCAACGCCGAGTTGCAGGCCATGTCGCTCACCGATCCGCTGACCAAGGTGCGCAACCGCCGGTTTTTCCGCGAAACGATTGAAGCGGACGCGATGCAGGTGGTGCGGGCCTATCGCCGGGCCGGGCCCAACGCGGGTTCCATCGAGCACGGCGACCTGATTTTTTATTTCGTGGACCTCGATCACTTCAAGCGCGTGAACGACGAGCACGGCCACTACGCCGGCGACCGCGTGCTGATGGAATGCGCGCGGCGGCTCACGCACATCGTCCGCCAGTCCGACCTGCTGATCCGCTGGGGCGGCGAGGAATTTCTGGTCGTGCTGCGTTCGGGCACGCGTTCCGATGGCGACATCCTGGCGCGCCGCCTGCTCCGGCTGATGGGGGAAGACCCGTTCGATATCGGCGACGGCAAGATGATCCCGATGACCTGCTCGATCGGCTGGGCCGCCTTTCCCTGGATTACCTCGCAGCCGGACGCGCTGAGCGTAGATGACGTGCTCGTACTTGCGGATCGCTCGATGTACGCGGCGAAGGAAGCGGGCCGGAATTATGCCGTGGGCATTGCTCCGGGCGCGGAACTGCTGCGGGAGACCGCGGTCGGCGCCATGCCCCGCGTGGACTTGCTGGTTCCCGAATCCGCGCTGGTCCGCCTGACGCGCTCGCTGGGTTCCTGGATTCAGGCTCCCACCGCAGCCTCGCAAGACACCGAGAACGAGCGGCCCACGTAGGGGCACCGGCCGCGGCGGATCGCAGGACCAAGTTCGTCTCGCTCGCTTGCTCTCCGGGTTTCTTTTCTTCTATCCATTCAGACAACTGATGTTGCATCTATGCCCGAGGCGGGACAGAATCGCCGCATCGTGTTTGGCTCACTCTCTCATCTGTTCTGGCCCTGGGGAATGCTCCTGCAGCTCGCCGCGCTGATTCACTTTGTCCGGCGCCGGCCGGACGGCTACTGGATCTGGATCATCCTGATTGGAGGAATTCTGGGCGCTGCCGCTTACTTCGTGGTGGAGGTGTTGCCGGATGCGGGACTTCTGCGCGACGTCTTCCAGGGCGTAGGACGGAAGTCGCGCATTGAGTCGCTTGAAGCGCAGATTATCGACAACCCTTCGGTCGGAAATCTCGAGGATCTCGGCGAACTGTACTGGGACCAGAAGCAATATGCGAAGGCGCGCGAGACGTTCGACCGCGCCATCTCGCAGCGGGCCGATTCGCTGCACACGTTTTATCGCCGGGGGCTCTGCACGCTGGCGCTGGGCGATTATTCCGGCGCGATTCCGGACCTCGAACGGGTGGTGGAGGGCGACGGAAAATTCGATTTTTACCGCGCGGCGGCGCTGCTGGCCGACGCCTACGCGCGAACCGGACAACCGGAACGCGCCCGGATTCTTTTCGAGCAGGTGATACCGAACTCCACCACTCCGGAGACGATGTACAACTACGCGGCGTTCCTGAAGTCCGCGGGACGCGCCGCCGAAGCGCGCGAGTGGACCCAGAAATTGATGCTGAAGAAACGGAGCATGCCGCGCAATTTCGAACGCCGGGAACGGCTGTGGTTCCGGAAGGCAAAGCAATTGCAGAAAGAGCTGGGGCCGGCCTAGGTGCAAGCCGGTCCGCGGCACGGCCGCCCGAGATTCCTGTTACCGGAGTACGCCGACGCGGCGTTCCAACTGTTCGAAGCGAGGGTCGGAGCGAATGGGCTCCAACACCGGCGTGAAACGCATGAGGATCAGTCCCCCGTCTCGATCTTTGAAACCTCGATCCAGGGCCGCAAACGCGCCATTTGTGTCACCGAGCCATACGTAGATGCCCGCGCCGTCGAGGGCGGAGCCATAGGCTTTCTCAAGCCGTGCGAGGATGCCGCGCGCCTCCGCGCGCTTCCCTTGGAGCGCACAAAGGATGCCGAGAGCACTCGCAGCGCGCCGTGACTTCTCGAGTTCCCCGATGAATTCCTTCGATTGCCCTTTGTTATGGTAGGCCCAAGCCAACAGCCAGTGCGCGTGGCTGAAATCGGGATCCATTTCCAGCGTCTTACGCAGTTGCACGATGGCCGCATCGTCGCGGCGGGCAAGGAGTAACATCTCACCCACATCCGTACTAATGATGACGGAGAGCGGGTCTGCCTGCTGCGCCCGGCGAATTTCCGCAAGCGCATCGTCCAGCCGGGCCAGAGCTACCAGGTCATAGGCGTACCAGTGGTGGGCGGTGGCGTATCCCGGGTTGAGCGCGACGGCTCGTTGGAATTCTTTCTCGGCGCCCGCGAAGTCCCAGTCGAAGTGCATCTCTACAAAGCCGAGAGAAGTATGCGCATCGGCGAGGGAATCATCGAGCCGGAGTGCCTTCTCTGCGGCGGCGCGTGCGCGGTCCATGGCCTCCCGCCGCGGCAGCACAAGATTCGGGGCGGAGCCGAGCAAGGCATAGGCATCGGCCAGGCCGGCATAGGCCTGCCCGTAATCCGGGTCGAGCGCTACGGCCTTCAGGAAATACTCGATTGCCTTCTGATGCCCTTCTACCGTTCGTTTGTTCCAGAAAAACCGGCCCTTCAAGTAATTCTCGTAAGCTTCCGGATTCACGGCGCGTGCATTCTGCAAGCGGGCGTGCTCCGCAGGGGTTAGTTGCAACCGGATCTGCCGGGCAATGGCCGCGGCCACTTCACTTTGCACCGCCAGAATGTCGCGGAGATCGCGGTCGTAATTCTCCGCCCACTGGTGGCTCTGGTCGCGCACCTGAATGAGCTGGGCCGCGATGCGCACACGGTTGCCCTCGCGGCGCACGCTGCCTTCCAGCAGGTAGTCCACGCCAAGTTCGGAGCCGATCTGCCGGACGTCTTTGTGAGCGGCCTTGTATTGCATCGCCGAGGTGCGCGCGATTACTCCCAGGCGATCCGGCTCCAGGCGGCCCAGTTGCGTGATCATTTCTTCGGTCAGCCCGTTGCTGAAATACTCCTCGTCGGGATCCCCGCTCAGGTTTTCAAAGGGCAACACCGCCAGCATGATCTTGCCGCCTGCAGGAGACTCGGCTGGCCGGCCGCGGTACCAAAGCCCCGCCGCCCCGATCAAGAACAGAAACGCCAGAATCACCGCAGCGAATCGCCAAGTTATCGTGGCCTTGCGCGTTAGGAGCGGGGGTGCCGGATCTAGTTCTGCAGAGCCCGAAGCAACAGCAGTGGCGACTGGTTCAACGTTACGTACTTCGGCCACGAATCGGTAGCCGCGCTTCGAGTGCGTTTCGATGTATTCCCCGCCTCCGGGCGCTTCCCCGATCGCCTTGCGCAGCGTGGAAATGTTTTTCGCCAGCGTTACCTCTTCCACAAAGGTGCCCGGCCAGACTTTGTCGAGCAATTCATCTTTGGTCAGCAGGGTTCCGCGGCTCTCGACCAGCGCGAGCAGGGTGTCCAGAGCCTTCGGGGTCAGCGAAACGACTTCGCCTTCGCGGAAGAGCAGCCGCTGGACAGGGTCTAAGCGGAAAGGCCCGAAGGCGTATAAGTGCTTGGCGCTCCCGGTCATAGCCGATTTCAGGAAAATTTCAGAAAAAGACGAACCATCCGGTATGACACGCCGCTCGCAAAGCACCTAGAGTCACAATCTGAATTGCCGTCACGGGCGCAATCAATGCGTGTTGCCCGCATCCTATCGCACCTGCACGGGGTGAAGCAACGGCGGAACGGAAGCGAAGCGGCAGATTCCACCACGGCAGGCACTATGAACAACCATTCGAGGTCAAACGACAGGAGCGCTGGTCTTGCCGGTATCCGCCGGCATCCTCTGTCGAGGAGCCTGCTCGCCGGGGGCATCGCATGGGCTTTCTGCCTGCGGCTTTGGGCGGGCGGGCCGCCCACCGCTGGAAACGGCGGCAACAATCCTCCCCACGCGATCATCAAGCCCATCCCGAAGATTGGAAAGCATCACGATGCACTGGCGGTCCCCACGCTCGACGGGACACAGTCCTTCGACCCCGATTTTGATTTCATCACCTATCAATGGAAAGATTCGAGCGGCATGGTCATTGGCAGTGGCCCGACGGTGCAGGTGGTGCTCGTTCCCTTCGGAACGTACACTTATGTTCTAATCGTTTGCGACACACACTACTCCTCCCAGGACATAAATCAGACGAATCCCCTGCATTCCTGTGCAAGCGCGAGCATCGCCGTTGAGGTGGTAGAGGACGACCTTCCGCCCGCCGTGGATGCCCCGGACATCACTGTCAGCGTCACCGATCCCGGGAGTGCCACGGTGAGCAAATCCACCGCTCTCTCCAACTACATGCTCAACGGTGCGACCACCTCCGCGGTGGACGACATAGACCTGCACCCGCAGTTCCAACGAGTGGTAGGGCCAAACGGAACGGTAACCCCCAGCACGGTTTTCCCCGAGGGGGACACGCCCATTCTCGTTTTTTATGTCGACCAGGCGTTCAATGTGGGCAGCTCTCCGGCAACCGTCCACGTGACGGACCGCCAGGACAACGACATCTTCCTTTTGACCGGTGAAGGCAATTGCTTCGCCGTGCCCTGCAACGACGTTATCCAGAGAGTGCGGGGCGGTGTGGTCGAGGATTTCTGCACGTTCGCTGGTGGAACTTCGCCAACTCGAGGACTCATTGTGGATTCAAGCGGGCGCCTGGTCGCCCTT
>DATJWB010000165.1:0-23514 GCA_035501495.1 Bryobacteraceae bacterium | reverse complement strand
AGTTTTAAGAACGCCGAGAGTTTGGTGGGCGGCGGGAGTTGCCCGGGAGCTTGTCCTGCAAACGGTCGCCGGAGGTGCGATCGACGTAGGCATCGACTGGCGCGAATCAATTCAAGCGCGATTTAATGAGCGGTTTGTCGCAGGGCATTCCTCCCTGGGTCGGGATACTACGATGCTCGATTTGCTCAAGGCCGTTTCCGCTGGTCAACCGACAGGGCGCGGAAGAAACATCACCGAGTTTCCCTCGCACGAAATGTCGCCGATGAGCCATTCTCATGTTGTTCCGAAGGCGCTTCTAAAGCGCAAGAAAGGCTCAACGCGATTACACAACATCGCTGGTGCCCGTAAGCGGGCTTAAAGGACGATATGGCCGACGAGAAGAAGAAAGACTCCGACAAAGACGAGGCATACGAGGACATTGTTCCGATGTATGCGAACAACGTTCGCTTCGAAATGTCTGCCTGGGACCTTCGGATATTCTTCGGACAACTGGTCCCCGGGGGTGAGGCCCAGGTTGACTACCATACCGACGTCGCGATTCCCTGGGCGCAGGCGAAGCTGATGCATCTCTATCTCGGGATCAACATCATGCTTTATGAACGTCAGAACGGGCGCATTCCGATTCCCAAAAGCGTACTTCCCGCGCCGCTTGCCAGTCCGCCTGAAGACACGGATACGTCAAGCCCCGAGTCCATAGAGACCTTTCAACAGGTGCAGAGAAAGATCGCGGAATTCCGTGATGGCGAGCAAGGTTAGACTCGTTGCGTGTCGCCTTTCCAAAGTCTGTCGTTTCGCCGAACATCGAAACGAATTTGTGAGCACCCGTGCCGCAAATTGACCTGCTCGGCAACGCGGTCGTCGGACCTGAGAGCCATGCGTCACGTCAACTTGCCGAGAAACGCCCGACGATGACACTTGCAGGCCGCGGCGGCCAGTCCTTCCTAACGGCGTAGCGTTTACCGGGGAAGTCAAATTGGCTCGAACGGCAACTGGCTAGGAAAAAGAGCCGAAGCCCTCACCATCCGGCAGGGGGTACGCGGGCCGAGTTTCCCGGCACCATTCGACCGTATCAGTGACCCACAGATTCCTCTGACGAGGCTCTTTTCCTGACATCAATGTTTGGCTTGCGATTGTAGTCGAGCGGCACGTCTTCAATCGCGCAGCTGCAGGCTGGTGGAACCGGGACCAGTCCGATGCGATCGGGTTTTGCCGCTTCACGGAACTCGGGCTTCTGCGTCACCTCACCAACGCGACGACCATGAAAGGCAGCCCGCTGACGAATCGCCGGGCCTGGAAGATTGTACGATGCTCTCTGGGCCGATTCACGGATCCGCTTGCTTCCCGAGTGGCCGGCACTGGACGCCGTATTCAAGGAGTACTCCAATATCCGGCAGCCGGCGACAAATCTGTGGGGCGATGCCTATCTGGCGGCGTACGCAACGGTCAATGGAGCGACGCTGGCGACTTTCAACCGGGGGTTTTCCAAATTTCCGGTTAAGTCTGTCATTCTCGAGCCTTAAACCCAAAGAGCCCGCCCCAGTTCAGGCGCTCTGCCGGTTCCCCGGATCTTCGCACCAGAATTTCGCGAATTACCGTCAAACCTGATACAACTGTGTCATGGCACAAGAATCCGCCGGCGAGAGCTCTGCCCGAACGGGGCTCCAGGACCGCCGCCAGTTTCTCAAGACTGCGGGAGCCGCCGCGCTCACCACGTCTCTTTTCACGGGGAATATCCGTGGCGCCAACGACAAAGTGAACATCGCCTTCATCGGGGTCGGCCGGATGGGCTCCGGGAACATTGGCTATGCCGCGAAGGTGCCGGGCTTTCAGATCGTCTCGGTCTGCGATGTCTATCAGCCCGCGCTCGAGAAGGCGCAGGCGCAGGCCAGGCGCCTGGGGTTCGAAGATGTCAAGGCGGTCAAAGATTTCCGCGAGATCCTCGCCGACAAAACGATCGACGCGGTTTCTATCGCGACGCCCGACCATTGGCATGCGTATCTGACCGTGGAAGCGTGCAAGGCGAACAAGGACGTGTGGGTCGAAAAACCCGCCTGCGTCTACGTGGAAGAAGGCGTCAAGATGGTGGAAGCCGCACGCAAGTACAAGCGCGTGGTACAGGGCGGAACGATGCAGCGCTCCGGCGGCTTCTTCCAGAAGGCTCGCGAGATCGTCAAGAGCGGCGACCTGGGTGACATCAGCTTTTGCCGTACGTTCCAGGCAGACCACGTGAAGAAGGAGGGTTGGGGGAGCCCGCCCGATTCCGATCCGCCCGCTGGTCTGGACTGGGACCTGTGGCTCGGCCCGGCGCCCAAACGCGCGTTCAACGCCAATCGATGGGGTGTTGGCGACCGCTGGTCCACGTTCCGCTACTTCTGGGATTATGCCGGGGGCGCGATGACCGATTGGGGCGTGCACCTGCTCGACATCGTGCAGTTCGCCTTCGACGAGGTTATGCCGGTTTCCGTGTCGGCTCAGGGTGGAAAGTTCTATGTCAATGACAATACCGAGACGCCCGACACGATGCTGGTGACTTACCGCTACCCGGGGTTCATCGGCTCATACGAAAGCCGCACGGCCAATCCGTTTCCCATGTACAACGACACGTACGGGACGTCGTTCCACGGCACCAAGGCAACACTCATGGTGAATCGGGGCGGCTACACCGTGTTCCCCAACGACAAGGGCGCGGAGCCCATCGTGGAAAAGGAAAAGGCCATGGCGGACATGAACGTGCCGCACTGGAAGAATTTCCTGGAGTGCCTGCGCACCCGCGAGAAGCCGATCTCCGACATCGAGACCTGCGTTCGCAGCACCACCACCTGCATCCTGGCAAACCTGGCGATGCGTCATGGAGCAACCCTGGACTGGGACGACAAGGCCTTCACCGTGAAGCAGCACGACATCAAACCGTTTTTGAAGGCGAAATACCGTTCGCCGTGGAAACTGGAGGTTTAATCGATGAAGTGGCTAACATTCTGCGCTGCTGCGCTGGCGTGCCTGGCGGCGGCCCACGCTCAGAGCCTCACCGGCCGTTGGGCCGGCAACGGATCGACCACCGACAACGGGATGGAAATCGTGGTGGCCCTGAATCAGGGAGCTGACGGAAGGATCACCGGATACGTGTTAGGGCGCAGTCAAGACACCATCACCGACGGCAAGATCGAAGATGGCAAGATTACGCTCGAGGCGGAGCGTCCGGGACGCAACGGGGACACGCAGAAGGTCACCTACACGGCAGTGATCGAGGACGGCAAGCTGAAACTGACGATGCCCATGTTCGGCGGCGGGCGCGGGCCGGGACGAGGGCCCGCTGGAACGCCGGGCGCAGCTCCGGGAACACCTCCGGCCGCTGCTGCCGCGCCGGGGCGCTCCCCGGGAGGGGGCCGCGGTCCGCAGGTGTTCGAACTGGCGCGCGTTTCTACCGAGGTGCCGAAGCCGCTGCCCCCCAAGCCGGCGGCCGTCTCACTGAGCTTCCCCGCGCCCGTGAAATCGAACGGACTGGCAAAGACGCCGCCGATGGGTTGGAATAGCTGGAACAAGTTCAGTAATCGCGTGAGCGACCAGATGGTGCGCGAGATGGCCGACGCATTCGTCAAGTCGGGGATGCGCGATGCCGGGTACATCTACGTCAACATCGACGACACCTGGGAGGGCGCGCATCGCGACGCGCATGGCAACATCACGACCAACAACAAGTTTCCCGACATGAAGGCGCTCGCGGACTACGTCCACAGCAAGGGCTTGAAGCTGGGGATCTACTCGTCCCCGGGGCCCAAGACTTGCGCCGGATATGAGGGCAGCTATCAGCACGAAGAGCAGGACGCCAAGACCTACGCGTCGTGGGGGATCGACTACCTGAAGTACGATTGGTGCAGCGCCTCTCAGGTCTACGACAACACCCAGGCGACCATGGCCGCGGCATACGCCAAGATGGGCGAAGCGCTCGAGCATTCCGGCCGCAACATCGTCTACAGCCTGTGCCAGTACGGCAATCTGGACGTCGGAGAGTGGGGCGCGAGAGTCAGCGGCAATTTGTGGCGCACCACCGGCGACATCCGCGACACGTGGGCGTCGATGAGTCACATCGGCTTCGATCTGCAGCCCGGCCGCGAGAAGTACGCGGGCACGGGGCATTGGAACGATCCCGACATGCTCGAGATCGGCAATGGGGGAATGACCGAAATCGAGTATCAGACCCACATGAGCCTGTGGTCGCTGCTGGCAGCTCCCTTGCTCGCGGGCAACGACCTGCGCGACATGAAGCCCGAGGTCGCGGCGATCCTCATGAATAAGGAAGTGATCGCGATCGACCAGGACAGCCCCGGCAAGCAGGGCGTGCGGGTTGCCAAGGATGGCGACCAGGAAGTGTGGGCGAAGCCTCTGGCCGATGGCGGCTATGCGGTAGGTCTGTTCAATCGCGGCGACGCGGCCTCGAAGATTACGGCGAAGTGGAGCGACATCGGGGTAACGGGCACGCGCAAGCTCCGCGACCTGTGGAAGCACCAGGATCTCGGAAGCATGTCCGATTCCTTCTCCGCGGAAGTCCCCTCGCACGGTGTGGCGCTGGTCAAGATCGCCAAATGAATCTCGAGTGGGTCCGCAAATACTGCATGGCGCTGCCTCACACCACCGAGCAGGTGCTGTGGGGCGGCGATCTGGTCTTCAAGATCGGCGGCAAGATGTATGCCGTCGTGGTGTTGGATGTGGCCCCGGTTTGCATGTCGTTCAAGTGCACGCCGGAGGAGTTTGCGGAACTGGTGGAGCGTCCCGGCGTGATTCCCGCGCCGTATTCGGCGCGCTATCATTGGGTGGCGCTGGAGAACGAAGATGCGCTGCCTGTAGCGGAGATCAAGCGGCTGCTGCGGCAGGCGTACGATCTGGTGCTCGCGAAGCTTCCGAAGAAAACGCAGGCTCAATTCAAGACGGGTGTATAGTGAGCCTGATGATCAGCTCGTAACCAAACAAGAGATGCAGGAAGCCATCAGAGCTGCCAAAGCGGAAGTAATCGGCGAGGTTCGCCGGATGATCACTGAAGTTCTGGCCGAAGAGAAACGCGAACTTCTTGAGTCATTCTCCGCTTACCAGCAGGCTACGCGCCTTCGGATGAATGCGACCGAAGCGAGCTTGTCGATTCTGGATTCCGGACTCTCCAGGCCGGCTTCACATCATGGAACGGTTCGCTTTGGATTCCTGGGCGAGGATGCTGAGGGATCACCCCCAGCGGGAAGGCCCGCCGAACGGCGCCTGAGTGCTGTTCTGACATCCGGCGAAGAATTCTGAGAGCCGGATACGGTAAAATCAACCTCAAGGTATGAACGCGCAAGTCCTTGCATACCTTCCGCTGCTGAGCCCGATTGCCACACTGGTCGTGGTGGTTTTAGGTGTGTTCTTCAGCAACCACCACGTCGATGTCCGGATCACCGATCTTCGAGCGCACATGGACGGGCGTTTCAACTCGATGGACCAACTCTTTCAGGAGCGCTTGCGACGCGTCGAAGAAGTCATGGATGCGCGTCTGAGCCGCATCGAACAGGAACTCCACCTCAAGTAAACAGCTGCGCCCCTCACTACCTTCGCACGAGATACACCGCAACCTCCGCCCTCAGATTCGGCAGCACGTTCACTCTCCGATGTCCCGACAGGAAATATCGCCGCTCCACCACCAACTTCTCTAACGCCACCAGCTCCTCGAAATCCTGCACGGTCAGGAAGTGAATATTCGGCGATTCATACCACTCGTACGGAAAAAGCTTGGTCCTCGGAGCGCGCCCGCTTTTCAGCATGGAATACCGCACCGTCCAATGCGCGAAATTGGGGAACGCCACAATCACCCGCCGCCCCACCCTCAGCATGTCCTGCAACACGTGGCGGGGGTAAAGCGTCTCCTGCAGCGTTTGACTCAGGATCACGTAGTCGAAAGCCTGATCCGGATAGTCGGCGAGACCTTCGTCGATATCGCCCTGGTACACCGAGACGCCGCGGCTGATGGCACGCTGCACCTTGACGCCCGAGATCTCCACGCCCCGTCCCTGCACGCCCTTGTTGTCGGCCAGCCACTCGAGCAGTTCGCCTTCGCCGCATCCGAGGTCCAGCACCTTCGTGCCGGGCTCCACAATCTCGCCGATGATGGCGTAATCGCTGCGTCCCAGTAGCTCGCGAACGAATGCCTGCTTCTTGGCCGCCTGGGCGCTCATCGCACCTTCTCGAACGTGCTCGCCAGGAAGCCGCGGACCAGGTCAGCCTGCTCGGCCACATCCACCAGGAACGAATCGTGGCCATAGTTGGAGGCCAGCTCGACGTAGGCCACATCGCAATTGCGGGCGCGCAGGGCCCGGACCATCTCCTGCGACTGGTAGCTGGGGTAGAGCCAGTCGGAGCTGAAGCTGATCACCAGGAAGCGCGCCTGCGCCGGTTCGAGCGCCGCGGCCAGCGACGACCGCCCGTTGGTGAGGTCGAAGTAGTCCATGGCCTTGGTGATGAACAGGTACGAATTGGCATCGAAGCGATTGACGAACTGGCTGCCCCGGTAGCGCAGGTAGCTCTCCACTTCGAAATCCACGTCGAAGCCGAAGCCGAGGTTCTCCTTCCCCCGCAGGCGGCGGCCAAACTTCTCGCGCATCGACTCGTCACTCATATAGGTGATGTGGCCGACCATCCGTGCCACGGCGAGGCCTCTGCCGGGCGGCTGCTTGCCGTAGTAGTTGCCCTCGCACCAGTCGGGATCCGCCATAATCGCCTGGCGGCCCACCTCGTTGAAGGCGATCTGCTGTGCGCTGTGCCGCGCGGTCGTGGCGATGGGGATCGAGGAAACCACGCGATCGGGATACGACACCACCCATTCGAGCGCCTGCATCCCGCCCATCGACCCGCCCGACACCGAGAGCAGCCGCGGGATGCCGAACCAGTCGATCAGCATTTTCTGCAGCCGCACCATGTCGCCGATAGTGATCACCGGGAAGGACATGGCGTACGGACAGCCAGTAGCGGGATTGATCGAACCCGGCCCGGTGGTGCCGCGGCAGCCGCCCAGCACATTGGTGCAGATCACGAAATACTGGTTGGTGTCGAAACCCTTGCCGGGGCCGATCATGTTGTCCCACCAGCCCGGCTTGCCGCTTTCGTGGCTGATGCCGGCGGCATGCGCGTCTCCCGAAAAGGCGTGCAGGACGAGGATGGCGTTCGATTTCGAGGCGTTTAATTCGCCGTAGGTCTCGTAAGCGACCTCGACGGGGGATAGCGTGGCGCCGCTGTCGAGAGTGATGGAATCGAAGCGGACAGTATTGGACTCGACGATCATCGAGGGAGTGACTTCATCTTAACAGAGTGCCATAATCGGGAGCGAAGATGAGATATCTGGCTCTGATTACTCTTTTGACAACGGCGGCCTTGGCGCAGGTTTCGGATGGCATCACCACTTCGGTCAGCCGTACGGTGAACATCACACCCGATGAGGCGGCCTTCACGGTGGTAGTCAACACCACGCTGGACACCACGCAGGACCAGGTCGTGCAGGCCTTCCACGACGCGGGGATTCAAAATCTCGCGGTGATCGCGGTCGGAGTCTTCCAGGCGTACCCGTCCGGCCGCACAGCGGCGGGTCAATCGGCTTACCAGGTCTCGTTCACCACCGCTCCTGCTGCTTTGGCCAGTTACAGCAAGAAACTGGATGCCATGAACAGCGCCCTGCCCGACGGCTTCACGTCCGTGCAATACAGTGCTGCGCTGAATGCCAGCCAATCGGCCGTGGATACGGCACACCAGGCGGTGCTGCCGCAACTCCTGCGCGACGCTCAGACAAGAGCTCAAGCGCTTGCTGGCGCTTCCGGCCTCAAGCTGGGACCGATTACCGGGATCACGGAGTCCAACAACAGCGTCGGAGTGCTATCCGTCATTCAGGCCAGTTTTGCGGGTACCTTCAGTTCGTCGAACGGAAGTTCCGGCACGCAGTACATCTTCTACGCCACCGTGAAGTTCGCCGCTCAGTAGCCGTGGCGCAGCCTCGAAAACCCTCCGCCGCTACTGGCACTGCACACGCCCGACAAGCGTCCCCATGAGTGGGGACGCGGCAGGCACGAGTGCCCGCGCCCCGGCGAGACGTAACCTTTTTCGCCCTGGGGAGTATTCAGACCGTGGTCCACAATCTCCTCTCCGACCTCCGCTACGGCTTCCGCATATTGCGTCAGTCGCCTATGTTCGGCACGATTGCCGTGCTCGCCCTGGCGCTCGGCATTGGGGCCAACACGGCCATCTTCTCCAGCGTCAACCGCCTGCTTTTGGGGGCCCTTCCATACCACCAGCCCGGCCGCCTGGTGATGGTATGGGAGGATGCCAGCTTTGCCAGCGTCCCCAAGAATACGCCCGCGCCCGCGAACTACTTCGACTGGAAAGAGCAGAATACGGTCTTCACGGACCTCGCTGCCACGCGCGGCGCGTTTGCCAACCTGACGGTCGACGGCCCGCCGGAGCAGGTATACGGCCGCTCGGTGACCGCCAATTTCTTCGATGTCCTCGGGACGCCTCCGGCGCTCGGGCGCACCTTCACCGCCGAGGAAGACCGGACCGATCCCAATCTTGTGGTGATCAGCTACGGCCTGTGGCAGCGGCGGTTCGCGGGCGAGCCGGACGTGGTGAACCGGACGATCCTCATGAACGGCATTCCGTTCAAGATCCTCGGAGTGATGCCGCGCAATTTTGTGTTCCTCAATCGTGAGCTGGACTATTGGGCCCCGATCCACTTTTCGCCAGCCGATGCCGCCGCCCGGGGATCGCACTACCTGAACGTCATCGGCCGATTGAAGCCCGGCGTTTCTCTGGAGCGCGCTCGCGAGGAGATGAACGCCATTGCCATCCGGCTTCAGCAGAAATATACGTCGAATCGGGGACTCGGCGCAGTGGTAGTCCCGCTCCGCGAAGAGATCCTCGGCAGGACCCGGCTGGCGGTAATCGTTCTGATGGGAGCTGCAGGGTGCGTCCTGCTGATCGCCTGCGCCAATCTGGCCAGCCTGCTGCTGGCCCGAGCAGTGGCCCGCAAGCGCGAGATGGCGGTGCGTGCCGCGCTGGGCGCCGGCCGGTCGCGGCTGGTGGGCCAGATGATCACCGAAGGCCTTCTGCTCTCCATGATCGGAGGCACGCTCGGGCTGGGCGTGGCGACGGCAGGCATGACGTTGCTCGCCAAAGTGGTACCTGCGGGGTACCTGAACGCGAACGGCGTGTCGCTCGACGGAGGCTTGCTGGTGTTCACGCTGGGAATCTCGATAGCCGCCGGCCTGCTGTTCAGCATCGTTCCAGCGATGCAGATTTCGCGCGCTTCCCTGGCCGACGGTTTGCGTCAGGGCGGCCGCGCCGGCATCGGAGGGCGTGGCGCCACGCGCGATGTCCTGGTGGTTCTCGAAGTCGCGGCGGCGATGGTGTTGCTGGTGGGCGCCGGCCTAATGCTCCACACTATGGCGAAACTGCGTGCCATCGACGTGGGATTCCGCTCAGACCACCTGCTCACCATGCGCTGTGTGCTGCCTCGGCAACAGTATCAGGATCCGAAGCGGCGGCTGGCCTTCTACGAGCGTGTGCTGGAGGGCGTTCGCGCTCTGCCGGGAGTGGAGGGGACGGCTTACAATTCGACCCTCCCGTTCCTCAGCATGGGCAATACCCAGTCGTATCGGGTGGAGGGCCGCGACTTTGAGCCCGGCGAGGCCACCGACGCTCTGCTCCGCGTGGGATCCAACGAATATCTCAAGACGATGGGAGTCCGGCTCTTGGAAGGCAGGCTGGCGGTCGCACACGACGGCGATGGTGCGCCGCTGGTTATCGTAGTCAATGAGACGCTCGCGAGGCGGTTTTGGCCGAAGGAAAGCGCCTTGGGGCATCGCATCACGATGTACGGACCGACACCGGTGTGGCGCACCATCATCGGCGTAGTCCAGGATCTCCAGGAGCGAGGCTACGATTTCGGTAAAAAGCCTGGGGTCTACATCCCCTTCGTGCAGTTTCCCGAGACGTGGGCCGTCCCTGAGAACCTGATTGTGCGCACCCACAGCGACCCCGCGGCCATCAGTGGAGCGGTACGACGCGTGATCGCGGGCGTCGATCCCCTGCAGCCGGTCAACGCCGTGCGCACGATGGATGAGATCATCGATAACGCGGTTGCCGACCGGACCCTGCAGATGCGTTTGCTCGGTTCCTTCGCCGGCTTGGCGTTGCTGCTCGCGTCGATCGGGCTGTATGGTGTGCTGTCGTATCTGGTCACGCAGCGCGGCCGTGAAATCGCTTTGCGTATGGCGCTGGGAGCGAACGCGCGGGCGGTGGTCGGGATGGTGATCGGCCGCGGGCTGGCGCTGACCGGCGCCGGCCTGGCGATCGGCCTGGCCTCGGCTGCTGCTGCAACGCGTCTGATGAGGACGATGCTGTACAACGTCGAGGCGTTCGATCCAGCCACCTTCGCCTGGGTCTCTGCCGCACTGATTGCGATCGCCGCACTGGCCTGCTGGCTCCCGGCGCGCCGCGCCTCACGGGTCGATCCGATCGTGGTCCTGCGGGAAGAATGACGATTGGGAGTCGACCCGTCGGAGTCCGGCGGTTTTGCTTGCGTAAGTGGTTGAAACTACGTAGCGGCCACCCGTCGGAGTCAGACGGGTTCTGAAGAATCGGAGAGTACATCTACGCGGCAGGTGTGGGGCAGATGCCAACCGCTATTGCCTCATGCTGGAGAACCTGCAGACTCTTACCACTGGAAGCGAACATAGTCTTAAGTCTCGACCCTGCGTCGGCATGAGTGCCCGCGCCACATCCATCTGCGTTAGCTGAGAAGCCCTGTGACCCGTGCTGCCCTGCGACGGCCGACGAAGCGACCGCCGGCACGCTGAAAATCCGGCTCGGCGAGGCCTTCGCTGGTGCGTATGACGCGTAGCGGGCGGACTGCCAGGAACGGCCGGAAGGTGCCGTGGAAAGCGTTTTCGCCGTCCAGGCGTGCTCTCCGCCGCGCCGGCAGCAAGCGGAATTCTCTGGCGGCATCTGATGCCAACAGCATCGTGCCATTGGCGAGAGGCCGAAGAGGGATGCCGGCAAGATTGCGAATACGCGGCGCAATGGTCCTATCTTACTTCAGGAGGCGCTCCGCCTCATCGCGCAACACACGGAGGTGAGGTTCGCCGGGCGCCAGACGCAGGGCTTCAGTAAAGTCATCGAGAGCCCCGGCAACGGATTCCGGCCGCAGCAGCTTCAATTCGCCCCGATACTGGAAGGCTTGCCAGAGTCCCCGATTCAGGCGGATAGCCTCTGTCAGGAGAAGAATCGCGCGATCGATGTGTCCGTTGACCGCCTGCTCCCTCGCCCGGTCGAGGAGTGTGGCGGCGTCGGGAATCGCTGCAGAACTCCGGCGGCTCCGGAAGTGCAAGTAGGTTCCAATGAGGAGGCATAGCCCTGCCACGCCGAGCGCGTCTTCAAATCCCCACACGCCCACGAAGAGCCGGCACGTAATCGGCAGGCTGGCAAACAGGAGCGCCATGACCCATGCGGTGCGGCTCCACTGCCGGGCGCGCTCCCGGCGGTTCGTGGGAATCGGGATGGGCCCCATGTCTCCACGATAACCCGAGGCGCCGGAAGGCAGGGTCTGGCTTGCGGCAGATGCGCCTTGGTACACTGAAAGTTCAACATGACCAATTGGTTGCGGTTGGGCGCCGCGCTGGCATTGTGTGCGTCTTGGGGATGGGCTGTCGATTGGAAGGCGCTTCGGCCGCAGGGATTTGTCAGCGATTACGCAGGCGTCATCAACGAGCGGACCAAAACCGAGCTGGAGGAGTACTGCGCTGAGGTCCAGCGTGCCACTGGCGTGCGAATTTCGCTGGTTACCCTCAATTCACTGCAGGGCGAGCCGCTCGACGATGTAGCCACGACCATCTTTCATCATTGGGGCGAGGCGGTCAACATCACCCCCGGGATGGATCAACGGGCCATGTTGATTCTGACCGTGAGCGACCGCCACGACTGGTTCGAGACGGGAGCGGGATTGAAGGCGGATATGGCCGCCGGTCTCGGGCCGCATGTGCTACGCGAAACTCGGGTGGCCCTCCGCAAACGAGACTTCAACGAAGCACTGCGCGCCGCCGCGGACACCATCGGCAGCGCCGCCGCCAAGGCCCACCATACAGCCTTGCGCGCGCGGATCGGCCGCAGCATCCACTGGTCGCCATTGGATGCCATCCCGTGGGTAGTGGTGGCCGGCGGAGTGGTGATCCTGGCAGTGCTGATGTGGAGAGGCAATCCAGCGGGTTACGGCGGGTTTGGTGGCCGCGGATTGATCCCCGGACTGATGGTTCGCAGCCCGATGAGCCGGTCCACGTGGGGCAGCCGGGGCAGCGGCGGGTTCGGCGGGTTCGATTCCGGCGATTCCTCGGGTGGCTTCGGCGGCGGTTGCTGCCGCGACTGGTAGGAGCGTGCCCGATGGACTCCCTTCTCAACCAACTCGTCGAGCGTCTCAAGAAGGCTTACGGCGAAAGCCTGGTATCGGTGGTGCTCTATGGGTCGGCTGCCGCGGACGATCACCAGGCGAAGTTTTCCGATTTCAACGTCCTGTGCGTTCTGAACCAGATCACGCGCGATGAGTTGGCGCGGAGCGAAGAGGTTTTCGGCTGGTGGCGGGAGCGCGGCAACCCCTCGCCGCTGCTTCTGACGGAGCAGGAAATCGCGGCTTCCACTGAATGCTTTCCGATGGAGTTCACCGATATCCGGCGCTATCGCCGGGTGCTTTTCGGAAAAGACGTGGCCGGCGAACTCGAAGTGGACAACCGCTTTTATCGCGCCCAGGTGGAGCACGAACTGCGAGCGAAACTCCTCCGGCTGCGCCAGAAGAGTGCCGGCATGTTGTCGGATCCCGACTTGTTGAGGCGCCTGCTGGCGGACTCCATCTCTACTTTCTGTGTGCTGTTCCGGCACGCACTGGCGCTTCACGGCAGGGACGTGGCGCCGGTGCGGCGCGAGATTATTCAGGCGGCGCGCGAGCATTTCGCCCTGGACGCGTCCGGGTTCGAGAGGCTGCTCGATCTCCGCGAAGGGCGCATCAAGCCACGGGACACCGACCCGGTGGCATTGCTCCCCGGCTATCTGCAAGGGATTACGCTGGTAATCGATGCCGTTGACCGGCTGGAGAAATAGGAAATCGCTCGTGAAGCCCGCGCTGATCGCCATCCCGGTACTGCTCGCCGCCACGGCCGGCGCATGCACCACTTTCGTCAAGGTGCGTGCCGATCTGACGCAGCAGCGGGCCGATATCCTGTCCGAGTGGCACGACGTGGAACAGGCGATGCAGGAGCGAGCCAACGTCATCGGAGACCTGGTAAGCACCGCGGAAAAGCTCGGCCCTGTGAGCGAGGGCGTTCGGACCGAGACCGCAGACGCTCGAAAGGCGTTGCGTAGCGGATCAGCGCCGGGCGACAAGATCCAGGCCAACCTCCAGCTTTCAAACGCACTGGCGAAAGTGCTGGTGGAATCCGAAAGCCACCCCCAATGGCGCGATGACCCGGGTTTTCTGCGCCTCCAGGAGGAGATCCGCAACAGCGACGACCATATCGCGGAAGCGCGCCTGAAGTATAACGATTCGCTAGAGCACTACAACGCGCACATTCAGAGCTTTCCGCAAAATCTGGTGGCCCGGATTTCCGGGTTCGGACGCAACGACGCATATTTCCCGACGGAACATTTCTAAGACCCGATATGACCGAAATCTTTGCAAATTACATCAATGGCGAATGGGTGAAGAGTGACACCCTCTTTGAGAATCGCAATCCCGCAAACACCGACGAAATCGTCGGGCGCTTCGTGAAGGGAAAGGCGAAAGATGTGGAGGATGCCGCCGCGGCCGCGGCTGCGGCGCTCACGGGCTGGGCCGCGATGAGCGGCCCGGGGCGAGGAAACATTCTCTACCGTGCCGCGGACATCCTCGATAGACGTTTCGACCAGGTAGCAGCCGAGATGACCCGCGAAGAGGGCAAGACCTTTCCGGAAGCCAAAGGCGAGGTCAGGCGCTCCATCAATATCCTGCGCTATTTCGCCGGTGAAGGCTCCCGCCTGCCCGGAATGCTGGTTCCATCGGAACGCGATCGTGTGCACATGTTTGCGATGCGCAAACCGATCGGTGTGGTGGGCCTGGTGACGCCCTGGAATTTTCCGAGCGCCATCCCTGCCTGGAAACTCGCGCCGGCCTTGATCTGCGGAAACACGGTGGTCTTGAAACCGGCTTCCGCGGCGCCTTTAAGCGCCTGGCGAATTGTGGAAGCCCTGCACGAAGCCGGCATCCCCAAGGGCGTGATCAATTTCGTGGCCGGGTCGGGCGGCGAACTGGGAAAAGCACTGGTCAACGCCCAGCCGCTGAAGGCGATTTCGTTCACCGGATCGTGCGACATCGGGAACTGGCTCCACGGGGAAGCCTCCCGGCGCCGCCTGCGGATCCAACTCGAGATGGGAGGCAAGAACCCCACCATCGTGCTGGCGGACTGCGATTTCAAATCCGCCGTGGAGAACGTGGTGAACGCGGCGTTTTTCTCCACCGGCCAGAAATGCACGGCCACCAGCCGCGCCATCGTTGAGGACGGCATCTACGAGCGCTTCGTGAGTGCGGTGGTGGAGAGGACGCGGGCGCTCAAAGTGGGCAATGGAATGGAGCCGGGCATCGAGATCGGCCCTTGCGTGGACCAGGCGCAGATGGAAACGGTTCTGCGCTACGTCGAAATCGGCCGCGCGGAGGCGGGCCCTCCGTTGTGCGGCGGCAACCGGCTGGCGGAGGGTTCCCTGGCGAAGGGCTACTTCGTCGAGCCCACGGTTTTTGCGAACGTCGAGGAGCAGCATACCATCGCGCGGGAGGAGGTCTTCGGCCCGGTTCTCGCGATCATGCGGGCGAAGGACTTCGAGGATGCCATGCGGATCGCCAACAACATTCCGTTCGGCCTTTCCTCATCGATACAGACCACCAGTCTTTCCCGCACCTTCGAGTACATCTACCGCGCGGAAGCGGGGCTGCTGACGGTCAACCTGCCCAGCGCCGGCGTGGAGTATCAGCTGCCCTTCGGAGGATCCAAGGATTCCAGCTTCGGTCCGAAGGAGCAGGGCCCCGCGGCTCTGGAATTCTATAGCGACTACAAAACGGTGTACCTGAAGTACTAGAAGCCTGTTTGACCCAGAACCGGGACGAATATGACGAGTTTCATTATGACTGCCGCGACGCTGAGGCACGGAGTTTCCGAGAGAGGATCTCTCCGCGGCCTCTGCCATCCCGGCCTCCTCCGAAATTCCGAGAATAGTGGCGACTCCGCACAGCGGCCGGGGGATCGGGCGCCGAGAGAGCCGGGATCGCCGGCTTGTGTCTGCCCGGCGTCCCAGCGTCCCGGTGGTGATTCATCTGGCCGGTTGGAGTGGAAGCTCGCTAGCGATAGGATCGAATGCATCTAGGACAAATCAGACTGCCGGGCGGCACAATTGCCGCCGTATTTGAAAACGAGCTGGCCCGGCCGATTCCGGGCCACAACATGGTGGACCTCATCCGCCGTTCCGAGGTGGAGAAAGTGCCGCTCGCCAAGCTGGCCGCGTCTCTAGCCAGCCGGCATCCGGAAGAGCATGCACCGGTGCTTCCCATCACGCCACCCGAAGTGTGGGGTTGCGGATGCACCTACCAGACGAGCGCGTCTTTTCGCGACGCGGAGCATGGCACGCGCGAAGGCATGTACGCCTATGTTTACCGGGAACCCCGCCCGGAGATCTTTTTCAAGGGCACATCGCGCGTATGCGTGGCCACCGGACAGGGTATCGGGATTCGCGTCGATTCCCGCTTCACGGCGCCCGAACCGGAACTGGCAGTGGTGCTTGGGTCGGGCGGCAGCCTGCTGGGCTTCACCCTCGCCAATGACGTGTCAGCATGGGACATCGAGCGGGAGAATGCTCTTTACCTGCCGCAATCCAAGACCTATGACTGCTGCTGTGCGCTGGGACCCGTCATGATCACTGCCGATGCGCTGCCCAACCCTTACGCCCTCGAGATGAGCTGCACCATCACGCGTGGCGGCGATGCCATCTTCTCGGGCGGCATCTCGACATCCAAGCTGCACCGGCGCGTCGAAACCCTTCTCGAATACCTGACGCGATCGAATCACGTTCCCTGCGGAACCGTCGTTCTGACGGGTACCGGCATCATCGTACCGGCGGAAGCCGCGCTGGCTCCCGGAGATGTCGTCACGATCCGGGTGGCGGAGATTGGCGAACTAACCAACCCCGCGGTCACGGTAGAGTAGTGATGGCGGATGTCGAAGCGCTTACGCAACTAGCCGCCGGTCTGCACATTCCAGAGGTGCGCCGCCATATATTCCTGTGCAGCGACCAGACCGAGCCGAAGTGCTGCGCGAAGGATGCCGGGCTGGAAGCGTGGCAGTTCCTCAAACGGCGGATCGCCGAGTTGGACCTTGCGGGCGCGGTATACCGAACCAAAGCGAACTGTCTTCGCATCTGCCGGCAGGGGCCGATTGCGGTGGTCTTCCCCGAAGGGGTCTGGTATCACTCCGTGTCGCCTGAGCTTCTAGAACGCATCATTCAGGAACACCTGGTCGGCGGCCGCGTGGTGGAAGAGTACGTTTTCGCCAGGAACGGATGGCAGCTCCCAGCCTGCCGTGAGGATTGAAATGAATATCAAAGCCTTAAGCAGAATCGAGCCGTGGCAGTGGCCCCGCAATGCGGCCGAGACGATTCGCGGTGTCCTCCTGAATCGGCAAGCCAAGCCATCCGACCGTTTGATTGCCGCCGACCTGGCGGGCGACTATACCGTCATCAGCGACGAGATGGACAACGCCCTGTTGAAAGTTCTGGAGGATGGCAGCGAGACAGACGCAATCCGCGTCCGGGCGGCGATCAGTTTCGGTCCGGTGCTGGAAACCATGTACCTGGAACTGGACGATGACGAACCGCCGATCTCCGAATCTACTTTGTCGAGGATCCATTTCACCCTGGAGAAAGTCTACCAGGACACCGGTAACTCGAAGGAACTCCGGCGCAGGGTGGTGGAGGGATCGGTGCGGTTCCCGCAGCCTTGGCACGAGCCGGCCATCCGGGAGGCATGGGAAAGCGGCGATCCGGAATGGATGTTGACCGCGGTGTTCGCGATGCGACACGTCCGCGGCTTCGAGGAATCGATCATGGCGGCCTTGAGGAGCTCCGATCCCCTGATTCACCTCGAGGCGGTTCGGGCCGCCGGAACCTGGGGACTGGAAGCGGCGTGGCCCCATGTTGTGTCGCTCGTTCAAGGTCATGATACGTCGAAGGACCTGTTGATCGAGGCCATATCCGCCGTGGGTTCGATCCGTCCCGCTGAAGCCCGTCACGTTCTGAAGGACCTGCTCGATACCGGCGACGAAGACGTCGACGAGGCAGCCCATGAGGCCATCGAGATGGCGGATGCGACCGTGCGCGCCGATTCCGAAGCAGACTTGGACCAAGAAGACGGCGACGAGGAAGACGACGAGGACGAAGAAGACGACAAAGATTGGATCAACTGATCGGGCGCCGGCACTCGAAACATTTTCGGAACTTGACTCCCCTGTCCTTCGTATGGATAGTCTGGAAAGGGGAATATGGGAGAACGCGCCAATCCGGAGCTGCTTCCCGGCACGCTCTACATGCTCATCCTTCGCACCCTGCGCGGAGGTCCTTTGCACGGCTACGCCATCGCCAGGCGGGTGAAGGAGTCTTCGGGCGACGACCTGATCATTGAGGAAGGTTCCCTCTATCCGGCGCTCAACCGGATGCTGGTGAAGGGCTGGTTGCAAGCGGAGTGGGGGATTTCGGAGAACAACCGCAAGGCGCGGTTCTACCGGCTGACACCGGAAGGCCGCAAACAATTGGAACGGGAGGCCGAGGACTTCGACCGCCTGGTTCGCGCCATTCAACTGGTGATGCGGACGGCTTAGGGGGTTCCTCATGGCCTTCTGGAACGAAACCCTCTGCCGGCTGCGGTATCTCTGGCAACGGTCGCGGTTCGACCGTGAACTCGATGCGGAGCTCGAGTTCCATATTGAATCCCGCGCCGATGAACTGGTCGAAACCGGCGTGCCCCGAACCGCCGCACTGGCGCGGGCGCGTCGGGAATTCGGCCCGTCCGCGCGCGCGAGAGAGGAAACCCGCTCCGCCTGGCAGTTCGCCTGGATCGAGGACCTCTTCGCCGACCTCCGGTATGCCGCCCGCGCATTCCGCCGGAATCCCGCCTTTGGGGTGACGGCTGCTCTGTGCCTGGCGCTGGGCATCGGCGCCAACACTACGATCTTCAGCATCGCGGCGGAGATCCTGTTCTGCCAGCCGTCAGTGCGCAATCCGGAATCGCTGGTGTCGATTACCATCGGCGGCGACAGCCACTCGCCGATGCACGGCTACCGTGCGATTCGCGACGCGGGCATTTTCGCAGCGATGGCCGGCGCCAACGAGAACATGGAAACCAATTGGCGCCACGGCGATGCCGCCGACCGGCTGTTTGCCATCCTGGCGACCGGCAACTTCTTTGAGACCGCCGGAATTCCGCTGGCGATGGGGCGTCCACTCGAAGCCGGCGACACCAGCAGCGTTGTCATCTCGCATCGATTCTGGGAGTCGCGGCTGGGCGGCGGCCCCAACGCGATCGGCCGCAGCCTGGTGCTCGATGGCAGGCCCTTTGTGATAGCGGGAGTACTGCCTGCCGATCACCGCACGGTCTTCGGCCCCGGATTTGCGCCCGATCTCTACATGCCCCTGTCCGGCGACGCTCGCGAGGCAGCCTTTTTCGCACGGTTGCAGCCGGGAGCGACGCGGCAAAGCGCCGCGGCGCAATTACAGGGGCTTTGCCGGCAGTTGGAGCAGACCTATCCGGGGGAAGATTGGGGCAAGGGCGTTCAGGTGACCGCCATATCGGGGCTCGACCGCCTCGAAAGCGACCGGGGCCTTCTTGCCATCGCAGCCTTCTTCGGCATGCTGATGATCGTGGCAGCGCTGGTGTTGGCCATCGCGTGTGCGAATGTTGCCAGCCTGCTGCTGGCCCGGGCTTCCAGCCGCACCCACGAGCTTGCCATCCGGGTCTCCATCGGCGCGGGGCGCGGCCGCATCGTTCGCCAGTTGCTCGCCGAGAGCCTTCTGCTGGCTTTGCTGGGGACGGCTGCGGGATTGGGCTTGAACCTCGGGCTCACTTCCATGGCGCCGCGGATTCGTCTGCCGCTGCCGCTACCGGTTCAACTGGTGATCTCACCGGACTGGAGGCTCCTCGATTACGCCATTGCTTTGACCATCGGGACGAGCCTGCTTGCGGGTCTCGCTCCGGCCCTCAAGGGTGCGCGGGTCGGCATCGCGGGCGCGCTCAAACAAAGCCAACGTCAGGTGGCTCGTGGACAGTGGACGCTCGGCAATGTCCTGGTGGTGGGGCAGTTGGCGGTCTCGATCGTACTGCTGTCGGCGGCGGTCCTCTTCCTGCGCAACTTCGCGCAAGCCTCCGGCATGAATCCTGGATTCGACATCCCGCACACTGTTTGGGCGTCCGTGCGGCTGGTCCCGGAAGAATATCCGGGTGACGCGAAGATCCGGCCGCTGGTGGATACCGCTTTGGAACGTTTGCGAGGGCTGCCCGGCGTCGAAGCGGCGTCGGCTGCACGAGTGGTGCCGCTCACCGATGCCATGAATTACCAGATGCCGGTCCGGACCGATCTCTCGGGCGAATCCGCGATCCTGCGTTGGAACGGGAACTACGTGAGCGCCGGCTACTTCCAAACCATGCAAATTCCCATCCTGGAGGGCAGAGAATTCCTCCCCACCGATGGACCGGGTGCTCCCGCGGTCGCCATTCTGAATCAAAACATGGCGCGGCGATTATTCGGCGATGCCAACCCCGTCGGCCATGTGGTGTGGCTTGGAGGCGGGAATCCGGTCCGCATCGCGGGCGTGGCGCGCAATGCCAAGTACATGACTCTGGGAGAGGCAAACGTCCTTGCCGTCTACCAGCCCTACTCGCAGGACCGAGGAACGTCGGTGAATCTCCAGTTTCTGGTCCGCGCGGCTGGCCCGGCGCCGGCGCTGCTCTCCGCGGTGCGCGACGAGCTGCACCGCCTCGACCCCACGGCGGCGCTGGAAGTCAAGACTATGCAGGATGGGCTCGGATTGGCACTGCTGCCGAGCCGTGCGGGTTCGGCGATTCTCGGCTCGATGGGACTGCTGGGCATCGCTCTCGCGTCGATTGGTCTCTACGGCGTACTCCTGTACTCGGTCAGCCGGCGAATCCGCGAGATTGGCCTGCGAGTCGCTCTGGGAGCTACGCCCGGCGCGATCCTGAAATCGGTGGCCGGGCAAAGCGCCTCCCTGGTCGCCACGGGTACCGTCATCGGGCTGGTGATCTCGGTAGTCGCCGTGCGCCCGCTGGCGATGTTCCTCACGCCGGAGGTGCGGACGACCGATGCCGCGAATTTCGCGGTGGTTGCCGCCGCGCTGGTCCTGGTTGCAATGGCCGCCACGATCGCCCCGGCTCTGCGCGCCTTGCGGGTGGATCCTGCGGTGGCACTGCGCGATTGAGGAGGCCTCATGTCTGGTTGGAAAGAAACTCTCCGCCGCCTGACGTACCTGCCGCGGCGGGCCCGCTTCGAGCAGGAACTTGACAGCGAACTCGAATTCCACATTGCGGCCCGCGCCGATGAGCTCATCGCGGCCGGCCTCTCGCATGGTGCCGCAATGTCGCAGGCGCGCCACGAATTCGGCTCGATGGCTCGGGCCCTCGAGGAAACGCGCTCCGCATGGCAGTTCCGATGGCTGGAAGATTTGTCAGCAGACCTGCGTTACGCCGCGCGCACCTTTCTTCGCGATCCCGGTTTCGCGCTCACCGCCATCGTCTGCCTGGCGCTGGGTATCGGCGCCAACATCACCATTTTCAGCATCGCGAACGAGGTGCTGTTCAGCGAGCCTTCGGTGCGCGATCCGCACACCCTGGTGCAAGTCCGCATCGGCGGCAACAGCCACTCGGGCCTGCGTGAATACCGCTTTGTCCGCGACTCCGGGATCTTTGCCGGACTGGCCGGCGAGAACGAAGAGATGGAGGCCAACTGGCGGAACGGCGACAGCACCGTCTCGCTGTCCGTAGTCCGCGTGACCGACAATTTCTTCGATGTGACCGGCATTCCGGTCGCCAGGGGCCGGCCCATCCAGCCTGGCGAGTCGGACACCGTGGTCCTGACCTACGGCTTCTGGCAGCGGCGCCTGGGAAGCGACCCGCGGGTGGTCGGGCGCAAGCTGGTGCTCGATGGGCGCGTCTTCACCGTCGCCGGAGTCCTTCCCCGCGACCATCGCACGGTGACCGGATTCGGATTCTCGCCCGACCTCTACGTCCCGGTCACGGATGAGCGTACGATCGTGCAATTCTACGCGCGTCTCGAGGCGGGCATGGCCCGACCCGCAGTGTTCGGGCGACTGATGTCGGTGTGCCGCGAGTTGGACCGTGTCTATCCGGACGGGAACCACAAGTGGGCTTCCGATCTTCAAGTAGTCGCGATTTCCGGCGTGGACCGCATTGAGACGGATGCCGAGCTGATGTTGCCGGTGGCGGCGTTCTTCGGCGTGCTGATGGTGGTGGTAGGGCTGGTGCTGCTCATCGCCTGCGCAAACGTGGCGAGCCTTCTGTTGGCGCGCGCTGCGAGCCGCTCCCACGAGATCGCTGTGCGGCTTTCCATCGGCGCCGGCCGCGGGCGCATTATCCGCCAGCTCCTGGCCGAGAGCTGGTTGCTGGCGGCCTGTGGAACCGTAGCTGCTCTGTTGTTGAATCTCGCGCTCACGTCTTTGCTGAGCCGGGTCCAACTGCCCCTGCCGCTGCCAATCCAGTTCGTGATCCAGCCGGATTGGCGTCTGCTGGCCTACGCCGCTACGGTGGCGGTGGGCACCAGCGTCGCCGCCGGTCTCATGCCTGCAATCCAAGGGGTGAAGGCGGGCATCGGCGTGGCTCTCAAGCGCGACGAGAGCCGGTCAGCTCCTTTCAGCATCCGCAACCTGCTGGTGGTCGGGCAGCTCGCGGTGTCGATCGTGCTGCTGTCGGCAAGCTTCCTCTTCCTGCGCAACCTGGTGCGGGCATCCACCGCCAGCCCTGGATTCGATCTCGAGCATACGATTTGGGCGTATATGCGGCTGGTGCCAGATACAGACCGCAGCGCAGATAAGACCAGAGCCGTGATCGACCGTGCCGTTGAGCACCTGAAAGGACTGCGGGGAGTCGAAGGAGCCGCCATTGCTCGCGTGGTGCCGCTCAACGATCACATGACCGAAGGCGCCACCCTCACTCCCGACGTGGGCCCGCCAGCGCACGTTCTTTTCAACATGAATTACGTGGGGCCGGACTACTTCCGCGTCATGCAGATTCCGATCGTGCAAGGCCGCCCGTTCGTGCCGTCGGATCGGATGGGCGCCGGGCATGTCGCGATTCTGAACGAGAACCTGGCACGGAGGCTGTTCGGCGCCACCGACGCGGTAGGTCACACCATCCGCCGGGAGAAGTCGCCGATTCTGATCGTGGGAGTCGCCCGGAACAGCAAGTATTTCACGCTGGGGGAAGAGAATGCGTTGGCCGATTACGAGCCCTACGCCCAGTGGTCGGGCTCGGTGGTGAATCTGCAATTTCTGGTGCGCGCTGCCGGCCGTCCCGAGACTCTGATCCATCCAATCCAATCGCTTCTGGGACAACTCGATCCCACGGCGGCTGTCGAGGTCAAGCCGATGCACCGCGCCCTGGCTTTTGCCATGCTGCCCAGCCAGGTGGGTGCGATATTCCTTGGCACCGTCGGAATACTCGGTTTGGCCTTGGCGTCAGTCGGACTGTATGGGGTTCTCCTGTTCGCCGTGAGCCGGCGCGTCCGCGAGATCGGTCTGCGAGTCGCGCTGGGAGCCACGCCTGGCCGGGTCTTGCGGCTGGTGCTTCACCAGAGCGCTGTTCTGACAGCGGTGGGGATCGTCATCGGCACGGGATTGGCCGTCCTGGCGGTTCGTCCTCTGGCGATGTTTCTGGTTCCCGAAGTGCGCACCGGCGACCTGGCGAACTTCGTGGTGGTGGGAGCCGTGCTCCTTGTGGTAGCACTGGCCGCGACCGTCGCGCCGGCTTTGCGGGCGGTGCGCGTCGATCCGGCAGTCGCCTTGCGGAGCGAATGAACCGACTTTCGCCGTTGTTATTCGCGGCTGGCGTTGTTCTTCAACTCGCGCAGCTCGTTTTCCAGGAGCTCTCGAAAGGAGCCATGGATCGCGGCGCCGGGTAGCCAATTGGCAAAGAACCAGGCCTCCCACTCCTCGTCGGAATCGACCACTTCCGGGTTCAGCAGCAGCACCGCGCTGTCCCCGGCTTCGCTGATCTGCAGGCAGGACCGCAGGTGGGCGTATCGGAAGCGGAACGTGTTGTCTGTCCGGTGCCGCAGGTGCTCCTCCGGGGAAATGTCCTTGCCAATCTCGTATGCCACGATCCAATCGAGGCAGGAATCGCGGAACCACTCGAGTTCACCGGCACCATCTAGC
>DATJWB010000164.1:0-48307 GCA_035501495.1 Bryobacteraceae bacterium | reverse complement strand
GGCGGCTGATTCAGCCGGCCCGGAATGAAACTCGCTTCGTGCGGCCGAGACCGGACCTTACAGCTCAGGATGGAGCTTCAAGGTCTTGCCCGCCGTTACGTAGATCTTTTCGGCATACCGGCTCGCGCCCGCTTCTTTGATCTCCATGTTATAGCTGCCTGGACGCAGGTACATCGTCTTGTTGTCATGCGTGGTGCCGGCGTACGCGCCGTTGATGAACACCTGGGCGTCTTTCACCTTGGTGTCGATCTTGACTTCACCGGCGTACGGGTTCCCCGCATACCACCCGGCATAGTAGGGGTTATAGGGTCCCCAATACGGGCCCCAGAACGGGCGATAGAAGCCACCGTAGACTACCGGTCCACCTACGAAAACGCGTACCGCAGCGGAAGCGCCCACCGGAGCCATCATCATCGCCGCAGCAGCCAGAATCAACAGTCCCTTTTTCATGTTCGACCTCCGCCATCAGATATTGCAAACGCCGTGCCATCTTGTAAGTACTTTATTATTATGGACTTTACAGAGTATTTACATGGCTGAACGCCACCAGAATGGCCGAAAACAGCCACCGCGAAGTTGCGCGGGCGGGTCCTCCAGCCGGGCAGATCGCCGCGCTTTTGCGGGCAGTAGTTCCACTTTATTTTGGTGGCGGCGCACTCCGCGGCCGGGCGTCCGAGCCGTAACATTCCCACCTTCACCTGCGCCTAGAAGGTGTTACCACATGGCATCCAAACGCATTTTCATCAACTTCGGGCGACTTCTGGCCGCCACGATTGTCGTGACGGGGCTATTTGCCTCGGAGCACCGCGGCGTCGTTCAAACCGGCGGACTTCCCGTTCCCGGTGCCACCGTGACCGCAACCATGGGCGACAAGAAGGTGGTCACCACGACCGATGACAACGGCGTGTATGTATTTCCGGACCTGGCGGATGGCGTTTGGACGATCCGCGTCGAGATGCTGGGCTTCGCCCCCGTCACCAGAGAAGTAGGGGTCATGGCGGAGGCGCCGCCGAGCCCGCCGCTCGAGTTGAAGATGCTCTCGGCAGATGCCATGAAAACCGCGGTTGCTGCCGCTTTGGCGCCATCATCGGCGGCTCCAGCGCCTGCGGCGCCCGCGCCATCAACGCCCGCGCCATCGTCGCCCGCGCCCGCCGCGGCGGTTACGGCACCGGCCGCGCCTGCTCCAACTGTGGCGCCTGCGACGAGCGCGTCGGAAACCCCGGCGAAATCGAGTACACCAACCTCTCGCGGGAGCAATACCCAGAGTGCCAACAACACCCAGAACGGCGGCAACCGGCCTTCCCTCAGGCAGGCCATTCAACAGCAGCAGCGCGGCGGCGGATTTCAGCGTGCCGACGTGAATACTACCGGTGACGCCAATTCCCTCGAAGCGGATTCCTCGATGAACCTGGCGGCTTCCGACGTCGCGCAAAGCGCGGGCGACGCCATGATGGTGAATGGCAGCGTGAGCAGCGGCCTCGATATGCCGCAACAGAACGATTGGGGCATGGGCCGCGGCGGTATGGAAGGATTCGGCGGGCCGGGCGGAATGGGCCCCGGCGGATTTGGCATGGGCGGACCCGGCGGAGGCGATATGGCCGGGGCTGGGGGCGATGGCGGCGGACGAGGGGGACGAGGTGGTCCGGGCGGCGGCCCTGGCGGTGGCGGGCCGGGCATGATGGGGATGCGCGGCGGCGGACCGGGTGGCTTTGGCGGCGGCTTTCCGGGCGGCGGGCGTGGAATGGGCGGTCCCGGTGGTCGCGGCGGACGCGGCGGAAGAGGTAACCCCAATTCCTTCGGCAACGGGCGCCGGAATCAGCGCCCCCGCTATAATGCGAATCTCGCGTTCATCCTCGACAACTCGGCCCTCGATGCGCGCAACTTTTCCCTCTCGGGCGCCGATACGCCGAAGCCGGCGACGTCGAATCTTCGCATCACGGGATCGGTCGGCGGGCCTCTGAAGATTCCACACCTGCTGAGCGGCAACCACACCACTTTCTTTCTGAATTACCAGTCCACGCGGGCGCGCAACGGCACGACGCAATCAGGGCTGGTGCCGACGGCCGCCGAGCGCAACGGCGATTTCTCGCAGGTTCTGGATCGCCAGACGCAACTGCCCGTCACCATTCCGTTCCCGGGTAACGTGATTCCGCAGAGCATGATCAGTTCGCAAGCGCTGGGGTTGTTGAGCTACTACCCTCTGCCGAACGTGTTCGGGAATCCGCTCTACAACTACCAGGTTTCGCTGGTGGGCGTGACCAACCAGGACAATGTGAATGCGCGCATCAGCCAGACGTTCAACGCCAAGCACCAGATCAACGGCGGCGTGGGATATCAGCGCGCCGATGGCCAGACGCCCAGCATCTTCCTGTACAACGGAGCGAACACGGCCTATAGTACGAACCACCAGAGCGCAGTCTCGGCGAATGCCAGCTACATCTACCACTTCACTACGCACCTGATTAACACCCTGGGGTACAATTTCAGCCGCAACACCCAGACCACCACTCCGTTTTTCGCAAACAAGTTCAACCTGTCGCAGCAGCTTGGCATCACGGGGAACGACCAGGATCCGAACTTCTGGGGTCCTCCCTCGCTTTCGTTCGGGAACAGCGGGTTCTTCTCTCTTTCCGACGGCATCAAGAATCTGAATCGCCAACAGACCGGCGCGTTGAGCGACAACATTCTGTGGACCCGCGGCAAGCATGAATTCCACTTCGGGGGAGACTTCCGCCGCATTCAGAGCAATCCCATTTCGGAAGCGAATCCACGGGGCACTTTCCAATTCAACGGCGTCGCCTATGGCAACGATTTCGCGGACTTCCTGCTGGGAGTCCCGGACACCAGCTCCATCGCATACGGCAACGCGGACAAGTATTTCCGGAACTCCTGGCTGGATGCTTACGTCACCGACGTCTGGCGCATCGGCACGCAATGGAGCCTGAACATCGGGGTTCGCTGGGAATACCAGGTGCCGATCACGGAGCTGTACGGCCGCCTCGTGAACCTGAGCGTGGATCAGAACTACACCGGCTACTCCACGGTGTGCGGCGCGGCAATTAACGGCTGCACGCCTGGCAGCTCTCTAGGATTCAACAACGCCCTGGTTCGGACCAACCCGCACGAAATCCAGCCGCGCATCGGTGTGGCGTGGAGACCCTTCCCCAAGCATTCCACTCGGGTCAATGCAGGATACGGAATCTACTACAACACCTCGGTCTACCAGCAGATTGCGTCGCAAATGGCGCAGCAGTCGCCGCTCTCCACGACATTGAGCGATTCCAACCTCCGCAGTCCTCTGACTCTGGCGAACGGTTTCCCGGTCCAGGTGGTGAAGCCCATCACCACGTTCGCGATCGATCCCAATTTTGCTCTCGGCTACCTGCACTACTGGCAGCTCCAGGTGCAACAGAGCCTGCCGGCGTCTTTCGTCTCCACGTTCACGTATGCCGGCAACAAGGGTACTCACCAGATCCAGCAGTTCGTTCCCAATTCGGCGCCTTCCGGCATCACGTACCCGTGCATCAGCGCCGCAAACCCCTGCCCGAACAACCTGATCTACGAGACCTCCGGCGGCAACTCCGAGCTGCAGATGTTCTCGGCGCAGCTCCAGCGGCGCTTCCGCAGCGGGATCTCGGGGAACGCGATCTACACGCTGGCGAAGGACATCGATGACGCATCGGTGGGCGGGGGCGGACGCGCCGGAGGGTCCGGCGGCGGCGGTAGCATCATCGCTCAGAACTGGCTCGATCTGAACGCAGAGCGCGCCAATTCGTCCCTGGTTCGCAGGCATTCACTGACGATGATGGCGCAGTACAGCAGCGGCATGGGAGCGCGCGGCGGAGCACTGCTCAAGGGCTTCAAAGGCACCTTGTTGAAGGACTGGACCCTCACGACCAACATCACCATTTCGAGCGGACCGTTCCTGACGCCGATCATCGTTTCGCGGACACTCGGCGGATCGGCCATAACCGGACCGCTGCGCGCCGAGTATTCCGGGGCGCCGGTCTTCATCGACGGCGTTCTAAACCCCCTGGCCTTCACGACACCGTTGGCCGGTCAGTACGGCAATGCGGGCCGCGATACCATCACCGGTCCCATGACGTTCGGAATGAATGCATCCGCGGGCCGTACCTTCCGGCTCGGCGAACGCCGCAACGTGGACATCCGCTTCGACGCCAGGAATGTGCTCAACCACGTGAACTTCGGCGGCTACAACACCACCGTGGGTTCGACGCAATTCGGTGCTCTGCAATCCCCCAACGCGATGCGCGCGTTCACCGCTACCTTGAGGTTCAGGTTCTAATCTATTCAGGTTCTAATCTATGCGAGCCATCACCGCCACTTTTTTGACTTGGATTCTGGTTGTGACCGGGGTTGCCCAACAGGCGCCTTCGCGTGCGGCGCAGCCGGCTCAGCGGCCCGACGACAAACCCCAGGTCCTCACCGCGACGCATGGGACCACCTCGTTCAAAGCGAGCGCTACAGAGGTGGTGGAAGACGTCGTGATGAAGGATAAGAACGGCAAGCCAATTGACAACCTGACGGCGAAAGACTTCATCGTGACCGAGGACGGCAGGCCCCAGACCGTGAAATTCTGCCAGTTCCAAACGCTGGAAGAAGAGGCGGTGGCAGTCACTCCTACCGATGCCGGACCGGCAGTGAAAACCGAGACGATCGCGAAGCCCCAGTCGGCGGTGAAATCGATCACGGCGAACCAGATTGCGCCTGAGAAACCCGGCGACCTGAAATACCAGGACAAGAGGCTGCTGGTGATGTTCTTCGACATGACTTCGATGCCGATCCAGGACCAGATCCGCGCCCAGGACGCCGCCCAGAAATTCCTCAAGGCGCAGATGACCAAGTCGGACCTGATGGCCATCATGACGTTCTCGAGCGATGTAAAGGTGGTGGAGGATTTTACCGACGATCGCGACAAACTAGCCAAGGACATCAAGGGCCTGATCATCGGTGAAGGTCAGGGCTTCGATATTTCCACGGCCGACGACAGCACATCCGACACGGGCGCGGCCTTCACCGCTGACGACACCGAGTTCAATATCTTCAACACCGACCGCCAGCTTTCCGCTCTGGAGACTGCGGTCAAGATGCTGGGCTCGCTGAACGAGCAGAAGGCCCTGGTCTACTTCGCCAGCGGAATCGCCAAGTCGGCCGACAACCAGGCGCAACTACAGGCGACCATTAACGCCGCGCTTCGCGCCAATGTGAAGTTCTATCCCATCGATGCGCGCGGCCTGGTAGCTTCCGCGCCGCTGGGCGATGCGACCAAGGGATCTTCGGGCGGCGCGGCGATGTACACCGGCAGTTCGGCCCGCGCCACCACCAGCAACTTCCAGAACCAGCAGGAGACGCTTACCACGCTGGCCGCCGACACCGGCGGCAAGGCGCTGCTCGACAATAACGATCTGGCGCTGGGAATCGTCCAGGCGCAGAAGGACATCTCCAGCTATTACATCCTCAGCTACGTTTCGACCAACGACAAGCTGGATGGCCAGTTCCGCCGCATCAAGATCACGCTGCGGCCCGACCTGGTGGCGAAATACGGGCAGCCCAAGAGCTACCGCCAGGGCTATTTTGCCGACCGTGAGTTCAAGAACTCCACCTCAGCCGACAAGGAACGCCAGCTTCAGCAGGCCCTGATGCTGGGCGACCCGGTGACCGATATTCAGGTCGCGATGGAGATCAATCATTTCCGCCTCGCGCGGGACCGGTATTTCGTGCCGATCACGGTGAAGATCCCGGGTAGCGAACTCGATCTGGCAAAGCATGGCGGCGCTGAGAGCACGCAGATCGATTTCATCGGGGAGATCAAGGACGACAAGGGCAAGGTCGTGCAGAACGTGCGGGACTTCATCCCGGTGAGTCTCAAGGGCGAGTCCGCGCAGCAACTGGCCAAGAGGCCATTGGGGTACGACACCGGCTATATGCTGCCGCCCGGCAAGTACGACATCAAGTTCCTGGCGCGCGAGAACGTCACCGGAAAAATGGGCACCTACGAGACCAAGTTCGTGGTTCCCGACCTGACCGCCGAATCCAAAATGCTGCCGATCAGCAGCGTGGTGTTGAGCAGCCAGCGCATGAGTATGTCGTCCGCGGTCTTCTCCGCCCAGCACGACAAGAAATTGGATGCCGCCAATCCGCTGATTGAGGACGGGATGAAGCTGGTTCCGAGCGTCACGCGGGTCTTCAACCGGAATCAGGAAATGTTCGTTTATCTGCAGGCCTACGAGCCCACGGCGGAGACCACCGAACCGCTGGTCGCCACCGTAAGCTTTATCCGCGGGAAGGTGAAGGCGTTCGAGACCGCACCTTTACAGGTAAACGATGGCCTGGATGCCAAGTCGAAGGCGGTTGCGCTCAAGTTCAGCGTTCCTTTGAACAAACTGGTGCCTGGAAGGTATGTGTGCCAGGTGAACGTGCTCGATGCGACCAGTCAGAAGTGGAATTACTGGCGCAAAGAAGTCATGGTCGTGCAGTGAGCCTCGGAAGTTGAGCGGCCGGAAAATCTAAACCGGCGGAACAGCGGCAATCCTCCTCGGATTGCCACCCCCCGCCGGTTCGCGCCACTTCAACTACTTATCTAATTGCAACCACCGTACCAAAGCCGTTGGACGTAAACTACTTCACGGCCCAAGCCGCGGATTGGCCGGCAAGGGGTAGCCCTTACACTGCCTCCGGAACTAATTACACCCGGGGAGCCCCCCGGACCCGAAACCCTGGCCCCTGTTTTTGCCCTGTTATACTGGAATTTTGATGCATCGAGTCCGCTTCGCCCCTTCTCCCACGGGCTTTCTCCACATCGGGAGCGCGCGTACCTTCATTTTCAACTGGTTGTATGCCCGGCACAACAGGGGAACGATGATTCTGCGCATCGACGACACGGATGTCGGGCGCAACACCGAATCGTCGCTGAACTCGATCTTCGAGGGACTTCGCTGGCTGGACCTGGGGTGGGACGAGGAATACAAGCAGTCGGAGCGGCTTTCCCTGCATCGGCACATGGCTGAGGCCATTTTTCGGAACGGCTTGGCGTATCGCGATTTTACGGCGGCCCACGCCGGCGACAGCGAAAAGTCTGGTGCGCAAGGCACCTGGCTTTTCAATGCCGGCATGCGCGAGATGTCGCGGCAGGAAAGCGACCGGCGCGCCGCCGCCGGAGAGCCATTCGCAATGCGTTTCCGCGTGCCGCGCGAAAGCGTCGAGGATGTACGGTTCCACGACGGAGTTTACGGCGAGCAGTGCAAATCCACGGCGGACATTGAAGACTTTGCACTGCTGCGCAGCGATGGTATGCCTACCTACCATCTGGCTTCCTGCGCCGATGACGCCGACCTGCGCATCAGCCACATTATCCGCGGGCAAGATCATCTGACCAATACCTTCAAGCACGTGCTGATCTTCCGCGCGGCCGGCTGCGCGCCTCCGGAATTTGGACACCTGCCCTTGCTGGTAGCTCCGGACGGGACCAAGCTCTCCAAGCGCCGGCATGGCCCGGTGGTATCGGTCACCACTTACCGCGACACGGGATTCCTGCCAGAGGCCTTCATGAACTTTATCTGCCTGTTGGGCTGGTCGCCGAAGAACGATCGCGAAGTGATGTCGCGCCAGGAACTGGTGGAAGCCTTTACGCTCGATGGCGTGAATCGCAGCAACGCCGTGGTCAACTTCAAAGAAGACGATCCGTTCGATCCCAAGGCGGTCTGGCTCAACGGAGAATACATCCGCGCATTGCCCGTGGAGGAACTGGCGCGGCGGCTCGAGCGATTCGTGGAGGGCGGCAATCTCGAGGCCGCCCGGCAAATTCCGCAGATCACGCCGCTCATACGCGAACGGATCAACAAGTTGCAAGACGTTTACTCCGTGGCCGATTTCTTTTTCGCGAGCGACCTGGCGCCATACGACACCGGCGAACTGATTCCCAAGAAAGGCGATGCCATGCTTGCCCGGCGCGTGCTCGAGCGTGCCCGCGAAGTGCTCGCTTCAGCCGAGTTCACGCACGACGGCCTGGAACTGGTACTGCGTGCGGCCGCCGAGAGCCTGGGCATTAAGGCCGGCCAGATGTTCGAGCCCATCCGCGTGGCGGTATGCGGGCGCAAGACGGCGCCCCCGTTGTTCGGGACACTCGAAGTGCTCGGCCGCGACACCTGCCTGAAGCGAATCGATCAGGCGATTGAGAAGCTCAAAAGACTATGAATTCGTCCAATTCCGCGCCGGACGCCGGGGGCCCTCCCTCGTCCGGCTCTTCCAATTTCATCCGCGACATTATCCTGGACGACTTGAAGACCAACAAGTTCGGCGGACGGGTGCACACGCGCTTTCCTCCCGAGCCCAACGGCTATCTCCACATCGGCCACGCCAAGTCGATCTGCCTCAATTTCGGACTGGCCCAGGAATTCGGCGGCAAAACCAACCTGCGCTTCGATGATACGAACCCGTGCAAGGAAGAGACCGAGTATGTGGAATCCATCATGGAGACCGTGCGTTGGCTCGGCTTCGACTGGGAAGGCCGCCTGTACTACGCGTCCGATTATTTCGGTCAGCTTTATGAGTGGGCGCAGCAGTTGATTCGCGCCGGCAAGGCGTACGTCTGCGATCTGAGCGCCGAAGAGGTTCGCCGCTACCGCGGTACCTTGACCGAACCCGGTAAGGAGAGCCCCTACCGCAACCGCAGCGTGGAAGAGAACCTCGACCTGTTTGGGCGCATGAAGGCGGGCGAGTTTCCTGACGGTTCCCGTACGCTGCGCGCCAAGATCGACATGGCGTCGCCGAACCTGAACATGCGCGATCCCGTGATGTACCGCATCCTGCACGAGTCGCATCACCGGACCGGCGACGAGTGGTGCATCTACCCGATGTACGATTTTGCCCACGGTGAGTCGGACTCCATCGAGGGGATCACGCATTCCATCTGCACCCTGGAATTCGAGGATCACCGCCCTCTCTACGACTGGTATGTCGAGCAGTTGGGTATCTACCATCCGCAGCAGATCGAGTTCGACCGGCTCAACCTGACCTACACGCTGCTCAGCAAGCGGAAGCTGCTGACGCTCGTTCAGGACGGCCATGTGCGCGGCTGGGACGATCCGCGCATGCCCACTCTCGCCGGCATCAAGCGGCGCGGTTTTCCGCCCGAGGCGATACGCAATTTCTGCGGCGCGATCGGTGTTTCGAAGACCAACGGCGTCATCGAGTTCGGCCTCCTGGAGCACCACGTGCGCGAATATCTGAACCGGTATGCCGCGCGCGTGATGGCCGTGCTGAGGCCGCTCCGGATGGTGATCGACAATTACCCGGAAGGCAAGGTGGAGGAGATGGAGGCGGTGAACAACCCCGAAGACGCCTCCATGGGCACCCGCAAAGTCCCCTTTTCCCGTGTCCTCTACATCGAGCAGGACGATTTCCGGGAATTTCCGCCTAAGCAGTACTACCGACTCTCCCCGGGCAAGGAGGTGCGCCTCCGCTATGGGTATTTCGTGACCTGCACCAGCGCAGTGAAGGACCCCGCGACGGGAGAGGTCACGGAGATTCACTGCACCTACGACCCCGCCACAAAAGGGGGCAACGCGCCTGACGGCCGGAAGGTGAAGTCCACCATCCACTGGCTGTCGGCGGCGCACGCCCTGGATGCCGAAGTGCGCCTCTACGAGAGCCTCTTCACCAAGGAGAATCCGTCAGAGACCAGGGAAGGCGAGGACTTCACCGCGAATCTCAATCCGAACTCGCTCGAGGTTCTAAGCGGCGCCAAAGTGGAGCCTTCGCTCGCGTCAGCCGCCGCCGGCGATCGCTTTCAGTTCGAGAGGCTCGGGTATTTTTGCGCCGACCCGGATTCCGCACCGGGCAAGCCGGTATTCAATCGTACACTCGCGCTGCGCGATACTTGGGCGAAGATCGAAAAACGAGGCGGCCAGTGAGCGCGCTGTGGCGTGGGCACTCCTGCCTGCCGCGTCCCCACTCGTGGGGACGCTTGTCGGGCGTGTGCACTGCCACTGGCGGCGAAGGGGTTTTCGAGGCTGCCGCGCCGAGGCTCGTCCCGGCGCTTTCCGGACCTGGCAGCCCTGGATTGGTGGCGAACCAAAAGCGTCGGCAGGAGTGCCGACGCGGCAGGCAGAATGCCTGCGCCACGATGCCGCTGCGGTGTGAGTCATGATCATTCTGGGGATCGGCGGCGTGCAGGGGGATGCCGCGAGCGCCATTCTGAAAGACGGCGAACTGGCCGCCGCGGTCGAGGAGTCCAAGATTCTCCGCCAGCGCACTCCGTGGAGCGGACGTCGCGAGATGCCGGAGCAGTCGATCCACACCTGCCTCGAACTCGCGGCCGTGAAACCGGAGCAGGTGGACGCGGTGGTGATCGTCCGCCCGGTTCCCGACCAGGCCTTCCACTTGAAACTGCGCGCCCAGTTCCCCCAGAGCCGCGTCCTGGTAGTGGAGCATCATCGGGCCCACGCCGCTTCAGCCTATTTCCCATCGCCATTCGACGAAGCTACCGTCCTCACACTGGATCGCGGCGGGGATTTCCGGTGCGGCTCACGCTGGCAGGCCGGTGGTACGCAGCTTTCGCTCGAGTTCGAACAGTACCTGGCCGACTCTCTGGGCGACCTCTTCGGCAGGGTGACCGAACTGCTCGGCTTTGCGGCGAACGCAGACGAGCATAAAGTTCAGTGGCTCTCCGTCTCTGGTGACGACCGGTATCGTGACCTGTTCCTCGACATCCTGTGCCTGTCCGACGAAGGCCCCCGCATCGACCGCTCCTACTTCGGAACCGAACGCCTGCGTCACGGAGGCTTCAGTGCGCGTTTCTACGAACGCCTGGGGATGAAGGATGGCGAACTGATCCCGGAGGAACTTCGGCCGCATGTCGCCGCCGGAATTCAGCGGGCATTGGAAACCGCCGCCATCCGCATGGCCGGCAATGGGCACAACCTCTGCCTGGCAGGTGGGCTGGGACTGAACGCCCTGCTGGTGTCGGCACTGGAGAACCGCTCCAGATTTCAGCAGGTCTTCGTGCAGCCCGTGTCGGGCAACGCGGGTACTGCCATCGGCGCGGTGCTCGATGCCTGGCACGGCGTTTACCGGCAGGAGAGACGTGTGGCGCTCTCCACCCTGTGCCTGGGCCCGTCCTTTCCGGCGGGGGAGATCAAGCAGGTAATCGAGAACTGCAAGCTGCGTTTCCGCTACATGATCACCGCCGACGAACTCGTGGACACGGCGGTGGCACAATTGAACGACAACAAGATCGTCGCCTGGATGCACGGCCGGATGGAATTCGGCGCCCGCGCGCTGGGCAACCGCAGCATCCTGGCGTCGCCGCTCGATCCGTATTCGACAGAGAATCTGAATGCCTTTATCAAGCACCGCGAACCTTACCGGAAGTTCGCCGCGTCCGTGCCGGCGGAGTTGAGCGCCCAGTATTTCGACGTAGGAGCCAACGCCCGATTCCTGTCCACAGTGGGGCGCGTGCGGCCGGAACATCGCGACCGGTTCGGCGCCGCGATACTGGCTGGCGATCAGGTCCGCGTGCACACCGTGGATCGCGCCGAGAATCCACTCTACTGGAAACTCCTGCACGCCGCGGGCGAGTCCACAGGCCTGCCGGTGCTCTACAACACCTCGTTCAATCTTTTTGGTGAGCCCTTGGTCTGCACTCCCCGCGATGCCGTACGAAGCTTCTACTCTTCCGGAATCGACGCCATGTTTGTCGGCAATTTTTTTCTCCAGAAATAGTCCGGCGCCGGTATAAATCAAGTTAAAATCGATGGACCACCGCCCTGCGGATGACGGAGCGTTCGTGAGCACTTGTCGAAGGATATATCAGGTTTACTTACCGATCCTGTTGGCACTGGGGGTTGGCGCCGGGCTTCCGGTGGCGGCCTCCGGGCAAACTGCCGATCCGCTGGATATGGGGGAAAAGCTGACGTTTCATGCCGAAAATGCGTATGGGACGCTGGGTTTGGCCGGGGCCGCGGCGTATGCAGGAATCCTGGAGGATCTGGATGCGCCGCGGGAGTGGGGGCATGGAGCCGGCGGGTATGCGAAACGGCTGGCCTCGACGCTGGCCTGTTCGGGAATCCACGCCGCCGTGGCGTTCGGTCTCGACACGGCCCTTCACGAGGACCCACGGTACTTCCGGTCCACGGATCGAGGCTTTTTTCGCCGGTCGGCACACGCCGTTCGCGGCACGTTTCTCACGCGAACGGACAGCGATGGAGAGACCATCTCGGCGTGGCGAATCGGCAGCGCCTACAGCACTGCCTTTCTATCCAACCAATGGTATCCGGGCCGATTGAATACGGCCCGCCTCGGGGCCATCCAGGGAAGTCTCACGTTGGGCTTCGACATGGTGACCAATCTGGGAACCGAGTTCTGGCCGGACATCAAGCGGATCGTGCTTCGCAAGAAGTAACGTGAAGCCGGCACTCCTGCCTGCCGCGTCCCACTCTCAGCGTTACGTCCGCGCGAATTGCGACTCCCGCGGCGCTTTATACACCACCTGTAAATGCGGCGTCTCGAGCCTCGCACCGGACTGCAGCTTCGACGTCAGGCAGCTTTCCAGCATGCCACTCACGAGCAGCGTGCGCTCTACGGGGTAGGGCGCCACGCCCGTCTCGAACATCTGCTCCGCCTTGTGCATCAGGCACGCGGAATAAGTAACGTTGGGGTCCGGCGTCAGCAGGAACTGCGTGGATTGAAGCGGCAGGCCCTTCACCTTCGCGGCGAAATTAAAGTCCTTCAGCGCGCCGTTGAGCATCAGCATGGTGGCCTTCAGGCCATCGCGGTATTCGATGAAGTACGCGGCCGGATTCTTCGCCAGCCTGGGCAATTCACCCGAGCCGACCAGGTCCTGCGTGCGGCCGTCCACCTCCGTCAGCCCCAGCGGCGTGTCACTTCGCGAAAGGGCGGCGATCAGCAGTTCCTTCGAGTACCGGCCCTCCTCGCCCGCCTTCCAAACGGCATCGCCCACGAGCATCTGCACGGCCTTGACTCCGGTCTCTCCTCCGCGCCGCCGCTCTACCATGCACTGCAGCCCCTCGAGCGCGTGGAAGTCCATCGGGTCCGAGCCGCCTTCGCCCACCATCAGCGCGTCTTCGATCTCGCATCCGAGCGGCAGTTCGATCGAAGGCAGCCGCCACGTCACCGGGATCGACGACCCCGCCAGCATGGGGAACTTCAGGCGCCGCGATGTATCTACCATCGCCTTGGCTTTTTCGAAGCTGTACGAGAGGTGCTTGTCGTTGTAGACGGGCACCGAACGGCCGTCCTTCTCGAAGACTTGGGTAGTCTGTTGGAAGAACTCGTATCGCGGATACAGGATCTGACCCTTTTCATTGCGCGGATAGTTGCCGTGCTCGGCGATGATCAGCACCGCGTCCACCGCCAGTTCCCTGCCGCCGCAGCGGAGGGCCTCCGCCACCGTGGGGTAGACTTCGAAGCCGAACTCGCGGGCGCGCGCGCCGCTGAGATCGCCCTCGGGCTTCTGATCGACGTACAGCGAGACCACCTTCACGTTGGGATGGCGCCACACGCCGCCGTACGGATACCCCACCAGGAAGCGGTCGCCCATGTGCTGCGCGTGCGACTGGAGCCGGTAGATGGTGCCGATGATCGCGATCCGCTTCGGCTTGGATTGCGGCGGCGCGGCGGAAGCGGCCGCCAGTGCCGTGGTTTCGAGAAATGCGCGGCGGGTAAGCATCGTCAGGTTCTCCAAAACGTCGATTCCTTGGGCGCCTGGTAGGTGATGGCCAGGTGCGGCGTCTCGATGCGGGTCTGGCCACGGTACAGGCTCTCCACGCCCGCGGCGGTCAGGCCCGTGGTCAGCAGGGTACGCTCCACGGGATAGGTGGGCTTGCCGGTGAGGTACATCTTCTCGATATTGTTCACCAGCGGGCTGAAGAAATTGGCCAGAGTGGTGCGCCCGTCGGGCATGGGCAGATACATCTGGGTGGACCACGGCTCGCGACCGCCGTCTACGTATGCCGCGAAATTGAAATCCTTCACCAGCCCGTGCATCAGCAGCATGGTGGAGCGCAAGCCGTCAGCATGCTCGTAACGATATGCCACCGGATCCTTCACCAGGCGGCGCATGTCGTCATCCGCCGGCATGATGTGATTGAAGCCCTCGCGTGCGGGCGTCAGCGTGTGGCTGCGCGTGAGGGCGGCTTCCATCAAGGGCCGCGGCCAGACTCCTTCCTGCAGCGCCTTCCAGAATTTGTCGCCGCGGTACGCCTGGATGGCGCGGACCCCGGTCTCGCCGCCGCGCCGCCGCTCGACCATGCACTGGATGGTCTCCAGCCCGTGAAAATCGTAGCTGTCCACCCCGCCGTAGCAGACGCACAGCGCCTCGCTGATGCGCGAGCCGAGCGGCATTTCCACCGAAGGCGTGCGCCACGTCACCGGCAGGCTGGAGCCCGCCATGAAGGCGAAGCCCATCTCGCGCGACGTGTCGTACATCTTGCGCGCCCACTCCCAATTCCAGGAGAGGTGCTTGTCGTTGAAGACCGGCACCGATTTGCCGCTCTCGCGGAAGACCTTCGTGATCTGCTCGAAGAACTCGTAGCGCGGATACTTGGTCTGCCCCTTCTCGTTGCGCGGGTAGTTGCCATGCTCGCCTACCAGGACGACGCCGTCTACCGCCAGTTTGCTGCCACCGAGCGTCAGGGCGTCGGCGATCGTCGAGCAGCTTTTCACCTCCGGGTGGCGCTTGAGGCGTTCACGGCTGAAGTCGTTCGCGCCTACCTGGTCCACGTACAGCGAGACGAGGTCCATGGGAGGATGATGATGCGTGCCGTTCCAGCCATAACCATCGAGAAAGCGATCGATGATATGCTGCGCATGCGAGTACTTGAAATAGGTGGTTACCACACCCGCGAGTTTGGGACGTACAGGATCGCTCATGAGACCGTCACCGAGTCTTGATTATAAGACAGCAGGATGCGCAATGCTTCTGCTGGGAGCCGCCGCGGCCTGGCTGGGCGCTCAAAATGTGCCGCCAGGCACCACGGAAGCTGCGCCTTCCGCGAGGGCCCGCGCGCTGCACGCGGCATCCCTGGTGTTCGATGGCCACGTGCACGCGGTAGATCGCGAGTTCTATCATGGAGGCGACATCGGCGAGCGGAAGGCGGACGGACAGTTCGACCTCCCTCGCGCCCGTGAGGGAGGGCTGGGCGCCCTCTTCTTTTCCATCTTCGTGACCGAAGATTACTACCCCGCGCGCCTGGAAACGAAGCAGGCGCTGCGCATGCTGGATTGCGCCGTCACGCAGATCGCGAAGAACCGGCAGACCATCGAAATTGCCTATAACGCGCCCGATATCGAGCGGATTCACCGGTCGGGTAAGATTGCGGCGGTGCTCGATATCGAAGGCAGCTTCGATCTGGACGGCGACCCCGCGGTGATTCGCGAGATGTACCGGCTGGGGCTGCGGTCCGTGCAGCTTTCCGCGCACAACTGGACGAGCAACTACGCGGACTCGTGCTGCTCCACACCCAAATGGCACGGCTTGAACGAGCGGGGGCGCGAGGTGATCCACGAGATGAATCGCCTCGGCATGCTGATCAACGTCTCGCACGCGTCGGACGAGGCCATCTCACAGGCCATCGACCTGAGCACCGACCCCGTCGTGGCCACGCACCACGGATTGCGCGAAGTGAACGACATTCCGCGGAACATGCCGGCCGAATTGCTGAAAAAGCTGGCGGCCAAGGGCGGTGTGTTCGGCTTCCAACTCGGCAACGAGTTTCACAACCGCAAGGCTTTTGACTGGCGGACTGAGCATGCCGGCAAGCCGTTCTGGGACACGACCGAGATCGTCGCGCGCGGCACGAAGCTCGACATCTTCGCGCTCGACAGAATCGTAGCGCCGCAGTTTCCCATGCAGCCGGCGGAGATTCCGCAGGAAATTCGGATGACCGTGGACGATTGGGTGGCGGTGGTGGACCGCGCGATCCAACTGGTAGGCGAAGACCACGTCTCGCTGGGAAGCGATTTCGACGGCGGCCCCCCGCTCCCGCGCGGCATGCGCGACGTTCGCGACCTGCCGCTGATCACGGACGCCATGCTGCGCCGCGGCTATCCGGAAGGCCGCATTCGCAAATTCCTGGGTGGGAACCTACTGCGGGTGTTCCGGCAGATCACCGAGAAGCACTGAGACGTCGGGCAGTTGGGTGCGTTCCGCGTTGCGCTCATCGTCGATCCACGGACGGATTTTGAGAGGACGCGCGTCGGCCGGCGAGTCGAGGTAATGGCGCGCCACGAGCGACTCGACGAGCATCGCGAACCGGACTCTCTGCCCTCCGAAGAATTGCCGGAGGCGCTCGCGGAGGTCCGTGTCGCCCGCGAACGTGATCTCGAGCGTCTCGCTGGCGCGGATTGGCAACTGTGCGGGGCCGGTATCGAGGTAGCCCGCGAGAAACTCCTCCGCGCGATCCGGTTATGGTGCCTCCCATCTGGCTGCCATATTCCTGGAAGCCGTGATCGACGAACGTGATCCCGGTGGATCGCTGCGCCGAAACCTGGTAACGCCCATCGGCAACCAGATCCCCGCCCGGCGCGATGCGGCGTCGAGCGAGTCGGCGGGCGGACGGGGGGTTGTTCAGCATGAGCATGTAGGTGCCGGTCTCCGGCCATCCCGTGCGCTTCGAATCCGTCTTGCCGAGCGAGTCGCCCGCCCATCCGCCGCCGATGTTCTGATCCTGCCCGGGGCTGAAGACCATGATTTGATCCTGCACGGAGAATTCCTGTAGCGCCTTTTGCGCGAACGCCGGATCGCGACGGGGCGTCAGCAGGTTTCCGATGGATGCTCATCGTGAACAACCCCCCGTCCGCCGGCCGACTCGCATGCCTGTTGGAGCGGCTCACCGCTGCGGATCCACTCTGCCGCGGGCTTCTCCGCGGGCTGCGCGAGTACTCCGAGTGCCACTACGAACAACGTGAGGCAGCGCATGTCTTCAGATTGCCTCAAAATCCATGGGGCGTGGCCCACGCCTCGCAATTATAATCAAGTTGATGTCGAAAAACAGTTTTGGCGCGGCTTCGAAGCTGCGCGTCGGTGCTACCGAATACGAGTACTTTCGCCTTGCCCGGCTGGAAGAAGCCGGCGTCGGCAACGTCTCCCGCCTCCCGTTCTCGATCAAGATCCTGCTCGAAAACCTGTTACGACACGAGGATGGCCGCCGCGTGTCGGCCGCGGATGTGGAATACGTCGCGCACTCGGTGGACGGTGCGGCAGGCGCCGGCGGCAAGGAGATCAGCTTCATGCCCGCGCGGGTGCTGTTGCAGGACTTCACCGGCGTCCCCTGCGTGGTGGACCTGGCCGCGATGCGCGACGCACTGGCTGGCATGGGCGCGGACCCAAGCCGCGCGAATCCGTTGATGCCCGCCGACCTGGTGATCGATCACTCCGTTCAGGTGGACAGCTTCGGCTCGAGCGACGCCTTCGGCATGAATGCCCTGCTGGAGTTCCAGCGCAACCGCGAGCGGTACATGCTGCTGCGGTGGGGGCAGACTGCCTTCCGCAACTTCCGCGTGGTGCCTCCCGATACAGGCATCGTGCACCAGGTCAACCTGGAATACCTGGCGTCCGTGGTGTTTCAAGCCAATGGCCAGGCATATCCGGATTCGCTGGTGGGCACCGACTCCCACACCACCATGGTCAATGGCCTCGGCGTGCTCGGCTGGGGCGTGGGCGGCATCGAGGCCGAAGCCTGCATGCTCGGCCAGCCGGTTTCCATGCTGCTGCCCGAAGTGGTGGGCTTCAAGCTCCACGGCAAATTGCGGGAAGGCTGCACGGCCACCGATCTGGTGCTGACCATCACCCAGATCCTGCGCAAGCAGGGCGTGGTCGGCAAGTTCGTGGAGTTCTATGGCACCGGCTTGAGCGCGTTGAGCCTGGCGGATCGGGCCACCGTCGCCAATATGGCGCCGGAATACGGGGCCACAATGGGCTTCTTCCCGGTGGACGCCGAAACGCTCGCGTATCTGGGATTCACCAACCGGGATGCCGCGCTGATCGACCTGGTGGAGGCATATACCAGGGAGCAGGGCATCTTCCGCACCGATGCCACGCCCGACCCGGTGTATTCCAGCACGCTCGATTTGGACCTTGCCAGCGTCACTCCATCGATGGCGGGCCCCAAGCGTCCGCAGGATCGAGTGGAGTTGCCGGATGTCCGCAAGAATTTCCACGATGCGTTCCCCGGCCCGAAGAAGAGTTCGCCCGCTCAACTGAACGGGACCACCGCGAACGTCGAGAGCGGCGCTGTGGTGATTGCGGCCATCACGAGCTGCACCAACACCTCGAACCCTTCGGTAATGCTCGCGGCCGGACTGCTCGCTCGTAATGCTGTGGAGCGCGGCCTCAAGGTGAAGCCGTGGGTGAAGACCAGCCTGGCGCCGGGTTCCAAAGTCGTCATCGATTACTATCGCGAAGCCGGACTGCTCCCCTACCTCGAGCAGCTCAACTTTCACCTGGTGGGATTCGGCTGCACCACCTGCATCGGAAACAGCGGTCCGCTGCCCGATCCCGTGGCGGAGGCAGTCCAGAAGGAGAACCTCGTGGTGGCCGCCGTCCTCAGCGGCAACCGCAATTTCGAAGGACGCATCAATCCGCTGGTGAAGGCCAACTACCTCGCGTCGCCGCCTCTGGTGGTGGCATACGCGCTGGCGGGCACCATGGACATTGACCTCGCCAACGATCCGTTGGGCAACGACGCGTCCGGGCAGCCAGTATATCTGCGCGACATCTGGCCCTCCAATGAAGAGGTGCAGCGCACCATTCGCGATGCCGTCAATCGGGGCATGTTCGAACACGAATATGCGCACGCCTTTGATGGCGACCGCAACTGGCAAGGCATGCCGGTGCCGACCGGTGGCACGTTCCAGTGGGATGCGCGCTCCACGTATATCAAGAAACCTCCCTATTTCGACCAGATGGCCGATCCGGAAACCTCCGTCACGGACTTCCACGGGATGCGTGTGCTGGCTCTGCTGGGCGATTCGGTGACCACCGACCACATCTCTCCGGCGGGCTCGATCCCCAAGGACAGTCCCGCCGGCCGATATCTGATCGCGCAGGGTGTGCAGCCCGCCGACTTCAACTCGTACGGCGCGCGGCGCGGCAACCATGAGGTGATGGTGCGAGGCACGCTGGCGAATATCCGACTGCGCAACCAGCTCGCGCCTGGAACCGAGGGCGGCTGGAGCGTCCACCTTCCGGGCGGCGAGCAGATGTCGATTTATGACGCATCCATGAAATATCAGACCGAGCACGTGCCGCTGCTGATTCTGGCCGGCAAGGAATACGGCTCCGGCTCGTCGCGCGACTGGGCGGCCAAGGGCGTGATGCTGCTGGGGGTGCGCGCCGTGATTGCCGAGAGCTTCGAACGCATCCATCGCAGCAACCTGGTGGGCATGGGAGTGCTGCCGCTGCAGTTCGAGGCCGGTCAAACCGCCGCCAGTTTGCACCTTACCGGCAAGGAGATCTTCCACATCGAAGGCGTGCGCGCATCCATGAACGGCGGCGGCCGAAAGGCCTCGGTACGCGCGGTATCTGCTGACGGGTCGGCGAAGACTTTCCAGGTGGATGTGCGGGTGGATACGCCGCAGGAAGTGGAGTATTATCGCAACGGCGGCATTCTGCCGTACGTGCTGCGCCAGTTGGCGAAGGCGTAGCGGGCTCCCTGTCGGATGACAATAGAGACGGATGATTCCGTCTTTGGAACGGCGCGAGCGACGCGGCACCCGGCACGTTCTGCTGACCGGAATGGGTGTGGTACTGGCGCTGCTGTTCGCCCTGGGGTTGTACGCGGCGCGCTCCCTTTCAAGTGTCAGCCGGGCAGGCACACTCACGACTCACGATTATCTCCAGCAGAGTGAACGCCTGGACCGCGTCCACCTCTACTTGAATGCCGCCGCGGGGGCTGTCCGGGATTACCTCCTGGATTCCGACCCCCTTTCCCTGCCCGCTCATCGCGAGGAGGCCAAGCGATCCTGGGCGCAGGCCGTCCGCGCGATTGACGGCTACAAGAAAGTGGCCGCCTCCGAACGTGGCCCTCTCATCCGGCAGTTGGATACACAGATCGCGGCATACTGGGCGATCGCCAGTCCAAGCCTCGAGATGACGGAGCAGCGCCGCACGGAATCCGCCATCCAACTGTTGCTGGGCGATCTCATACCGCTGCGCGAAGCTTGTCTCACCACGCTCGGCGAGATCGCCTCCCGCGATCGCGCCGGCCTGCAGGCTGCGGCGTCGGGGACCGCACAGTTTGTTCGAGGCGCCGAGCGGCGGCTGTGGGCGGCTATCGCCCTGATTGTCGGGTTCTCTGTGCTGGTGTCGTGGACCACGGTCCGCTACCTCGTGCGGCTCGAAAACACAGCATTGGCACAGTACGAGGGTTCGGTAAGGGCAGGGGCTGAACTGCAGAGACTCTCCCGCCGCCTGATGACCCTGCAGGAAGACGAGCGCCGCAAGATCGCACGGGAACTCCACGATGATTACGGGCAGCGTATGGCTGCCGTTCTGTTCGAACTGTCAGCCGCCGCCGAACGCGCTGATACCGCCCCGGAACTGCACCTCTCGCTGCAGACCATAGGGGAGCGCCTGACCGGCCTGGCGAAGGACCTCCAGCAGCTATCGCGCAGCCTTCACTCCGCCGTTTTGGACAAGATCGGACTCGAAGCGGCCATCCGGTCCGATTGCAACGCGCTCCGGCAACGGACCGGGTGGGAAGTCGAATTCCACGCAGTGGGCGTACCGAGGCGATTGCCCGAGCCGGTGAGCCTGGCCGCGTACCGCGTCTTTCAGGAAGGGTTGCAAAATGCCATGAAACACTCGCACACTACGCGGTTGCAGGTCCGCCTATCGGCCGAAGGAGGTAACCTCATGCTGCAGGTCACGGATTCCGGCGTGGGTTTCGATACGGAACGGGCGAGCCAGACCGGTGGCCTGGGGCTCCTGAGCATGCGGGAACGCGTCGAAATGATCGGCGGGACCTTGCGGATTCGCTCGGAGGCAGGCCGGGGAACGCAGGTGGAGGCGATGTTCCCGGTAGCGGCCTATGATTCTTCCCAGTTGCCGGCTCAGCGCTAAAGGAGTCCACTAGAGGTAGCAGTCTGCTGGTGGCAGGTAATGCATGCAACGCTCGCGGGTTCTGATCGCTGACGATCACAGCATGGTAGTCGATGGTTTGCGTGGGCTTCTGGAGCCGGAGTACGAAGTGGCCGGCTCGGTTAACGATGGGCGAGCCGTCCTTCCGGAAGTCCGGCGGCTGCAACCGGACATCGTGGTAATCGACATTTCGATGCCCTTGCTCAATGGCCTGGATTGTACCCGGCAACTTCGCGAGGCGGGGTTTGAAGGCAAGATCCTGATTCTGACGATGCACCCGGATGCCACGCTCGCGCAGGAGGCTCTCGCCCTGGGCGCGTCCGGATACCTTCTGAAGACGGCGCCCGGATCGGAGTTGAAGGATGCGGTGCGGGAGGTCCTGCGAGGCCGGACATACCTGTCTCCCGCGGTTGTGCGCGACCTGGAGGAAGTATCCGGCCGCATGAAGACGGTCCACGATGACGCCTGGGCGCAACTCACGCCGCGCCAGCGTGAAGTGCTGCAACTGCTCGCGGAAGGCAAGTCGCACAAAGAGGTGGCCCATATTTTGAACATCTCGGTGAAAACGGCCGAATATCACAAATATGCGATCCTCGACAAGCTTGGCTTGAAGACCAATGCGGAGCTGGTCCAGTACGCGATTCGACACGGGATGATCGCCGTGTGACGGGTGTGTTATGAATCTTACCGATAGCGAAGAGGCTTATCCTTTCCAACGGAAGGTCCGCATTCTGCTCGCCGACGATAATCCTTTCATTTTGCGCGAGCTCAAGCAGGTGCTGGGGAAGGAATTTGAGATCGTCTGCACGGTGACAGACGGCCGCGCGCTTCTGGAGCAATATGATCGCCTGCGTCCCGAGGTGGTCGTTACGGATATTTCCATGCCGCTCATGGACGGCTTTGAGGCGATCGAACAGTTGCGGCGCCAGGCAGAGCCGAAGGTTGTGTTCCTCACGGTGCACGAGGAACAGGCTTTCGTCGAAGAAGCTCGGAGTTTGGGAGCGATGGGATACGTTCTCAAACGATGCTGTCCCTCGGTACTGATCCGTGCAGTCCACTCCGCCCGGGAAGGACGCTTCTTCTTGTGTCCGGAACTGCACACGTGATTTTGTCTTCCTGATTGAATCTCCGACCTCCGGGGACCGAGGAGTTTTCCCAGTATTCCGCGCACCCTCGACTCCGCTTAACTGGAAGTAGGAAGGGGGAATTCAGTGAGTTTCCACAAACGTTTCTGGCTGAAGGCAGCCGCCGGTGTCTTCCCGGCTGCCCTGTTGCTGAGCCCGGCGTGGAGTGCCCCCGCGCCGCAGTCGCCGCCGCAGCCCGGGACGATCAATTACGTCGAAGGCCAGGCGAGCATCGATGGGCAGCCTCTCGACGCGAAATCGGCCGGCACTGCCAGGCTGGCGCCGAACCAGAATCTTTCCACCCAGGATGGCCGGGCGGAGGTTCTGCTTTCGCCCGGCGTCTTTTTCCGGGTGGGCGATCACAGCACGGTGAGGATGCAATCGGCGAACCCGACCGCATTGGCGGTGCAGAATGGCCGCGCAATCGTGGAGGTGGCACAGACTCTTCCCTACAGTCTGCAAATCAGCGAAGGCGGCGCAACTGCCCGGCTGTTAAAGCCAGGTCTCTATGACTTTGATGCGAATCGGGGACAGTTTCGCGTGTTCGACGGCAAGGCAAGCGTCGATATCGGCCGCAGGCAGATCGAAATCAAGGGCGGCCACGAGTTGAACCTCAACCAGACAGGAAAGATCAAGGCCCAAAGCTTCGACAAAAAGACGTACGCCGATGACTTCTACCAATGGGCCAGCTTGCGATCCGCATACCTCTCCGAAGCCAATGTAGATGCCGCCAAAACCTATGCGGCGGGCGGCGGCTGGTCGCCGGCCATGTGGGCTGGCAACGGTTGGTATTGGGACCCGTGGTTCGATGCTTATACGTTTATTCCCGCTGACGGCATCTTCTACGATCCCTTCGGGTGGGGCTTCTACTCCCCGTGGTTTGCTTACCAGGCGCCGTTCTTCGGCTTTGGATTTGGCTATGGCGGCTTCGGTTATGGTGGCTTCCATGGGTATCGTCACTTCGGCCCCGGATATCGTCCTCCGATTGCCGCCACCGGGCGGACCCCCGGGTCATTCGGACACGCCTATAGCGTAGGCCGAGGATCGTTCGGGGGCTTTGGCAGCGGCATATACCACGGCCGCTCCTTTGGCGGCGCGGCGGTGCGCGGTGGTGGATTCGGCGGTTTCAGCCGCGGTGGTTTCGGCGGATTCCACGGTGGTGGCGGTGGCGGATTCCACGGGGGCGGCGGACACGGCCGCTAGGTCCGTTCAGTTAGCGCACCACGTGCAGCCGGACAGGCTCCGTCGCCGCGTAGGACGACTGTTGGCCGGACCGGGTTTCAACGGATCCGGAGACGTAGATCAATTGATCCACTGGCTCGGCGCTGGGCAGGGCTTCAATCGTGAAGCCGCGGCGCGATTCGTCTTCCGTAATCAGCACACCGTTCAGCCCCACGTCGAGCACGCGCACGCGCGGTGGCAGGTTCCGCACCTCCACCGGGACGCGCCCCCCGAATTCGTTCTGCCGGGCAATCGACACTGTGATCTCGGCTGTGCCGCCGGGTCGCAGTGTGATCTCCCTGGTTTCCGCAGTCATGAGCACATCCGGACGCGGCATCAGCGAAATCAGCTTCAGGTGATCCTCGGGGTTCGCCAGGTGCGACAGGGCGACGCCCGCCGCGGTTGCCCTGCCGGCCACCTTAAGCGGCACGGCGCCGTTCAGCTTGGCTGCTGCGTCTGCTTGCAACACGATGGTGGCCGATACCTGCCCGCGTGCGATCGCGGCGGGGCTTGCGTGCAAACCCGGCGGCAGGTCTTCCAACGAAACGTCGATCGGGCCTGCGAATCCGTCCATGCGAAATGCCGTGACGGTTACGGGAATCGCGCCACCCACAGGAACATTGGGATTTCGCGGGTTCACGGCCAGCCGAAAATCGGGGCGCGGATGGCGCACGGTGAGCCGGTAGGCATAGTTCTCGCCGCCCAATCCCTGAACATCGCGGATGCGTACCACATACTCGCCATCGGCGGGCGCCGTGAAGTGGATCACGGAGTCCTTCCCGTAGCCCGGGCCGCCATCATCGTTGCGATAGTACAGATGCGCGATCGGCAGCCCGTTCGGCGAGAATTTGGTACCCGGCGGATGAATCTGCACCTTGTAGACGGCGGAGTCGATGGCGTGGGCCTCCGGCGTGGTATCGAAAAACGCCAGCCGTTGCCCGCCGAACGCCTCGAAGACCGTGTCGTTGTCCGGCGACAGCGGAAGGGCCTCGACGCGGATGATCTCCCCGCCGATCATGACGTAGTCTCCCACCTGGATGCCGTTCCAGGCCGAGATCCGGATGCCGCGGCCGGCCGAATCGTGGTCCCGCAACGTCACAGACGTTTCCCACACCGGCCGCACTACGGCGCGTTCGATGGAATTGCCGGTCGCGTCCAGGACCTCGAGGAACGAATCGAGATCGCTCCCCAAACGCCGGGCATTCACTTCCAGAACCCACTGCTCACCCTTGCGCGACTGGAACCGGTATTGATTCTCTTTCCCGGGCGCCGGGATTCTGCCGTTCACCGTCACCGGCGCCGCAATCTGCCCGCCTTGCGACTCCACCTCCGGCTCCGTGCCGAGCGCCACTCGCGTCTGGTTGAAAGCATGTTGGGGCCGCAGCGTCAGCGTATCTTCGGACTCGGGAGCGGCCTGGCCTTCCACCTTCAACCCGGGCGCGATGTGGTAGCCGCGCAACGCAATTCCGGCGGTCGTGCCCTTCCGGAGCCCGAGCGGAAACGCGCCTGCCACCAGCGGGAACTCGCCCGCAATGATGCGATAGAAATGGCTCGCGCGCCCGCTATGCTGATAATCGGAGACACGCACGTAACAGGTGCCGGCCTTCTCGAAGCGGTGGGCGAACATCAATTGCTCGGTCCCGCCTTGCGTTCCGAACTCGTGAATGACGTTCAGATCGGAATCCAGGATCGTCACGACCGGCTGGAGCGAAGAGCCGATCAGCATGGCGCCGTTCTCGAACGAAATCTGCTGCCCCGCTTTTACCTGGATCTTGTAGTAATCCACGTCGCCGGGCTTGGAGATGGTCCCGGCCAGAATCGCCGGCAGGAACGTCTCGAAAGCCGTCTCGGGCGTGTCGTTGGGCTCACGATCGGGGGCTTCGCCATAGTAGGGCTCGATCAGGAAGCGGCCTTCCGGACTGGTGCCGAGCGGCGTGAGCAAACGAAAACTCACCGGTCCGATTTCGGCTTCGGGAGCCACCTCCACTTCCACCGTGACCTGGTTGCGCGGGGGCAGCGGGCCCACATCGATGGTGGACGGCGTGCCGTTCGATCCCAGCCGGATGTCGGGCAGGTCTGGCAGTTCCTTCACCCGCAGTATGCGGCCAGTGACGCCTGCCTCGCTGAAGTAAATCGCGCTGGCGCGGGCCAGGTTGAGGCCTTCCACCGTCATGTCGATGGTGGTGCCGCGGGCGATGCCAAGCGGTTGAACGGTGTCGAGGGTGGGTGGAGTGGTGCGGCTGCCGGTGGAGCGAACCGTGCCATCGGCGCCCAACGTCGCGGCCGCAAACAGTGCCGCGAGCCCGACGGCTAGAGTACTATTTCGAGGCCAACGCCTTCTCATGGTCCACCTCGTAGAATTCCAAAACGCCGCTGAACACCGCTGCCGCGAGCCGTTTGCCGTCGGGCGCAAATTCCAACCCGAATGCCCAATCGGATTGCGGCATACTGCGAACTTCCGTCAGGCCGGAGGCCTCGAACAGGCGAATGGTGCGATCGGCGGACGCCGATGAGAGATATTTGCCGTCGGGCGACCAGGCCAGTTTGAGAATCGCGTCCTCATGGGCGATCAGGCTGTTTTCCAGGGTGCCTTCCTTGTCGCCGAGACGCCAGACGCGGATGGTCTTGTCGAGGCCGCCGGCGGCGACGCGCGTGCCATCCGGCGAGATTGCGATGGTGTTGATGCCATCGGCGGCGTCGGAGAGCGTGTAGAGTCGCGTACCGGACGCCACATCCCAGATCTTCACGGAGCGGTCGGCCGATCCTGATACGAGGCGTTTGCCGTCCGGCGTGAACTGGAGCGCGTAGACCGCATCGATATGATCGCGCAGCGTGCGGATTTCTTTACCGTCGGCGACGCTCCAGAGCTTGATCAGCTTGTCGTAGCTCGCGGTGGCGAGCGTGGCGCCGTCCGGCGAGAACGCGACCGCGTAGATGCAGTCAGAGTGCCCGGCGATGGTGGTGATGAGCGACTGTGAATCGACGTCCCAGATCTTGACCTCGCCCTTGCGTGCCGGGAGTCCGCCGGCGGTGGCGAGACGCTTCCCGTCGTGCGAGAAGGCGAGGGCGCGAACGGCATCGGCATTGCCTGTCAGGGTGGCAAGCACCTTGCTCGAAGTGGGGTCTGCCAGACGGGTCTCCCGATAAGCGCCGAGCGCGATGGTGTGCCCGTCCGGACGCCACGCCAGCGAGTAGATCTGCCGCGGAGGCGCGGCGAAAGCGGAAACGGCAATCAATGTGGCGCAGGCAATCCTGCCTGCCGCGTCCCGACGCTTCGGGACGCTGGTCGGGCGTGCACGGTGCCGCTGGCGGCGAAGAATTTTCGAGGCTTCCGCGCCGGCAAAAAGTGTCGCCATGAGTGGGGACACGGCAGGCGGGAGTGCCTGCGCCACGTTGCGCATCAGTGGTTGAATAGGAACTCCTTGCTGGTCAGCATCGCCCAGACCATATCTTCCAAAGCCTGGCGATGCGCGTCGCGCCGGGCCTCTTCGGTGCCTTTCGCGAGCTTGGCGCCCTCCAGCGCGGCGCTCAGCGTCTGCCGTTCCGAATCGGTCGGATAGCGGCTGAACGCCGACAGAAACATGTACTCCAGGATGCGCCGGTCGCTCAACCCCAGTTTCAAGAACAACGCGATGGTCCCCTCGGGCGCGCTCAGTTTCCTGTTGAGCGTATCGCCGTTAATCACCGCCAGCGCCTGCCCGATCGTGGGATCCATGGAGCGCTCCGCGGCGTCGCAGATGTTACGTGCCGGGCGGCCGAACGACGTCAGGAATTCAGACTTCACCTGCGTGTCCGGCAACTGGAGCGCGCGGGTGCCCGCCGGGTAGCCCGCAAATGCGGTCGGCGACCCGCTCACCTGCGACATAGCGTCCAGAATTACCTCCGCCGGCAGCCGCCGCACGATGTGCTTCGAATAATACACATTGTCCTGCTGGTTGGTGGCGTTCGCCTCGCTCGAAAGCTGGTAGGCGGCCGAGTTCATGATCAGCTTGATGAGCCGCCGCACGTCGTAGCCATGATCCACGAAGTCCTTGGCCAAGGCTGCGAACAACTCTTCGTTGGAAGCCGGATTGGTGGCGCGCAAGTCGTCCACGGGATCCACCAGGCCCCGTCCCATGAAGTTCGCCCACACGCGATTCACGATGGTGCGCGAGAACATCGCGTTGTTCGGGCTGGTGAGCCAGTTCGCAAACGCCACCCGCCGGTCTTCGGGCGAATCGATGGCGATGCTCTGCCCATCGAGCGGCGTGGGAGGCAGCGCCCGAGCCAGCTTGGGATACAGCACGTCTCCGGAGGCCTTGGCAAAGATGATGTTCTCGCCGCCCACGGTGCCGTTCTTGACGCCCACACGCGCGAACAGGTTGGCCATCTGGTAATACTGCCTCTGGGTCCATTTCTCGAGCGGGTGGTTGTGGCAGCGCGCGCACGTGATGCGCTGGCCCAGGAATGCCTGGGTGGCGTTCTCCGAAATATCGATGGGATCCTTGTGCAGCACGAAGTAGTTGAGCGCTCCGTTCTGGCGCGTGCTGCCCGACCTGAGGAAGATTTCGCGGGCGAACTGGTTCCACGGCTTGTTGGTGCGCACAGAATCGCGGATCCAGTCGTAGAACGCCCACATGGCGGTCGAGTTCAGGCGCCGCGTCGAGACCAGCATCAGGTCCGACCACTTGTAGGCCCAGTAGTCCACGAACTCATCCCGCTCCAGGAGCCGGTCCACCACCTTGGCGCGTTTCTCGGGAGCGGAGTCGGCCAGGAAATTCTCCACTTCTTCGGAGGTGGGCAGAATCCCGGCGGCATCCAGGTACGCCCGCCGCAGGAAGGTGGCGTCGTCGGCCGGTTTCGAGGGCGCGATGTGCAGGCTCTCGAGCTTGGCGATCACCAGGTCGTCGATGAAGTTGTGCCGCGGAAAGTTCTCGTATGCGCTGGCGGTGACCTGGCTGGGAAACGGCACGGTGAGCCTGGCGTAAAGCACCTTGCTCGAGTAGAACAGCGTAATCGCGGCCTCGCCCGCGCCGGTCATTTTCACGTGGCCCCAGTCGTCCACGGTCGCGACGCCCTCGTTGCTGGAGCTGAACTTCACCCAGCGGGTGACATCGTCGGTGTGGCCGTCCGAGTAGCGCGCACGCACCACCAGTTGCTGCTCCGAATCGGGCGAAAGAACCGCTGCCGCCGGGAAGACTTCCAGAGCGCGAACCTCGGGATCGTTGGCCGCCGGAGGAGGCGCGCCGGCGGCGATCCATTCCTCGATCACGCGATACTCCAGCGAGTCCGGCGCGAACCGTTTGCCGCCGCCGTGCGGGATTGCGAACGACGGCTTCATCAGCATCAGGCTGCCTTTCGGGTCGGCCAGCACCACCCGGCGTCCCACCGATTGGCGCGTCAGCGTGTCGTAATCGGCATCCGGATCGTAACCGCGCAGCGTGAGCTTGAATCCATTCTTGCCGGCGAGGGCGCCATGGCACGGGCCGGAGTTGCATCCCATCTTGGTGAGAACCGGGATGACGTGATTGCGGAAGCTCCACTGGAACGCCGCGTGTGCGTCCTTCACACGGATTACGGTGGTGGAACTCACGCCGCGAGCGCGCGCGGTGATGCGGGCCTCGCCGTCACCCGCGGGGCCGACCAGTCCGTGCTCGTCCACGGTCGCCACGTTGGAATTGGATGACGACCACTCCGCCGCGCGCGTCCAGTCTTCCTGATGGCCGCCGACCGTGGCCTCGGCGATCAGTTGCTGACGGGCTTCCGGGCCCGTGAGATCGACAGTAGGAGGAAGGACAGCAAGCTTCTGGGCGAAGAGCGGAGTGACGAAAAACAGGAGTAAGCCACTTGCTCTCATGCGAACAGCTCCCGGATCGGCTCCACGCCCCGATCGACCAGCGGAATCGGGCGCCCCTGCGCGCCGGGTAACTCGACCCCCAAGTCAATGCCCAGCCCGCGATAGACCGTCGCCGCCACCTGAGCCGGAGTTACCGGGCGGTCTCGCGGAGCCGCGGCAATTTCGTCCGACGCGCCCACGACCGTTCCGCCTTTGAGCGGTCCGCCGCCCATCAACATCGTCCAGCACTGCGGCCAGTGATCCCGTCCGCCCGCCGGGTTGATCTTCGGAGTGCGCCCGAATTCGCCGGTGGCCACCACCATCGTGTTGCCGAGCAGGCCGCGCTGGCCGAGTTCCCCGAGCAGAGAGGAATAGGCCATGTCGAACATCGGGCCCACCAGGTCGCGGTAACAACTGATCGGGCTGAACGGCTTCGAACCGTGGATGTCCCAGGTGATTTCGTCGAACACCGTCTCGAACATGTTAACGGTGACGAACCGAACGCCCGCTTCGATGAGCCGGCGGGCCAGCAGGCAGCTCTGGCCGAAGCGATTCATTCCGTACTTCTCGCGGACGGCTTCGGGTTCGCGATGCAGTTCGAACGCCTCGCGCGCTTTCTGCGACGACATCAGCGTGTAGGCCTGGTGGAAAGTCGAATCCAGCAGGCGGGCGTCCTGCGAGGTCTCGAACGCGCTTACCGACTTGTCCACCAACTCCCGCCAGTTGCGGCGCCGATCCACCCGCAGGGCTGTAAGATACTCCGGCGGCAGCATGTCGGGGACCTTGAAGTTCGGGTCCGACGGATCGGCATTCAAAACGAACGGGTCGAAGCCTTTGCCCAGGTACCCCGCCGTCTGCCCGTGGGGCATGTTGCCACCGGTGTTGCCTATGGGGCGCGGCACCAGGACATGCGCCGGTACGTCCCCCTTCGGTCCCTTGAGCTTGTTGAGCACGCATCCCATGTGCGGATGCTCGATTCCGCCCTGGAAGAGCCGACCGGTCTGCATCATCTGGTGGCCGGTATCGTGGACCGCGGCCGCGGTGTGGTAGACGCTGCGGACCAGCGAAAACTTGTCGGCCTGTTTGGCGGTGCGCGGGAAATTCTCGGAAATCTCGATGCCCGGAACGTTGGTCTTGATGGGCTTGTAGGGGCCGCGGATTTCGACCGGCGCGTTGGGCTTCATGTCGAAGGTGTCGAGCTGCGACGGTCCGCCGATGAGCATCAGCAGGATGCAATTGACATCGGGCGCGCCATCGGCTGCTGCGCCTCGTGCGCGCAGGGCGAACCAGTCGGTGAGGGTCAGGCCCAGCGCTGCCAGCGATCCGGCGTGGAGGAAGTCGCGCCTTCTCAGACCGTCGCAGAACTCCACCGGGCGGTCCGCGTCGAGACGAAACATGTGTACCCTCCAGTGATCTCGATTCTATCAAGAACGGTGGTTTTTGGATTCGCCGGCCGTCTTCATCGCCGCCCGCCGTTACTCCTTCGCCGCGGCCTCCAGCGTGGCGATGTCGAACTTCACCATCTTCATCATGGCAGCCATCGCGTTGGGATGCTTCAGGAGCTCGCCAATCTTCTCCGGCACGATCTGCCAGCACAGGCCGAACCTGTCCGTCAGCCACCCGCAGGCCATGGGTTGGCCGCCCTCGAGCAGCTTATCCCAGTAGCGGTCGATCTCGGCCTGGTCCTTGCACGCGACGGAGTACGAGAAAGCCGGCGTGAGCGCGTGCGCGGGGCCGCCGTTGAGGAACGTCATTTGCTGCCCCATAAGTTCGATGGTGATGGTCGCGATCTTTCCGGCGGGCCAAGGCCCCACACCGCTTGAACGCAGCTCGCCCACCTTCTTCGCTTGCGGAAATACCGAAAGATAATACTCCGCGGCATCTTCGGCGTTGTCGTTGAACCACAGAAACGGTGTGATCTTGTTCATGCTGTGGACCCCATTTCGATGGTATCCAATCGGCCAAGCCGCGGGAGAACGGCACGCGATGTGGCGCGGGCACTCCTGCCGCTTTTCGGGCGTACACCGCAGGTGAGCTTGGTAGGGCTAGCACCCAGAAACCTGAGTGTTTTTCCCCAGTACACGCAGGTAAACTGCTGTAAATTCCCTCAGAGTAATGGCTAACTCGTTGATTCAGATTAAAGGGCCGTATGGTATAAATCTTGCTTGATCCAGTACCAGCCTGGCGGCACTTTCCACCGACTGCCAGTGCTACAGCTTCTCCAAAAAGGGGGTATCCGTGCGCCGGTTGCTCAAAGATTGGATTCACCTCGTACGGCCGGCGCTGGTCCTCCTGGCCGGCCTCGGCATCTTCCTGATTGTTCGAAGTATGGTGATCCCCAAGGCCTTCGGACAGTACGGCCACTACCGCCCCGGCGCCCTGGACCTGATCCGCCAGCGCCCGATCTCCTACGCCGGCCAGGACGCCTGCATCATGTGCCATGAAGATCAGGCCAAGGTCCGGGCCGAAGGCCGCCACGCCCATGTTTCGTGCGAAGCCTGCCATGGCCCGCTGGCCTCCCATGCCGAGGACCCGGGCGCCAATAGCCCCAAATTGCCCGAGGTCGCCGACCTGTGCCGCCGCTGCCATGAGAAAGACGCGGCCAAGCCGAAGACCTTCCCGCAGGTCGTCACCGTCGAGCACTCCCAGGGAGTCGCCTGCGATGCCTGCCACAAGCCGCACAATCCGCACCTTTGAGGGAGATCACGAAAAATGGATATCACCCGGCGAGACCTGTTTACCGTAGGCGGCAAACTCCTGGTGCTGGCGTCCGTCGGCGCCACGCTCGAGCAGATCACCGGAGCCGCTCCCCCCAGCGAGGCCTACCGCATGGCCGACCACTGGTGGGGCATGATCATCGATATCGATGCCTGCATCGGCTGCGGCAACTGCGTGCGCGCCTGCTCCAAGGAGAATGGCGTTCCCAAGGGGTACTTCCGCACCTGGGTGGAGCGCTACCAGGTGGCGGAGGGCGAGCAGCCCCACGTGGAATCGCCGGACGGCGCGATGGAAGGCTTTCCGCCGTCCGCCCGCGCCGACCTGAAGAGCTTCTTCGTTCCCAAGCTTTGCAATCACTGCGCCGATTCGCCCTGCGTGCAGGTCTGCCCCGTGGGCGCCACGTTCGTCAGCCCCGATGGCATAGTGCTGGTGGACGAGACCTACTGCCTGGGCTGCCGCTATTGCGTCCAGGCCTGCCCCTACGGGTGCCGCTACCTGCATCCGGAAAAGGACACCGTGGACAAGTGCACGCTCTGTTACCACCGCATCACCCAGGGGCTCACCACTGCATGCTGCGAAAACTGCCCGACGGGAGCCCGGAAGCTCGTGGATTTCAAAGACCCCAAGGACCCGGTGCACGATTTCCTGCGAAACAACAAAGTAGAAGTTCTGAAGCCGTACATGGCTACCCGGGCGAAGGTCTACTACAAGGACCTCGACGGCTCGGTGCGGTAATGCTCGCCAAAGCGCGAGTGCTCGCCAAAGCGCGAGTGCTCGCCAAAGCGCGAGTGCTCGCCAAAGCGCGAGAGGGAGGCAAGCAATGATACCTGGTGTCGATGGATTCATGTACCCCAACGAGGTGGAACTGCAGTGGAGCCTGCTGATCGTGCTCTACCCCTACATCACCGGGCTGGTGGCAGGGGCGTTCATTCTGGCCTCGCTCGAGCGGGTCTTCCGCGTGGAGGCCGTCCGTCCCACCTACAGGCTGGCTCTGCTCACGGCGCTCTCCTTCATGCTGGTGGCGCCGCTGCCCTTGCAATTGCACCTCGGGCACCCCGAGCGCTCGCTCGAGATGTATCTGACGCCGCACAAGTCGTCCGCCATGGCGATGTTTGGCTTTGTGTACCTCTGGTACCTGATGGTGGTGCTGCTACTCGAAATCTGGCTGGAGTACCGCTCCGATATCGTGCGCATGGCGCAGACCGGGTCGGGGATCAGCCGCCTGATTTACAAAGCTCTCACGCTCGGTTCGGAGAACATCAGCCCCGCCGCCCGCATCATCGACGACAAGGTAGGCTACGCGGTCACCGTCATCGGCATTCCCTCCGCGTTCATGCTGCACGGATATGTGGGCTTCATCTTCGGGTCGATCAAGGCGAACCCCTGGTGGTCCACGCCGCTCATGCCTATCGTCTTCCTGTTCTCGGCCATGACCTCGGGCATCGCGGCGGTGCTGCTGCTCTACATGGCGACGACTCGGTTCAAAAAGATCGCGATCGATATGCGGTGCCTGGACACCATCGCCAAGTACCTCTTCTACACCTTCGTCATCGACTTCACGCTCGAGATGCTCGACCTGATCCATCGGACCTATGAGGCCGACGAGTCGTTCCGCAGCCTCGACTTTATGGTGCACACGCGGCTCTGGGGCTCCCAGGTGGTCCTGCAAATTTTCCTGGGGACGCTCATTCCGCTGTCGCTGCTGGCGGCCAATCAGCTATGGCGCTTTGCCGAAGCTCGTCGCCGCGTGATGTACGTGACAGCGTGCTCGCTGACGCTGGTCGGCATCTTCGCCATGCGCTGGAACGTAGTGATTGGCGGCCAGCTCTTCTCCAAGAGTTTCCTGGGATACACGACATACAAGGTAGCTTTTGTGACGCGCGAAGGCCTGCTCCCGGCGATTCTGCTGATGCTGCTGCCCTTCGTGATTTTCGTGGTGTTGGTGAAGCTCCTGCCCCCATGGGAGCGAAGCGAAGCGCATTAGGTTTGTGGCGCGGGCACTCGTGCCTGGAACTCGTGCCTGCGCCACATTTCGAGGAGGTTGCCATGACGCAGCCGGACGACGAAGGGCTGGCCGGTGAAGTCCGCCGCCTGACTGCGCGTGTCGAACGTCTCGAACGCGAGTTGGGACTCTGGCAACCCGAACGCGCCGCTGCCGCCTTACCTGCGCAAGGCGTCCCGGCATCCATCACTCCGTCGCCCGCGGCCCTCCTGCCAGTACTCGGACGCGCCCTCCTCGGACTCGCCGGCGCTTATCTGCTCAGAGCCATCACCGAATCGGCCACCGTCTCCGCGCAGATCGGCGTCGCCATCGGGCTGTTCTACGCGATTCTCTGGCTGGTGGCGGCGGCCCGCACCAGCGCCGCCCGGCAATTGGAAGCCGCCCTCCACAGCCTGACCTCCGTGCTGGTGCTCTCTCCCCTCCTGTGGGAAGCCACCCTGCGGTTTCACGCCGTCTCCACCTGGGCGGCTGGCGGGATCCTCCTCTTCTTCACCGTCTTCGGCCTGGCAGTCTCGTGGCGCAAGGACCTTCTGATTGTCGCCACCATCGCCACGCTCGCAGGACTGGGCACCGCTGCCGCGCTTTTGATCGCCACCCACGACGCCCTCCCCTTCACGCTGGTCTTCCTGGCGATTGCCGCCGCCGTGGAAGCCTCGGCCTGCCTGGAGCACTGGCTGAGTGAGCGCTGGCTCGCCGCCACTGCGGCCGATCTTTCGATTCTCCTGGCAACCTGGCTCGCGACCAACGAGCGCGGGCTGCCACCCGCCTATGCGCCCATCCCCCACGGCTGGCTGCTGGCGGCGCAGATCGCGCTGCTCGCCATCTATCTTTCCAGTACCATTGTCCGAACGCTCCTCCGCGGGTTCACCTTCACCAACTTCGAAACTACCCAATGTTGCCTGGCCTTCCTCATCAGCGTCGGCGGCGGTCTGCGGCTCGCCGGTGAAGATCCGCGCCTTGGGCCCGCGATGGCAGTCCTCACTCTTTCGTGCGCGCTGGCATGCTATGTGGTCTCGTTTACCATGCTCGAGCGGCAGGCGGGGCGCGGCCGCAACTTCTATACCTACTCGACCTTCGGCTTCCTTCTGGCCCTGGTGGGCAGCCGGATTCTGCTGGTAGGGGCGATTGCCGATGCGGTGTGGTCTCTGGCCGCGATCGCGTGTCTCTGGATGGGCGGTTACTGGCGCCGCTTGACGCTTCAGGTTCACGGCGGCCTTTACCTGCTGCTGGCGTTGGTCACGTCCGGGGCATTGGCGCAAGCCGCGCGGTTCCTGCTGGGCGAAGAAACCTGGCCTGGAGAGAATGCCATCGCGATTGCCGCGGGCGCCCTGGCGGCGGGGTTGTGCTATAGCATGGCTGTTCGTTTTGGGCGGGAACGGACCGAATGGGGTTTCCAGCTGTTTCGATTGGCTGCTGCCGGGACTTTGGCATGGCTCGCGGCCGGAATTTCGGCAGGCATGTTCACCGCGGCTTACCACGCCATTTTTGGGGCGAATGCCACCAATGCCTATTGCGCTACGATCCGGACCGCCATCGTGGTCGGCGCCGCCCTGCTACTGGCCTGCACCAGATCGCATAACTATCTGGAACTGGGGCGACTGATTTATCCCGCGATGGCGGTAGGGGCGTGGCGCCTGGTGACGGACGACCTGCACCAGGATCGCAAAGCCGCGCTCTTCCTCTCCCTCCTGATCTACGGTGTGGCCTTGATCGCGCTTCCCCGCTTCCGGAAGCAACCATTGGGGTAGTCGAAACATCCAAACCGTGTGAGAGATCCGTATAGAAATCCGAGGACATACGGGAGTCCGACGGTTTCATACGGCAGGGTTGCGTGAGGGGCTCACATGGTGAAACGGATGCGAACGGGTTTCAGAGTTGGAGGACTGGTGGTGTTGCTGGGCGCTGCTGGGCTCCTGGCGGAGCATGTTGAAGTGCGGCAGACTCCCCTGTTCGTGATCGAGCGCAGCACCAATGCCAACGTCGTTCACTACGACGCCAACATCGGCGCCGATGGTCAGATCGACCCTCGCAGGCCGGTGAGCGCCTATTGGATTATGGCTGCGGCCGATGGCCGCCGCGAGGAGTTGACCTCTCTGGAGAGGGCGAAGGCCTACGGTTTTAGCATCGAGCCCGGTCCCGACCCCCAGTCCTACCATCTGCGGCTGGTTGCACAGAAGCAGAGAGACATCGAGATCGTCCGCCAGGGCGGCCAGGTGCGGGCCCAATCGATGATCGACGGCCGGTTGGCATGGCTCCAGAAAATGTACGTGAGCACCCACAAGGTGCTCGCGGTCCCCAGCGTGAAGTATATTGACTTTTTCGGCGTCGATGTTGCTACTGGTCAGGACGTCACCGAGCGCTTCTTCCCCAATTAGGCTGCATGTAAATGTGGCACGGGTAGTCGTGCCAGCCGCATCCCCACTCAGGGGCGCTTGGCGCGGCAGGCTTCATCTCACCAGGCAAGGGCGTACGCCTCGACTCGCGGATCGGCGCCCGCGCTCAATGCACCGGCCTTGTGGTCCACGAAAATCGCACCGTTCGATCCCATGACCCACGGCCCGCTGACGGTCAACTTGTGACCCCGCTGGATCAGCGCTTCGCGGACGTCCTGGAGAATCCGGTCTTCCACCGCCATGGCCCCGGGACGCATTACGTGCGGGAATGGGGACGAGGGAAAGCTGGTGGTGTTGAAGCGCGGCGCTTCGATTGCCTGCTGCACGTTCATTCCGAATTCCACCACGTTCAACAGCGTCTGCAGGGTGCGCAGGACCTGGTCGTCACCGCCCGGGCTGCCCAGCACCATCAGCGGTAAATTGTCCTTCATCACAAGCGTGCTCTGCAAAGTGCTGCGAGGCCGCTTGCCGGGCTCGAGCGCATTGGCGTGTCCCGGAACCAGCGAATAATAGTCGCCGCGGCAAGTGAAGATGAATCCGAGGTCGCCCATCACCACGCCGGTGCCGAACGCGCTGTGCAGGCTGGGCTCGAAGCTGACCATGTTGCGATTCTTATCGACGACCCCAATATAACTGGTATCGCCCGCGTGATCGGCTGTGCCGCGGATCTGTACGTCGCGGGGCCGCTCCGTGTCATCGGCCCCTGCCGGCCGCCCCGGCCGGAACTCCGTCGAGGCATGCTGCGGATCGATCAGCTTGCGGCGCTCATTGGCATAGTCCTTCGAAAGCAACCCGGCGAAGGGAATGCGGATGAAATCGGTATCGCCCAGGTACGTGTCGCGGTCCGCCATGGCGAGTTTGACCGCCTCGACGGTGGTGTGGATGTAGTCCGGGGAGTTGAGCCCCATCTTTTTCAGGTCGTATCCCTCCAGCAGGTTGAGTGCAATCAACTCGGCAGGCCCCTGGCTGGAGGAGGCGTTCTTGTAGACCTGGTATCCGCGGTAGTCGATCGAGACCGGGTCTTCCACTTTGGCCGAGTATGCCGCGAAGTCCTCATACCGGTAGAGGCCGCCGTTCTTCTCGGAAAAGTCCCCCATGGCGCGCGCGATATCTCCTTTGTAGAAGCGGTCGCGGGCGGCGCGCAAGGCTTCGGAGCGGCCCTGTGCGGCCGCCGCCTGTTCGGCTGCCACCAGCTTACGCAAGGTATTGGCCAGGTCCGGATTGCGCCAGATCTCGCCGGGCTCGGGCTCGTGCGTGTCGAGGTGAAAGAGCTTGACGGTGGTGGGATACTTGCGGATCTTCCGGCTCGTTCGCAGGTTGGCCGCGAGCGAATCGCTGATGGGGAAACCGTTCTCCGCGAGCTCAATGGCCGGCGCCAGAACCTGCGCGAAGGTCATGGTGCCCCAGCGGTTGAGCAGTGTATACCAGGCATCCACCACGCCCGGCAGCGAGGCCGAGAGCAACGAATCGCTGGAGGGAATCTTGCCGCCGGCGTTCTTCTGGTACCACTCGATGGTGGCCAGCCTGGGAGCGGTGCCCTCGGCGTTGATCGAATAGACCTTTTTCAATTTTGCGTCGTAGACCAGCACCACGGCGTCGGAGCCGACGCCATTCATCGGAAAGTCCACCAGTCCGAGAACGGCTTGGCCGGCAACTACGGCATCGAAAGCGTTGCCTCCGGCGCGCAGGATCCGCTCGGCGACCTGGGAGGCTTGCGGCTTCATCGATACCACGGCGTACTGGGTGCCGCGGATGGCCGGACGCGTGGTCTTGTTTCGGGGTTGAGGCGCGTCTTCGGCGTTCTGGCCGAAGAGCATCGCCGTGGAGAGAAAGAGCGAAGCGAACAGACAGCGTTTCATCGGGCAACTCCTGGGCGGCGTATTAATGCAAGCTTAGCGGAAAAGAAGCGTTTGCGGAGAGCGGATCCGATTCTTCGTTGGACTGGCCGCGCCGTTGGGGCCGGAGGCTCACCACTGTCCGCCACCCCGAACGGAAACTCTTCTTTCTTCTGGCGCGCCTGCGCACAACAGCGAGTATAATCTCAACATAAGGGAGGATTTCTGTGGCCAAGGACAAAAGCCCCAAGAAGGAAACCAAGAAGCCGAAGAAGAAGAAGTAGGGGGCGGGAAGGTACCGCCCCTCGGGCCGTTTGCGGGCGGGCCGCCAGGGACCCTGGTCCGTCCGCGGATCTCAGGAGCCATCATGCGCACAGAATGGATAAAAAAACGTAAGGACGACAAGGTCCGTACCCAGATGCACTACGCCCGCCGGGGTGTGATCACGGAAGAGATGCAATTCGTGGCCAAACGCGAGCGCCTCTCTCCGGAGTTGGTCCGCTCCGAAGTTGCCCGGGGCCGGATGATCATACCGGCGAACATCAACCATCCGAACCTGGAAGCCATGTGCATTGGGGTGGCGTCCGGGTGCAAGATCAATTCGAATATCGGTAATTCCGCGGTCACCTCGAATATCGAAGGCGAGTTGGAGAAACTCCAGTATTCGGTGAAGTACGGCGCCGACACGGTAATGGATCTCTCCACTGGCGGCGACATCCCGGCCATCCGCAAGGCGATCATCAACGCATCCCCGGTTCCGATCGGCACGGTGCCGATCTACGAGGCTCTCTCGCGGGTGCGCCGGGTGGAGGATCTCAGCCGCGAGGTGATGCTCGAGGTCATCGAAGAGCAGGCCGAACAGGGCGTGGACTACATGACCATCCACGCGGGTGTTCTGGTGCAGTATATCCCGCTGACCACCAAACGCATCACCGGCATCGTCAGCCGCGGCGGGTCGATCCTCGCCGAGTGGATGGTGAAGAACCACAAGCAGAACATGCTGTACGAGTGCTTCGAAGATATTTGCAAGATCTTCCAGAAGCACGATGTGAGTTTTTCTCTTGGGGACGGTCTGCGTCCCGGCAGCGTAGCGGACGCCAGCGACGAAGCTCAGTTCGCCGAGTTGAAGACCTTGGGCGAGCTCACCAAGAAGGCTTGGGAGTACGACGTTCAGGTGATGATCGAAGGGCCGGGGCACATTCCCATGGACCAGATTGAGCTGCAGGTCCAGAAGGAAAACGAGATCTGCTTCGAAGCGCCCTTCTACACGCTCGGGCCGCTGGTCACCGACATCGCGCCGGGCTACGACCATATCACTTCGGCGATCGGCGCGGCCATGATCGGCTGGTATGGCGCATCCATGCTCTGCTATGTCACGCCGAAAGAGCACCTGGGACTGCCCAACCGCGACGATGTCAAGGCGGGGATCATCGCATACAAAATCGCGGCCCATGCGGCGGACATCGCCAGGCACCGGCCGGGAGCCCGGGACCGTGACGACGCGCTCTCCCGCGCGCGCTATACCTTCGACTGGAACCGGCAGTTCGATCTCTCCCTGGACCCCGAGACTGCGCGTTCCATGCATGATGAGACCCTTCCCGAGGAAGGGTTCAAGGACGCACACTTCTGTTCCATGTGCGGCCCGAAGTTCTGTTCCATGAACATCTCCGCGAAGGTGGAAAGCTTTACCGCCGAAGAGGCCGCGGCGGTGGTGAACGGGTCGGCGGCCGAGACTCTGGTCAAAATCTCCGGTTAACGGTCGCGGGGCTTTGTAGGGGCGCCGCGTTGGTATTCCGGGTGCTCTAACTCTTTCGGGTGATATACACGGAGGACTACGATGAAACTGCTCCCGTTACGACTCTGGATCATGACTGTGGCGGCATTGGCCGCCGCCGTTCCGGGGTTTTCGTTCCAGAAGGACAAAGACAAGATGGCGCCTTCGCCGGCAAGGGCTGAGGACCGCGTGGTGCGCGAAGTCCGGCACGAGTTGGTGATGCTGCCTTACTATGGTGTCTTCGACAACCTGACCTATCGCGTGGATGGCGGCGTCGTGACCTTGATGGGACAGGTCACACGCCCGACCTTGAAAAGCGACGCCGGAAGGGTGGTTTCCAAGATCGAGGGAGTCGAGAAGGTCGACAACCAGATCAAGGTACTGCCGCTCTCGCCGATAGACGACAAAACCCGGATCGCCGTCTACCGGGCCATTTACGGATATCCGGGACTCGACCGCTACGCGCTCCAGGCGGTGCCCCCGATCCATATCATCGTGGAAAACGGCAAGGTCACGCTCGAGGGCGTGGTGGCGAGCCAGGGTGACAAGGATACGGCCAACGTGCGGGCCAATGGTGTCCCCGGAGTCTTCTCGGTGGTCAATAATCTCCAGGTTGAAGGCGGCAGGTAATCAAGCGCAACGCCACGGCCCGGATTACTGCTTCGTCGCCCGCCAGTAGCCAGGCCGCGTCTGCGTGCGTTTCACCTCCGGGTGGCCGGTCACATCGACCGTGATGTGGTGAAACCCGCCTTCCTCGGTGTTGTTGGGCGAGTAGCTGATGGTGTACTCGGCGTGCAACTCTTCGCCGACCTTTTGTATGGCTTCTTCCAGCGTGCGCTGGCTGTGGAAGCCAAACTCGCTGCCGCCGGTGCCCTTGGTAAAGAGTTCCACGGGATTGTCCACGAAGATGGCCTTCACATCCTTGAGAATTTCGACCATGAGCGGAATAAACTCGGCGCGGCCCGCATTGTATCCGTAGGCCTGCGCGACCGTCGTCGGCGTGGCAGGTGTCAAGCCAGGCATCGAGTGCATGGCCGGAGGCAGGGTGTCGGGGCGCCCTGGGTCGGGTGGCGCGGTCAGCGTCGTGAGGAAGCGTGACATGTCCACGCTGTAGAACAGCACATTGTTCACCTGCAGACCGATGAGGGCTTCGCGAGCCCGCGTCTCGCTGCCCAAGTCGCGGGTTTCGCCAACTGCCAGGAGGATCCTGCGCCGGTCTTTGGGCCGGCTGGCCAGCAGACGGGTTCCGTCCACCACGGCATCAATCAGCCGGTTGGACTGGCTGCCTGGGTAGATCGTCTTCACCTGCTTGGTGATCAGGTCGGGATCGTGGGTAAACGGCTGCAGTGTGCGAACCCGTGAGTCATAAGCGATGATCGCGGCTTCGCCCTGCTCGCCCAGGATCAACGGGCTTAACAGATTGCCGATCTTCTTTACCTGCGGAAGCAGACCCTCCACGTGCGAATTCGCCTGGATGCATACCACCAGCGAAATCGGAACGAAGGTTTCGTCCACCTGGATGTTCTGCTCCTTGCCGTTGTCGAAGAGGCGGAACTGGTCGGGGCGAATGTTGGAAACGTACTGGCCATCGTGGTCGAATACCAAAGTCGGGGCCACGACGTATTCAACGGTCGACCTAAAAATGCTGTCGGGCGGAGGCTGTTGCGGAGGCTGCGCCTGGGTGGGGGATTGCAGTGCGGGTTGGGGAGGGCGGGATGCCTGCTGCCCGAGCAGTAATCCGCAGAGAAGCGTTACCAGAAAGAATCGAAACATGCTACTCCTGCCGGGCAGTAGTATGCTCTGTCTGCCCATTCAACAATTCGAGCACGTGAGGCACCAACTCCACAATAGCATCGAGGGATTCCACCGCGCCTCGGGGCGACCCTGGAAGGTTGACAATTAACACGCGCCCGCGGGTACCCGCGAGCGAGCGGGAAAGCACCGCCAACGGCGTAGATTCGCGGCCCCGCAAGCGCATCAATTCGCCCAGTCCCGGAATTTCGCGATCCAGCACGGCTCGCGTGGCCTCGGGTGTGACATCGCGGGGAGCGACCCCTGTGCCGCCGGTGGTGAAAATCGCCGAGATCTGCCCGCCATCCGCCAGGTTGGCGAGCCGAGCGCCGATTTCCGCGGCTTCATCGGGGATGGTTTCCATCACCGTGACGCGCCAGCCCAGTTGTTCCAGCCTCTCACGCAACGCCGGACCGGAACGGTCGGAACGGGTTCCGGCCGTCACGGAATCGCTGATCGTCAACACCGCGGCGTTCGTCATGTTCGCTCCGCGCGGCGGAAATCCGCGCTCTTCCCCCCGGTCTTTTCGAGCAGGTAGACATCCTGAATTTCGATGGACTTGTCGAGGGCTTTGAGCATATCGTACACGGTCAACGCCGCCACCGCAGCGGCGGTCAGCGCCTCCATCTCCACACCGGTCTGCGCGGTGGTGGCTGCGCTCGCAACAATCCGAACGCCCTCCGCCTCCACCGTGGCCTCAACGTCTGCGTGGGTGAGCATCAGCGGATGGCACAGCGGGATGAGGTCGGAGGTGCGCTTGGCCGCGGAAATGCCGGCAATGCGGGCAATCTCGAGAGGATTGCCCTTGGGGTTCTCCGGGAGCTTTTCGAGCGCCGCCGCCCCAATGCGTACAAAGGCATGGGCGCGTGCCGTGCGGCGTGTTTCCGGCTTGGCCGAAACATCCACCATCCTGGGTGTTCCCGCGGAATCGTAGTGAGACAGGCGGTTCATTTCAGCAGCACCCGGATCCATTCACCTCGCGGATATTCCGCGCGTCCGCTGTCGGCGACGAGGTAGGCGTTGGATCGACACATTGCCGGAATATCGCCAGAGCCGTGCCAGTTCACCGGCGTAACGCCGGCGCCATCGGCACTGACGCGCGCGGGAAGAAAGCGAGTCAGGCCGGGGCGGTGCCGGAAATCGGCCGTCAGCCGCGCATAAGGCATGTGCAGGGAAACGGTCTCCTGTCCCGCGAGCAATTCCAGCGCGGCGCGCGCGAAGATTTCAAACGTCACCATGGTAGATGCCGGATTCCCCGGAAGGCCGAAGAAGAACTTCCCTTGGGCGCGTCCGAACACCAGAGGCTGCCCCGGCTGGATGAGCACCCGGTCGAACAGAAATTCCGCGCCGAACCCCGCCAGCACCTCCTCCACCACGTCGTACTTGCCCGCTGAAACGCCTCCCGACAGCAGGAGCAGATTGGCGGCCAGACCCTGGCCGATCATCTGCCGCGTATGTTCCACGGTATCGCGCGCCACCGGCAGAATCTCGGGGATGCCGCCCGCCCGCGATACCTGCGCCGCCAAAGACCAGGCGTTGGAATTCCGGATCTGGAACTCTTCGGGACTTTCGTGCACTTCCACGATCTCGTCGCCGGTGGGAATGATGGCCACCTTCGGCCGCTGGTAGACTTTCGCCTGGCTGAAGCCGAAGGCCGCGAGCAGCGCGACACCGGTATAATCCACGCGGCTGCCCGCGCGCAGCACGACCTCGTGCAACGATGCTTCACATCCGCGCGGATTGATGAACTGGTGAGGCTCGGCGGAGCGATCGATGGAGACCCGGCCGTCGATGCTGCGGGTGTGCTCGATCATTACCACGGCGTCGGCGCCGGAAGGGACGGGCGCACCGGTCATGATCGCGACGGCTTCGCCACGACCCACCATTCCGGCATACTGTTCGCCGGCACGGACTTCTCCCACGATCCGCAAGTCACCAGGCAGATCGATAGCGCGCACAGCGAATCCGTCTCTCACGGACCGCGCTACAGCCGGGCAGTCACGGTCGGCGGCCAGGTCGGCGGCCAGCACGCGCCCGGCAACGACGTTCAACGGAACCTCTTCGATGGGAGGAGCCTTGCGCGCAGCACTGACCGCGTCCACGACCGTTTCGCGCGCCTGGGTAAACGTCAGCGGGGCCACTCCACTATTTTACGCTGGAGACCCGACTAAATTGCCTGTGCCGCGGCCTCGGCCGATTGGCCGGCCCGCCGCTTCTTCGCGACGATTAACTGCTGGGTGAGAATGAGCGGCCACAAGGTCTGCTGATACATGACATCGCCCGATTCCCGGACGGCCGCAATCACTTCCTCGGGCTCCAGCGGCCGCTCATCGAAGAATTTCCACATTCCGGCCATTTCGATCAGCCGCCGGGCCATTCGATAGAGAAACGTGGGACGCGGAAACGTGATGATCGCGATGCCGCCGGGCCGCAGCGTCCGAAAATGCGCCAGGATCGCCTCGCGCGTCCGGTGGGGATCGAAGTGCTCCACCAGTCCCACGCTGAACACGAGGTCCGCGGGCTTTTCGAGCGAGAGCGCCAGCACGCTCTGCTGGTGCAAGCGCACCACGTCGCTCAGTCCTTCGCGCTTCGCCAGCAGCGAGAGGCCGTATTCGTTGGTGTCCACGACATCGTAGGAGCCGCACGGAATCTCCTCGAGGATGCGATCGACGAAGCAGCTGTTGGCGCCGCCGATCTCGACAATCGAGAGACCTGCGCCCGGCGATTCCGGGGTTACAAAGCGCCGGATCGCATCCAGCAGACGAGCGGTGGTGTACTTCCTCGTGAGCTTGGCGGTGGCCGGAACACTCGTGTAATAGCGGTCCCAATCCGTGGCGGTAGGGCTCACGTCGCGCCGTGTAAAAACGAAATCCCGCTGGATGGCGAAGTTCGCAATGAACAGAAGACCCTCCGCCAGCAGCTTGGCCACGATGGTGCGCATTCCAGCGCCGTGCAGGAGGCGGATCAGCGCGTAGGAAAGGAAACCGTTGCAGACCACCAAAAGGATGTACTTCGGGAGCACCACGGTTTGCCGCTGCCGCGAGTGGAACACCAGGCTGCGCGCCCCCACGTAATTGAAGGTCATGGCAATCAGCCGAGCGATCGCCTGCGATCCTCCGATACTCCCGGTCGCGCCCAGCGTCAGCGCAAAGGTCACATTATCGATCACCGCGGTGAGCAGCGAGAGAATACTGAAGCGGAACAGCAGAAAGTAGATGCGCATCGAATCGAGGACAGGGTGAAAATGAGAATGGCGGTTGCCTTCGAGGTAGATCGTGCGGATGGGCTCCTGCCAGATCGGATAGCCCTGATGCTTGCACGCGATCAGCATGTCGAGCTCGAATTCGTAGCCCGAGGACGGCACGCGCAGCAGGTGAGGGATCAACTTGGCGGGTATGCCGCGCAAGCCAGTCTGGGTGTCGGAGAGATTCTGCCCCACCATCAGGCGCATGAAGACGCTGGTGGCTCGATTGCCGATGAGGCTTCGCCAAGGCACCTCCTTGTCAAAACCTCGCACACCCATGATGAGGGACTCGGAATGCTCGCGCAGCCTCTGTGCCACCTGGATGACGTCTTCGGGATGATGCTGCCCGTCGGCATCGGCCGTCACTACACCACAGCAGTCCGGAAACTGGACCAGCGCATAGTTCATGCCGGTCTTGAGGGCGGCTCCCTTTCCCAGGTTTACGGCGTGATGAACGATGTGCACGCAGTCCCGGGCGGCGATTTGGTCGAAATACGCTTTGGATTCCGGTGAGCTTCCATCGTTGATCACGACAATGGCTCGCACTCCCAAATCCAGAAGCGCGGCGACCAGGGCCGGCAACGCCTCACCGGGTTGATAGGCCGGAATCAGAATTGGTACTTCGGAAAACAAGGTCGGTCCTCGGTTTGCATGCAGTGAAACAGTTCCTCGTATCAGTTTCGCATTCCGCGGGTGACGTTGCCAGCCGCCAGGGATGCGGCCTCGTACGGAATCGACCGGACGAGCCGTTCATGCATAATGAAAAACATCATGCCGGAAGCAACCTACCGGGGCCGCCGCGCCGCCGCCGTGGAAAACCGCCAGTTGCGCGTCACGGTCCTGCACGAGGGCGGCCACATCGCGGAGATCTTCGACAAACAGACCGGAGTCAACCCCCTGTGGACCCCGCCATGGGCCTCGATTGAGCCGTCCATCTACGACGCGAATCGATTTCCCGAGTATGGCGGCGGCCCGGAGGCGAAACTGCTGGCCGGCATCGTGGGACACAATCTGTGCCTGGATGTTTTTGGCGGACCGTCGCCGGACGAAGCCGCTGCCGGAATCACGGTCCACGGAGAAGGTCCCGTGGAGCCTTACGAGATCACCGCCGCGGATGGCCTGCTTCGGATGAGTTGCCGGCTGCCGTTGTCGCAACTGGCGTTCGAGCGCCGCCTGGAACTACACGATCGCACGGTGCGCATCCTGGAGACCGTGGAAAACCTGTCCGCCTGCGATCGCCCCATCGCCTGGACGCAACACGTGACACTCGGGCCGCCGTTTTTGCAGAAGGGCGTCACCCGATTCCGCGCGTCGGCGACTCGCTCCAAGGTGTTCGAGAGCGATTTCGGAAGCGCTGCCTACCTCATCCCAGGCGCGGAGTTCGACTGGCCTTTCGCACCCGCCCGCGGCGGTGGCCTGGTGGACCTGCGCGTGTTCAACGGCGCGCCCGCCTCCAGCGCCTTCACCACGCATTTGATGGACCCGCGGCGGGAGTGCGCCTTCTTCGCCGCCTTCTCCCCGGAGCACCGGTTGGGGTTTGGCTACGTGTGGAAGAGTTCTGAGTTTCCATGGTTGGGGATCTGGGAAGAGAACCTCAGTCGCGTTCACGCGCCATGGAACGGCGCGACGCTCGCCCGGGGCATGGAGTTCGGTGTCTCACCGTTTCCGGAGACGCGCCGCGAGATGATCGACCGCGGCCGCCTGTTCGGCGTCCCGGGGTGGCGATGGCTTCCGGCAAAAGGCAGGCTGAGCGTGGAGTATTGGGCAATCATCGAAAGCGCGGTAGAGGTTCCGGAGAGCCTGGAATGGCCCGCGTGATCGCGCCGGCCGCGGTTGACGGTCAGCCTTTGCAGACGCTACAGTAGAGTAGTCACTCGGCTTCCGCCATCCGCAGTCCCCATCGTCTAGCCCGGCCTAGGACATCGCCCTTTCACGGCGGTAACGGGGGTTCGAATCCCCCTGGGGACGCCAAACCGACACAGCTCAGACTTGGGCTCTCCTGCCTATAACCATGCGGCGTTGGTGTGGCGCGGACACTCGTGTCTGCGGCGCCCCGACTCATCGGGGCGCTTTTGGGCACCATCAAATCATGTGCCGGGGGTGGCACTTTCTAGTCTGGCGTCCCCGAAATAGATGGACAATCGTGTCCCGGAAGAAAGCCGCCTGAAAGGCGGCTGCGGCCAGAATTGGCCCCCCCCAATGTGACCAGTCATTTTGCTGGATACGGCACTGGCTCAAAGCGACGGTTTTTGAGTCTAGCGGCACTATACACGGCCCACCCGCGTCCAGCGCACACATCACAGTTGGGTACAGCCTCGAAATGCACAGGTTTCAAAACTACTTGGCAACGGGGCGTGCGATCTCTCCCCACTTGTGCACCGCGGCGGCTAATTCGTGAAAGCTCACCGGCTTCGAAATGAAGTCGTCCATTCCAGCCGAGAGGCAGGCTTCCCGGCAACCAGCAAGAGCGTCGGCCGTCATGGCAATGATGGGCGCCTGATTCTGCTTTTCCGCGGCGGCGCGGATTGCTCTGGTCGCTTCATACCCGTCCATCTCCGGCATCTGGCAGTCCATGAAGATGAGATCGTAAGACAACGCGTTGGCCAACTTCACCGCCTCCCTTCCGTCACCGGCCAGGTCCACTCGCAGTCCCAGCCTCTCCAACATCTTCGTAGCCACTCGCTGGTTTACCGGATTGTCCTCCGCTACCAACACCCGGAGCGGATCGCCATCGGGAACCGGGCCGGCCACGACCGGTCGCGGGCAAGACGTCGCTCGGGCTGCCCCGGACCGCGCGGCCCAACAACCGGCCAGGACATCCATCAGCTTCGATTGGCGGATGGGCTTCGCCAGACAGGCATCCAGCGCGGAAGCGTGGCCGTTCCGCCATTCGCTCCTCACTCCGATGGTGGTCAGTGCGATCACGATGGTAGCGCCCAGCGTGGGCGTGCCCTTAACCGCTTCCCCGACGCGAAGAGCGTCTATCCGGGGCGGGCAATGATCGACAATCACGAAATGGTACGGATCGCCGGATATCCGGGCTGACTGCAGCTCACTGAATACCGCGGAAGAGGTTGTGCACGACCCGCACCTGAGGCTCGAGCCTGCCATCTGGTCGCAGACAACCTGCCGCACCAGTAGGTTGTCGGTGACGATCAAGGTCCGCAGTCCGCAGAGACCCGGTTCCACAACCTTGACCGGCACCGAGGCATCGATCCGCAGCGGCAGGGAAAAGCGGAAGGTCGAGCCTTGGCCTTCCACGCTCTCGGCGC
>DATJWB010000163.1:0-16338 GCA_035501495.1 Bryobacteraceae bacterium | reverse complement strand
CGCTGCTGGCCGCTGTCGCGGTTGTTCTCCTCACGCTCATATTAATTCTGATTCCGAGCCAAATGTTCGCTCGGTTCCTGGTCGGAACGCCCTCTGCCGGCGGGATGCAATCCGGCACCAGCGTGATCGTCGGGAACATTACCGGGTTCCTGCCCGTCTACCTGGCGCTTTGGGTTTGGCTGCGGCTGTCGGGTAAACGCCGTTTCTGGACGTTGGGGTTGGAACGGAAGCACGCATTCCGGCGCGCGCTATCGTCCGTGGATTGGCGTGTTGACGTCGTCACTCGTCTTCAGCCTCGTGCACGCTCTCAGCCCTGGCATTACGTGGGTCGGATTCCTGAATTTGTTCCTGTTTGGAATCGTCGCGGCAGTTTACGCTCTGGCTGAAGGCGGCGTGTGGGGCATCGGTGCGTGGCATGCAGTCTGGAACTGGACTATGGGCGATTGCCTGGGCTTTGCCTCGGATGGCACACCTCACACGGGATGCTGCGATCGATCAAGAGCCACGGGCCACCGATCCTCACTGGCGGTGACTTCGGCCTCGAAGGAGGGCTCGCTTGTTCGGCCGTCTTTCTGGTCGCGGTCAGCGTCCCCCTCGTCCGAATGTCGCGTCTTTCGGAACAGTGCTGATCGTGCCCTCAACTATGGCATCCTCGCTGGCGGCCCGCTATTCGTAGCGGAGGGCGTCTACGGGATCGAGTTGGGCGGCTTTCACTGCAGGCCAGACGCCGAAGAAGACACCGACGGCTACCGAGGTGCTGAAGCCCGCAATCAGCGCCCATGCCGGCACGCTCGAGGGCAGGGAAGGCACCAGCGCTCCGATCAACATGGTAATCAGTACCGCGATCACAATCCCCAGGATGCCGCCGACGCCGGTGAGCGACATAGCCTCCACCAGGAACTGGCCGATGATGTCGCGGCGGCGCGCACCGATGGCTTTCCGCACACCGATCTCGCGGGTGCGCTCCGTGACGCTCACCAGCATGACGTTCATCACGCCGATTCCGCCTACCAGCAGGCCGAGGGCGGAGATGGCGATGGCCACCAGGCCGATCAGGCCGGTGATCCGGTCGAACTGCTGGATGATTTGGTCGGGAGTGGAGATCGAGAAGTCGTCGGCCGTGCCGGTCGGCAGGCGGCGTAAGCGCCGCACGACGCCCTCCACCTCGTCGAATGCCTCCTGCCGATGGCCAGGTTTGGCCTTCGCCGTGATCATGTACCGGTCCACCTGAGGGTATCGGCTCTGCGCCGTACGCAACGGGATGTCCAGCGCATTATCCATTCCGTTCTCACCGAAGAAGCCGCCCTTAGCCTTGGCGTAGACCCCGATGACGGTGTATTCCGCGCCGTCCATCATGATGGTGCGGTTGAGCGCGTTCCCGTTGGGAAACAGGGCTTCGGCCACGCTGGCTCCGATCATCGCGACGTGCGCGGCGCGCTGATCTTCTTCGGGCGTGAAATACCGTCCCGAATCGAAGTCCCGTGGCGCAATCTCGTCCATGTTGGGAGACCGCCCCGCCACGTTGATGGTTTCCGACTCGTAGCCCGGAACCTTGACGGTGATGGGCTTGCCCTCGACCACCGGCGGAATCAGCAATTGCAGCCCGACTTCCTGCACCGAGGAGCACCAGCGCCGGATTTCATCGGCGTACTCGGCCTTCAGCGGGCGCCGTTTTGCCTCCTTCGGCAGGCGAACGTCCTGGCTGGGGTCGCCGGACGTCCGGAACAGGAAGATATTGTCGGGACCGAGTTCCTGGAAGAACACGACCACGCCCTGGCGAAGCCCGGTAAGGAGGGACGCCACCGTCACCACGGTGGTGATGCCGATGACGATCCCGAGGATCGTGAGCAGCGAACGGAAGCGATGGGTCCACACCGCCGTGACGGCCATCTGAATGTTTTCGGTGGGGCTGATGTTCACGTTTTACTCCGCGCGAAGAGCCACTACCGGGTCAAGCCTCGCGGCACGCGAGGCGGGATACCATCCCGAAGCCACCCCCACGGCCGTGGAGACACCGATCGAAAGAGCCACGTAGCTCGCCGTGATGTGCAGGGAGAGATCGAAAATGCGGCCCAGCAGCATGGTGAAGCCCGACCCGATCAGGATGCCGACCGCGCCTCCCATCACCGAAAGTACCACCGCCTCGATCAGGATCTGCATCATGATGTCGCCATGCCGCGCACCCAGCGCTTTGCGCACCCCGATCTCGCGCGTGCGCTCGGTGACGCTCACCAGCATGATGTTCATGATGACGATCCCGCCCACCACCAGTGAAATGCAGGTGACCGGCACCACGATGGCCGCGACCATACCGAGCAGTTGATCAATGAAGCCGCGGATCGCGTCCGGCGTCAGGGTGTCGAAGTTGTCGGGCTGGCCGGGGAGAGCGTGGAAATGGGTCCGCAGCACCACGCGGGTCTCGTCCAAAGCGCCCTCCAGATCGAGGCCGCTGCCCGGTTTGGGCCGGCCAAACAGCGCGAACCCGGTGCCTGGGCCGTACATCCGATTGAACGCGGATGCCGGGATATAGATGGAATTGTCCTGATCGCGTCCGAAGGCTGAGCCCAGGCGCTCCTGCACTCCCACCACGGTAAACTCGATCCCTTCGATGCGGATGATCTGGTTAAGAGGAGAGATGTCTCCCGGGAACAGCGTGGTCCTCACGGTATCGCCGATTACCGCGACGAACGCGCGGGAGCGATCTTCCTGATCGGTGAAGAACCGTCCGTCCACGACTCCGATATCGCGTATGCTCGCCATGTCGGCAGCCACGCCGATAATCGTGGTGTCTTCGCAGATCAGGTTCTCGCGCTTCACGTCGGAAGCGTGGTTACGGTACGGGCTGTAGAGAATGCGCCCGCCGTTGACGGCTGCCAGCAGGCGGGTCTCCTCCGTGCGGACCGGCTTGTTGCGTTTGACCTTGTCGAAATACTCGCGGCGGCTGAGCCTTCCGGTGGCCACGATTTGCGCCACCATGAACGACTCCGAACCAAAGGCTTTGGCCGTGGACTGCTCGGCATACACGCCCAGGCCCGCGATCGCAGCCCCTACCAGGATGACGCTCGCCACTCCGATAATCACGCCCAGGAGTGTGAGAAAGCTCCGCAGCTTATGCGCGCGGATCGAGTCCATCGCCAGGCGGAATGCATTTTGAAATTGATGCCAGGATCGGGAATACTCCTGGCGCGGTTGAGCCATTACCTTCAGGATAACGTAAGATGGAGGTTCGGCGCCTGCGAATGCCCCTTCTCCGTCTTGCCTACGCGACCCAATTCCTGATTGCGATCATGGCCATTTTTGTGCTTTGGAGCCAGGTGGGCGGCCAAAGCCACCTGGATCTGATGCCCTGGTATCTGAAACTGGCCCTGGGCGGAGGTGCCGCCTACGCTACCGTGAAGGCCACCATGGCCGCCGTGGCACAGGAGCGCCCGTGGAGCGGGCCGACGCTGAAATGGCTGGGCATTCTGGTGGCGCTGCTGGTGGGCTGCGGACTGTCCGCCTACTACTACCACCTCTACGGCGAGACCGATGACGCCGACGATGGCGACTCGCAGACCTCCTCGTGGGTGGTCCCGTGGAAAGCGCCTCGATTGGATGGGGGAGTGGTGCGGACGATCGGGTTTCGATCGTAATGTAAGTCCGGAATCTGGACGCGGCGCGCCCATGCTCACTCGTCCCGCAGAGCCGAGGTCGGCGGAAGGGCCGCCGCGCGGCGGGCCGGCAGCCAGGAAGCGAGCGCCGCGATGATCAGGAACAGGACGGCGATCCCCGCGAAAGTGGTGGGGTCGGTGGCCTTGACGCCGACCAGCAGGCTATTGAGGACTCGGGTCAGGGCGAAGGCGGCCGCCAGTCCCGCCGCGATGCCGGCGGCACTGAGACGCAGCCCCTGTCCCACCACCAGTTGGAAGATTGCGGCCGGTGCGGCGCCGAGCGCCATCCGAAGACCAATCTCCGCCGTGCGCTGCCGTACCAGCGTCGCCAGCACACCATAGAGGCCGACAGCCGCAAGCGCTGCCGCCATGCTCGCGAAGACGGCGGTGAGCAACATCGCGAAACGAGTTCCAGCCTCGGCACGATCGACCCACACCTGTACGGGCAGCAGATCGGCGATCACGATACCTCGATTGAATTTGGCGACGGCGTCGCGGATTGCCGGAGCATACTTCGCCGGATCGCCCTGAGTGCGGACAATCCACTCGGAAGCAAATTCGTGCCCCCAAAATCCGTCGGGCTCGAAGATCTGCTCGCGTCCCGGCTGCGCGAGCGAGGTCTCCCGCTGATGCGCCACCACTCCGACCACCTCCATCCATTCGGGGTCGGGCTTCCGACGTTTCAAGAGGAATCGCTTCCCAACCGCGGACTGGTGGGGGAATGCTTTGGCAGCCAGGAACTGATCGATGATGACGCCATTTCGCTCCGGCGCGTTATCGTCTTCTCTGAACGTGCGGCCCTCGATGAGGGGCACGTGCATCAGCTCGAAGTAGCCGGGAAGCACAGTCAGTTCGTCGGCTGCCTGGAACTTGCTGGCGTCGGCCAAAGCTTCCGCGGTGCCCCATCGCACCGGGCCGAAATACCCGCCTGAGAGAGGCACGGTAGAAACCGCGGTGACGCCACCAACACCGGGCACCGCCTCGAGAACCTGGTGCATCTGACGCATGTAGGCTTGACGCTCCTGGGGAGTCTTGGCAAAAGGCGCGCCCACGGTTTGAAACGAGAGCAGCGCATGCGGATCGAAGCCGCGGTCGATGCGCCGGATCGCCAGGAAGCTGCGGAACATCAGGCCCGACCCGATCAGCAGGACGAGCGAAAGCCCCACCTCAGCGATGACTGCGACGTTGCGCAGCCGGCTGCCGCTACCCAGACCGGCGGTACGCCCCGCCGAGCGCAGGACGTCCGCAATGTTGGGCCGCGAGACGCGGAGCGCGGGCAACATTCCGAAGGCCGCGGCCGCGGCCAATCCAAGCAGAGTCGCGAAGACCAACACCATCGGGTCGATCGCGATGGACTGCGCACGCGGCAGTGTGGCAGGAGCAATTGCGAGCAACTCGCGGACTCCAACCCAGGCGAGAATCGCTCCGGCGGCCGACCCGCAGATCGCGAGCAGCAGCGCCTCACCGAGCACGCCACGCGCGAGGCGCCAGCGGCCCGCTCCCAAGGCGCTGCGCACCGCCAATTCGCGGCCTCGCAGCGAGGAACGCACCAGCAGTAGATTCGCAACGTTGGCGCAAGCGATCAGCAGGAGCAGGACCGCCGCGCCCATCAGCGCCAGAATCACCGGCCGGGCCTCCGCCACCAGGTACGCGTGCATCGGTTCAAGGCGGATCTGAAACCCGGCGGTCTGCCAGATGGAAGTCCTCCTCCGCAGCTCCCCGGCGACTGCATCGACCTGCGCTCGCGCGCGCGCCAAAGAAACGCCCGGCTTGAGGCGGCCGACGGCGTTGAGGCTCACCACGAGCCGGTTGGCGTCGTCGTAGGGCAAACGCGCCGCGATCCAGAGGTCGGGCGTTCGGTCTATCCGCATTCCGGGCGGGAAGAGCAATTCGGAGCCGCGCGCCAGCACGCCGACTATCACCGCCCCACCCTTGGCGCCAAGTATGGGATGGCCGAGGACCGCGGTGTTGCCGCCAAAGTGCCGCTGGAAGTACTCGTAGCTCAGAATGGCAATGGCGGACGGCCGGGGTGGCGGCGGCCCGCCGGGAACGGGGTCCGGCGGCGGCTCCCCATCGGCATCCGTGAAGTCGCGCCCGCAGGCGATTCCGACGCCGAGGAGCCGCAGCATATTCGTCGTTACGGTGACATAGCGGATCTGCTCGCGCGTTCCGTCATCGCGGGGCATCACCGCTGATCCGAAACTGGCAACCGCGGCGAGGTCCTCGAAAGCCTCACCGGCAGACCTGCGCAAATCGAAGAAATCGGCGTTGGACAGCGAGAAGTCGCGCACGTTGCGCTGCTTGAGATCGACGGTGGCATATACCAGGCGGTCCGGATCGCGATACGGAAGCGGGCGCAGAAGCACGGCATTCGTGACGCTGAAGATGGCGGTGCTGGCTCCGATTCCCAATGCGATGGTGAGGACGGCTGTGACAGCGAAGACCGGGCTTTTGCGCAGCGCCCGAATCGCGTGCATCAGCTCAAGCGGCATCGTCCCTCGCAGAGATCAGTTTCGCACGTTGAACTCGAGACGAAGTGTGCGCCACACTCCGCGCTAAACTGGTCCTTTATGCCGAATTCCTATCCTCCGCTCGAGGCGCCGCAGCGCCTTCTCTTCGGACCGGGCCCCAGCATGGTGGCGCCGCGCGTCTATCAGGCGTTGGGACAGCCCGTGGTCGGCCACCTGGATCCATTTTTCTTCCAGGTGACCGAGGAGGTCCGCACGCTTCTGGGCTACGCCTTTTCCACCGGCAATCACTTCAATCTTGCGATGTCGGGAACGGGCAGTTCCGGGATGGAGGCGGCGGTCGCCAACTTCGCCGAGCCTGGCGCGAAATTCGGGTTGTTGAGCAACGGCTTCTTCGCCGACCGCATCGGCGAGATGGCCCGGCGGCAGGGCGCCGAGGTGGTTCGCCTCGCCAAGCCGTGGGGCGAGCCCTTCGATCCGCAGGAGGCACGCGATTTCATCCTCCGGGAGCAGCCGCGAGTGGTCGCGTTCGTACAGGCCGAAACGTCCACCGGAATGTTCAACCAGGCGAAGCCCATCTGCGAAGCGGCACATGAAGTGGATGCGATGGTGATCGCCGACTGTGTCACTTCGCTCGGCGGAATGCCGGTGCTGGTAGATGAAAACGGCATCGACATCGCGTACAGTTGCACGCAGAAGGGACTCGGATGCCCGCCGGGACTCGCTCCGTTGACGGTGTCGCCGCGCGCTCTGGAGCGGCTCCGCGCTCGCACCGCTCCCGTGCATAGCTGGTATCTCGACCTTGCACTGCTCGACACCTTTTATTCGGGCCACCGCTATCACCACACCGCCTCGGCCACCATGTTCTATGCGCTTCGCGAAGGCTTGGCCATCGTCGCTGAGGAGGGCCGGGAGAACCGCTGGGAGCGGCACCGGCGAAACCACCTCGCCTTCGTGGCGGGAATCGAAGCCATGGGCCTGCGGATGCACGTCGCCAACCCCGCGGATCGTTTGTGGACGCTGAATACGCCGCGGGTGCCGGACGGGGTGGACGATGCCAAGGTCCGTCAGTACCTGCTCGAGGAACGCAACATCGAGATCGCGGGAGGCTTCGGCCCGTTGGCCGGCCAGATCTTCCGCATCGGTCTGATGGGGTACGGATCGACGTCGGAAAACGTTCTGATGGTGCTGGACGAGTTGGCCGGCGCCTTGCAGCAGCAAGGCTACCAGCCCGCGGGCGACGGACGCGCCGCTGCCGAGAAACTGCTGGCCGCCGCCGCGGTGTAGCCAGGTTGCTGCCGGTCCCCGCGCTCAGTTCGCCGGGAAGTCCGACTCCGCCTTCACTTCGAGGATTTGCTTCGTGTGGCGCTCGGTGTGCGCGGCTGCCGCCAGGATCCACTGGTAGCCGTCCATCACTTCGTAAGCGCCCTGAGAGACCGCCTTCAACGGGGGCGACGGCACGACGTGGCCGCGCAGGTTCGGTACCGATTTCAAACACCCGCTGAGACGAGCCGCATTCGCGGCGAGCCGGTCGGCCGCCTCTGCCAGGCCGTAAGCGCCGGCGGGATTAGCGGCAATCGGAGGAGCTTGAAACTTGGCGAGACGGTTGGGGAACTGGTTGATCACGATTGCGTCCACGGCTTGACAGTCGCGGCCGGCGGGGCTCTCGGGCGCGGACGCAAGCTGCTCCTGAATGGGTCCGGCCACGCGATCCTGCACGAAAATCACGTGCTCGATGATCTGCCCGATCGACCAGCGATCCGGCGCGGGCTTGAAGGTCCATTGCGACTCGGACAGTCCTTTGATCGCGCCGATGACGCCGTTGTGACATTGCTGAATGTACAGTTCCGCGCGTTCCAATTCGGTCGTCGTCAGTGACCGGCTGGGGGCCATAGCGGTTGCCGATGTGTTCGATTGCATGAAGGTCTCTCCTCTTTGTTGAATGTAGACGTTGACTGCGTGTTTCGTCTACTTCAACGACGTTCGAGGTCTCGGGAAATCGACAATGCGCGCCTGCTAGGATAGAACACCATGACCATTCTGTGCCTCGCCAGCTATGAGAAGGGACACGAATTCCTGCGCGAATCGAAAAGGCAGGGAGCGACGGTGCTGCTGCTGACCTCCCTCAGCTTGCAGCACAAAGCGCACTTCCCCATGGACAGCATCGACGAAGTCTTTTACATGCCCGATGACAACCACCACTGGGACCTGGGCCAGACGATCAATGCGGTGAGCTACCTGGCGCGCAGCCGGGCGATCGACCGCATCGTGCCCCTGGACGATTTCGACGTGGAGGTGGCCGCCTCGTTGCGAGAGCACCTCCGGGTGCCCGGCATGGGTGGCACGACGGCCCACTATTTCCGCGACAAGCTGGCGATGCGGATGAAAGCACGGGAGTCGGGCCTCGCCGTTCCCGATTTCGTGCACGTGCTGAACTACGACCGGCTGCGGCAGTTCATGGAGCAAGTGCCGGCGCCTTGGGTTCTGAAGCCGCGGTCGATGGCCGGTTCGATCGGCATCAAGAAAGTGCACCATCAGGAAGAGCTGTGGCGCATGCTCGATGCGTTGGGCGACATGCAGTCCCACTATCTTCTGGAGCGGTTCGTACCCGGCGACATCTTCCACGTGGATACCATCGTCTACGAATCCGAAGTCCTGTTCGCAATTGCCAGCGGGTACGGGCGGCCGCCGATGGAGGTCTCGCATCAGGGCGGCATCTTCACTACCCGCATCCTGGAGCGCAATTCGGAAGATGCCCGGCGGCTTCTGGAGGTCAATCGGCACGTGATGAGCGCCCTCGGGATGCTGCGGGGCGTTTCGCACACCGAGTTCATCAAAGGGCGCGAGGATGGGCGCATCTATTTCCTGGAGACCTCCGCGCGCGTGGGAGGCGCCCACATCGCGGACATGGTGGACGCGGCCACCGGGCTGAACCTGTGGGCGGAGTGGGCGAAGCTGGAAATCGCGGGAGGAGACGCGCCGTACCATCCGCCCGAGCCCCGCCCGGACTACGCCGGGCTGCTGGTCTCGCTGGCCCGGCAGGAGCACCCCGATACTTCGGCGTACACCGATCCGGAAATCGTATGGCGGATGGATAAGGATCACCACGTTGGGCTGATGGTGAAGTCGCCCTCAATCGGCCGCGTCCAGGAATTGCTCGACTCCTATGCCCGCCGCTTCGAGCAGGACTTCTTCGCCTACATCGCACCGAAGGACAAGCCTACGAGTTGAAGACATAAGCAGGCCGCCTCACGCAACGATCTGGGGAATCAGTTCGCCGTAGACGTCGGTCAGGCGCATGTTCCGGCCGTTGAACAGGTACGTCAGGCGGGTGTGATCGATTCCCAGCAAGTGCAGCATCGTGGCGTGGAGGTCGTGGACGGCGATGGGCTGTTTTTCGGCCTTGTAGCCGAACTCGTCGCTGGCGCCGATGATCTGACCGCCGCGGATTTTCGCGCCGGCCATCCAGATGGTCATCGTTCCCGGATTGTGATCGCGGCCGACGCCTTTTTGCGAAATGGGCATGCGTCCGAACTCTCCGTGCCACAGCACCAGGGTGGAATCCAGCAGCCCGCGCGCTTTCAGGTCCATCAGCAGTGCGGCGATGGGCCGATCGACTTCGGCGGCGTGGCGGGTGTGGTTGTCCTTGACGTCGTCATGCGCGTCCCAGGTGTCGCGGTTCTGCTGCCCCAGCCCGCCGTGATAAAGCTGCACGAAGCGCACGCCGCGTTCCACCAGCCTGCGGGCCATGATGCACTGCCGGGCGAACGGCTCGGTCACCGGATCGTCCAATCCGTAGAGCTTGCGCGTCGCCTCGGTTTCGCTATCGACGTTCACCGCTTCCGGAGCGCAGCCTTGCATGCGATAGGCCAGCTCGTACGACGAGATGCGGGCAGCCAGTTCGCTGTTCCCGGGATAGCGCTGGAGGTCCAGTTCGTTCAACTTCGCCAGCAGGTCGAGGCGGTCGCGCTGCTGTTCGGCGGTCACCTGCGACGGCGGTTTGAGGTCGATGATCGGATCGCCCGAGGACCGGAAGACAGTGGCCTGATAGGCAGCCGGCATGTATCCGGCACTCCAGTTGGATGGCCCGCCGAGAGGTCCGCCACGGCGGTCGTAGATCACCACGAATGCCGGCAGACTCTGGTTCTCGGAGCCCAGACCGTAGGTCACCCACGACCCGACACTCGGAAGGCCCATCTGAATCTTGCCGGTATTCAGCTCGTAGGTGGCCTGCACGTGGTCGTTTGACTGGCCATGGACCGATCGCAGGAAGGCCATCTCGTCCACCTGTTGCGCGATCAGGGGGAAAATCTCGGAGACATCCATTCCGCACTGGCCGTATTTGCGGAACTGGAATGGCGAAGGCATCAGCGGGCCGGGGTTGCCCTGGCGCACCACGATCTCGCCCTTACCGGTGAGCGGCTGACCGGCGTACCGGTCGAGGGCGGGCTTCGGATCGAAGGTATCCAGATGGCTTGGACCGCCGCTCATGAAGAGTGAGATCACGCTCGTCGCGCGCGGGGCGAAGTGGGGTTTCCGAGGGGCGTAGGGGTTGTAGCCCGTGGCCTTGGCGCTGCAGGCGCCGCCTTCGGGGGTGGCAGCGAGCAGACCGTCCTGGTTGAGCAGCCAGGCCAGCGCCAGGCCGCTGATGCCGCCGCCCGACTGGAACAGGAAATCGCGCCTCGACCAGAAGTTCTTCATACCTCACCGCACATAAAGAAACTCGTTCAGGTTCAGGAGCACGTGCGTGAAATCCTCGAGCGGCCGCTTTGCCAAAAAGTCCGCAGCGAGTTTGGCTTCCTCCTGGCGCGGCGGACGTGACAAGGCAATCCGGTATGCGAGGTCCACCTGTTTCGACGCATCGTTGGGGGCTGCTTCCTTCACGCGGCCGGCGAACAGCTTCGCCTGCCGGATGACGAATTCGTCGTTGAGGAGCGTCAAAGCCTGGGTCGGGACGGTGGAGACGTTGCGCCGCGAGCAACTGGTGTTCTGATCGGGCAGGTCAAACACCTCGAACATCGGAAACACGAGGCCGCGCTTGCGGTAGACGTAGATGCTGCGCCGCCAGACGCTCGGGCCGTCATCTTCCTTCTTCCAGATGCCTTCCGTCATGGACGCCAGGATCTCGCGGGGAATGTGCGGAAAGACCGGCGGCCCGCCCATGGCCAGGTCCAGCGTGCCACTGGCAGCCATGATCGCGTCGCGAACGATCTCCGCATCCAGCCGCTGGATCCGGAACCGCCACAGATCGTGGTTCTCGGGGTCCCGCTGGTAGTCGGTGGGATTCTCGTACCCCGAGGCCATCTGGTAGGCTTCGGACGTCATGATGAGGCGGTGCATCTGCTTGATGCTCCAGCCGCGGCTCATGAACTCGAGGGCCAGCCAATCGAGCAGCTCGGGATGAGTCGGTTTCTCGCCCATCTTGCCGAAGTTATCGGGAGTGGCCACGATCCCCTGCCCGAAATGGTGGCTCCAGATGCGATTGACCATCACGCGGGCGGTCAGCGGATTGCCGGGCGAAGTCAACCACTCCGCCAACGCGCGGCGTCTTCCCGAAGTGCGGCCATCCGCGGGCGGATCCTCCACCGGTGGATTGCCATAGGTGATCACGTCGATGAACCCGGGCTTCATGAGAGGGCCGTGGCTTTCGACGTCGCCGCGGATGAGGAAGTATGATGGCGGAGGCTGATAGCGGCCGGGGCCCTGGAACAGGAAGGTGCCTTCGGCGGCAGCTTGCTTGACGCCCTTTCCGGGAGCGGGCTCATCGCCGGGACCGTCGGGGGTGAAGCGGTAATCGCCATCGGTGACGATGGCGGCCATGGGCAGCGGCTTGGGCCGCTCGCTCTGGATGCTCCTGATTTGTTCGTTCAGGGCCTTTTTCTGTGCAAGGCCGGCGGGCGTCATCGCCCGGTCAATCTCGTCGCTGGAGACGCCGGTGGTGCGAATGACCTGGCCCGCCAGCAGCGCCTCGCCCGGGGTGCGCTTCTCTTCCGGAATGGCGATTGCCCGCTGGACATTCGGGGGGTACTTCTTGTACTTCTCCTCCACCAGGCGCAGGCGGTAAGGCTCTTCGAGAAGCCGCACCTGCCGGCGCAGGGGCGCGAGCCTGGCCTCGATTTCGGCCGTCTTCCTGGCGTACGAATCGGCCTGCTCTTTCGGCGCCAACGGATAATCGGTCTCGACATAGCCGAAGAGGGAGGCCTGCATCCGGTAATAATCCTTCTGCGAGATGGGGTCGAACTTGTGATTGTGGCAGCGAGCGCAGTTGACGGTCAGCCCGAGGACGCCGCGGCCGATGGTGCCGATCATGTCGTCCAGGTATTCGTAGCGGAACTGGGGATTGTCCTTCTCGCGATAGCCCACCTTGGCGTAGCTGCGGAGAAAACCGGTGGCGATCCTGGTGTCGTTGGTAGCGCCATCGATCTCATCACCGGCAATCTGTTCGGTGAGGAACCGGTTGTACGGCTTGTCGCCGTTGAAGGCGCGGACCACGTAGTCGCGATAGCGCCACGCGTTAGGGCGGTCGTAGTCGTGCTCGAAGCCGTTGGAGTCGGCGTAACGCGCCACATCCAGCCAGTGCCGGCCCCAACGTTCGCCGTAATGCGGCGAGGCGAGCAACTGGTCGATCAGGTTCTCCCAGGCATGCGGGGATTGGTCCGCGAGAAACGCGGCGGTCTCCGCGGGAGTGGGGGGCAGGCCGATCAGGTCCATGTACGCACGGCGCAACAGCGTGATGCGGCCGGCGCGCGGTGCGGCCTTGAGGCCCTTGGACTGGCGGACGCTTTCCAGGAATCGGTCGATGGGATTCGTGAGGCCGCCCGCGACGACCGGCACTTCGGGACGGACGGGCCTCCGAAACGGCCAGGAGTTGCGGACCTCGGGAGAGATGGTCATTTCCGGAATCACGAACCCGGCGGTTGTGGTGTCGGGCGAAGCCGTGCCGGTGTCATCCCATGGAGCGCCCTGGTCGATCCAGGCTTTGATGATCGCAATCTGGGGGCCGGTAAGCTGGCCGCCCATGGGCATGGATGGCTTTTCGAGTCCAGCTACCAGGCGGTAGAGGCGGCTTTCGTCGGACTTGCCGGGAACGATAGCAGGCCCCCTGGCGCCGCCGCGTAAGGCGCTTTGGCGGGTGCGCAGGTCAAGCTTCGAGAGTTGAATCGACGCGCTATGGCATTTCCAGCAATTGCTTTCGAGAATCGGCCGGATGTCGGAAGCGAAGGAGACGGGCGCGTCCGCTGCGAACATCGGCGCAGATGCGGCGAACGCGAGAGAAAAAAGTAGTAGTGGCGCCCCTCGCACAGGCATGGGAAATACTCTGAGCCAGTATACTCCTTTCGAAGCCGGATAAAGGTTGCGGGGGGAGCGCGAACTCGCAGGAGGAGACCGGTGCGAACTCCGGGCGTCCTGACCGGGCCAAGTGCTCATGTTCCGGCCGTTCGACGGGTGGTCGCGACCGGGTCCCTCGGAAATGGCGACGTCCGGCTTGGGCCGCGGTTGTGATTCCGCATGGGCAGGGAACGGAGACGGGGATTGAAACGCGGGGAAGACCGGGAGGGGGAGTGTCCGGAAATGGGATTGGGTTCGTTTGGCAATTTCACATTTGCCGCGGGCGCGGGAGCGGGGGTGGAAGGTTGCGGGTGGACAGGTTCGGCAGGGGAGGCGGAGTTTGCCGGGGACGATTCGGTTTTGGGGGACGACCGGCCGGGGGCTCCGTCATCGGGAAGATCGGGCGGCACGGCAAGGCCGGTGGGCGAAGCGGGCAGGGATTCGGGGATATTTTCGTGCGGAGGATCGACATTCTGCAGCAGGAGGACGTTGTAGAAGGCGCGCTGATACATGCGGTGGAGGCGGGCTTCGTAGCGGTGAAGGAGGGCGAGTTCCGGTGAAGCTGCCAATTGGCGGAAGGAGGCGGCGATGCGGCCGAGATCCGAAGTGCCAGCGCCCGCGGGCTGGGAATCCAAGGCAGCGGTGAGGAATTCGTTCTCGATAGCCCAGACACGGCGGAGGCGCCAGTAGGACGCGGCCATTTCCTCAATCATGCCGCGCTCGACACCGTCGGCGGGAGCGAAGCGCTGGAGGTGCTCGGTGCAGAGGGTGTCAAAGCACTCGGCAGATTCTCCGGGGAGCACGATGGTGTCGGAGAGGAGGCCGTGCTTGAGGGCGTTTTGGGATGACCGGAGTTTGCCTGCCGGGGTGGCCGGGCCATGGGAGCGATGTCCGTTGGCGCGTGAGGAGTCGATTCTTCGTTGGGAACTCATTCTCTGATCACAGGGTAGTACCAAGATTTGGACAATCCTGCCGGAGGGTTGAGGATGTCTCGTGATTTCATCGATTTGTGAAATTTCAAAGCATGTGAACGGGGCGGCTGTAACGGTTAATCCGATGGGTTTGTCCGAATTCGTGTGGTAAGAGTGGGATAGGGGATGGAAACCAGCTATCTGGTGAGCCGGTTGCTAGACCGGGAGCGGCGGGGCCCTGCCAGGGATACCCAGCCAGGAATGGGCGGGGCAGAGAAGGGAGTGGCGGAATGGGTGACGGAGAGACTGGGACTGGAGCCGGATGCGGCGCAGAGGCGGGTGCTGAACTCGCGTGGCCGGCGGGGGATCTTGAACTGCACGAGGCAGTGGGGCAAGTCCACGGTTACGGCAGCGAAGGCGGTGCACCAGGCGTATACGCAGGCGGAGAGTCTGACGCTGGTGGTGAGCCCGAGCGCGCGGCAGAGCGGGGAGTTTGTGCGGAAGGCGGAAGAGTTCGCGGCGCGGCTGGGGGTGCGGGTGAAGGGGGATGGAGAGAACGAGATGTCGCTGGAGTTTCCGAACGGGTCGCGGATAGTGGGGCTGCCGGGGAACGAGGCGACGATCCGGGGATTCTCGGCGGTGGCGTTGCTGCTTGTGGACGAGGCGTCCCGGGTGGGCGATGAGTTGTACCGGGCGATCCGTCCGATGCTGGCGGTGAGCGGCGGGGCGCTGTGGCTGATGAGCACGCCGTACGGCAAGCGGGGGTTCTTCTACGAGACGTGGAGCAAGGGCGGGGGATGGGAACGGGTGCGGGTGGCGGCGGACGAATGCCCGCGCATACCGGCGGCGTTTCTGGCGGAGGAACGGGCGGCGATGGGGGAGCGGTACTTCCGGCAGGAGTATCTGTGCGAGTTTGTGGATGCGGTGAGCGGGGTGTTTGACATGGACCTGGTGGAGCGGGCGATCACCGACGAGTTCCAGCCACTGATCTTCCGATAATTCCGGCAGCTTCGGCTGTTTGTGAAGAGAGCCATGAGGAGTAAGTTCATTGTAGGTCTGGATGTGGGGCAGAGCTGCGATTACACGGCACTGGCGATTGTGGAAAGGGCGGAACTGAGGGGGCCGTGGAACGCGGAGGTATGGGCGTACCGGAAGATGGCGGGGCTTCGGCTGCGGTACCTGGAGAGAGTGGAGTTGGGGACGCCCTATCCGGAGGTAGTGGAGAGAGTGCGAGTGATAACGCGGTCGGCGGAACTGAGAGGTCAGTGCAGCCTGGTTGTGGATGCTACCGGAGTGGGCCGGGCGATTGTGGACTTACTGAGAGGCGCGGACTTAGAGTGCTGGGTGCTGCCGGCGGTGATTACTTCCGGGTTGGATGAGAGTCAGTCGAAGGGATATTATCATGTGCCGAAGAAGAATCTGATTGTGGGGCTGGAAGTGTTACTGCAGCGAGGGGGTCTGCGGATCGCGCAGGGGATGGCGTATGGAGCGACGCTGGTGGAGGAGATGAGGCAGATGCGGGCGAAGCGGACGGCGCGGGGGCACGAGCAGTACGGGGCGTGGCGGGAGGGGGAGCATGACGACTTAGTATTTGCGGTGGCGCTGGCGCATTGGGGGGCGGAGAAGGTGTGGGGGAGGGTAAGTGGGGATGATGGGGTGTGGCGGTATGAGGGGGAGTTGGGGTGAAAGGGGTTGAAACAGTGATCAAGCCGGCTTCGCGGGAGTTTCGGTCGGCGAACCGCAGGATTCTACCAAATTAAATGACTAGGCAACAGCACGTAATGAAGATACAATAAAGCCCGACGAAAGAATACTCGCCGTGGATCCACTGACTGCGCTTGAGAAGCTGATGGGACTGAAGCCATACCTATGGCAGTGCCGCCTCTTTCTTGAGTTCCTTAAGGGCGAGATTCCCAATGCCCTGGATGTGCCGACTGGTCTTGGAAAGACTTCAGTTCTTGGGATCTGGCTAGCTGCGCG
>DATJWB010000162.1:0-30570 GCA_035501495.1 Bryobacteraceae bacterium | reverse complement strand
GCTGCAGGTGGTGGGCGTGGTGCGGGATGCGCGTCAGGGAATCGGCTGGGAGAAGCCCGGGCCTGGAATCTACTTTTCGATGCGCCCGGGCGATTACGCCCAACCTTCTCTGAACGGCACGACCCTGCTGGTGCGTGGCGCCCCCGGCGCGGGCGACATCCTGGACGCGGTGCGGCTTGAAATCGCAGCCATGGATAGCAGGATCACTCCCTTTCACGCCCGCACCATGACCCGGCAGATCGACGAAGCTATCGCCGTGTTGCGCCTGGCACCCTGGATCTACGGCTCGATCGGCTTCTTCGGGCTGATCCTCTCAGCGGTCGGGCTGGCTGGCGTGACGGCTTACTCGGTGGCAAGGCGGACCCGCGAGATTGGCATCCGGGTGGCGTTGGGCGCACGCCGCGGCGATGTGCTGGCGTTGGTGATGAAGGAAGGCGCGGGCCTGGTGGCGCTCGGGACGGCGCTCGGGCTGGTGCTGTCGCAAGTCGTCACGAGGATTCTGGCCGCCTTCCTCTCGGCGGTCTCCAGCACGGCCACGCGGACCACATCCGATCCGCTTCTGCTGGTGGGTGCTCCGCTGTTGCTGGCGATTCTGGCGCTTGGGGCGTGCTACGCGCCCGCGCGGCGAACGACGCGGGTCAACCCTATCGCCGCGCTGCGGCACGAGTAGAGAGCGCCAAAGGCACACGGGACCGCCGTTGACGATTGGCCCGCCCGTAGGCACAATGGCCGCTGCACGCGCCAGCGCGTTGGCCAAACGCATTGGCCCGATCAGTGACGACACCTTCGGCTATGCCATGGAACGCCAGGCGCCCGAACCCATCTTCGCGCTCAACTGTGAAATCGCACGCCGTCTCAAACGCAACGGCGTGCTGCGCTCGGATTGGTCCAGAGGGCCGGTAGCGGCTTGCCGTGGATGGCATCGAGATTTGCAGTTCCTGCGCCCGCTGCTCGACACTTGTCTGATACGGGATGTCCAGCACCAGGCCCCACGGCAAGGAACAAATCGGCCGGAACTGTTGAAGGAAGCCAGTCGCTGGACGACCGGCACTCCAACTGGGAAGCGGAGAAGGATCGAGAGCGTTGCTGGTGGCACTTACCGGAAGTCGACTGGCCCGTGGCGGACCGCCGCACCAACTTCTACGCCACCAATTTCCAACTCGGCTCGATTCCCCGCTTTTCATCCATCAGATCGGTCGCAGTCGATGGCTTATCGATCGCTCATCGCCGCCCCAAAGGGCTATTGTTCCGGCGATGCACGGGCCTACAATAGAGTCCGGTGGTATGAAGCGCACCTGCCTCGCGCGGCGTTGGGCGGCTTTTGCGCCATTGCTGTGCTCCGGGCTGCTGTCCGCAGCCGGTCCTTCCAATCTGAATTTCGAAGCCCACGGGACATTGGGGCAGACTCCGCCCGGGTGGGGCATGTACGATTCGGTTTCCGGCGCCGGGTATCGCGCCGCGCTGGTCAATCAGAACTGCGTCCAGGGCGGCCAATGCGTCATGCTGACCGGGCCGGCATCTCCGCCCGCAAATTCTTACGGCGACCTCGCGCAGTTCATTTCGCCGGCGGGCTTCGTGTCCACGCATCTCCGCTACACCGCCGCCCTGCGCGTAGCAGGTGGAGCTCACGCGGAGATGTGGATCAACATCGTCAACACGTCCGGCACTATGACGTTCTTCCAAAATCCGGGCTATCTTGACTCGGCGAATTGGACCTACCACACGATTGAAGTCGATGTTGCCGCGGACAGCGCCCAGATCAATTTCGGGATCCTCATTTTAGGCTCTGGCACGGTCTGGGCGGATGATCTCAGCATGAATATCGTGGGGGCGTTGCGCCAGGAGGCGCCGGAGCCTCCGCGCGCGCTCACCGACTCCGGACTGGCGAACCTGGTGGCATTCTCGAAACTCGCCGGCTATGTCCGGTACTTTCACCCCAGCGACCAGTCCGCCGTGCAGTTGGATTGGGAGACGTTCCTGATCAACGGCATCCGTTCGATTGAAGACGCTGCTTCTCCCGACGACCTGGCGCAACGCCTGCAGTCGATGTTCGACCCGATTGCCCCGACAGTGCGCGTTTTCGTGGCTGGGAATGACCCGGGTCCCGTGGCCGATCTGTCGCCGGGTTCGCTCGACGGCCTCAGTGTCACGCGCTGGTTTCACCAGGGAGTCAGTATCGGCATTCCCGCTTCGGCCTATCAAAGCAAGCGTGTCACAACCCCCGTACTGGGTGGCCAGATCCCCGGGAATTACACCGATCCGGCGCAGATTTATGAAGCCGGCCTCGGCGCGGGCTTGACCGCGCGCGTTCCGACGAATCTCTACGTGGACTCCACCGGCACCCTTCCGCATCGGGATTCCGTGGCGACCACCGACCACTATCTGCGGACCGCGAGCGACCGCGCCACGCGCCTCGCCGATGTGATGATCACCTGGAACATCTTCCAGCATTTCTACCCCTACTTCGACTACATCCAGGCGGACATGTCCACCGCCCTGCGCGCGGCGTTGACGTCGGCGGCCCAAAATCAAGGCCCGGACGATTTCGCCGTCACCATGCGCTTATTGGTTGCGGTAATTCAAGACGGCCACGGATACGTCAGCTACAACGGTCCGACGATCTACACCGCGCCCGTGGTTTGGGCGTGGGTCGAGAACCGGTTGATCATCACGCGCGAGAAGGATCCTCTGCAGCCCAAGGTGCAGTCCGGCGACCGCGTTTTGAGCATTGACGGCGTCCCGGCCGAAGCGGCGCTGGCGCAGATGGAAACACTGGAGTCCGCGGCCACACCTCAACTGCTGCGTCTCAAGGCGATGGAAGAGCTGGTGTATTGCAATCCTGCCACGCGCAGCATGCAGTTGGAGGTCGAGCCTTACTCCGCTCCGGGAACGGTCGACCGGGTGGTCTTCACCTGCCGCGCGTCGGATTTCGACTGGAGCGAGCCGCGACCCGACGTCGTGACGGAACTGCAGCCCGGCATCCTGTACGTAGACATCGGACGCCTCACCGCCGGCATCTTTGCTGCGGCGATCCCGCAATTGCAGGAGGCCACCGGGATCGTGTTCGATTTCCGCGGCTATCCCCAGATCTGGCCGCCCGCATTCATCCAGCATCTGACCGAGACGCCGATTCAGAGTGAACAGTTCTATGTTCCGACACCGGCGCTTCCCGATCAGACGAACATGACCTACTCGTACGGCTACTGGACGCTGCCGCCGCTCGATCCGTTCTTCCCCGGAAAGAAGGTGTTTTTGATCGACGCGAGCGCCATCAGCCAGGCCGAGACCGACATGGATCTTGTGGAGTACTACAAGCTGGCCGATTTCGTGGGAGAGCCCACGGCCGGTACGACGGGTGATATCAATCCGTTCACCCTGCCGGGAGGATTCCGGATCACCTGGACCGACCTGCGAGTGCTGAAGGAGAGCGGTGCGCGATTCTACGGGGTCGGAATCCAGCCGACAATCCCGCAGAGCCGCACCCGCCAGGGAGTCGCGCAAGGCATCGACGAAATCCTGCAAAGAGGAATTGCGGCTGTCACGGGAAACTGACAAGGCAGCGCGGGCAATCGCGCCCGCAGCCTGCGTGCTACGCCGAAAATCGATATCCCACTCCCCGTACGGTATGAATGTGTCTGGGAGTCTGGGCGTTATCCTCGAGCTTCTGCCGCAGCCACGCCACGTGTACGTCGATCGTCCTCGACGACACGCCCGGCTGGTATTCCCACACGCCTTCCAGCAACTCGTCGCGCGAGACCACGGTGCCGCGATGGTCGATCAGGTACCGCAGCAGCTCCAGCTCCTTTCCCGCCAGGCTGATCGGTACCCCGCCCTTGCGCACGTGGCCGTTCTCGAAATTCACCTCCACATCTCCGAAGGCGAACCGGCCCACGGGCGCTATCTTCTCGCGCTTCGATCGGCGCAACAGCGCTTCGATTCTCGCCAGCAGCTCGGACGCCTCGAACGGCTTGGTAACGTAATCGTCCGCTCCGATCTTGAGGCCCACCACCCGGTCCACCAACTGGGTTTTTGCCGTCAGCATGACCACCGGTGTGTCCTTGCCCTGATGGCGCAGTTCGCGGCACACCTCCAGCCCGTTCTTTCCGGGCAGCATCACGTCCAGAACGATCAGGTCGAACGACCCGCCGGCCGCCCGCGCCAGGCCCGTCGGCCCATCCGTGGCGGCTTCCACCTCGTACCCTTCGGCGCAGAGCAGGTCCGAGAGGGTCAGCACAAGGCCCGGCTCATCCTCCACCAAGAGGATGCGCGCGCTCACCCGGCCACCCCGTTCGCGGCCTCGGGAATCCTCACGATGAACTCCGCGCCTTTCATCGGTTCGCTCTTGACCCTTATGGTACCGCCGTGTGCTTCCACAATCTTTTTCACCAGGTTCAGGCCTAGTCCCGTGCCGTGGACTTGGTCCTCCACAGCGCGCTGCCCACGGAAAAACGGATCGAAAATGTGCTTCTGCTCGTCCTTCGGAATTCCCGGCCCGCGATCCGCCACCCGAATCTCCACCACCCCGCGGCCCCGTTCGGTGGCCTTCGCGGCGAAGATGCCGATCCAGTTATTTCCCTTCGTTCCGTATTTGACTGCGTTCAGGAGCAGATTCTGCAACGCGTGCCGGAGCGCTGTGGGATCGCCAAGAATCGGGGGCAGCCCGTCTTCAATCTCCTGCTCCACGACGCAGTGGGCCTGCTCCATTACCGCCCTGCTCGATTCCATACTGTCGTGAATCACGGACTCGATGGAAAGCGGCTCCGGCTCCTGGATGACGCGCCCCGCTTCGGCGCCCGCGAATCTCATGATCTGTTCCACCAGTGCGGTGAGCCGCCCGGACTCCTGTTGAATCAACGCACCGTAACGTTCCACCTGGGCGGGATTCTGCGCCATCTTTCCACGGAGGTTGTAACCCGCGGTGTGAATCACGGTAAGTGGCGTGCGCAGTTCGTGAGAGATGCCCGCCACGAAGTCCATCTGCAGTTGCGCCAGCTTCTGCGCGCGCCGCGTGAAGCGGACGAGGGCAGCCACGGTGGCCAATATGAGGAGCAGCACTCCGGCGGTCACCGCCAGGTCCCTGCGGCGAATTCGCGAGACCACCGTCTCGAGCGAACCCTCGCGGTGGCGAACGAACATCTGCCATCGTCCGGGGCCCGCGGGCGGCGCGAACAGGCTCACGGAACCATCGGCGGTGCCCGATATCGGCTTGGGATCGCCCGGATCGGATTGGAAGAGGATCGCAGCCTTGAGGGAATTGTTGACGACCTCCACCTGGTAGTCCGGAAGATCTCGCTGCAGAAGCTCGGGCAGGACGCCTGCGCGGATCTCGGGCAGATTCAACTCCAGCACCACCCACGCGACCTCTCGCCGGGGAAAGGGGCCGCGGTCCGGCGGACCGGGCCGCTCGCGGCCGCCGCCGCCGTCGGGCAGTCCCCCATATTCCGGTGGACGGCCGCCAAGTCTTCGGGGGCCCAGCCGACCGCCGGGCGGGCCGACGTCCGGCGGATGGGCTGGCGGCCCGAACCGCTCCTCCGGCCCACGCGGGCTTCTGGGTCCGGGACGGCCGCCCGGGGTTCGGAACTCCGGATCCGCGTTCCCGAACAGCGGGATGGTCCACGCATAAGCATCGGGGCTCGAAATGGGCTCCGCAGGACCTCGTCTCTGCCCCGGCGCACCGCTTCTCGACTCCATGCGAGCTTTCCATGCGATCCACGCTTCCGGCCAGTCGGCTTTGCGCAATTTGCCGTTTTCCAGATCGAGTACTCGCAACACCGCCCCGCCCTCCTCCGGCTCCGCCACCGCGATTCGGCTGAACAGATGGGGGTGACGGGCGGTTCTCTGCCACTCTGCAAAATGCGCCTCGAGAGCCGATTCCGCGGACCGGGCGTCGGGAGCATCATTGGCTGGCACCAGGGCCGAGGCGGCGCTGGCAATTTCGGAGTTGAATTCGCGGCTGAACCGGTTCAGGCTTGCCTGCAATCCTCCCCGCAGGCGCTCCCGCGCCGCCACCGTGACCTCGCCGATCCAGCGGTACTGCAGGAAACCCAGTATGCCGCACAACGCCAGCAGCGCGCTCACGAAGAGCCAGGAGAGCATGGCACGGCGCCGGTCTATCTTCAGAATCATCGAGAGCTGACCGCGATCCCCCTCTTTACTAAAGGTACGCTTCCCGGGGCTTAACGTAACACGGCATGAGCGTAAAGAACGTGTTAAGGACGTTAAGCCTCGAGATTCATCGTCTTTTCAGAATCGCTTTGGCATAATCGGGCTGGAGGAGACTACCACATGAGATTGGTCCTGCCAGCGGTCATTCTGAGTTCTATCGTTCTGAGTTCTGCCGCGCTCGGAGCCGAGACCAGGTTAAAGCTGGAAAGCCTGCCCGCGGCCGTGCAGGCGGCCATCAAGGAGCACATGAAGGATACTACGATCAGCGGCATCACCTCGGAAAAAGAAAAAGGCAAGATCACCTACGAAGTCGAGGGAAAGCTCAACGGCAAAGCCCACAATCTGGCTTTTGACCAGTCGGGCGCAATCGTTGAGATGGAGGACGAGATCGATCTGGACTCGGTTCCGGCGGCGGCCAGGAGCGCTATCCAAAAGCGCGTCGACGGCGGGACCATCACGATGGTCGAAAAAGTGACGATGGGCTCCGTCGTGAGCTACGAAGCCACCATCAAGGGCAAGAACGGTAAGAGTGTCGAATACGCGTTCAATGCCGATGGATCGCGCCGCAAAGGGGATTGACTTTGGCGTAGGGTTCTTTGCGCTGGCGATGTGGCGCAGGCACTCCTGCCTGGCACTCCTGTCTGCCGCGCCCCGACTCATCGGGGCGCTTGTCGGGCGCGCACGATTGTTCCTACCTTGAAGCAACCACGCCCGAGTGCTGTAGCAATAATCTGCAACCAGCTCGAGAATTCGCTTGCGGGGATTCCTCTCAGTGAGTTAGATTACAATTATTACAGGGTGTCCTATGCCTTTGGGTTCTTATTTGCTAGCGCCTGGGATCCGGTTTAACGACTGTGTCTTCAGTGAGCCCACACGCCTGGACGGTTGGACGCCACCCAACTGTGCCGGACTGTTCGGGATCTTCATCGCGGATCCGAATTGGGCCCCCAAGCCGTTCCAGCCACTTTATTTTGGCGAGTTTGGCAACAATGCCTCGGCGGCGGCTCTGCTTTCCGAATGTCCGGGACTGCTTTCGGCTGCACGGGGTAAGACCTTGATGGTGTCCGTCCTTCTCATGCCCTTCACCACCACCTCACAGCGGTGCGCCTTGAAGAGCGAATTGATCGCGGCGTACAACCCGCCGATCCAGCCGGAGGTCGGCCAGTTGCCGCGCATGGATCTGTTCCGGAAGCTCGACGAATTCGAGAAACGGCATCAGGAGCAGACCGCGCAGGTGATGCAACTGTTAGCCAGTGTGAATCGGATCTTCGAGCCGCAGCCTCAGCAGCCGCGGCGCCGCGGCATCGGTTTTCTACCCCAGGAAGAACCAGCCAGCTGACTTACTTTCTCCCCAACGCAGGCCCGCACGGGCTCTAGGTTTACCGAGTAAACTGGCAGACGGCTGTGTTCAAGCGCATTCCGTTGCTGTTTCGCCAGATCGCATACAATCTGCGCGGCGGTTTTCTGGTCCGCCCGCTGATCATCACCCTTGCTCTCGGCGGGTTGGGCGCCTTTCTGTCGTCCATGGAAGAGTTGTTTCCACACTCCTCCGATTTCGTTCCGAAGCTTCTTTTCCCTTCCCACAACGATCCGCAGGTTGCACAGGTGATTTTGGCAGGCATTGCGGCCTCGATCATGACGGTGGTCTCGATCGTCTTCGCGATCCTGCTGATGACCCTGACGCTGGCTTCGATGCAGTTCTCGCCGCGAATCATTGTCAGCTTTTCGCGGGACCGCGTGACTCAATGGACGCTCGGGATCTTCCTGGGCACGTTTTCCTTCTGCATGGCGGCGCTTCCGGCGGCGCGCTCGTCGCCGCACCCGTTCTCGCCCGTGGCTACCGTCATGGTGGCGATGCTGTTGGCCCTGGCGTGCGTCGGGTGGCTGCTGTTCTTTATCCATCACATCTCGCGCGCCATCAGCGTCAACCACATCGTGGACCGGATTGCTTCGGAGACCGAAGCGATCATCGAGGAGACCATGCCGTGGCCGCATCGGCCCGATCGCGATCCGTGGCAGGACGATCCGCGCCGCGGTTACACTTGGGAAACCACGCTTGCCAGCCCGGTCTCCGGCTACATCCGATTCCTCGACACCCGGCGGCTGGTGACGCTGGCCAAATCATACGGCATCAAGATCGATGTCCTGCGCCGGGTGGGGCACTTCGTCCCTGCCGGTGTGCCGCTGTTGAAACTGGCGAAGGGCGACCGTCTGCCACCCGAGGGGGCCGAGGAATTATTGGGCGCTTTCGACCTGGGGCCCACCCGGACGCTCCAGCAGGATGTGGAATTCGGAGTCTTGCAGATTGTCGATATCGCATTGAAGGCGATTTCGCCTGCAGTCAATGACCCGACCACGGCGATCGGCTCGGTGGACCAGCTATGCCGCATCCTGATCCGGTTTGCCTCGCGCGAAACGCCGGAGAGCTTTCTCTACGACCCGCCGGGGCTCTTTCGCGTGCATATTCCATGGATCGACTTCGAGCGGCTTCTGGATTCGGCTTTCGAGCAGATCCGCCTCTATTCCAGAGGCGACGTTGCCGTGAGCCTCCGGCTCCTGCGGGCGCTGGCGGACATCGCCGTCACCACGCTCGACGCACACTTCCGGCAGATTCTGATGGAGCGGGTTCATCGGATTGTCGAAGGTTGTTCGACCACGTTGCGGGATAAGGAGCTGAAGCCTCTCCGCGCACGCGCGGCTGCGATCGAGGAACTCTCGGTGCCTCTGCCGAAACGGGGAGCGAACTAGAGTGGTGGGCGCCAGCCACGTCACAACTCTTCGATCTTCAGTCTCACGTCAGCCTTCGCCCAGCACGCTTCGAACTCCTTGCGCACCCACTCCGCCGCTTCCGTCTTGCCCTGCGCCTTGAGGCTCTCCATCAGTCCGAACAGCATCCTCCCGTTGCGCGGGGAGCGCTTCAAGCCTTCGCGAAACACCGTTTCCGCGTCGGCGGCCTTACCCGCGCGCAGCAGGGCGGCGCCCCACGATTCACGGACCGGATAATACCAGGCGGGAGGCTCGTCGTAGACCAGTCCATCCTGTAGAGACACAGCGCGTTCCCAGTGAGGCACCGCTTCGGCGGGTGATGCCGCGAAACGAGCCGCCAGGACTTCGGAGGCTACGCCGAGCACCGGGGCCGCCTTGTTGTTGCCCCACATCGCATCGGCGGGGAGCTTGGAGCGAATCGCCTCGAAGGTTGCCTGTTCGCGTTGTGCCGCGGCACGGTCCCCGACGGCCAACAGCGCCAGAGCGCGGGCATAGCGGTACGTAGCGTTGCTGAGCGGCATTTTCCCGTTGGGCGGCACCAGGTGGAGAATCGCCTCCCAGGATCCGAAACGGACCCGTCCGAACACCGTCACAGCCGCGAAGGAATCCACCATCTCCGGCATCTCTTCCGCCATGGGCTTCAGGACTTCGGCCAGCACATTAGCCGCGCGAATCGCGTCCGCTCCCCTTCCCTGCATGGCGCGCGCGTAAGTGATGAAGTGCAGGTTGTGCGCATAATACATGCCGTAGGATCCGGCAGTCACATTGGTGGCCGCGAAATAGTCGCGATCCACCTCGGACGCCCGTTCGTTCACCGCCGCCGCCATTTCGTAATCGCCCACCGCCAGCCAGATGTGGCCGGGCATGTGGACGATGTGCCCCGCCTGCGGGACCACACCCATCAAACGCTGCGCGCTGGGGATTGCGCGTTCCGGGGTGGGCGAAGACTCCACTGCGTGGATGTAATAATGATTGGCGCCGGGATGCTCGGGCCAGCGCCGCAGGACCGCCTCCAGAGCGCGCTCGGCTTCCGCGACCCCCGCCGCCGGGGCGCCATCCGCTCCGTACCAGTGCCATCGCACCGGGATCATGAGGCTCTCGGCGTACATCGTGGCCGCGTCGGGATCGTCCGGGTAACGGGCGGCCAGGGTGCGCATCGCGTCAATGTAGGCTTGCGGCTTCTCTTCCGGACAGCGGGTGGCGGCAGCTTCCAGCCAGGCGCGTTCCCGGGCGGGGGCGTCCTTCAGTTTCATGCCCGAATCCAAGGCGGCGCACGAGGCCTTCAGGTCGAAGGTGGGATCGCCATCCATATTGATGTATGGGGCGAGCGACATGGCCATGCCCCAGAAAGTCATGGCCGCGCCGGGGTCCAACTCGGAGGCCTTGCGGAAGGAGCGCAGCGCTTCGTAGCGGTTGAAACCGTAGAGCAGCACCAGCCCCTGATCGAAGTAATTCTGGGCCTCTGCGACTTTGGTGGCGATGGGGTGTCGCCACGTACCGAGTCCGGGGTAAAGGGCGACTGGTTTTTCGGGCGGCGGCGCCCCGTGATGCTGGGCCAAAACCAACCCGAAAGGAAAGAGAACAACAGCCAACTTTCTCATGCTTGCCTCGCGAGTATAGCACTACGAGGGCGGATGAGATTTGGATTGCGGCGCTGGAAAGATCCTCAAAAAGCTAGACTTCCACGAGTTCCGGTTCGGGCTCCAGGATACCGGTGTTGGTCGCGAGTTCCAAGGGCACTTCGCGCAAATACAGCGGGTCCAGGCCGCGAGCCGGATGACGATCCGCCCACCCGTTCTCACGAGCGGGAAACGCCACCCAACCGCTTCCCGGGATGCTGGCCACCCAGTGCTTGGGATGTAGCGTGCTCCGATACAGTCTGATCATTTCGAGCCCTCCTTCCGAGCCGCAAATCGGATCCGATCCAATTCCAGTTAAAAGTATCTGAAATTGCCGCAGATCTCAACAGATATTATGTGGGTAAATCAGAGATACCCTCACACGTGGGGGCATCTGGCCACTGCAGTATATCGGCGTTTGCCTTGCAAGGCGTGACTCCGAAACTCGTCGGATTCGCAGCCCGGTGCCGGCCTACTCAAACTCGCAAAATGAGCTATTGACTCTCTTAACCTACCGCTTTACAATTGTCCCAATTTTGTTAAGACCTGCTCTACGGAGGAGCGGGGTAGTTTGCCTACGTAATCTTGGAGGGGTACGATGAGCCGGGTTTTCAAGCCCACTCGCCTGAGTGGATTCTTGTTCCTTCCCGGGCTGCTGGTATGTCTGGCTGCTGTGCTGAGCCTCGGTGCCATTCCAGCCTGGTCCCAATCAACTGCAACCGGAACCGTGTCAGGCCTGGTAACCGACGTGCAAAACGCAGTAATCGCCGGCACCCAGGTCAAGCTCGAGGACGTCACTACCAGGCGGGTGCTGACTACCGTTACCAATGATGCCGGCCGCTACAGCTTCATCAACGTCCCGCCGGGCACCTACAACGTGACGTTCACCAAGACCGGATTCGCCGTCTATCAGAACGGTGGAAGTCACTGCGGTTGCCGGCGCTGAGTTGCAGACTACCAACTCGACGGTTGGAACCACCATCACCGGAAATTCCATGCTCTACCTGCCGAACCTGGGCCGCGACGCGTCCACCCTGGCGATCTTCCAGCCAGGCGTCTCGCCCGAGGGTAGCGTAGCGGGCGCCATGTATGACCAGAACACTTTCCAGCTCGATGGTGGCAACAACTCCAACGACATGGACGGCAGCATGCGCGATTACACCGGCAGCTTCGCCTCCAACGGCGCGCCCTCCGGCGTGCTGCCCACCGGCGTAGAGAGTATCGAGGAACTCAAGGTCAACACCAGCGGGCAAACCGCCGACTTCAACGGCTCGACGGGCAGTCAGGTGACTATGTGGCGCGGGCGTGTACCGTGCCAGTGGCGACGAAAGGGGGTTCGAGGCGGCAGGCAGGAGTGCCAGCGCCGCACTTGTGAGCGCGTGAACCCACGCGTGCGCCGCCACTCAGGGGGTCTCTGGTGGAGTGCCGGCCCTTCCTACTACTGGATCCGCTCGGTGAGCGCCACAGACACGCCCAGGCGGAAGGGAATGCGCGAATCCGGGGCCAAGGTTGCCGGCACGCCGCGCATCGGGATTATGCTGCTGCCCGGCGAACCATTGCCCGATCCGGGTCGCCCGCGGTTTCCAGGAGGCGCCGCGGCCGCTACCGAAATCGGCTGCGCCCGCCGCTCAAAACCGTCGGTGCGAATCGCTACGTTCTGGCCATCGGACGTGTGGAGACGAGTCAACACGACGGTCAGCACCGCCGGCCCGCTTCGCCCCGGGTCCGACGCCACTACCTGTCCCTCCACCCGCGCGCCGCGCTCGGCGATCACAAACTCACCTGCAACCAGCTCGTTGACGAGCGTCGCGTTGAAGGTATCGCCCGGTCTGTTCCGCTCGGTCGAGAGCGCGTCTACAAGGCGCACCGGAATGATTGTGCCGGCGTTCAGCGTAGCCCTGTGCGGCTCAGGCGACGGCGGAGGAACGGGAGTCGCGTGCTCCTGCTCCAGACGCGCGGATGGATTGGGAGAAGGTGCCGCGAGTCCCTGGGCGCTCTGCGGCGTTGGCAGCGGCAAAGGCGCAGGCTCGGGCGCCGTCATCGGCACGGACACCTCCTCCGGATAGGTACGGGACACGCTGGAGCCGGAACTCCGCGGGTCCTGCACGCTGCGAGGCGCGGCCGGACGGACCGGCGGATTTCCCAGAACAGCCACGCGTTCGGGCTTGGGAGCCACCCGGCCGGGATTGTTCCGCGACTCCGCGCGCTCCGATTGAGCCGGCGGATTCGCGGGTCTCCGGTTCGGCGCCGGCTTGACAGCGGGAGGAGCCGGCCGCGACTCGATTGGTGCGGCGGCTTCGGCTGGCGCCATCGGTTCCGGCTTAGACTCGGCTGCTGTCGAAGTCGCCGGCGGCTCCGGCGGCAATACCACCACCGGTACCGGCTTCGCCACCCGCGACACCGCCGGCGGAGAAGTACTCATCCGGGATAGCCAGGGTCTGGGCCAAACCATCATCACCACCGCCCCGACCATGGCGCCGGCAACCACCAGGAGCGCGATCTGGAGCGCCTTCATGCGTGTCTTCCCCTCACTCCAAACGGACGCCTATCCGATTCATTCCGTTTCCGGTACCTGTTACCGCGTTTTGCTACAATCGAAGATTCCCGCATGGTGAAAACGGAGCGCGAACACCGCGAGGACATTTGTCGAATCGGCCAGTTGGTCTTTCAAAACCGCTGGGTCGCCGCCAATGACGGCAATATCACCATCCGTTTGGACGCGGAGCGCATCCTGGCCACCCCCACCGGCGTGTCCAAGGGCATGATGCATCCCGACGACATGATCGTAGTGGACCGCAAGGGCAACAAGATCTCGGGCCGCGCGGAAAGAACCAGCGAGATCGCCATGCACACCACGATCTACGACATGCGGCCGGACATCCACGCCGTGGTGCATGCGCATCCGCCGGTGGCTACCGGATTTGCCACCGCGGGCCGGTCCTTGAACCTCGGCCTGCTGCCGGAAGTGGTCATCGGCCTCGGTTGTGTTCCGCTGGCGGGATATGGACTGCCCGGAACTCCCGCGCTGACCGAGCCCATGCTCCCGCTGATCCCCAAGTACGATGCCCTGCTGATGGCCAACCACGGCGCGGTCTGTTACGGGGAGGACGTTTACAAGGCTTACTTCAAGATGGAAACCATGGAGCATTTCGCCCGCATCGTGCTGGTGGCCGAATTGCTCGGCGGCGCGAAGGTGCTGCCCCGGCTGGAAGTGGACAAGCTTCTCGATTCGCGCACCCGCTACGGGGTGAAAGCGAAAAGCGCCGGGGAACCGGGTTGTCCGGTGGCCGCGGAAGAACTGGGCGGCGAGGAGCGCTTTTATGTCACCCGCACGGAGTTGATCGGTTTGGTGGACGACGCATTGAAAGCGCGCGGCTTAAGCTGACCGGCAGGGTATGCTTCAGTTTGCCCGGGGAAAGAAGCGGATGAGCGAATGTTTGGGAGATTGTAGATGGGCGAAGCGTTAGGAATGATCGAGACACGCGGTTTGGTGGCCATGATCGAGGCTGCCGACGCTATGGTGAAGGCCGCCAAGGTGAACCTGGTCGGCTGGGAAAAGATCGGATCGGGCTACGTCACCGCGATGGTGCGGGGCGACGTGGCGGCGGTCCGCGCGGCGACCGATGCCGGAGCGGCCGCGGCGCGCCGTGTCGGCGAATTGATTGCCGTGCATGTAATCCCGCGTCCCCACCAGAGCCTGGAAGACGTTTTGCCGATCGGCAAGACCCAGGGGCAGGGCGCCGGCAAGTAGCCGGGTCCAGGACGTCATGATTCTCGCCCGCGTGGTGGGCACCGTGGTTGCTACACGGAAGGACCCTCGCCTGGAAGGCAAGAAACTGCTCATCCTGAAGCCGATCTCGCCGGACGGCAAGGACGAGTCCGGTTACGTGGTGTCCGTCGATACCGTCAGCGCCGGGGTCGGTGAACGCGTCATCGCCGTCGCCGGAAGCTCTGCCCGCATGGCGGAAGGTTGTAAGGACACCCCCGTTGACAATTCCATCATCGGGATTGTCGATGAGGTCCACCTGGATTAGTCCGATGTATTTGGGACGGGTGGTTGGTTGTGTCTGGGCTACCGTCAAGAGCCCTCAGATGGACGGAATGCGCATGCTGGTGGTCCAGCCCCTGACGGCTGATCTCCAGAAGACCGGGAAGCCCATCATTTGTACCGACTGCACCGGGGCGGGAGCCGGCGAAATGGTCTATTGGGTGCGCGGCAAGGAAGCCAGCTTCCCGTTTCTGCCGGCGGAGCCCCCTACCGACACCACCATTGTCGGAATCGTCGATTCGGTGGACTTCCCCTCGCCGGCTCCTGCACAGTCCCAGGGCGCCCGGGCGGAACACCACGCCGCGGCGAAGCGGGGAAAGTCCAAGCCATGCTGATCGCGCGCGTGGTGGGCGAACTGGTGGCCACTCAAAAACACGCCAGCCACGAAGGCCGCAAGCTGTTGCTGGTGCAGCCGCTCAACCTGGATGGCTCGAATCGCGGCGACCCCGTGGTGGCGCTCGACGCCGTAGATGCCGGGATCGGAGATCGCGTGCTGCTGGCGACCGAGGGGTTCAGCGCCATGACTGCGGTAGGCCGGCCCCAATCACCGATCGACATGGCCGTAATTGGCTTTATTGATCAGATCGAGCTCCTGCCGGACCTCCGTTCTTGACCGGCGCGCCCGCCCGCGTCCCATCAGCAGCCAGACCGCGAGGATCGCCGCGAGAACCAGCTTGGCTGCCTCCAGCGCCTCATACGCGTCTTGCGCCACCGGCAACCTGCGCCGCCCGGCAATATAGACGTCCTGCGGCACAAAATCGAGCATCCTTCCCAGAGCGTTGATTTCCGGGGTAAGAAAGAAGCGCTGTACCCCCACTCCCACCACCATCAGCAGGGCCGCCAGCAGGCAGAATTTGTTCTCACGGGTGCCGAACAGGAGAAAGAAAAAGAAAAAGGTGCCCAGGATCAACTGCGCCGTTTCCCAGCATTCGAAGTAGAAGCGGTTCTGCTCGGCTGCCTCGTAGCGCAGGAGTTGGCGGGAGGCGGTTGGCCCCAACGCTTTGAATTGCAGGCTCGCGGACGGGTTGGGCAGGTCGAGAATCCGATCCACCGCCGCATAGTTTTCACCGGCAATCCACTGCATCAGGATGCCGGCTGCAATCCACATCCCCAGCAGCAGACAGGCAAATCGGCGAGACCGCATGACAAGACACCTGATTCTACCGCAAACCGCCCCTCGGGACACAGTTATCGCTGGTATTAGCGGCTCATGGATGCGCCTCTAAAGTTTTTCGGCATGCTGGCCGATTACCGGACTGAGTGAGGCCAGATGCCCGTAGCGCAAACGACTAAATTCGGCAGGATCTCCTATGATTCGGGGGAGGCGATCGATTTCCCGCGGGGTCTTCCCGGGTTCGAGGACCGGCGAGGATTTGTAGCTCTGCAGTTTGAAGACACTGCTCCACTGGTATTCCTGCAAAGCCTGGAAGTGCCGGACCTGTGTTTTGTCACCATGCCGGTGCTGGCGGTGGATCCGAGCTATAAGTTGCAAGTGAGTTGTGAAGACCTGGAGGAGGTGGGCTTGTCCACGCTGAGTCAGCCGCGCATTGGCAAGGATCTGCTGTGTCTCGCGGTACTTTCCCTCCGGGAGAGCGGCCCGACTGCCAACCTGCTCGCGCCGGTAGTGGTCAACCTGGAGAATCTGAAGGCCGTGCAGGCGGTGGCACCGGAATCAGGCTACTCCCATCAGCACCCTCTGGTGTGGGAAGAGGCGCCGGTATGCTCATGATGTCGCGCCGCGAGGGGGAGACTATCCTCATCGGCGACGAGATCGAAATCGTGATTGCCCACATCGGGCGGTCGAGGGTCAAGGTCGGAATCCGCGCACCGCGGCAGATGCTGGTGATCGCCCGCGAGGTCAAGCTGGTGCGCGAGGAGAACCTGGCGGCCGCGTGGGCGGGCGCGGAAATCGGACTCGATTCGCTCCGAAAATTTTGTCCGACTCCTCAAGTTTTTCCGGACCGGTCCGAAGAGGTAATCAACCGGCAAGAAGCCGGCCCTAACTTGGAAAGGATTCCATCATGATTTCTCTTCAAACGAACGTCAATTCGCTGGTCGCCCAGCAGAATCTCAGCGTCAATAACGCGTTTCAAAGCAAAACCATCGACCAGTTGACCTCCGGCTATCGGATCAACTCCTCCGGCGACGATGCCGCCGGCCTGGCAGTGGCGAACAAGTTTCGCAACTCCATCGCCGAATTGAGTCAGGGCGTCTCGAACGGCAATGATGCCACGGCCCAGTTGCAGATTATGGATGGCGGTCTCAGCAACATCGGGCAGATGCTCGACCGGCTGAAGACCCTGGCGATGCAGTCTTCCTCTGCGACGTTTTCGGGTGGAGACACCGGCCGCGCGCAGCTGAACAGCGAGTTTCAGAGCGACCTCGCGGAAATCGATCGCCAGGCGCAATCCATCGGGCTGAACACGGGCGGCACCTTCGCCAAGAACCTGTCGGTCTACCTCGGAGCCGGCAGCGGCAGCCAGGGTGCTTCGAACGCGGTCGTTAATGTGGATCTGTCACAATCTACTGTAGACGCGTTGAGCCTCGGGCTGAAGGGTGTGCAGGCGGTGAATTCCAACGCCTATGACCTCAGCGGCTCCAGCAAGACCAGCGTCCACGCCATTTTGAACGATACGGGCAACGGCGCCACGGCTTCCAGCGCTCCGGTGGCGAGCACTACGTTCACCTTCTTTGGCGCCGGCTTCTCCAATGCCGACGGCACCACCACGAATGGCGGCGTCACCATCAACGTAAACCTGAACGGCGTGGGCGACACCACCAGCCTGGTCAATGCGATCAATGCGGCGATTCAGGTTCAGGCGCAACAGCCTACCGGCCAAGCCTCCGCCTTCAAAACCGCCGGCATCCAGGCTTCCGTGATCACGGATGCGAATGGAAACCAGAAGCTGGCCTTCACCTCCGCTTCATCGTCTTTCGAAGTGCAGGCTGACGACCAGACTTCCAATGCCCTGATGGGGAATTTCGCGGCGGATGGCACCAGCGCCGCTACCGGCGCCCAGTTGGGCACGAGCATTACGGGCAAGAGCGCCTACAACCTGACTGACAATGTCGGTGCCGGCTCATCTGGCGGCAACCTCGACTTCTCCGCCGCGGGGCAGAGCGTCACCCTGACGTTCAACGGTGCGGGCTTGAGCGGCACCAAGACTGTGGTTTTGAACGCCAACTATCAAAACACCACCAATTTCGCGAATGCAGCCGCGATCATCGCCGACATCAACACCAAGCTGGCGGCTGCCGGCGTTGCCAACATCGCCGCGAACACCACGGATGTGGCCGGCAAGATCACGTTCAAGAGCACCGCGGGTTCCTTCACGGTTTCCGCCAGCGGCACCAACTCCGGCGGAATTGCGGACCTCGGGATGAATGCCACAGCGGGCAGCTCCGGCGTCGGCAACGACGGCACCTATGCCAGCGCGGGTGCTGCCTACAGCACCTCGGTTGCGAACGGCGGCTACGAAATGGCCAGCTCCAGCAGCGGCTCCGCGGCGGTAAGCAACTTCAAGTGGGGCGGCGCGGTTACCGCGACTCAGGCGGTTTCGATCACGGCCGCCGATTCCACCGGCGCGTCGCATCCGATTACCGTGACTCTGGACAACACGTCCGGTTTGACGGTGGCCTCGGCTGTGGGCGCGATTAACAGCGCGCTGCAGAAGAGCGACGACTCGACTCTCCAGCAGATCACGGCGGTCGCTGTCAACGATAACGGTGTGACGAAGATCAATTTCGTCAGCACTCTGTCGAACTTCTCGGTGGCTCTCGGCACCTCCACGGGCACCAAGGGCATCACGGATGCCTCGGGCGCCCAGGGCTCGACCACGCAGGCGTTGCAGATCGGCAGCGGCGGCACCGCCGACATCAGCACGCTGGCCGGGGCGCAAGCCGCCGTCACCGCCATCACCAACGCGGTCTCCGCCCTCGGCTCCGCTCAGGCATCCATCGGCAAGGGCGAAAACCAGCTGGGATACGCCATCAGCCTGGCGCAATCCCAGATCACCAACTACTCGGCCGCCGAATCGCAGATTCGCGACGCCAACGTGGCGCAGGAAGCCGCCGATCTTTCGAAGGCGCAGGTCCTCAGCCAGGCTTCGATCGCAGCCATGGCCCAGGCCAATTCCGCTCCTCAAGGTGTCCTGGCACTGCTGAGGGGCTAGCAGTGAACTAACCCGGCTCCGCGGCCGACCAGGAGCCGCCATGCCGGTCTAACCTTCGGGCCGCACCGGAACCTATCCCGGTGCGGCCCCGGAGCTATTTATGGGCAGCATCAGCAATAACCTGTTCAGCACTCCGGTTTCGACCAGCAGTTCCACCTCCAGTTCGTCGTCCGGCTCCGCGTCTGGTTCCGCGACGAATTCGAGTTCCAGTTCGACCGACTATTTCATGGGGACCAGCTCGTATTCGCAGGACCTCCAGCAAGTCATCGATCGCGCGGTCTCCATCGCGTCGTTACCCATCAACGTTTTGACCGATCAGCAAAACGAGCTGAACGCCCAGTCGGCTGACTTGACGAAGCTCGATACGCAATTCAGCAGCCTGCAGTCGGCCGTCCAAGGGATTGCCGATGCGCTGGGTGGTTCCAACTTCCAGACCACGATCTCGCAGCCGAGCGCGGTGAGCGCCAACATCACCGACGGAGCGGCGGAAGGCGACTACACCGTCAATGTAACGAACATCGGCGCGTACGCCGAGAGCGTAACAACCCAGGACTGGAACGCCGCGCCCGACACCTCGGGCAACCCGGCAACTTACACGCTGATGGTAAACGGGAAGGGGTACGCCTTCACGCCCGCCGATGACAGCGCCACTTCGGTGGCGGCCGCCATCAACGCGCAGTACTCGAACCTGGTCAACGCCCTGGCCGTAAACGTCGGCTCGGCAGACAACCCGGAATGGCGCATCTCGTTGCAGAGCTCCAAGCTCGGCCCGATGAATCTGGACATCCAGGGTCCGCCGCCCGGACTGCAAGAGCAGCAAGACGCGGTTAACGGCTACTCCACCAGCCAGACTGCCGCCTCCTGGAACTCGACGGCCGATCCGCTCGGCAACCCGACGACCTACAACCTGGTGATCGGGAACAACAGCTACGCCATCACGGCAGCCGACAATAACATCCAGACGGTCGTCAATGCCATTAACAACTCGCAGTACAGCAGCCAGGTTAAGGCCACCATCGTGAACGTGGCGAAAAGCGGGGACCCGGCCGACAACCGCATTCAGTTCACGAGCACCACTACCGGTGCCAAAACGCTCGATCTCGTGAGGGAGCCGCCCAGCCTCCAAGTACAACAGGCCGCCCAAAACGGCTATTCGGTCAGCCAGACTGCAGCTACGTGGGACTCCACGCCCGACCCCCTGGGAAATCCCACCACCTACAATCTCATCGTCGGCGGCAAGTCCTATACGGTCCTGCCCACGGACAATAGCGCGCAGAGCGTCGCCGCTGCGATCAATCAGCAGTACGGAAGTCTGGTGACCGCCACGGTCGTAAATGGCCCCGGGGGTGTTTCCGACCCGCGCATCCAACTGACCAGCACGCAAACCACTCCCACCACGCTCGACCTCCAGAAGACCTCTTCGCTCCAGAACATGGAGGTTACCGGGGCGTTGGCCACTTACGAGATGCTCAACACCGGCAAATCGGTCTCCAGCAACACTCGTACCGTGACCGTGGCTCCCGGAGTCAATCTCACGCTCGAGGCCCAAAGCAACGGCCCGCTGGACGTCATCGTGACACGCTCCACCACAGCCCTCGACTCGGCTCTCAGCCAATTCGCGGACACCTACAACGCGACAGTCGATCTGGTCGATACGCAGCATGGTCAGTCCTCAGGCTCCCTGCAGGGCCAGTCGATCCTCTCCAGCCTCTCCCAGGCGCTCAGCAGCATAGCGACCTATGGTTCCACCACCGGCTCCATCAGCAGTCTCGAAGCCCTGGGGCTGAAATTAGGCACCGACGGGCATTTCACTTACGAGGTCGGAAATCTCTGGACCAGCGAATACCAAAACTCGGCTGGAGTGACCGCGTTTCTGGGCTCCACCACCGGGGGAGGGTTCCTGAAGACCGCCACCGATGCGCTCAATAACCTGGAGGCCAGCGGTACCGGGCTTCTCAAGCTGACCGAACAGCAGATGCAATCGCGAATCACTTCGCTGGGCACCCAGATCTCGCAAAAGACGGACCAATTGCAGCAACTGCAGCAGAACCTCCAGACACGCATGGCCGCGGCAGACGCCATGATCGCCCAGATGCAGCAGCAGTACTCCTACCTGAACGACATGTTCCAGGCGCAGCAGACGGCCGATCAGATGTACAAATGATATGGCTCATCCACTCTCAGGTATGATCCGCGAGGCGATCGGCGCCGGCGAATTCGACCGGGCCGCGCTTCTCTGGAATGACTATGCGGCCGCAATCCGCCAGGAGATCGATCGCGGAACGTGCACCCGTGATCGCGTGGCCGAAGCCGGCGAGCTTCTGGACTGGGCGCGCCGCGTGGTGTATTGCGTCCGCATGCGAACGCAAGCTCGAGTCCACAGCATGCAGGTTGCTTCTCGATACGATACTGCTGACGTGCCGCGGCCCTCCACCCTTCGGGCGAGTCTTTAGACGGGTTTTCAGCGTCTGCATTCACTGCGGCGGCAAGGCTGCCCCCGATGCGGGTCCCAAGGGCGATGGTTTGGAGGCGGCCGGCGGCTGCGCCGCCACCGGTTCTACCTTCATGGCGTCGGCAGACAACACTACCAGGTCCACGCGCCGGTTGTGCGCCCGGCCTTCGATCGTGTCGTTGGTGTCGGTGGGCGCGTTCGCCGCGTAGCCTGCCACCGCCATCCGTTCCGCGGCGACCTGGAATCGCTGTTCGAACAATTCGAGCATCGCAATGGCGCGCGCGGCTGACAACTCCCAGTTATTCCGGAAGCGGGAGTTGTGAATGGGCACCGCATCCGTATAGCCCTCCAGCCGCAATGGCTGCGGCAGGGCGCGGATCACGTCGGCGATTTTGGCGAGGATCGGGTAGCTGGCAGGATCCACAGTATCATCGCCGGATTTGAAGAAGGCTGCCTCCCGCATGCTGATCACCAATCCCCGGCCTTCGAGCTCGATCTTCAACTGCCCGCGCTTGAGCTCAGAATCCAGCCCGGATGCGAGCGTTTCCATCGTCTTCTTCAGGTCGGCGGGGTGCGCGGGCGGCGGGGGCGCCGCCGGAGACAGGTTCTCCGACTCCTTGACCCGTTCCGGATTGGCCGGCATGCGGCTGTTCTCGTGCCGCCCCCTGCCCAGCACCGTGGAAATCGCCGCGCTGAACTGGCCGTGTTCGAGGGCTTCCTTCACCGAGTCGGAAACGGCCTTGGTCTTGTTGTAATCCGCCTGCGTGGAGGCGAACATTACCACGAAAAATGCAAACAGCAGGGTGATGAAATCCGCGTAGGAGACCAGCCAGCGTTCATGGTTTTCGTGGACCGGGAACTTGTTTCGTTGCATGGCATTTCCTGGCTAAACCGCTTCGGAAGGTGATGCCGGAGCTCCACCGGCGTTCGCCGCGGCCGAAGACGAAGCCACCGGCCGCGTCCGGTTCTGCGGCCTCCTGGTCTTTTCAGGATGGGTGATGTATCCTCCGAGCTTCAGCCGCATCAAAGTCGGATTGAGCCCCTCCACGATCCCGGCGACGCCTTCCAGAGTCAACTCCTTGAGCATCGTGGCCGCGCGCATACGGGCGCGAATCTTGTTGGCCGCCGGAAGAAAGAAGATGTTCGCGCTGCCTACTCCGTAGACTGTGGCGACAAACGCGACCGCGATCCCGTGGCCCACTTCCTTGATGTCTTCCAGGTGCTTCATGACCTGGATCAGGCCCATCACGGCGCCGATGATCCCCACCGTGGGAGCATAGCCGCCGGCCGACTCCCAGACCCTCGCCTCTTCTTCGGAGGACTGCTCGCCGGCGTTAATATCGATCTCCATCATCTGGCGGATCTCCTGGAGATCCGTGCCGTCTATGGCCAGGCCGAGCGCCTTTTTGAGGAATCGATCCTGAATTATCTCGGCTTCGGTTTCCAGGCTCACGATGCCGTTCCGGCGCGCCTGGGTGGCGTATTGAATGAGAGCTTCGATAGTGTCCGAGGTGGAATTGACTTCCTGAAACAGGATGCTGCCGAGACGGCGCAAAGCACGCCGGAAGATGGGAAGCGGCGTGGTGATCAGGACGGCGCCCAGGGTCCCCCCAAACACAATCATCGCCGCGGTTCCCTGGGCCACGTCCTGGATGCTTCCTTTTTCCAGCAGAAGCCCGCCGAGGATTCCGCCCAGCGCCAGGACAAATCCGGCAAAAGTGGCCATGTCCGGCCGCAGGGGCTCGCGTTTGGGTGCTGGGGGTCTCTTCCTCGTAGCCGGGGTCGGTGCCATCGCTCAGCACCCGCCCCCATCGCATGGGCCGACACGTTGCGGTTCCGCTGCGTGAATCCTGCGGCGGAAATCTACGACCAACTGGACGACCCGGTCGGCGGATTCGAGCACGCGCACAATCTGGCCGGTTGTCAGGGTAATCACCGTATCGGGTGTTTCCTCAATGTGCTCAATCAGATCGGAGTTCAGAACCAGGGGCAGGTGATTGAGGCGCGTCAGGCGGACCATATGGACTCCTAGGACTATATATCGGCGGCCCGGAGAAGAACTTTAACGGGGTTCGGGTTCGGGCCACTTAAAAGCGGGCCTGGAGAGTGCGCTGGGCGCGCAAAGCCTCGCGTGCCACATCCGGATCGGAGTCGGTCGTCAGCTTCTGCACCTCCGGGATGCTGGCCTTATCGCCGCTGCGGCCCAACACCCCCAACAGGCCGATTCGTTCGTCCTTGGTGCCGGTCTGCATGGGTCGATAGAGGGCGTTTCGCACCCGGTTCTCACGCGCCGCTTCCACCAGGAACGGGAACGCCTCGCCCTTGTAAGCCGACGAATTCAGATTGTTGATGAGAAATTGAAGCGGGCTGAACTCGCTCAGCTCGGTCTTCCCCAGCATCACCTGGGCGAAAGCCAGCGACAGGCGCGGCGAAGTCTTGCCTTCGTCCTGCCAGGCCTTTTCGAGCATCGGCAGATCGGAAGGAGTGTGCAGGCGGGCGTACCCCTCGGCCGCCGCCGCGCGCATCTTGTCGTCCTTATCGCGCAGATACTGGGCGTACAGATTGCGGCTGCTGGGAACCGGCAACATCGCCACCGCGGTGAGCGCGGCGCGCTTGACCTTGGCGTCGCGGGCGCGGTTCAGCACATCGATCAGGTCCGGAACCGCCGCCGTGTTGCGCAACAGGCCGGTCGTTTCGATGGCCGCGATCTGCACCTTCGAGTCCAGGTCGTGCAGCAGGAAAGTGACCCGCGGCCCGGCCGATTCGTCGTGGATCTTCTGCAGCGCCACCAGCGATTCGTAAATCACGTCGGTGTTCTTTGAGTGGGCGGCCTCGAGGAGGTCGGGCACTGCCGCCTTGCCGCGCAGAATGCCGAGCGCGCGCGCCGCATTGGCACGGGCTTCCATGCTCCCGCCGCCGCTGGCCAGTTTGCCCAGCGCCGTGATCACCTCCGGCCTGACGACCACATACGGATCGACCACCTGGTCGTTGGTGTCCGTGAACTTGCCCTTGATGCTGGTGCCCACCCGCCGCAGCGAGCTGGCGAACCCGGTTTGCACGTAACCGGGCAGATAAAAGTTCACCAGGCCGTCGGTGGCGCGGATTTGGACCTCGGGGTCGTTATCCTGCGTTGCGAGGATCAATGGGTCGATGCTGTATTGCGTGCCGATCTCGGTAATCTGCTTCACCGCCTCGACGCGCACGTCGAGGCTGGAGTTTTTGAGCAGGGCCTGCAGTTTGGGGAGCGCGCTGGAGCCGGCCTTGCCCATCTCGCGAACATCCTTGAGACGTACGTCCTGGGCGGAAAGAAGCGAAACCGCGGCGAGCGACAGCAGGAACGTACGGCAGAGGCGCATACTTCCATGCTATCGCGTACGGGCAACCTGGGATGGGCGTCGGGCGGCCGCTTTCGCCCATACTGAATCCATGCCGCTGCTCCCTTCTCTCATCGACGCTATCGGCGAGACGCCGCTGGTGGACCTTTCCCGCATTGCCCGAGGGCTTGGCGGCCGCCTTCTGGCCAAGCTGGAATACCTCAATCCGGGGCTCTCGAAGAAGGATCGGATCGCGCGGCAAATCATCGAAGACGCCGAGCGAGATGGCTCGCTCCAGCCCGGCCAAACCGTGGTCGAGCTGACCAGCGGGAACACCGGCACGGGCCTGGCGATCGTCTGCGGGGTGAAGGGGTACCCGTTCGTGGCGGTGATGTCGGTGGGGAATTCTCCCGAGCGTGCCCGCATGATGCGCGCGTTGGGAGCAGAGGTGGTGCTGGTCAATCAACTGCCCGATTCGCGCCCCGGGCAGGTTTCGGGCGGCGACCTCGAACTCGTGGAGCAGGCGGCCCGGCGCATCACCCGGGAGCGGAACGCGTTTCGCGCCGGCCAGTTCCATCACCCCGGCAACTTCCGCGCGCACTACCTGCACACCGGCCCCGAAATCCTGCGGCAGGCGGACGGCGCGATAGACGCGTTCTGCGACTTCGCCGGCACCGGAGGCGCCTTTGCGGGCTGCGCCGCCGCCTTCAAGGAACACAACCCGGAGATCCGGTGCTTTATAGTGGAGCCGGCGGATTGCGCCGTTCTGGCGGGCGGGCCGGTCGTGAATCCCAACCACCCGATTCAGGGCGGCGGATATTCCATGCCCGACCTGCCGCTGCTGCGGCGCGAGCATATTGACGGATACCTCCAGGTCACCGCCGAGGAAGCCATCGCCGCCGCCCGTCACCTCGCCCGCGAGGAAGGCATCTTTGCGGGCTTCTCCTCGGGCGGTAACGTGGCCGCCGCCCTGAGGCTGGTGCCGGGCAGGACCGTCGTCACGCTCATCAACGACTCCGGGATGAAATATTTGAGCACCGACTTGTGGCCGTGATCAACGGGGCCTCGCCGGACCGGCGGCCCGCCGTGCTAGTGTTGACCGGAGGAGCATTCATGGCGGACGCATTCGACGCAATCATCATCGGGACGGGACAGGCCGGACCGTCCCTCGCCGGCCGCCTGGCGGACGCCGGGATGTCGGTGGCGGTGGTGGAGCGAAAGCTGTTCGGCGGCACCTGCGTGAATACCGGCTGTATTCCGACCAAGACCATGGTGGCCAGTGCGTACGCCGCGCACCTGGCCCGCCGCACCGCCGACTACGGTGTGCTGGTGGACGGGAAGATTACGGTGGACATGAAGCGCGTGAAGGCCCGCAAAGACGAGATCTCGGGCGCGTCGCGCACAGGCGTGGAGCACTGGCTCAAAACGATGCAGAACTGCACCGTCTTCGAGGGCGCCGCGCGCTTCGTCTCGCCTTCGGAGGTCAGCGTAGGCGAGCGGCGCATCACCGCCAAACGCATCTTCCTCAACGTTGGGGGGCGTGCGATCGTTCCGCAGATGCCCGGCCTGGACCGGGTGAAGTACCTCACGAACTCGTCGATGATGGCAGTGGATTTTCTTCCCGAACACCTGGTGATCGTGGGCGGCAGCTATATCGGCCTGGAGTTCGCCCAGATGTACCGGCGCTTCGGCAGCCAGGTGACCGTGATCCAAAAGAGTCCGCGCCTCGCAAATCGCGAGGACGAAGACATCTCCACGGCCATCCGCGAGATTCTGGAAGGCGAGGGCATCGGCATCCGGCTGAATGCGAAGTGTATCACTGCATCCCCGCGAGCGAACGGAATTGCGGTGGGTGTGGATTGCACCCATGGCGCCCCCGAGGTCGAAGGGTCACATCTCCTGCTGGCGGTTGGACGCCGGCCGAACACCGATGATCTGGGGCTGGAAAACGCGGGCGTGGCGACGGACTCCCACGGCTACATCATGGTGGACGACCAGTTGCAAACCAACGTCCCCGGGATCTGGGCGCTGGGCGACTGCAACGGAAAGGGCGCCTTCACTCACACCTCCTACAATGATTTCGAGATCGTGGCGGGCAATTTGCTGGACGGCGATTCGCGGCGCGTCAGCGACCGGATACCGGCCTATGGGCTCTATATCGATCCGCCTCTCGGGCGGGCCGGCATGACGGAAGCCGAGGTGCGCAAATCCGGCCGGGCGGCGCTGATGGCGACCCGGCCCATGACACGGGTAGGCCGCGCGGTGGAAAGGGGAGAATCGCAGGGCTTCATGAAAATCCTGGTGGATGCGGCTACGAAGCAGATTCTCGGCGCCGCCATCCTCGGCCTCAACGGCGACGAAGTCATCCACTCCATCCTCGATGTGATGTATGCGAAGGCGCCCTACACGTTGATCCAGAGGGCCATGCACATTCACCCCACCGTGTCCGAACTGGTGCCGACGCTTTTGGGGGACCTGAAACCTCTCGACGCCAGGAGCTGATCAGGCAACCCGGGCGATCTGCCGGTATTCTTCCTCAGACTTCGCCGGCAGCAGCACCCATAGCGTGTAAATGCCGAGTCCCGTGCCAAACGGCATGTCGATCAGGTTGATGCAGCCCAGGGCGATGGCCAGCATTCGCGCCCACGGCTGCCGGTCCAGGAGGCCCCACCCGGCGATGAGGCCGACTACCGCCGAGCAGAGGATCAAGGCGCCGATGGTCTGCACCAGACCGTTAACAAAGAACGGGACGTCTGGCGGAAGGAAATCGAAGCGGCCGCGCCGGAAGAGGGAAATCAGGATGGTGCCGGGGATCAGCCGGAAGGCCGACAGCGCCAGCCACAGGATGCCCAGCAGCCGCACGTGGCCGGCAGTCCGGTTTCGAACCGGCATCAGGGGAATGGTCCCAATCGTCCGCCCGCAGGACGGGCAGAAGCGTGCCGATTCGTGCAGCCTGGCACCACAGCGATCGCAAAACATCACAGCACCTCCTCTCGCGTTCACTGAGAGATACGACGCAGAAGGTTCGTCAGTTCCCGTAAACGCGACCCTCGGTAGGATAGAATGGCTGGGGTCTCCCAAATCAAGATTCTGGAGGAAGTCACGTGAACCGCACCGTTATGCTGATTCTCGCCGCCTCGGTCGCCGGCGCTCTGAACGCTCAGACCAGCGCGCTCATCACCGTGGGTAAGAACTCTTACAACCAGATCAAGAACAACCTGCTGAAGGCCGCCGACAAGATGCCGGAAGATGCCTACAGCTTCAAGCCCACCCCGGAACTGCAGTCGTTTGGGGAACGTGTCGCGCATGTCGCCGGCCAAATGGGCACGTGCAGCGGCGTCACCGGTGAGCGCAAACCGAATCCGGCCATGGGCAAGACTTCGAAGGCCGACCTGGTGGCGGCGCTGAAGGCCTCCTTCGATGCGTGCGACGCGGCGTGGGATTCCATGAACGAGAAGTCCGCGATGGAGATGATGGCGGGCCGGGGCGGAGCCCAGACCCCCAGAATCGCCCTCCTGATCGGCAACACGATTCACATCAACGAGGTGTACGGCACCATGACCGTCTACATGCGCCTGAAGGGGCTCGTTCCGCCATCGAGCGAGGGTGGAATGGGAATGGGGAAGAAGGGCGGTCTCTGAGGCAGCGTAGGACCAGGAGATCGAAATCGGGGGGTGGATGTGTTTAGCGGAAGGTCTCGTTCAGGACTTCGGCCAGCCGCGCCCCCGCCTTTTCGAGTTGCTCGCGAATCAACCGGTCGCCGACGGACTCGTAGGGGGCATCCAAGGGAATCGGAGCGGTGCCGGCCGCCTTGGGCAGCTTGCCGTAGATGATCTTGTGCGCGGCGCGGTGAGACTCTTCGGCCCACTGTTCCACAGTTCCTTTAGACCATTTCTTTTTACGCCGCAAGGATTCCGCTGAAAGAGTCGGGAACAGGTCGTCTGCTGGGGCGAGACGTCCCAGCATCGCGCTGTCCCACACACTGTGGAGATTGGTCGTCCGGTCGTGGAATACCACCCGCACACCGTTGCCTCCCCGGTCGCCCTGGTCGGAGCAGTGCAGAGGCTGGTGCATGTCGCCCACGAAGTGCACGAGAAACATCAACGCCTCTTTCTGCTGCGCCGGAGGGGTAGCCGGATCCCGCAACGTCCTCCTCAATTCTTCGATCTTGGCGATCACACAGGCACCCTTCGGGCAATCGCGCGCCATGTCGAGATGAGCCTGGCTGTTGGGAATATCGATGAAATGCCAGGGCGCGGATTCGGGGCGCGACCGGCGGACCTCATCCGCCCAGCTTGCGACTGAGGCCATGGTCTGACCGGGGCCGAGGATGGCGGCTATGTGGTCGCGCGCGGCGGGCGTGAGTTGTACTTCGGCGATCCGGGCGATCAGGCTATGCCCTTCCGGCCCCCATGCCAACGCAGTCGCAGAATAGACCAGCAGGCCGATCCAGGCAATTCGGGGCATCAGACTTACGAGGTTAACACGCGAGGTTTGGCCAGAGTTTGGGCCTGGCGAAACCGTGGTCCCACGGCCGGAATTCTCAAAATGTCGGTTGGGCCGTCTTCTTCAGTTATAGTTAGTTACAAAATACTTAACAAACGCGGCTGGTTGTGATAAATCATACTTAAATGGCGCGAAAGGAAAAAGGCCGATCCTGCTGCGGACCGTTCGCGCAAAAGCAGAGGAGAGCGGTGGAATTGGATTCCCTCATCAAACGTCTGCTGCGGACCGCAGAGGAAGACCCTCGCACGAAGGAAGCTCTCGAATCGGCGCTAATCGAAAAACGTGCTGTGGCTGGTTGGTTGTCGGCGCACTCGTGCGCGCCTCCGGTGGTGCCCATGGGAAGGGCGACGCGGTTGTAGGAGTCTAAGTAGCGCGGTTCACCCGCGGGGTGCCATTGCCAGGCCGGCCGCACACACGATGCCGGACTTGTCGGCGACCTGTTGTTCCACCAGCGGTACTTCGCGGCCCAACAAACCGCGCGACCGGCACCAGACATCCTCCCGCAGGGGAACCAGAAGGTCGGCGCCGGCATCCGTCACTTTGCCGCCGATGATCACCAACTCGGGATCGAAGACATGGACCAGGCCGGCAATACCCGCTCCCAGACCGCGGATGGCTTTCGAGATGATCGCGGAGGAGAGCGCATCTCCTTCGCTTGCGGCCTGAAAAATGGTCCGGCAGGTAGCCAGTTGCGGCTGCTCGCGAAACAGGCGGGTCAACGCGGATGAGCATCCCCGGTGCACCGCGGCCCAGGCTTCGCCTTCGATGGCGCGCGCCGAGAAAATGGTCTCCAGGCAGCCGCGGTTGCCGCAGGCGCAGATGGGCCCGTCCGGGTCGATGGTGATGTGCCCCAGGTGTCCGGCCACTCCGGAATGCCCGCGCAGGAGCTGACCATCGGCAATGACCGCCCCGCCCACGCCGGTTCCCAACAGCAGCATCAGGACGTTATCATGCCCTTTGGCCGCCCCCCAGACCATCTCTCCGGCTAAGGCCACACGGGCGTCGTTGTCCGCAAATACGGGCACATCCAGGGGCAAGCCGACCAGGTCGCACAAACGAAGCCCTTGCAGAAAATGCAGCGGCCCCGTCAAGTTCTCGATCCGCGTGCTGTCAGGATCGATCGTCCCTTTGCAGCCGATTCCTACGCCCGCGGGAAGCGTGGTGGCCTCCAGCAGCCAGTGCACGGCGTCCCGCAACGACGGCACGAAAGCATCCAGATCGCCGGGCGTGGGAATCGTCCGGGATGCCAGGATCGCGCCGTCGTCATCCACCATTCCCGCACGAATGGCCGTGCGGCCGATATCGATTCCCAACACCATCATGCGACGATCCTCTCAGACACCGCTGACCTTCCAACCTGCGTCCACGGCGAGCACCTCCCCGGTGATCGTGCGCGCATCCTCGCCGAGCAGAAAAATAGCGGCGCGTGCGACATCGTCCGCTTCGATCATGCCCGAGGTCAGCGGCTGTTTTTTGCGAATCAATTCCACCAACTCCGGGCTGTCTTCGCTGGATCGGCTGAGCGGCG
>DATJWB010000161.1:0-18349 GCA_035501495.1 Bryobacteraceae bacterium | reverse complement strand
CGCCGGGGAGCCGGAGATCGATCATCGTGCGGAAGAGGAGATCCTAAGGATCCTGACGTTGGCGTTCCCGAGGTACGGCTATCGCGGCGAGGAATTGGGATCCGTCTCGCCTCCACAGGACGCCGCCGGACATCTCTGGCTGGTAGACCCCGACGACGGAACCTCCGCCTTCGAAAAGGGATTTCGCGGACCGGCGGTTTCCATCGCGCTCCTCAGGGACGGCAAACCCGTTCTGGGAGTAGTCTACTCATACTGCGCTCCCGACGATGCAGGAGATACCTTCCTGTGGGCGGAGGGGGCAGGTCCTGTCCGGAGAAACGGGTGTGAAGTCCCCTGCCCGGGAGATGGTGTTCCGCAGACGGTGCTGGTGTCGCACAAGGCGGATCGCAATCCCGAAGCGAATGCCTCGCTGGCCGCGCCCATGCGATTCCGCGCCGTGCCAAGCATCGCGTATCGTCTGGCACTCGTTGCGGCTGGGGAAGCACGGATCGCGGTTTCGTTGAACGGTCCGGTGGGATGGGACTATGCCGGCGGCCATGCGCTTCTGCTGGGCGCCGGAATGGACCTGTTCGATCAAAACGGACAACCGATTCGCTACGACCGCAACGGTAACAGCAGTTGCGGGGGACGCTGCTTCGGCGGGCCGGCAGATCTGGTAAAGCCCATCGTAGGGAGAGATTGGGGCACCGCGCTTCACCGTCCAAAGACGAACCCGGAGGAATACTCTCTCTGCTGGCCGGAGCGAGGCTGCACTGTCAGCGATTCCGGGGTCTTGTCGCGAGCGCAGGGATGCCTGCTCGGACAACTGGCCGGAGACAGCCTGGGCGGGCTCGTCGAGTTTCAGAGCGCGGCTGAGATTCGGCGGATGCACCCGGGCGGGGTACGCTTGCTGGCAGACGGAGGCACCTGGACGACCCTGGCTGGCCAGCCGACGGATGATTCCGAACTGGCATTGGCCCTCGCAAGGTCAATCGTGAATCGCGGCGCTTTCGATGCCGAAGAAGCCGCCTGTGCGTATGCCTGGTGGTACCGGTCCAACCCGTTCGATATCGGAAATGCAACTATATCCGCGCTGGGGCCTGCCGCCGCAGCCGTGCGCGACGGGAGGTCCGCCTGCGCGGCGGCGAGAAATGCGGCACGGCGCGACAGTCAGGCCAACGGTGCGCTGATGCGAGCCAGCCCGCTCGGCATTCTCGGCGGCGGAACAGAAGAACGCAAGGCCGGAGAGTGGGCGGCCCAAGATGCATCGCTAACCCATCCCAACCCCGTGTGCCAGCATGCCAACCGGGTTTTTGTAGAGACGCTCGCTCACGCCATTCGGACCGGCTGCGGGCCGGCGCAAATTTACCGATTCGCGGTCGAAACGGCCAGGCAGGAAGGGCCACCCGAAAGCGTCGCAGAGGCCGTCGGCAGAGCGTCATCCGAGCCCCCGCGGGACTATTCCCGGCAGATGGGGTGGGTTCTGATCGCGCTCCAGAATGCGTTCTGGCAGTTGTTGCACGCCGACAGCCTGGAGGATGGCGTCGTCCGCACGGTGATGGCTGGGGGTGACACCGATACGAATGCGGCCATCGCGGGCGCTCTTCTGGGCGCTGCTCATGGACGCAGTGCAATTCCCCTGAAGTGGTTGGACCGCGTGTTGACTTGCAGGCCTATCTCCGGTATTGGAAATGTCAGGCACCCCAGACCGGAAGCGTTATGGCCGGTCGATGCCCTGTGGCTTGCCGAGCGGCTCGTCTGGCTCGGCCGAGCTAAGATTGAGCCATGAGCGAAGAGCTTCGAGGCCACGCGCGGATCGATCGCCGCAGCCCTCGCGCTCCATCAGCCGATTGCCGCTAAGCTCCGCGCGAATCCGACGCTCCTCGAGACTGCCTGGGACAATCTCGACCGTTGGTCGAAAGGCGGCGGCCATTCACGACCCTATTGGGACGCCTGGCGGGAGATTCTTCGCCGCCCCTTGGAAGAGGTGTTGCTGCTCATATTGGAAGATAGCGAGAGATGACCGCCATGCGCCGGACGAGCCCCTTTGCCGGCATTCTGACGCCGCACGAGCGATATGGGCAATCTATGAGTGTTTCCAGGTGAGTCCCGCCAAATCGCCATGACCCGCGCACAATTGGAACACATCATTCGTGCAGCGGGATCGCCGACACACAAGATCTGATCGTCATAGGAAGCCAGGCAGTCCTTGGCCAGTTTCCGAACGCTCCCGCGGAATTGCTCGTTTCGAATGAGGCCAACGTATATCCTGGCGGCGAACCGGGAAAGAGCGATTTGATTGACGGCACCATCGGCCAGGAGTCGCCGTTTGATCGCACGTTCGGTTATTATGCTCACGGCGTGGATGAGACCACCATGAGACCACCACGATTCTTCCCCAGGGTGGCGTGACCGCTTGATCCTGGTAGCGGGCGAAAACACGAGAGTCGTCCGCGGCTGGCACTCCTGCCTGCCGCGTCGGCACTTCATACCGACGCTTTTTGGTCGCCACCAATCGTCAGTTCTCGACCGGCGCCTTCTCGATGCGGTCGATAATCAGCATCTCCGCGGGCGCCTTTTTTGGCGTCGAGTTTCAGGCCGAGTTGCGTCTGAATTGCCGTGGCCAGTGAAAGGCGCCGGATCCGCGTCCGCGGGACCACCGGACTGCCAGGCGCCTCCCGGCCGGCCGATCTGTCATGCCCGCCTGCCCATCGGGCAGAAACTCCACCTGGAAATCATATTTGCCATCCAGTCCGGTCTTGTCGAAAACCGGGCGGTCGAACTGACCCGATAGCCCACTTAACAGGTTCTCCATGGTTGCTTTGCTGGCGCCGATCCGAAACCGCCCTGGGACCGCCATCACCATCATGCCGGTGTTCCCGAGAGGGCAGCCGTCGTCGTTGAGCTTTAGAGGCATCGGCGGAGGAGCGGGAAGGGTCGATTCGTCCCCGGCTTGTGGGACTCGGATCGGGATCGGACTCCTTCAGCTTCGGTTTGTTCTTACCCACTGTCAATTCGTAAATCGGGATATCCCTCGTCTCCCGGTGCAGCTTCACCCTTGGAACGCTCCGCCAGCAGACGCTGCAGCATGACGGGCGCCTGCTCCTTGGTCGCTCCCGCAGGCACTCTTGCCACGATCCTGAACCTTTCGGTATCCAGCCACGACGGTCCGCTGATCTGATAATTCTAAACGCCGTATGCTGCCCCAAGCAGGGCCTTCAGCGGCCATTTCGTTCCATGATGCCTGCCCCGGATCGCTGCTGCCCGGACCGCCCCGTGTGCCAAAGGCCACGCGGGCCTTCCTGCCCGCGGACGGCGGCACAAAGGCCCCGACCGTCGCGACCTCGAACTCGGCTGTTGTGTTTTCGCCTTGCGCAACGGTTTGGGGGTAGTGCGGTCTGCGAGAAGGCGCGGAGCAGGATTACCAGCGTCGCGGCGTGCGCCACCCATCGAAGCATCTCAGCCTCCTGCAATAAGGTCTGACGCAGGAATCCCTCGCACCGACGGGGGGAATTGTGAATTGTACATTTGATTCCCCTCTCCCCCATCCCCCCTCCGTTGTGCACGGGCGGGCTATGGCCTATGATGGCTGAAAACGATTACGAAAATGCCTCACTCTGGCCGCAACGTTTCGGGATACGGCGACCGTGGGTCCCGGAAGGGCCTTTGGGGTGTCCTGCTCCTGGCCCTCGCGTGGGCCGCCGGTTCGCAAACGCCCCCGCCGAACCAACAGCCCCCGGCAACTCCTCCGGCCGCCACCCCGCCGCCCCAAACCGCGGCAGCCAATCCCAATCCGCCCGAGACCCTCACCCGCGATGAGCCCGCAACCTTCAAAGCCCGCGTCAACCTCGTGATGGTCCCTGTGGTGGTGCTCGACAAACAGGGTCGCGCCATCGGCGGACTCCATCAGGAAGATTTTCTGTTGTACGACAAGAACAAGGCTCAGGTCATTACCAAGTTTTCGGCCGAAAAGTCCGGCGGCAAGGGCAAGCCGGCCGGGCCCGAGGGGAAGCCCGGCGACAAAACCCCCGACGAGGGCCTTCCCGCCGACACCCCCGAGCGCTTCGTCGCGTACCTGTTCGATGACATCCACATCAACGCCGGCGATTTGATCCGCGTTCGCGAGGGAGCGAAAAAGCACATGGCCTCTTTGGGACCGACCGAGCGCGCCGCCATCTTTACCACCTCCGGCCAGACAGAACTCGAATTCACCGACGACCGCGACAAGTTCTACGCCACCCTCCTGAAGCTCATGCCCCGCTCGCTCACCGGCAAAGGCATCCCGGACTGCCCCGACCTCAGCTATTACATGGCGGACATGATCGCCAACAAGAACGACCAGATGGCCCTCAGCGCCGCCGCGCAGGAGACCATGGTCTGCATGAACCTGGATCCGACCGATCCCGCTTCGCTGCAAACCGCCACCCGGATGGCCGACTCGGCTTCGCGCCGGGAAGTCAGCCTCGGATCGCACGAGACCCAGGTTTCGCTGATCGTCCTGAAGGAAGTCATCCGCCGCATGTCCGCCATGCCCGGCCAGCGCACCTTGATCCTCGCCTCCCCCGGATTCATCACGCCCGAACATCAGACCGAGAAATCCGAGGTCATGGACCTGGCAATCCGCAACAACGTGATCATCAGTTCGGTGGATGCCCGCGGGCTCTACGTGGACCCCACCTTGGACGCCAGCCGGCCCTCCTCGATGACTTCCGTCTTCTCCCGGGTGAAAGCTCAGTATGACCGGGATGCCGCGCGCGCCCAGGCCGACGTCCTCGCCGAAATGGCCTTAGGCACCGGCGGCAAGTTCTCCGAAAACAACAACGACTTGGAAGGCGGTTTCCGCCAGGTGTCGGCGGCGCCGGAGTTCTACTACGTGCTCGGCTTCTCGCCCCAGAATCTGAAAATGGACGGCGCCTTTCACACTTTGAAGGTCGGCTTGAAGGATCCCGGAGGCCTCACTACCCAGGCGCGCCGCGGCTACTACGCCCCCAGGCACCTCTCCGACGCGGCCGAGAATGCCAAAGAGGAGTTGCGCGAGGCCATTTTTTCCCGGGAAGAGATGCACGACCTTCCCGTCGAACTGCACACCCAGTTCTTCAAACCGACCGACGCCAGCGCCCGGGTGACCGTGCTCACCCATGTGGACTTGAAACGGCTTCGCTTCCATAAAGCCGACGGCCGCAACCGCAACGATCTGACGATCGTCTCCGCGCTCTTCGACCGCAACGGGAATTATGTCGTCGGCAATCAGAAGGTGGTGGAGATGCGTCTGCGCGACGAGACCATCGAAAAACGCGCGGACTCCGGCATTACCGTGAGGACCAGTTTTGACGTGAAGCCGGGCACTTATCTTGTCCGGCTGGTGGTGAGGGATGCCGATGGCCAGCAGATGTCGGCGGCCAACGGCTCGGTTGAGATTCCGTAATGGAGGTTGAGTAATGCAGTTTCCCGGCAGGTTGTTATTGAGCGGACTGTGGTTGGCCGCGGCGGCGATGGCTCAGGATCCACCCGCCAACGTCCCGCCCCCGCCCGCGGGCGAGCCCACCATCCGCACCGAGACCCGTCTCGTACTCGTGGACGTGGTGGTGACGGATAAGAAGGGCAATTATGTCAGCGACCTGGCAATCAAGGATTTCAGAGTCTGGGAGGACAACAAGGAGCAGAGCCTCAAGACCTTCCAGTTTGGCGCCGATCCTGCGGCGCCGGCCAACAACCAGAAGCGCTACATGGTCCTGTTCTTCGATAACTCGTCGATGAACATGGGCGACCAGGTGCGAGCGCGCCAGGAGGCCGGTAAGTTCATCGACAAAAACGCCGGCGCCGACCGCCTGATCGCAATCGTCAATTTCGGCGGCGCCCTGCAGATTGCCCAGAACTTCACCGACGATGCCGAGCGCCTGAAGCAGGTCGTCGCAGGCACCAAGACGTCCGCTACGACGACGGTGGCCACTGCTGGCGGCCCCGGCGGCGGCCTCGGTGGCGGTCCCGGTTTCGGCCGCCTGGGCGGCATGGCCAATTTCGGCATCCGCTCGGTGCTGCTGGCCCTCGGAGCACTGGCCAGGAATCTTGGCGATGTCCCTGGCCGGAAGACCCTCGTCATGTTCACTTCCGGGTTCCCCTTCACGCCCGAAATCCAGCCCGAACTCACGGCAGCGATTGCCGCGTGCAACAAAGCCAATGTGGCCGTCTACCCCATCGACGTTCGCGGCCTCACCACTCCGACTCAGTTTCCATTCGGTGGGCCGAGGGGTGCCGTGCAGGCAGCTCCCTCGCCTGATCGAATCGCCGGACTCGTACCGTCAGCCTTGGCTGGCATCGGGCTTGCCCTCGCCGGCGATCCCGTTTTGCGTGTCGCCGGCTTCATGGCCGCTTACGTCGAGGAGCAGGCCCGCGGCGGCGGTGGCGGGGGCGCCGGAGGAGGAGCGGGCGGTGGTGGTGGAGCAGGCGGAGGCGGCGCCGCTGGCGGTGGCGCGGCTGGCGGCGGAGCCGGAGGTGGTGGAGGCGGCGGACGTGGCGCTGGCGGTGTCGGCGGCGGCACCTCGAGTCCCGGAGCCGGCGGCTTTGGTGGCGCCGGCGGCCGCGGCAGCGTCGGCTCGAGCGGCATCAACAATGCAGGCTCGAATCCTTCTGGAGCACGTGGCACAACGGGCGGAGGCGGCAGTCCGATCAATCCGAACCTGAATCCCAACGTGCCCTTCGGACGCGGCCGCGAAATCGTCCCGCGATTCCCGGATACCGCGACTACCAATCAGCAGGTCATGTACATGCTCGCCGAAGGCACCGGCGGCTTCGTCATCATCAATACCAACGATCTACTGGGCGGCCTCGAGAAAATCGGCAAAGAGCAAAGCGAGTACTACATCGTTGGCTACACGCCGCCCGACTCCAAGGAAGGCGATTGCCACGTGCTGCGCGTCAAAGTCAATCGCGGCGGCACCAACTGGCGCGCGCGCACCGGCTACTGCAATTCCAAGTCGGTGGATGTGCTGGCCGGTAAACCCATCGAACGTCAGTTGGAGACTCAGGCCACCGGCGCCACCGCCGGGAACATCAAGGCCTCCATGTCCACTCCCTACTTTTACACCTCCGCGGACACCGCTCGCGTGAGCGTGGCCATCGACATGCCGGCCAACGACTTCAAGTTCGACAAGTTGAAAGGCAAACAGCACGCCGAGCTGAACGTCCTCGGAATCGTGTATCGCGACAACGCCAACGTCGCCGCGCGCTTCAGCGACACGGTCAAGATCGATTTCGAAGACAAGAAAGAGCTGGAAAAGTTCACCACGAAACCGTACCACTACGAAAACCAGTTCGACGTCGCTTCCGGCAAGTACACCCTCAAGGTGGCCTTTAGCTCCGGAGGTGAGAACTTCGGCAAACTCGAAAGCCCCTTGAACATCGATCCGTACGACGGCAACATGTTCATGCTGAGCTCGCTGGCGCTCTGTTCCAGCTTCCATAAGGTTCAGGACGTGGAAGCCAACATGGATGCGGCGTTGCTGGAAGGCCGCGCTCCTCTGGTCGCCTCGAACTTCCAGTTCGATCCGGCGGGGACCTACGCGTTCAAAACCAGCGACAACGTCGCCATCTACGTCGAGGTCTACGATCCGAAGATGCTCGATGAGAATCCTCCGAGCCTCGCGGTGGCCGTAAAAGTCACCGATCGGAATGGCGGCGCTCCCAAGGTGGACTCCGGCGGGGTCGATGTGAAGAACTTCGTCCGCAAAGGAAATCCGGTAGTGCCCATCGGCCTCAAATTGCCTGTAAACGGCCTGACGCCCGGCGAATACCGCCTCGAGTTGATGGCGATGGACGGAGCCGGCCGCAGCATGGTGCGCTCCGCCGATTTCAACGTGCAATGAGTAGCAACCCGGGGCCGCCGCCCGCCCCGCGTCCAATTGGTTACCGATTCGCATCTCCGTCCAGGCGGAGGCTCGGATCAGTAACGGACAGATATCTTCGGACAACGTGGCCTCCTTCACCACAGCCCTGGCCGCAAGAATTTCTGATGGGCTCGCCTATTTCACTGCCATTGTCACCGGCGGATTGATCGGGCTCGTCTGTCCCGCCACACTGATCACGACAGGAACGGCATTCCCCGTCACGATACCCGACGGCACTACAGCATTGATCTGATACAGCCCGGCGTACCCCGGCGATAAGCCCGCAAACGATACAGCCGCCAGTTGCCCGCCAATCGAGACAGATACCCCACCGGTCTGGGACAGTGGCTGACTGGGCGCGGGCACCCCCTCAGGAACAGGAGGAGTCACAGCTCCCAACCCGGTGCAGTAAATCACCACTGTATCTCCAGCCGTCGCGGGCGCCGTGGCGTCCACCAGGAGATTCTGCAGGTTCACTATGGCGCCCTGCCCCTGCCCGCTTTCATCGACGGTAAAGATGGCCGGCTGCGCCGCCGCCACTGTCAACGACTGCGGCACACTCACTAACGTCTCACGCACCACCCTCAACTGCAGTTGCGTGTTTATGGCCAGGCCGTACGGCACCTGTGCGTTGACCTGCCCGTCGCTCGCATACAGCAGAGGAAGCGGCTGCCCTCCCATGGTGACTTCCGTACCGGCCAAATCGATCGGCAAGGGTACGGTGCCGCTTGAAGGCGCACTTGCCAATCCACTCCCGAACAGCGAGATCAGTGCTCCCGGAGCGAGAATCCCCGTGTCCAGAAAACTCGCCGAGTTCCGCACCGACTCTGACACCGGCGCACCCACTCCGCCCGTCAGTCCGACCGAGAGTTGTGCCTGGCCGCCAAAGAATTGCGTGCCCTGCGACAGAAATGCTGTGAACGCGATCCGCACGCTCGATCCTGGGCTGCCATTCCGCGGCACCCACGTTCCGCTCCAGCGCCCGTTCTGCGTATGCACCATCGAAAGCTGCGGATCGCCACTCCCGAAGGCTGCCAACACGGCGGCCCCGCCTCGCTGCGGTGTCAGCGGCGTTCCGCAATCATCCACAACCACCGCCTCCATCGGCACCGGTTGCCCGAGGCTCGCCGTGAAAGATTGCGAAGGGTTCGCAATCTGAACCTGCAGGAAGCTCGGCGAGCACTTGGCCCTCGGTGCCTGGCGTGGCCGGCTTTGGGCTCCGGCCGCCGCCGTTCCAGGGGCCACCACGCTTAGAATTGCCACTGTTCGAATCGATCCGTCGCTCAGCGCCAGCGTGATCGCACCTCGATAGATTCCGGGAGCCAGTGATGTGAAATCCGGTTGCACCACAATTCGCGTCGGGCTGGCCGGATCCAAAACAGCGCTCGATGGGATATATGTCAGCCAGTTGCTGCCGTTCACGTACGTGGGGCTCGATCCATAGGTCAGTTGCTGCATTCCCGCGACATTCGACACATTCACGTTCTGGGATCCGGGGCTGGTGCCGCCCTCGACGCCTGTAAACACAAGACCGGTCGGACGCACCTCCGGCCCGGGATTCGATCCGCGTGGCAGCACGGTCAGGACCACTGTGATGAATTGTGGCGAATTAACGGCGCCCGAAGCGGTGACTTGGATTGTCCCGTAGAAATTACTGCTGGTTCCCGTTACCAGTTTTGTCGGATCCACAATTACGTCGACAAAGGAAACGTCTTGAAGAGGCGTGTTCACAGTCCCGCTGGCCATCGATACGCTCAACCAGCTTCCCCCCGAAAGGGTGGACGCCTGCGCCGACCATGTCATGGACCCGGTGCCGGCGTTGAGAATGCCGAAGCTCTGTGGGAGTGGAATCCCTCCTTGCGCGACGATCGTAAAGGCAAGCCCGGTCTGGGAAAGAACGATCTGTGGCTGCGCAGGGCTGACCGTTAGTGTAACTGGAATTGTGACTTTCTCGCCGGTGGCGGAACTGCTGATCAGAACGCTCCCGGTATACGTGCCAGGCGAAAGGTTCATTGGATTGGCGATTACCGTCAACGATACCGGCTGAGAAGCGGAAACGGTTCCAGAGCTCTGTCCAAGACTCAGCCATGATCCGCCCGAGAATGTGCTGGAAGCAGCGGCGAAGCCCAACGATCCACCGCCGGTGTTGGTCACCGTCAGCTGAGCAGTCCCTACAGAGCCGCCTTGGAGCAAGGGAATAGTCAAGCTGCTCGTTTGTGTTGCCAAATGAGCAGCCGCCGGCGCCTGAACTGAGCAGGTTATCTGGACAGTTTGCACCGATGGCGAGGCGTAAGGGAACGTCACCGTGACCGTCGCGTTGTACGTTCCAGCCGAAAGCTGTGCTGGATTGACAAAGACTTGGATCGTACTGGGTGTGTTTCCGCTCGATTGCGACAGAGCCAGCCAGGAGGCCCCCGAATCGCCTGAGGCCGACGTCGTGAAGGCCACGCCCGAGAGCGGACTTGTGACATCTATACCCTGCGCTGCGGTTGGGGGACCTCCGCTGACAGCCGTGAAGGCCAACGTCGCAGGCGTGACCTGCGCGGAAGGCGGTGTGGTCAACACTTCTCGAATCCGATTGTTAAAAGTATCAGCGATCGCCAGAACACCCGCCGGGTTCATAACGGCGGTAGCCGGCAGAGCTAAGGATGCGTTCGGCGCCGGCCCGCCGTCGCCCAGGAATGCCTTGAATCCGTTCCCCGCCACCGTCGTGATTGTTCCGTCCGCCGCAACCTTCCGGATGCGGTTGTTATCCCGGTCGGCCACGAAGAGATTTCCAGCGTTGTCTGGAAAAACGAAAGTCGGGTATGCAAGCGTGGTCTTGGTAGCCTGGACACCGTCGCCCCCGAACCCCGCTTGCCCGGTACCGGCTACCGTGCTGATGATTCCGGACGCCGACACTTTCCGGATGACATTATTCCCTGAGTCCGCAATGTACAGATTGCCCGCCGCGTCAACGGCAACGCCGTTTGGATCGCTTAACGTAGCCTTTGTGGCAAGGCCGCCGTCTCCCGAATAGGCCTGCGATCCGTTGCCTGCTACCGTGCTGATCAAACCTTCTGTACTAACCCTTCGAATCCTTTGCCCGAAAAAGTCGCTAATGAACAGGTTACCTGCCGCATCGAAGGCGATCGATAGCGGCAGGCCCAGCCCTGCGGAGGTTGCATTCACACCGTCTCCGGAAAACGATGCGCTGCCGTTTCCGGCGATCGTCGAGATTCGCCCGTCTGCCGCTACCTTGCGGATTCTATAGTTGTACGTGTCTGCGATTACCAGATTGCCACTGGCGTCGAAGGCCAACCCTCTCGGACAATCCAAAGAGGCGGCAGTCGCTGAACCGCTATCTCCCGAGTAACCCTGTAGTCCGCTGCCGGCAACTGTCACAATGCCGTTCGATGTAAGTTTGCGCACTCGGTTGTTGGAGCAGTCGGAGATAAAGAGGTTGCCGGATTTATCCCATGCAAGTCCATCTGGAAACAATTGAACTTGTCCGGCCGCAGGCTCAAGGTCAGTTGGTAGAGGCGACCTGGGAACGTTATCGAGGATGGTCGTGATGGTGCCGGTCGCGTCCACCACGCGAATCTTGGTTTTGAAAGTATCGGCTATAAAGATGGTTCCGCTTGCGTCAACTACGACGCCAAATGGGTCACCCAAAGCCGCCTGTAATGCCGATCCGCCGTCTCCAGAATAACCGAGTGCGCCATTTCCAGCCACGGTGTGAATGATGCCATCCGCAGTGACCTTACGAATGCGGCTATTCGAGTAGTCGGCAATGAATAGATTGCCCGACGCATCCAGAAACGCATCCGTCGGATACGCCAGCGAGGCTGCGGTGGCCTTGCCTCCGTCGCCGCTGTAGCCGAATATGCCACTACCGGCCACGGTCATGATGGTGGCCCCGAATGGGCCGCCTGTAGTAATCTTACGGATGGTATTATTGCCCGAATCTGCAATGTATAGATTGCCGGACGCATCAACGGCAACGGAGTTTGGAAAGTTCAGCGACGCGCGGGACGCGGCACCGCCGTCCCCTGAATAGACAGGAAGACCATTTCCAGCAACAGTGGTGATCACGCCACTGGGATCTACTTTTCGGATGCGATTATTCCCACTGTCGGCAATGTACACATTTCCAGAGGAATCAACCGCCAGACCGGCGGGCTCGTAGAGTGCCGCGTTTATCGCGGCGCCGCCGTCACCTGAGAAACCAGCCGCACCGTTTCCTGCCAGTGTAGTTATGATGCCGGACGGCGTGACTTTCCGGACGCGGTTGTTGTTGGTGTCTGCGATGAAGAGATTCCCATTAGAGTCAATAGCCACGCGTTCGGGAGCATTCAGCGAGGCACTGAGCGCGCCGCCGCCATCTCCCGATAGGCCTTGAATTGAGTTACCCGCAACTAAGATCAACCTGCCATCCGGCGAGATCTTCAGCACGAGGCCGCGATAAACATCAGTGGTGTAGATGTTCCCACTGCTGTCCAGGGCCAGACCTCCCAAGCCCCCTAGCGGTGCATCGAGCGAAGGAATACTGGAGATTGGAAAGACGGAGTCGGTTCCAAGTACCGTAGTAATGATCGATTGGGCCAGAGCGTTTCCATTCACTACCAGGATCAAGAGTGCGGCTGTGCGGACGAACATGAGCAACCTCGTGATCAAGCTCAGAGCTGACTACAAGATCGAGACTCCAGGCTTTCGACTACTGTACTTCAGCTGACAGACCCAGGCAAGCACATCGGCCGTCGGCCTATAACATTCTGAGGATCGGCTGCCCGTGCGCAGAAACCTCAAGCCGCTCGGCTATCCTGCTGACATCTTCGAAGGCCGGCTAACGCCATCGAATTGCCTCGCTCCGCCGCAGGCCCGGCGATTTCAGCACAAGTCTCCGGAGACCAGGGTCAATATGGAGAGTGTCTTCCACTATTCCGAAGGACAATCAGCCAAAGGGGTGGTCTGCAAACTACTCCAAAGCAAGATCGGAGATGTGCTCCCTACAGTTGATCCGGATTCAGCAGCGCTTTGACGCGCGCCTCCAGCTTCCTCGCCTCGGCCTCCCGCTTCAGCTTGTGCAGAAGCGCGGCATAATTCTGAAGTGTCTTGGCCAGCAACTCGGCGTCTTTACCGGGAGGGTCCCCCGCAAGCACCGGGAGCCTGTCTCCCAACGTCATCGCCATTTTCCATTGCCGTTCCGCCGCCACGTCGTGGTTGTTTCCCTCCAGCACCATCGCCAGGTTATTCAGGCTGGCTACCGTGGTTCTCTCTCGCAGCGCCAGCGACCGCCGGTAAAACGGCTCCGCCTCCTCGAATTTGTCCTGCGAAGCCAGCACTACCGCCAGGTTATCGAGCGTGGTAGCCAGGTCGGGGTTGTCCGGCCCCATGGCGGTCTCCCAGATACTCAATGTTCGGCGATAGAGCGGCTCGGCGTCCGCATATCGTTTCTGGAGAAAGTAAATCTGCGCCAGGCGGTCCAGATACGGAGCGACGTTGGAATGTTTCGGGCCGTTCACCCGCTCCAGGATCGAAATTGCGCGCCGCAAAGGGGCCACCGCCGGCCCATAATTCTTCTGTTCCACGAAGACGGTGGCCAGCGACTCCAGGGCTGGGATCAGCGACAAGTCCTCCGGTCCGGCGGTCTTCTGCAAAATGTCGATGGCCCGCCGCAGATTCGGCTCGGCCAGGGCGTACTGCTTTTGACTGATGTAATACGCCGCCAATTCCATCGAGTCTTTGGCAAGGTCCGGGTCGGCCGTGCCTTTCACATTGATGCGGATCGAGATCACCCGGAGATACTGCTTCTCCGCATCGGCGAACCGCCCCATCGTCACATACAGACTGCCCAGAAGCTTCAGGTCGGGAATGATCTCCGGGCTGCCGGCGCCGATGGTCTCGGCCTTCATGCCCAAAGCCCGCAGGTACAACTTTTCGACATCCCCGTTCCGGCCTTCGGCCCGGTACAACGCCGCCAGCTCTTCAATCAGCGGGACTAAGCTCAAATCCTGCGCCCCGACTTGCTGTTCACGCAGCTCGAGCGCCCGCGAAAGCAGAGGTTCGGCATCGGCATACTTGCCCTGGGCAATAAGTCCGATGGCCCGTTCGCGCAACAGCACCGGGTCGTCCTGTGCGATCGCCGCGGCTTCGATCAGGAGCAGCAGCGCGACGAGTCTGTGCATAACCCCTAAGGATATACAATGGCACGGATTTCGCCTAGCGGAGTCTCGCCAAGCGTCTCGGTTGCCAGACCCCCGGAGCCGCCTCACCTTCGCCGGAACGCCACCACCGCCAACGGCGGAAGCGTGACCACGATGCTGTGCTCCCGGCCATGCTTCGGCACCGGCCGGGACGACACCAGGCCGCCATTGCCCACGTTCGATCCCCCGAACAGCTCCGAATCCGTGTTGAGAATCTCTTCGTAGAATCCTTCCTCCGGCACGCCGAACTCATAGCCCCGGCGCGTAACCGGCGTGAAGTTGCAGCAGAACAAAAGGAAATCCTTGCGATCTTCGGCGAAGCGCAGAAACGCGATCACCGAATTGCTCCAGTCGTGGAAGTCTACCCATTCGAATCCGGTGTAATGAAAGTCCACCTGGTAAAGAGCGGGGTTGGCGCGATACAGCCGATTCAGGTCCCGCACGAGCGACTGCAGATTTCGGTGCACATCGAACTCCAGCAGTTCCCATCGCACGCCGCGATCGTGGTTCCATTCCTCGCGCTGCCCGATCTCCTGCCCCATGAAAAGCAGCTTCTTGCCGGGATGCCCCCACATGTAAGCCAGAAACGCGCGCGCGTTGGCGAACTGCCGCCACTCGTCGCCGGGCATTCGATTGATCAACGAGCGCTTGCCATGCACCACCTCGTCGTGCGAAATCGGCAGCACGAAGTTCTCGCTGAAGGCGTACATCAGGCTGAACGTGATGCTGTTCTGGTGGTACTTGCGGTAGATGGGGTCGTAGCTGAAGTAGTCCAGCATGTCGTGCATCCAGCCCATGTTCCACTTCATGGTGAAGCCCAGGCCGTTGAGATACACCGGCTTGGAGACTCCTGGAAACGCCGTGGACTCTTCCGCCGCCGTAAACACGCCCGGCACCTTGTGGGCCAGCTCGTTGAATCGCCTCAGAAAATCGATGGCCTCCAGGTTCTCGTTCCCCCCGTACTGATTGGGAATCCATTCGCCCGGCTTGCGCGAGTAATCCAGGTAGAGCATCGACGCCACGGCGTCCACCCGCAGCCCGTCGATGTGGTACTCCTTCAGCCAGAACAGCGCATTGGAGATCAGAAACGCGCGCACCTCGTTGCGCCCATAGTTGAAGACCATGGTGCCCCAATCCTGCTGCTCGCCCTTGCGCGGGTCGGAATGCTCGTAGAGGGCCGTCCCATCGAAGAACACCAGCCCGTGGGCGTCTTTGGGGAAGTGCCCGGGCACCCAGTCCACGATCACGCCGATTCCTGCCCGGTGACAGCAATCCACGAAATACTGGAAATCGTCCGGCGTGCCGAAGCGCGACGTGGGGGCATAGTATCCGATGATCTGGTAGCCCCAGGATCCCGAGAACGGGTGCTCCATCACCGGCAGAAGCTCGATGTGCGTGTAGCCCATCTGCTTCACGTATTCCACCAGCTTCACCGCCAGGTCGCGATAAGTGGTGGTTTCGCCGTGCGGCCCGCGCAGCCACGATTCCAGGTGCACTTCGTAGATGGAAACGGGCGACTTCAGCCAGTCGGTCTTGCCGCGTGCCTCCATCCATTCGGCGTCCTGCCACTGGTATTGCCCGAGATCCCAAACTACCGACGCGGACTTCGGCGGCTGCTCGCACAGAAACGCAAAAGGGTCGGCCTTGAGCTGGCGGTAAGCGGCGAAGCGGGATCGGATGTAGTATTTGTACGTGGCGCCTTTGCCCAGGCCCGGAATGAAGATCTCCCAGACGCCGCCGTTGCGCCGGCGCATCGAATGGCGCCGCGTATCCCATTCGTTGAACTCGCCCACCACCGACACGTTTTCGGCATTCGGTGCCCACACCGCGAAGCGCACCCCGCAAGCGCCTTCGGCTCGCGTCAGATGCGCCCCCAGCATGCGCCAACCCTCGTAAAGCGTGCCTTCGGTGTGCAGGTAGAGGTCGCCGTCGCTGATCTGCGGCCCGAAGCGGTAGGGGTCGTCGAATTCGACCTCCCGGCCATCCCAGAGCTTGGCGCGGATGCGGTACTCACGCGGCTCTCCATTCAGCACGGCGCAATAGAACCCCTGGCTGTGCTGTTTCGACATCTCGACCGGGGCGCCGCCGGCCACCACTTGCGCCGATTCCGCCTGAGGGAGAAATGCGCGCACCTCCCAGCGGGTCTGCCCGCCGCGCTTCCGGACGCCGTGCGGCCCCAGCACGCGAAACGCGTCGCCGTGATATCCACCTACTATCGCTTCGATCTCTTCGACATTCATGCGAGTCTAATAGTCAAGTATGGCCGATTTCCTGTTGGAATTGCCCAAAGCCGAGCTCCATCTGCACCTGGAGGGCTCTGTCGAACCGGAGACTTTGCACGAACTCGACCCCGCGACGCCCGTCGAAGAATTCCGCGCGATGTACTCCTATGACAATTTTGACGGATTCCTCAAGGCTTTTGGGGGCGTGGGCAAGCGCCTTCGTACGCCAGCCGACTATGCGCTCGTCACTCGCCGCCTTCTGGAGCGCCTTGCCGCCCAGAACGTCCGCTACGCCGAGATCATTCTGGCCGCGGGAGTAGTTCTGTGGAAGGGTCAGGACTTCGCCCCGATATATGACGCGGTACGCGAGGCCGCTCGGGATTCGCCGGTCGAAGTGCACTGGATTCTGGACGCCGTCCGGCAGTTCGGTGTGGATGCCGCCATGCAGGTGGCGCAATGGGCGGCCGAGCGTGCCGGCCATGGGGTGGTGGCGTTCGGCATCGGCGGCAGCGAAGAGCGCGGGCCCGCCGAGTGGTTCCCCGAGGTGTTTCGTTTCGCCCGCAACGCCGGCTTGCGTCTGACCGCGCATGCCGGCGAAGGCACCAGCCCACGATCGGTGTGGGTCGCGCTCGAATTGGGCGCCGAGCGTATCGGCCATGGCATTTCGGCGATCGAGGACCCGGGCTTGGTGCGGCATCTCCGGGAGCACGACATCCCGCTCGAGATCTCGATCACCAGCAATCTGGTCACGGGAGTGGTCAAACGCTGGGAAGACCACCCCGTCCGCAGGCTGTTCGACGCCGGCGTCCCGATCACGCTGAACACGGACGACCCGGCGATGTTCGGCTGCACACTGGCAGGCGAGTACCGGCTGGCGGCAAGCCGCTTCGGGTTTAGCGAGGACGAGCTCCGCGGCATTGCGGAGAACGGGTTTCGCTATGCCTTCGCCGGCCCTCTGCGCGACGGTATATCTCCACAAGCGGCTATGCTATTCTCCAGGCATGAGTAGGCGCTTTCCCGTTACCGCGTTGCTTCTCGCGGCGGGTCTTCCGACTCTGCTCCACGCCGCCGATGCGGCTCGCGACTTCTCCGGCAAATGGATCCTCGACCCCGCGGCCAGCAACACCCGTTCGCTGGAACCGGTCGAGACATCCCTGACCGTCTCGCAGGGGGAGGCCGGGATCCTGTGCTCGACTCCATCGGCGCAGTGGTCTTATGCGCTCGATGGCAGCGAGACCCGCAAACGCATCGGAGGCGAATCGCGGAGCTCGGTCGTGAAGTGGGAAGGCTCCGCCCTGCTCATCAACACCGCGGTCTCGGGACCTCCGGACTACACGGTCATAGACCGGTGGGTGCTGTCGGCCGACCGCAACAGCCTGGTCGTCAACCGCCAGGTGATTCGAGCCGGCTCCCAGGCCGAAGGCGTCCTGGTGTTCCGGCGCGAAGGAACCGCGATGCCATCAACCCGCGCGGCAACCGGGGTCGATTACACTCCGCCGCCGGGACTGGCCAGGCCTCCCGCGGATACGCCACCGCCGCTCTCGCGCAGGCCCGAGCCGGGGGTTCCTCCGGATATCACCGTGCCGATCGGCACAAGGGTGCTGCTCTCGCTGGTCGGCGAGGTGAGCACCAAGCATGCCAAGGATGGCGACCGCGTTTACCTGACCACTGCCGCTCCTATAGCTGTGAGTGGGCGCGTGGTCATCCCGCGGGGCAGCGATGTGGCCGGCACCATCACCCACACCAAGCCTGCGGGCAAAGTCTCCGGCAAGGGCGAGTTGTATATCCGGTTCGACTCGCTGATCCTTCCCAATGGCGTATCGCGCGATTTCCACGCGCGCCCGCCGGGAGAAGAGGGCAAGGTGGAAGGCAATGGCAAGGCGGCGGACGCGAACACCGTTCTGCTGGGAACCGGCATGGGCGCATCGGTCGGCGCGATCGCCAAAGGACTGCCTGGCGCGGCCGTCGGCGGCGGAGTGGGCGCCCTGGCAGGCGTTCTGCTCTCGCGCAATCAGGACGTGGTACTGCATGCCGGAACCCACGTGGAAATGGTCCTCGACCGCGACCTGGTGTTCCACCC
>DATJWB010000160.1:0-80454 GCA_035501495.1 Bryobacteraceae bacterium | reverse complement strand
GCGCATGGGCGGAGCGTTCGGCGGCAAGGAGGTGCAGGCCAATCCCTACGCCGCGATTGCCGCGCTGGGCGCCTGGAAGACCCGCCGGCCGGTGCGCGTCCGCCTGCCCCGCGTGCTCGATATGGCGTTGACGGGCAAGCGCCATCCGTTCCTGGCGCGCTTCGACGCCGCATTTCAGGAGGATGGCCGAATCGAGCACCTTCAGGTGTCCCTCTATTCCGACGGCGGATGGTGCCTCGACCTTTCCGATCCGGTCTTGTGGCGATCGATGTTCCACCTGGACAACGCCTACTACCTGCCGTCCGTCGAGGTGACGGGATACGTGTGCCGCACGCACAAGACCTCGCAGACCGCTTTTCGCGGCTTCGGCGGTCCGCAAGGCATGCTGGTAATCGAAGACATTCTGGACCGCGCCGCGCGCATGCTGGGTCTTCCTCCCGAGGTGGTGCGCGAACGCAACCTCTATCGCGAGGGCCAGACTACGCATTTTGGGCAGCCGGTGAAGGACGCGGCGCGGATCCACACGATCTGGCGGCGGCTGCTGGAGACCAGCCGGTTTGCCGAGCGTCGCGACGGGATTCGCCGCTCCAATGCGGCCGACCCCCACCGCAAGCGCGGCCTTGCCATTACGCCCGTGAAGTTCGGCATCTCGTTCACCGCGACGTTTTTCAACCAGGGCGGCGCGCTGGTCCTCGTCTATCGCGATGGAAGCGTGCAGGTGAACCACGGCGGCACCGAGATGGGGCAGGGCCTTCACACCAAGATCCGGCGGATCGCAGCAGAGTTGCTCGGCCTGCCGCTCGAAGCAGTCCGGGTGATGCCCACCCGCACCGACAAGGTCCCTAACACCTCGGCCACGGCCGCCTCGGCATCCACAGACATAAACGGCGCGGCAGTTGCGGATGCCTGCGCGCAGCTTCGTCAGCGCATTGCGCCGGTCGCGGGCGCGATGCTGGGCTGCTCTCCGGAGGCCGTCCGATTCGCGGGCGGATGGGTTTTCATTGAAGGTGACCAGGTTCAGCGGCTCCCGTTCTCCCAGGTGGCGGAAGCCGCCTACCGGCAGCGGGTATCGTTGTTTGCCGAAGGCTACTTTCGAACCCCCGGAATCCACTTCGACCAGAAGACCGGGCGCGGGCATCCATTTCGCTACTTCGCCTACGGCGCGGCAGTCAGTGAGGTGGAAGTGGACGCGTTCACTGGCGATTCGCGCGTGTTGCGCGTTGACATCCTGGAAGACGCGGGCGATTCCGTGGCACCGCTCATTGATCGCGGCCAGATCGAAGGAGGCTTCATCCAAGGGCTCGGATGGCTCACGATGGAGGAATTGCAGTGGGACCGCCACGGGCGCCTCGCCACCAACGGGGCCTCCACCTACAAACTGCCTTCGTGGTCGGAACTGCCCGAGGTGTTCGAGGTGGCACTACTCGAGAGGGCAACTGAACCGGACGTGATTTTCGGCAGCAAGGCCGTGGGCGAGCCCCCATTAATGCTGGCCATCTCCGTGCGGGAAGCCATTCGCGATGCGGTCGCCGCCTTCGGCCCCGGCGGCGCGGTGTTGCTGGACAGCCCCGCGACCCCCGAACGCATCTTCTGGGCGGTGAAGCAGGCGCGTTCTGCCGGCACGCCCGCCTTCGAAGGTCCCGCCGCGGCGTTGCAGGCAGCAGGTCACCGCGATGACAATTGAAGAGATCAACTCGCTCGCCCGCGGTGAATTCGTGGAAGCGCTCGGATGGGTCTTCGAACAATCTCCCTGGGTCGCCGAGCGCGCTTGGGAGCGCCGCCCGTTCGCCTCTGCCGATGCTGTGCACGCCGCCATGCGCGACGAAGTGGAGCGGGCCACGCCCAACGAGAAGTTGGCGCTGCTCTGCGCCCATCCCGACCTGGGCACGCGCGCCCAACTCACCGCCGCTTCCCAAAGCGAGCAGGCCGGCGCCCGCCTCGGCCAGCTATCCACCGAGGAACTCGAGATTCTGCGGGAGCTCAACTCCCTCTATCGGGATCGCTTCGGCTTCCCGTTCATTTACGCCGTTAGGGGCAGCACGCCGCAGGATATCTTCATCGCGTTGCAGATTCGCTCGGACAGTACGCGCGAGGAAGAATTTCACGAAGCGCTTCACCAGGTCTATCGCATCGCCTACTTTCGCATCGGGCAGGTGATCCAACTGCCCGCCAGGAGCTGACATTTGCACCACTTCGCCAGCGGCACCCACCGCAACTACTACGGCAAAGCCGAGGTCATCGCCTATCGCCGCACTCGGGAGTTGGATCTGCCGTTCGGCGCCAACGTCACCATGCTGCTCTATGGAGACGCCTTCTGGCCCACCTATGCCACGGGCGATAATACGGGGCTCATCGCCACGGATTCGATGAAGAATTTCATCCAACGGGAAACGCTGAATTTCCCGGGTGACGATCTGGAATCGTATTGCCGCTTTCTGGCAGAGAAGTTCTTGCGCATTTACCCGCAGACAGCTGGAATTCAGGTCTCGGCGGTGGAGATTCCGTATATCCGCCTCGCCGAGGGGAGCCCGGCGCTGGTACCCGGCGGGCCGGCGCGCGCGTTGGCTCGAATCGAAATCACCCGCGACAGCGTCGTCGATATGAGGTCGGGGCTTTACGGTTTTAAACTGCTCCGCATGAGCGGCAGCGCGTTTGCGGGATTCGTGCGCGATGAATACACCACCCTGCCCGACGTTTCCAACCGGCCGCTGCACATGTGGCTCGATCTCGACTGGGCCTGCCCGGAGCCAGTCGCCGGCCGCGTACGGCAGATCGTTCAGCAGGTGTTCGGCGCATTCGAGTCCGGCAGCATTCAACAGGTGATTTACCAGATCGGTCAGGCTGTGCTGGAGCAGATCGACGCGGTGACGGAGGTCCACCTCGAGGCGAACAACCGGACGTGGGATAGCGTGGCGGAGCGCGGAGATTTGTCCATCTACACGGATCCCCGGCCTCCCTATGGCGTGCTGGGGCTTACCTTGCGAAGGTAAACTGATGGAGGCCCGTATCGATCCTATGGCGCGACTCTCCACACATGTTCTCGACACGGCGCACGGCCGGCCGGCGCACGGGATGCTCGTCCGTCTCTTCGCTTGCGAGGATGAGACGCGGCGCCTGCTGAAAACCGTCACCACCAATGGCGACGGTCGCACCGACACCCCGCTTCTTTCCGGCGATCAGATCGCGACCGGCGTTTACGAACTGATCTTCGGTGTCGCCGACTATTTCGGGTCTCGAGGTACGCCGTTTCTGGGCGACGTGGTCGTGCGATTCGGAATTGAGGACCCCGTCGGCAACTACCACGTCCCTCTGCTGGTGGCGCCCTACGGGTATACCACGTACCGGGGCTCTTAATGGGGCAATTCCTGGAAGAAGCAGAAGAGATCATTCGCCGCTGCAAGACTCTGGCCGAGTGTACCGAGGAGCCCGGTCACATCACGCGGACATTCCTTTCGGAGCCGATGCACGAGGTCCATCGCCGGATTCGCGGTTGGATGGAAGCGGCTGGCCTGCGGACGTGGGTGGATGCCGCTGGCAACCTTCGTGCCGTGATTGGGAATGGACCGCGCCTGATGATTGGCTCACACCTCGATTCGGTGCCGCACGGCGGGGCGTTCGACGGGGTCTTGGGCGTCATGCTGGGGATTGCCCTGGTCAAGCGGTGGGCTAGCCAGCCGAGGGATTGGGGTCTCGAAGTTGTGGGCTTCTCCGAGGAGGAGGGTGTCCGTTTCGGAGTTCCCTTTATCGGGAGCCGGGCGCTGGTGGGCGATCCCGTGATGGACGACGGTGTCCTGGACGCGATTCGTGCATTCGGTGCCGACCCGGCCCAACTTCCGCAGGCCGCTATCGGCGACGACGTGAAGGCTTACCTGGAGTTTCACATCGAGCAAGGCCCCGTGCTGGAGATGAATCGCCTGTCGTTGGGCGTGGTGCAAACCATCGTGGGGCAGAGCCGGTACGAATTGACATTTCGGGGAAAGGCGAACCACGCCGGAACTACGCCCATGAACCGCCGCTCCGATGCGCTTGCAGCCGCGGCGGAATGGATCCGGTCGGTGGAATGGATTGCGAACGAGAGGCCGGGACTGGTGGCGACCGTCGGACGGCTTGAGGTCGCGCCGGGCGCCGCGAACGTGATCGCGGGGCTGGTGCGGGCCAGCCTGGACGTACGCAGTGACGATAATGCCGTCCGGGCAGGCGCAGTCAAGCGGATCCTGATGGCTGCTCAGGATATGGTGGATTGGCGCACAGTGACCGCGACCTACGAGCAGGTGCTCGATGTGCCGGCCGTGCCCATGGATCCGGCCATGGTGCGTGCCTTGCGAACTGCGGTCCGAGCCGCCGGCTACAAGGCGCACCTGATGGCAAGCGGGGCGGGCCATGACGCCATGATCCTGGCGCGCAAGGTGCCTTCGGCGATGTTGCTGCTGCGCAGTCCCGGCGGCATCAGCCACCACCCCGCCGAGAGCGTACTGGCGGAGGATGTGGAAGCGGCGCTGGCCGTAGGCCGCCGCTTTCTGGATAACTGGAGGCCCTCATAATGGGCTGGGTGGCGCGGATACTCGTGTCTGCCGCGCCCCGACTCACCGGGGCGCTTTCCCGTACGCAGAGCGCTGCCCCTGCGAGCACGAAAAGCGTTGGCATGAGGGCCGATGCGGCGGCCAGATTTGCCTGCGCCGCGTCTGGGAGCCCTGAATGATCGTTCGTGGTGGTACCCTCGTCACGCCCGAAGGTCTGCTCCGCGCGGATCTTGCCGTGGAGGACGGCCTCATTTCCGCCATTGGGTCCGAGTTGTCCGCGTCGGGCGACGAAATCGACGCTCGGGGTCTGACGGTCTTCCCGGGCTTGATCGATGTTCACGTGCATTTCAACGAACCAGGCCGCGCGGAATGGGAGGGCGCCGCGACAGGCAGTGCGGCACTGGCGGCCGGCGGAGGGACGGTCTTCTTCGACATGCCCCTGAACTCCTCGCCGTGCACGGTCAGCGCCGCTGCCTTTCATCAGAAGCGCCGTGCTCTGGAGCGCGCCTCGGTAACCGATTTCGCTTTGTGGGGTGGCATTGTCCCGGGAAATCGCGAGGAACTGGCGGAACTCGCGGAGTGCGGCGTCGTCGGCTTCAAGGCCTTCATGGCGGACTCCGGCCTGCCCGAGTTTCCTCGGGCGGACGACCTGACGCTGTACGAAGGTATGCGGGAGGCGGCCCGATTCGACCTGCCGGTCGCGGTACATGCCGAGAATCACGAACTCGTGAGCCGCCGCGGGAGCGGCACCGGAGTGCGCGAATTCCTGTCGTCGAGGCCGGTGCTCGCCGAGGTGGAGGCCATCCGCCGCGCCGCCCTGCTGGCGGGTGAAGCGGGGGCGAAACTCCACATCGTCCACGTCAGCTCGGGACGCGGTGTGGCAGCGGCGCTGGAGGCCCGCGCACAAGGCGTGGACATCTCAATCGAGACCTGCCCACACTACCTGTACTTCACCGATGAGGATATGGTCCGAATTGGAGCCGTGGCTAAGTGCGCTCCGCCTCTTCGGGCCAAGGCGGAGCGAGATGCTTTATGGCGGGCCGTGCTTGGCGGCGATGTCGATATCATCGGCTCCGATCATTCCCCGGCGCCGCTCGCGATGAAATGCGAGGACGATTTTTTCCGCGTGTGGGGCGGAATTGCCGGTGTGCAATCGACGCTGGCAGTGCTGCTGAGTCACATGCCCCCGTCTCAGATCAGCACCCTGACGTCTGCCAATCCCGGCCGCCGTTTTCGCGTAGCCAACAAAGGCCAGCTCGCCCTTGGCTTCGACGCCGATTTTGCCCTTGTGGACCTCGACGCCCGGTACACGCTCACGCGAGATGCTCTCTTTCAGCGGCACGGCCTCAGCCCCTATCTCGGCGCTTCGTTTCGGGGCGTGGTGCGCCGCACCGTGTTGCGCGGCGAGACGATCTTCGCCGACGGCAAAATCCCTGGCGAACCCCGAGGGAGAATGGTGACTCATGCAACGACTGGGATTCACGCGTAGCTCCTTTCAGCCGGACCATCTCCTGTTGACGCCCGACACCTTCGTGCGCGCGCCGCTGCCGGGTATGCGGCGCGCCACCGCAATCGTGCACGCCTCGCCTGCCATGGGGGCGAAGTTCACACAGTACACTGCCGAATTCGCACCCGGCGGCTCGCTTGGCACGTCGCCGGGGCAGCGCTTCCTCTACGTGCTCGAGGGAGAGATCCGGGTGGATGGTCAATTGCTCGGCCCGGGCGAGTATGCCTATTTCCCGGAAGCACAGGATCCGCCAATCGAAGCCTCAGAACCCGCCCGGGCGGCGGTGATCGAAAAGGCGTACCAATCGCTGGAGGGCGTCGAGTTGCCCTCTCCCTTTCGAGGCAATGAGAGCGAGGTAGAGCCCAAGCCGCTGATGGGCGATTGCGACCTGCACGTGCGCGCCCTGATCCCCGACCACCCAAGCTTCGATTTCGCCGTCAACACCATGACCTACCAGCCCGGCGCGGCGCTTTGCATGGTGGAGATGCACGTCATGGAGCATGGTCTCCTGATGCTGTCGGGCGGCGGGATCTACCGCTTGGGCGAGAAGTGGTACCCGGTGGCCGCAGGCGATTTCATCTGGATGGCGCCCTATTGTCCCCAATGGTTCGGCGCGCTGGGAAAGACTCCCGCGAAATACCTGATCTACAAAGACTGGAATCGATGAAACTCGAAATCGACAGCCGCCGCCTGCAGTCGGAACTGGAAACGCTCGCGGGATTTTCGGACGCACCGCCGCCTGCTGTTACGCGCGTTGTCTTTTCCGAACAGGATCGGCGTGCTCGGGAGTATGTCAAGGGCCTGTGCCGCGATTCGGGACTGCGTGTCCGCGAAGACGCTGTAGGAAACACCTTCGCCCGTTGGGAAGGCGCCGATCCGAATCTCGCCGCCATCGGCACGGGCTCGCATATCGACGCCATCCCGCACGCGGGACGATATGACGGGACCGTGGGGGTGCTGGGCGGACTCGAAGCGATTCGCGCCTTGCAGCGACGCGGCGAACGTCCCCGGCGTTCCATCGAGTTGCTGATCTTCAGCGCCGAGGAACCGACACGCTTCGGCATCGGATGCTTTGGGAGCCGGATGCTGGCTGGACTGCTGGACGGTTCGGCTCTTCGTGATAGGGAGGGTCGAACCCTGGACGACTGGCGCACCGCGGCGGGATTCCACGGAGACTTCGCGAGCGTGCCGCTGCCCGAGGGGTATTACGCCGGGTTCCTCGAACTGCACATCGAGCAGGGCCCGCTGCTCGAACGGGGCGGCATCCCGCTGGGCGTCGTGACTGCGATTGCCGCTCCGGCGAGCCTGCGAATCTTCATCGAAGGCGAGGGCGGACACGCCGGCGCGTTGCTCATGCCCGACCGTCATGACGCCTTTTGCGCCGCGTGCGAGATCGCGCTGACAGTCGAGAGAGCGTCGCGCTCCACGGGCGCGATCGATACCGTGGGCACCGTAGGCGTGTGCGACATATTTCCAGGGGCAGTGAACAGCGTTCCCAGCCTCGTGCGTCTGGAGATCGACGTCCGCGATACGGACCTGGCTCGGAGGGATGGCGTGCTGGCGAAGATCGAGCAGGCATCCGGCGAAGTGTCGGCGCGGCGCGGCGTTACCGTCCGCACCGAAGTGGTGAATGCCGATCGTCCGGCAGCCTGCGCCCCAAACATTGTGGAGGCGCTGGGGAAGGCTGCCGCGGCTCACGGGCTGGCCTTCCAGAAGATGGTGAGCCGGGCGTATCACGACACGTTATTTATCTCACGAATTGCGCCGTCAGCGATGCTCTTCATTCCGTGCCGCGGGGGCGTGAGCCATCGTCCCGACGAATACGCATCGCCGGATGCCATCGCCGCGGGCGTCGTGGTCCTGGCTGAGGCGCTGCGAGAGCTGTCGGGCTGACTCCCAGCCACAGTTCTCAATGCGCCGTTTCGAAAACAATCCGCCCGCGCACCATCGTCATCTGACACTTGAGATCCTTCAACGCAGCCGCCCGGACCGAATACAGATCGCGATCCCAGACGGCGATATCGGCGTCCTTGCCAACTTCGATCGACCCGACGCGGTCTTCCAGGAATAGTTGGCGGGCCGCCCAGGCCGTATACGAGCGCAACGCCACGTGAACATCCACCGACTCCTTGGTCCCAAAGGGCTGCGCGCCATAGACACCGTGCAATGTTGTGCGCTCGACTGACGCCCATAAGCCGTATCGTGCCGCGAATGGCGTGACCGGGAAATCGGATCCGCCACTCCAGACGATTCCCCTCCGGACATATGTCGCGAACGGCATCAGACGCCCGGCGCGATCCGGACCAAGGTTTCCGGCGTAATTATCGCCGAGCCACCAGGTGAACGGTGCCTGCGCCTCGGGATAAGCTGCATCGTACTGCTTCTGAAGCATCGCCATCGTCTCAATGGCGTGATCGGTCGGCGTGTTGCCGTGAATGATACCGTGCCGCAATCCGCGCGTAGGCATGTCCTTCAGGACCTGTGCGTAGGTATCCACGACCCAGTCGATCGCACGGTCGCCGATGGCGTGGGTGCTCACGTGAAAGCCGCCATCGTGAAACATCTTCACGATCTTTCGATAGACCTCGGGGTCGGTTGTAGGGTAGCCCGCATTCCCTGTGTCTTTATCCTTGAAGTTCTTGTTCCAGTCTTCATACATCCACGCTGTGCGGGCGCCGCCGCTGCCGTCCATGAACATCTTGAGGCCCCCGGCCACCAGAAAATCGCCGCTGCGCTTGGGTATCGCGCTCAGGCGGGTGAACAGATCATTCGCCTGGTCGATATTCCGTACCCCGGAGAACAGAGTGAAAACGCGGACGCTGAGCTTGCTCTCTTTGAGAAGCTCCTGATAGAGATCCCACTTGTCCCAACCAATCGATGGGTCCTTGACCGCCGTCATGCCCTCCTGATTGAAGTCTTCCATGATGCGGAGGAGGCCGTTCCGCTGCTCTTGGTGCGTATAGCGCGGGATTAAACGGGTGACGAGCCCGGTCGCGGATTCCTTCAGCACTCCCGTTACCGCGCCCGATGCGTCCCGATCGATGGTCCCCGCGGGCGGATCTTTGGTTGCGTTCGTGATCTTGGCCAACCGGAGTGCGACGCTGTTGGCCACCCCGTAATGGCCGGTAGTGTGGGTCAGGTACACGGGATTGTTCGGCGAAACCTTATCCAGGTCCGATGCAAGGACGTAACGCCGCTCGGCGTACTTACCTTCGTCCCATCCGCTTCCGTGAATCCATTCTCCGGGCTTAGAGGACGCGACCCTGCGGCGAACGCGGTCGAGCACGTCATCGATCTTCGTTATCGATGGATCCGTGAGGTCCACGGCGTAGAGCGCATCCACTTCCTGGAAATGGCAATGCGTGTCGATCAGCCCCGGCGTCGCCGTCCGGCCGCGCAGGTCAATGATGCGTGCGTCCTTCGCCGCCGCCCGCCTTGCAGCATCGTTAGAGCCTACCGCCACTATTTTGCCGCCCGTGATTGCGACTGCCTGAGCAATGGAGTCCTTTGCGTCCACCGTAATGATTTTCCCGTTCACCAGCAAGAGGTCCTGCGCCCCGGCAACCGAGGCGAGTAATAGAATCAGGCGGGCAGTCATATCGTCCAATGCTACCATCGCGATCCGGCGGGGAAAATTTTGCCGTTATGGGGTGCTGCGGCCCGCCGGAGTACGTATACAATGTCAGCTAAAACGGTCCCGATGGGCTGAATCGACGCCCTCTCCTGCTGCATCTCTTAAATCTAAAGGGATGTCCTGAGGGGATTTGCTCATGGCGATATCGGCTCTTGCCCGCATGGAACCGGACCGCTCCACCGCGGACCGTTATGAATCGCTCATCCGGATCGCGAACTCGATTCGTGCGCGGAAGGAGCCGCAGGAGCTGTTTGGAATCCTGGTGCACGAACTCAGCCAGGCGATTCAGTTCGATGGCATTGCGCAGTTTGACGAGCTCTCGAACAAAATCAACTGGCACTTCGGTATAAGCTGCCGCAATCGCGACCATGGTCCCTCGGAAGTCAATCGCGACGAAACCATCGCCGCCTGGGTGTATCGGAGTCAGGAAATTCTCGTTATAGGCACCCTGGAAGGCGAGACCCGCTTTCCGGCTTCCGCTGACATCATGCGGGAGGCCGGTCTGCAATCGGTTTGCGCCTTTCCCCTGACGACCGCGCATCGCCGCCTCGGAAGCCTCGTGATGGCGAGCACCCGGCGCGACGCCTATTCCGAGGACGAAGTCCGCTTTTGCGCGCTGGTGGCCGATCAAATTGCGCTGGCGATGGACGATGCGATCAACTTCCGCGCTTCGCAGAAGGCCCAGGAGCGCCTGGAGCTCCTGCTCGATCTCACCAATCGAGCAATTTCCAGCCTCAACCTGCGCGAGGTGCTGCGTGAGATTTCCGCCCATATCCGCCGCGTCATGCAGTGTGACGGCGTCGGGATCGACCTCCCGAGCCCCGAGGACGGCAAGCTTCGGATTTACGCCCTCGATTTTCCCGATGCGCCGGTGAAAATCGAAGAGGGGTATGAGCCCACTGCCGATGAAAAGACCTCCGCGGTGCGCGTTTTCCAGAGCGGCGAGGCCAGGATTCTTACGCACCAGGAAATCCTCGACGATGGGCTCGATCATTTCGGGATCCGCTCGCTGGCGCACGTGTCGATGAAGGGGAACAGCGGCACCGTCGGCATACTCTCGCTGGGCACCCGGCGCGAGGCGGCCTTCTGTCAGGACGACCTTGCGTTTCTCACGCAGATCGCCCACCAGGTCGCGATTGCCATCGAAAACGCCCGCGTCTTTGGCGAAGTTTCCGATCTGAAGAACCAACTCGCGCAGGAAAAGCTCTACCTCGAAGACGAGATTCGCAGCGAGTTGAAATTCGAGGAGATCGTCGGCAGGAGCGAAGCGCTGCGGCGCGTCCTGGAGCAGATCGAGACCGTCGCCCCCACTGATTCCACGGTCCTGATTTATGGGGAGACCGGTTCCGGCAAGGAGTTGATCGCCCGGGCCGTCCATAATTTGAGCGCCCGCAAATCGAGCGCCTTCGTCAAGCTCAACTGCGCCGCCATTCCCACCGGGCTGCTGGAGAGTGAACTGTTCGGGCACGAACGGGGGGCATTTACCGGCGCGATCTCCCAGCGCATCGGACGCTTTGAGCTGGCCAATCGCGGGACCATGTTCCTGGACGAAATCGGCGAGGTGCCGCTGGAACTCCAACCCAAACTCCTCCGTGTTTTGCAGGAGCGCGAGTTCGAGCGACTCGGCTCCACGCGCACCATTCGCACGGATGCGCGGCTGATCGCGGCCACCAATCGCGATCTGGAAGCGCTGGTGGCGGAACAGAAATTCCGGTCTGACCTGTACTACCGCCTGAATGTCTTTCCGGTCAAAGTTCCCGCGCTCCGCGAGCGCCCCGATGATATTCCCCTGCTGGTTCGGCATTTCGTCCAGGAGTTCAGCCGGCGGCTGGGCAAAGCGATCGACTCGATTTCGTCGGACACCATGGCCACACTCATGCGGTATCCGTGGCCGGGCAACATCCGGGAACTGCAGAATGTCATCGAGCGCGCGGTCATCCTCACGAACGGGCCTGTTCTGACGGTGCGCAGCGATGACCTTCGGGCTCCCACCCAGGCGCCCGCGCTTTCGGCGAACGGACACTCCGTTTCTGTGCCCCCCGGCCAGAACATGCGCGCCGCGCTGGAGGAAGCCGAGCGCCATCAGATTCTCGCTGCGCTGGAGAAAGCCAACTGGATCGTGGCCGGTCCCGAAGGCGCTGCCGCGCGCCTTGGCTTGAAGCGATCGACACTCCAGTCGCGTATGCAGAAGCTTGGCATCCGTATCTCTCGCAGCGCTTGATCGGAACTGGCAGGTGCCGAAATCTCGGTACCTGACTGATCGGCGGCATTCCTGCCCTGGCCCATCCACTGTAATTCATGAGAAATGAACGCGCCCGGATTGGCCGCGGACTTGCCCTCTCTTGCAATCAAAGAAGAGGTAAAGCCGATGCTTCGTGTTTCTTACTCTGACGCTGCAGGCGCACAGCGCTGGTGTCTCTGCGGCCGCCTGGCAGGCGCCTGGGTTGACGAGTTGCGGTCTTTCTGGCGGCATGTTCGCGAGCGGGCGCCGAGCGCTCGCGCCATCGTGGACCTCAAGGACGTCACCTACATCGACGAAGCCGGCGAACGATTGCTTGCCGAAATGCAAAACGAAGGCACGGAATTTGTCGCCGCCGGAGTGGAGAACAAACACCTGCTCGCCAGGATCCTGGAGAATGGCAAGCCTCCGCAGCGGTGCCGGTGAATATCCGGCGACATACTGTTAACCCAACGAACACCTGAAGGAGGGGACAAGTGACCACCAAACGGAATCATAGAATTGCCGGCGTCGCCGCAGTCGTGCTGCTGGCCGCCGGTGTTTTAGCAGTGATGAGCAGAGCCAGGTCGACTACCGGGGCGGCAGCACCAGCGCCGCCCGACGTGGAAGTAGCGTCCGTGCAACAACATGATGTGCCGATCGAGCGCGAATGGGTCGGCACACTCGACGGCATGGTCAATGCAGCCATTAAGGCCCAGGTGACCGGATATCTTCTGTCGCAAAACTACACCGAAGGTTCGTTCGTACGCAGGGGACAGCCGCTGTTCGAAATCGATCCGCGGCCGTTCCAGGCGGCGGCCGACCAGGCAACCGGACAACTGGCCCAGGCTCGCGCCCAACTCTCGCAGGCCCAGGCGGGGCTGGAGCAGGCGCAATCGCAGCTTGTCAGCACCGAAGCCAATCAACGCAAAGCCCAGATGGATGAAGACCGCTACGTTCCCCTCGCGAAACAGGAGGCCATCACGCAGCAGGAAATGGACAACGCGCGGCAGAGCAATCAGTCGCTAAAGGCCCAGGTCGCGGCGGCCAAAGCCCAGGTGGAAACCGCCAAAGCGCAGATCGAAGCCGCCCGCGCCGGCGTCACAGCAGCCTCAGCGGCACTGGAAACCGCCAACGTGAACCTGGGCTTTACTCATCTCACCGCGCCGATCGATGGCATTGCCGGCGTAGCCAGCGTTCAGGTCGGCAACCTCGTTGGACCGGCCGGCAATGCCGTTACTACGGTTTCCACACTCGATCCCATCAAAGCCAACTTTACCGTGGGCGAGCAGGAGTATCTCGCCTTGGCGCGTGCCCAGGCGCTTCATAGTCTGCAGCTCGACCTGGTGCTCGCCGACGGCACCGTGCATCCGCGGAAGGGACGGTTCTCGTTTGCCGATCGCCAGGTGGATCCGGCCACCGGCGCGATCCAGTTGACCGGCCTCTTTCCGAACCCGGGCAACGTCCTGCGGCCCGGCCAATACGCCAAAGTTCGAGCCGCCATCGGCATCCACTCCGGCGCGTTGCTCGTTCCGCAGAGAGCCGTCACGGACAACCAGGGCACCTATCTCGTAGCGGTTGTCGATCCCAACAATACAATCCGCTTCGCCAACGTCAAAGTCGGCGAACGGGTGGGCTCGCAGTGGATTGTCCAGGAGGGATTGAAACCCGGAGAACGCGTGGTTACCGATGGCCTGTTCCATATCGCGCCGGGTGCCACGGTCCATCCGAAGGGAGGCAAGTGATGTCGAAATTCTTCATTCGGCGCCCCATCGTCGCCATGGTCATTGCGATCCTGATGGTGGTCATCGGCGCCGTTACCATCGCGGAGCTGCCGATTGCGCAGTTTCCGCAAATCGCTCCACCTGAGGTCCAGATCCGCGCCACGTATGTAGGGGCCGACTCACAGACGATCGAGCAGTCTGTCGCTACGCCCATCGAGCAGCAGATGAGCGGCGTGGACAACCTCAACTACATGTACTCGCTCAACGCCGGCGGAAGCGGCCAGATGACCATGATCGTGAACTTCGACGTGAAGAGCGATCCCAACACCGACCTGATGTTGACGCAGATGAGGCAGACTCAGGCCGCTTCCCAGCTTCCGCAGGATGTCACCAACTTCGGCGTCACCGTGCAAAAGTCGGTGACTGCTCCGCTGATGGTCATGGGCCTGTATTCGCCCAACGGAACCTATGACGCCAAGTTCCTCGCGAACTACTCCTACATCAACCTGAACGATCAGTTGACGCGCGTTCCGGGGATCGGCAACGTGCAGGTCTTCGGCGCGGGCCAGTATGCCATGCGGCTGTGGGTGAAGCCCGATCAGCTCTCCAAGCTCGGCATCACGGTGCCCGAACTGGTCTCCGCAATCCAGGCGCAGAACACCGTGAACCCCACCGGCCAGGTGGGCGGTGCGCCTGCGCCCAAGGGACAGGAATACACCTACTCCGTGCGGGCGCAGGGCCGTCTGACTTCGCCCGAGGAGTTTGGGGATATCGTCGTTCGCGAATCGCCGGGCGGGGGCGTTGTGCGCCTTCGCGATGTCGCGCGGATGGAACTTGGGTCCCAGGACTACTCGCTTTCCGGCCGCATCAACGGCAGGCCTGGGGCGATCATCGCCCTTTACCAACTCCCCGGCACCAATGCCGTAGACGCCGCGCGCGGCGTCCGCAAAGTGATGGAGGAAGCCAAGAAGCGCTTCCCGCAGGATGTCGATTACCTGGTGTCGCTCGACACCACCGAATCCGTCACGGAAGGAATTCGCGAGATTGTGACCACCATCGCGATTGCGATTCTGCTGGTGGCCATCGTCGTCTACATATTCCTCCAGGGCTGGCGGGCCACGTTGATTCCGTTGCTCGCCGTGCCGGTATCGCTGATCGGAACCTTCGTTTTCTTTCCGATACTCGGCTTTTCCATCAACACGCTTTCCCTTTTCGGGCTGGTGCTGGCGATCGGCCTCGTCGTTGACGATGCCATCGTGGTAGTAGAAGCCGTGGAGCGCCACATCGAGGAAGGCCTCGATCCCAAGGCGGCAGCCCTCAAGGCGATGGAAGAGATCTCCGGCCCGCTGATCGGCATCGCGCTGGTGCTCTCGGCGGTGTTCGTGCCCACCGTGTTCATTCCCGGCATCACCGGCCGCCTCTATCAGCAGTTCGCCGCCACCATCGCGATCTCGGTGATCCTGTCGGCATTTAACGCGCTGACCCTGAGTCCTGCGCTTGCCGCTCTGCTTCTCAAGCCGCGAGGCGAGGCCCGCGGCCTCCTGCGCCGCTTCTTCGATTGGTTCAACCGGATGTTCGACCGCTCGACGGATGGCTACCTGCGCTGGTCCGGTGTTCTGATTCGGAAGAGCGCGATTGCGGTGCTGCTGCTGGCAGTGGCTGGAGCCGGAGCCGTCTTCTTCAACGGTCGTGTCCCGTCCAGCTTCCTCCCGGTCGAGGACCAAGGCTACCTCTTCATTCACCTGCAGCTTCCGAACGCAGCGTCGCTCGAACGGACCGAGGCTGCCGCGAACAAGGTGGAGCAGATTCTGCTCCACACGCCCGGAGTGAAATACACCACCACTGCGGTCGGCTTCAGCCTGCTGAGCTTCGTCAACACCAGCTACACCGGCTTCTTCTTCGTCACGCTGGACGACTGGAAGGATCGCCACAGCCGCGCGACCGAGTACCAGGAGATCGTCCATCACGTTAACGAGGAGCTCTCGAAGCTGCCGGACGGGTTCGCAATCAGCTTCCCGCCGCCCGCCATCCCGGGAGTCGGAACGTCCGGCGGGTTTACATTCGTTCTCGAAGATCGCGCCGGCAAAGACGTGCCGTTCCTCGCGCAGAATCTGCAGAAGTACATCGGTGCGGTGTCCAAACGCCCTGAGATCGCTCCCGGGTTAGTGACTACTTTCCTGCCGAGCGTTCCTCAGGAATATCTCGACGTAGACCGGGAGAAGGTGCTCAAACAAAGCGTCGCCCTCACCGATGTCTACCGGACGATCCAGGCCTATATGGGCGGCCTGTTCGTGAACTACTTCAATCGTTTCGGCCGTCAGTGGCAAGTCTACGTGGAAGCCGAGGACCAATATCGCGCAAATCTGGATCACCTCTCCCAGTTCTACGTTCGGAACGGCCGCGGCGAAATGGTACCGCTCTCCGCGTTGACGAAGTTTGAGTCGCGCTATGGGCCGGAGTTCACTATGCGCTATAACCTCTACCGCTCCGCGCAGATCATCGGAGCCGCCGCGCCGGGGTATAGTTCGGCGCAGGCAATGAAGGCGCTCGAAGAGACTTTCGACCAGACCATGCCGCGCGAGATGGGCTACGACTACATGGCCATGTCCTACCAGGAGAAGAAGGCGCAGCAGGGCGTCCCCACCTGGGCGATCTTCAGCTTCTCAATGCTCTTCGTCTTTCTGATCCTCGCGGCGCTCTACGAGAGCTGGACTCTGCCGTTCAGCGTCCTCTTGAGCACCCCCATCGCAATCTTCGGTGCGGTCGTCGCGCTTTGGCTGCGTCGCGTTCTGCTCGGCTGGTTTGTGCCGGCTTACATGGTACAGATCGAAAACGACGTTTACACGCAAATCGGCCTCGTGATGCTGATCGGCCTGGGCGCCAAGAACTCGATCCTGATTGTCGCGTTTGCGAAGGACCAGTACGAACGCGGCAAACCCCTGGTGGAAGCGGCGCTGGAGGCGGCCAGGCTTCGCCTGCGGCCTCTGCTCATGACGTCATTCGCGTTCATCCTCGGATGCGTTCCGCTGTGGACAGCATCGGGCGCCGGGTCCATCGCCCGCCAGGTGATGGGGACCACGGTGATCGGCGGAATGGTGGCAGAGACGTTCATCGGCAGGTTTTTTGTCCCCGCCATCTTCTATTTAGTCGAGAAGCTGTCTGGAGTGCAGGCTCCCTCCGTAGAGATGGGGCCGGCCCCGGCGCCCGCTCAGGGAGACTGACATGAGAACCTCACGCATGGCAACCACCCTCTCGGCGATTCTGCTTACGGGGTGTACCGTTGGGCCGAACTACAAGCGGCCGCCGGTAACGGTTCCGGCGAACTTCCGGGCGCCGTCGCCGCTTCCCGCGCCGCAGGCTGCCTCACTCGCAGACCTGAAATGGTTCGAGGTATTCAACGACGAAAGGCTTCAAGACCTGGTCCGCGTCGCGCTCGAGCAGAACTACGATCTGCTGGATGCGGCCGCCCGGGTCCAGGAGGCTCGCGCCAGCTTGGGCATTGCCCGCTCGAACCAGCTTCCGCAGCTCGAGGCCAGCGGCGCCCTCGAAATCAGCCGCCTGTCCCGGGACGGCCAGTTTCCACTCCCGCAGTCGTTTGTCTCCAGCCAAAATCGAAACTGGGGCCAGGCCACGCTCAACCTGTTGTCCTTCGAGGTCGATCTCTGGGGAAGGCTTCGTCGCTCCACCGAGGCCGCTCGCGCCAGTCTTCTCAATGCCGAGGAGAACCGCAAGGCCGTCATCAGCAGCCTGGTAAGCGAAGTCGCCGGCGACTACTTCCAACTGTTGGAGTTGGACGGCGAGCTCCAGATCTCGCAGCGCACCCTGGAGTCGCGCCGCGAATCGCTGCGCCTGGTGGGCGAGCGGCAAGGCGGCGGGGTCGCCACCCGCCTCGATCTCCGCCAGGCCGAACAGCTCGTGAGCAGCGCGGCCCAGACAATTCCGGTTGTTCGGCAGCAGATCGAGCAGACGGAGAACCGGGTGTCCCTGTTGCTTGGCCGCAATCCGGAGGGCGTCGCACGAGGCCGCAGCCTGATCGAGCAGGAAGTCCCTGCGGTGCCGGCAGGGCTGCCTTCGGCGCTCCTCGAACGACGGCCCGACATCCGCGCCGCCGAGCAAGCGCTCATCGCGACAAATGCGAATATCGGCGTCGCCAAGGCGGCCTACTTCCCCCAGATCAGCCTGAGCGGCGTGTTGGGCGGCCAAAGCACCCGCCTGGCGAACCTCTTTTCCGGTCCGAACGGCGCCTGGAGCTTCGTCCCGCAGGTCACCCAGCCGATCTTCACCGGCGGGCGCCTCAAGTCCAACGTCCGCGTGGCGGAGGCGGAACGGGAGCGCGCGCAAATCGCGTACCAGAAGTCCATCCAGACGGCCTTCAGCGAAGTTTCCGATGCGCTGATTGCGCATCAGCGCACCCACGAGAGCCCGCATCGAGCAGGAGACCCTGGTTATCGCTCTCCAGGATCGCAAGAGCCTTGCCTACTTGCGCTACCGCGGCGGCGTTGACACGCAACTCAACGCCCTGGATGCCGACCGGGACCTGTTTCAGGCAGAGTTGACCCTGGCCCAGATCCGTTACGCGGAACTCCTGAGCGTCGTGCAGCTATATAAGGCGCTCGGCGGAGGCTGGGAGTAATGCGGCGCCGCCAGTCCACGAGCTTCCGCGACACGTCTGGTTTGGCAGTTGGTGACGCAATTCCGGCAGAAGCCGAGAATCCGCTCGCCTTTCGGCAGGATCACAGCACCGGCACGACGGTTTTACTGGAGTTAGCGCCGCCGGCTGCCTGGAATTCCGCGTGCCATAACTCATCGCGAAGGTGAGAGTGCAAGAGTCAAATGGCACAAAGGAGCAAGGAAATGTTTCGAAAGAGGTTAGTCATTACGTTCGTGGCGGGCATTGCATCGGTGGCCGTGCCCGCCTTTGCGCAAACGGAAACGTCCGGACACGAAGTCGCAGTGCAGGCGTTCGGCAGTTTCGTCACGAGTACGACCCAAAACGGAATCCAGAACAACGCCACGAATAGCGGGGGCGTGCTCGGCAGCTACCGGTATTTCTTCAACGGGCATCACGGGATTGAGGCGAACTATGGGTACTCTCTCAATACGCAGAACTATGGCTCGCCGACCGCGGGCGTGCTTGGAGTGAAGACCTACTCGCACGAAGTTTCGGGTGCATACGTTTTCCGCGTTCCGCTGGGCAAGATTACGCCGTTCGCCCTGGCAGGTGCGGGCGCATTGATCTTCGAGCCCAAGGACTTCGCCGGCGCCAGCACGCAAACGCGCGCCGCGTTCGTCTACGGCGCGGGAGCGGATATCAATCTCTCGCATCGTGTCTTCCTGCGCGCCGAGTATCGCGGCCTGGTTTACAGCTCGCCGACTTACGACTTGGCCGCATTCGCGGGCCAGGATCGCGTGACGCACCGCGCCGAGCCTTCCATCGGATTCGGTTACCGCTTCTGACTTTCGCTTGACGGTGGGACAGAGCTATCGGCCATCAGACTTGCGTCACATTTCTGATGGCCGGTAGCCATTTGCTGGAGCAGTCCAGGAGTTCGCTCGCTTCGGGCGGCGCCGAAGATGGCACTCGACACGTACCCCATGCTTTTTGCAGTTTCAAGTACGTCACACGATAGCTCCTACCAACTGCGGCTCATGAAATCCACTACGGTGAGGGAGATCATGATCAGCAGCCAGATCACGCCGGCGAACATCACCACCCGCACCGTCCGCGACTCGTGCAGGGCATGCATGAAGAATGCCGCGATCAGACAGGCTTTCACGGTTGCCAGCCCCAGCGCGATGGCCGTGTTCAATGACCCGATATCGAGGAAGCCGAGAAGCGTGGTCAGGAGTGTCAGACCCAGCAGGCTCAGAAACGTGAAGAAGTAAGTCCTTTTGGATACGGTCGGCTCGGCCATGTGGTCACTTCCCGTGTAGGTGCAGTCCTTCGATGTAAAAGATGGCAAACAGAAAAACCCAGATCACATCGACGAAGTGCCAGTAGAGGCCGGCGAGTTCCACGGGGGTGTGGTATTCCGCCGTAAAAGATCCGGCCCGATTGCGCAGAATCATGGAGAACAGGATGCCCTCTCCAATGAACATGTGAAGGGCGTGCAGCCCCGTCATGATGAAATAGAGAACGAAGAACATCTCGGCGCGCGAAGCTTCCGGCCCCGGAAAGGAGAATCCCGGTCCGGGTACCCGGCGATCGAGGTAATGCAGGTAGTACTCCGTAAACTTGATCGCCAGGAATACCGCACCAAGCACCATCGTTGAGGTGAGAAATGCCGTCAGGAGTTTCCGATCGCCGGTTTCCGCGCTGTGCACCGCGAGCGCCATCGTGAAACTGCTGCCGATCAGCACCGCGGTGTTGATGGCGCCCAACATGATGTTCATGTCGGCGCTGCCCTGGATGAACGCGGCGGGGTTATACATCCGGTAGACAGTAAAAGCCAGGAACAGGCCCCCGAACAGCATCACCTCCGTCGCCAGGAAGATCCACATCCCCAGGGTCGCGGTTTCGCGCTGCTGCACCGGTGTGCGGAACTGCTCGCGCAGGATCAGGGTGGCGGGTTCAGCCAAGGCCCAACTCCTCCCTCATGCGCTCAAAGTCGTAGGGGGGACCCGTCACGACGGGCGTCACTTCGAAATTCTCTTTCGGCGGAGGAGAATCGCTGGTCCACTCGAGTCCCGTCGCTCGCCACGGGTTTGGTCCGCTCTTCTTCCCGTATTTCCAGGACCACACCAGGTAAAACAGGGGAAAGACATACCCCACGCCGAGGATCGAGGCGCCCGCGGTCGATAGGACATTCAGCATGTGGAATTCAATCGGGTAGACAGCGTACCGCCGCGGCATCCCGAGGTAGCCCAAAACAAATTGCGGAAAAAATGTGAGGTTAAATCCGATGAAGACGATGAGCGCGGAGAGGCGCGCCAACCCCTCGGGGTAAAGCCGGCCCGTTATCTTGGGCCAGAAATAGTGGATGCCGCCGAGAAACGCCATCACGGTTCCACCGACCATGATGTAGTGGAAATGCGCGATGACAAAATACGTGTCGGTTACGTGAACGTCGACCCCGAGCGCCGCCAGGAAGAGCCCCGTCATGCCGCCGATCGTGAATAGCCCGATGAATCCGATGGCGTACAGCATCGGCGTGTCCCACGATATAGAGCCCTTGTACATAGTGGCGCTCCAGTTGAATACTTTGATCGCCGAGGGCACCGCCACCAGGTAGCTCAGGAACGAGAAGCCCATCGCCGAATACACCGACAGGCCGGCGACGAACATGTGATGGCCCCAGACCAGGAAACCGATGACCGCGATGCACATGCTCGCAAGCGCGACAAACGTATAGCCGAACAGGGGCTTGCGCGAGAACGTAGGCACGATCTCGCTGATCACCGCCATTCCGGGAAGCACCATGATGTAAACGGCAGGGTGCGAGTAGAACCAGAACATGTGCTGGAACAGAACCGGGTCGCCGCCCAGGGCCGGATCGAAGATGCCCACCTGGAAGATGCGCTCGACCGCCATCATGAGCAGCGTTATCGCGAGCACCGGGGTCGCCAGAACCAGAATCAGGCTGGTGGCGTAATGGGACCAGATGAACATGGGTAGTCGAAACCACGTCATACCCGGCGCCCGCATCCGGTGAATGGTGGCGATAAAGTTCAGGCCCGTCATGATCGACGAGAAGCCGGCGATGAAAATGCCCAAGGCGGCCGCGGTCACATAGGTGGTCGAGTAAGTGGTGCTGAAGGGCGTGTAGAACGTCCAGCCGGTATCCACCCCGCCGCGCACCAGGGCAAACACCGTGATCGCGCCTCCCAGGTTGAAGACGTACCAGCTCAGGAGGTTGAGTTTCGGGAACGCCACGTCGTTGGCGCCGATCATCATGGGTATGAAGAAATTCCCGAGCGTGTTGGGAATCGACGGGATCAGGAAGAACCACACCATGATGATGCCGTGCATGGTGAAGAGCTTGTTGTACTCCTCAGGACTCAACAGCCAGGCCCGCGGCGCGAGAAGTTCCAGCCTCATCAGCAGCGCAAACAGCCCGCCCAGGAAAAAGAACACGGTGATGGAAGCCACGTACAGGATCCCGATTCGTTTGTGGTCCAGCGTCAGAAGCCACGATCGGATCCCGTGGGTTTCGTTCAGGTAGTTGGGGGCGACAGCGGTTTCCAGAACAGGTGTCATATCTCAGTGCGCCTTCGGTTGATCTCCGGAGACACCCGGCGTGCCGGGTCCGGTGATGCCCGGTTGGGCACCGTAGCCTTGCGGCACGTCGCCGGCGCTGGAGGGTTGTTGCGTTCCCGGTTCCGGTCCGATCGCCTTGATGTAAGCAATCAGGGCCACGAGTTGATCCTCGGTGAGCCTGTCCTTGAAGACCGGCATATAGTTCGTGAATCCGGCGACGATCTTGGCCCCCGGATCCACGATCGACTCCCGGATGTACGATTCGTCTGCAACCACGGTAGCTCCAGTCGTGATCAGAACCTGCCGCCGATACAGCCCCTTCAGATCCGGACATGGACCGTGTCCATCGAAGTGATGGCAATTGGCGCACCCAAACTGGTGGAAAAGCTTCTCGCCGGTGGACGCGAGCGAGCCTTCGGCGCCCCCCTGCGCGAGCCACAAGCTGTACTCACGCGGCTCCATCGCGTATATGTACCCGATCATCCCGGAATGCTTCATGCCGCAGTATTCCGCGCAGAACAGGTGGTATTTGCCGGGCTTGTCGGGTTGAAACCAGATGGTCGTATAGCGATTGGGCAGCACGTCCTGCTTGATGCGGAATGCGGGAACGAAAAAACTGTGGATCACATCCTGCGATGTCATGATCAGTTTCACGGGCCGCCCCACGGGGACGTGCAGTTCATCGATCTCGCGGCGGCCGTCGGGCGCCTGGAGCTTCCACATCCACTGTTTTGCCACCACGTAGATCTCGGTGGCGTCTCCGGGCGGCCGCTCGATATCGAAGTAGAGAGTAGCGCCCCACGCGAACATCCCCATGAAAATGATCAGCGGGACCACCGTCCACGTCAGCTCCAGTTTGATGTTCCCCCTGATTTGCGGGGGAAGTTCATTTTCGCTGCGCCGATGGTACCGAATCGCCGAGAAGACGATGAAAGTGGCAATCGCCAACGCCACCAGCCCGCAGATCGTCACCAGGATCCAGAACAGCCAGTCGTATTCCGCTGCGATGCGGGAAGGGGCGAGGAACAGAAGCGCGGCCGTCATGGGATGCGCGCCTCCCCGGCGGGGTGCCTGTCTCGCCGGACGTCGCGGCGGAACATGACGGTCAGAACGATTACCCCGCCGACAAAGAAAAGCGCTCCCGTGGCCCGCAGAAGGTTGAAAACAGCCAGTCCGTATTTTCCGACCTTCGGGTCGTAATGGTAACAGTACAGCAGCACCTGGTCGGCTGCCGTCCCAATGCGATTGCCCGATGCCTCCACCAGCGCGAGTTTCAGGTCCTTCGGCTGAAAACTGACGCCATACAGATAGCGCGCCAGCCTGCCGTCAGGCGTCACCACCATAATGCCGCTGGCATGGAAGAACATTTTAGACTCGGGATCATAGCGATAGTGAAATCCGGCAGCCTCGGTGACGGATTGGATCGCATCGGCGGAACCTACCAGAAAATGCCATCCGGCTGGTCCGCCTTCCCGTGAGTACTTGTGGGAATAGAGGTCGCGCGCTTTTACCGCGTCACGCGGGGTTTCCTGAGGATTGATGCTGATGGCGACGACGTCAAAGTCCCGGCCCGGCTGCAGGGACAAAGGCCGCAGGCCCGCCACCACGCCGCTCAGAATCTGGCTGCAGAGCATCGGACAGGTGTAATAGACGAGCGCCAGAACCACCGGCCGTCGTGAAAAGTAGGCACGCAACGGCAAGCGCTCGCCGTCGCCGTTCGTGAATGCGGCATCCAGCGGCAGTCGCGCACCGAGTCGCTGTTGGATGCCGATTCCGCCCAGGTTTGGCGGCGCCTGCGTTCCAGCCGCTGCGTGCAGAACGAGAGCGGACAGCAAAAAGCTTGTGGTTTTCATTGGGGCGGCTCCGGCTCGACTTTGCCTTCGAATCCTGTCCGCCGCGATCCCGCCAGCGGGACGGGCAAATTGAAACTCGACCAGTTCTGTTGCGGAGGGATTCCGCGTTGCGCGATCAATTCCATCGCGCGCTCGATTGGAATCGTCACCGTACCGGCCTGTTTGTCCGCCCAGTGGTACCCGTTCAACTGTTCATCCTCCAGGGCACGCAGTGCAGCCAGATCTTTTCGCGGTGCGACTTCCAGCCGGGGCTCGGGCGGAACCAGGATCTGACCCTCGGCGCGGACGGGCGCGGCCCGAGTCGTCGCGATGCGATGTCTGGTGAGAAATGCGTAGAAAAGATAGAGGGCGGCAACCAGAATCCAGGTGCACACTAAAATCCCGAGTCCGGTCAACAGGACCTGAGGGGCGCGGATGTCCGACTGTTCATACCGCACCTTCAGGTGTACGGGCAGGTTCGGGGCTTCAGTGGCGGGCATGACTCAGCGCCTCCTCGAGATTGGGAGCCTGAAGGGGCAGCAGAGGGCGTCTCTGCAACTCCCAAAGATACGCCGCGATCCACAGGCCGCCGATGGCCAGCGGGACCGAGAAATTCAGCCAGTGCACATGCACGCCGAACTCGTGATATGCAGGCATCACGATCCAGAACAGGTCCACAAAGCGCATGGCAATCACGATGGCGGCGACCGAGCACAGAGCTGCGGAACTGCGCTTGACCTCGCGCGAAAGCAGCAACAGGAACGGAACCACGAACTGCAGAACCATCAGTGCCGCCCCAAACCAGCGCCAGGATGTCTTGAATGACGGGAGGTACCAGGGAATCTCGTCCGTCAGGTCGCCGGCCCACACAATCAGAAGCTGCGAGAATTCGAAATACGCCCACAACATTACGAACATGAGAAGCAGTTTCCCGAGATCGTGAAAAATCCGTGGACCGGCCACCGGGGCCATGGGCTGCCGCCGCGACAGGACCGCCAGTACCGCAATCACAAACGCCAACGCAGTCAGACCCTGGCCAATCACGAAAATGAAGCCCCAAATCGTCGAGCTCCAGTTGTTGACCAGGGACTCCGCCCAGTCCACCGAGGCGAAAGTCATGGTGAAGACGTAGACAATCAAACCGGGAGCGCTGAGGGCGGCCAGGCTCCGGAGGCGGTTCCCACGCGCGTCTTCCTCGTCTGACCACTTGGTCAGCAGGTGCGCGAAGGCCAGCCAGATCGCGAAATACACCACGGTCCGGATCATGAACGAGGCGGCATTCATGTAGACGTGGCGGTGCCGTAAAGCGGCGTCCGCGGCCACGACGTCGCCGTGAGACCAGCCATACAGTACCCGCATTCCAATGAAGATCGGAGCGAAGAGGACCGCGATCACCGGCAATGTGCGCATGGCCGACTCGAGGGGGCGCCGGCTGATCACTCCCCATGCGCCGCCCGTCAGGTACTGCACCATCACCAGAGCCATCGCACCCAGCGGGAACGCGATCCAAAACAGGTATCCCAACAGGTAGGAGCGAAAGAACTGATCGGGATTGAAAATGCCGCCGAGGATCGAGCCGAGAAACAGGACGCCCCCTGCCACCAGCGACCACGTGCGCCAATGACGGACGTCGCGCCCAAATTCCGGCGGGATGGCATAGGCCGGGGTCAAGGCTGTGCCTCCAGGTGCGCCCGCTGATCGTCCGGAACATCGGCCAGGATAGCGCCGCGGCTCAATTCCAGCGCGCGAATGTAAGCCACGATCGCCCATGCGTCCGCCGCGGAGACCTGGTCGCGATAATCCCCCATGGCTCCATAACCGTTGCGGATCACCTGGAAAATGTAGCCGGGAGGAGCGCGGCGCACGCGAACGGAGTTCAAGTCGGCGGGCGCCTTGAAGCCGCGTCGCGCGATCATGCCATCGCCGTTTCCAATCCGGCCATGGCAAGGGCTGCAGTAGATGTCGAATCGTTGGCGGCCGCGAGATAACAGCGCCGCATCTACGGGAACGGGAATAGAGGCCAGAAACGCGCCCCCGGCCGCGCCCGTGTGCATCTCGTCGGTATCCGCGAGTTGATCGCGGGCAATCGTGAAGGCTGGGGCAGGGCGGGCGGACCGGCCGTCCGCGAAGAACTGGCTCGCCGCCAGCGGCTTGTATTTGGGCTGGTCGTGCATGTCCTGCCTGCACGCCGCGAGCAGGATCAGGCAAATCGGAATGGAGGCGCTATTCTTCATGTACCTGTCGAACCTCCAGCGGGTGGGTGCCTGCCAGGATCGCCGAAACGCCTTCGGCATCGAAGCGTGGATCGGCGGCCTCCACGCACAGGAAGAACCGGCTCTTCGACGCCAATGCGAAACGCGGCAGATTGAACATCGGGTGGTGTGGCAGCGGAAGCCCCGCCAACAGCAGCGCACCGAAGAAGGCCGTCAGAGACGCGAACAGAATCGTCAGCTCGAACATGATTACGATGAAGGCAGGCCAACTGTTCAGCGGCCTTCCACCCACGTCGATCGGGTAGTCGATCACCGCTATGTAGAACTGCAATCCCCAGGCGGTCAGGGTGCCCAAAAGGCCGCCGCCCAGCACCAGCATGGGCAGCTTGCGTTCAGGGCCGCCCTCCAGAATCTCCTCCAACTCGCGAATCGGATACGGGGTATACGCCTCCACGTTCCGGTAGCCGCTGTCGTGAATCACCCTGGCCGCTTCTACCAGCAATGCGGGATCTTCGAACTCCGCCGCGATTCCGTAAAGCCGGTCTTCCGTCACTTCTCACTCCTCCCCCCGGTCCCCGAGAACGGCAGCAGCGTGCGTACCTCGTACATGGAAATCATCGGCAGGAAACGCACGAACAGCGCGAACAGCGTAATGAAGACGCCGATCGAACCGAACAGCACCGCGTTATCCCAGACCGTGGCGCTGAAATTGAACCAGGACGAGGGAACGTAGTCGCGGTGCAGGCTGGTGATGATGATCATGTACCGCTCCAGCCACATCCCATAGAGAATGACCGCCGAAACGGCAAACAACGGCTTGGGACGGACTCGAATCTTCGGAAGCCACAGCAACTGCGGGATCGCCACGTTGCATAGGATCACCAGCCAGAACGACCAGCCGAACGGCCCGAACGCGCGATTCTTAAAAGCGTAGATTTCGAACTGGTTGCCCCCGTACCAGGCGGTGAACGGCTCGATCACGTACGCATAGGCGAGGATCAGCCCGGTCGTCAGCATGAGCTTGGCGCAATTGTTGATATGGCGGTCGGTGATGAGATTGTGAAGTCCGTAGACCGAGCGGATGGGCAACGCCAGCACCAGCACCATGGCGAAGCCGGAGTAGATCGCTCCGGCGACGAAGTACGGAGGGAAGATCGTCGAATGCCAGCCCGGCAGAATGGCGATCGTAAAATCGAAGCTGACGACGGTGTGTACCGAGAGCACCAGCGGCGTCGCCAGGCCCGCCAGCAGCAGCGATGCGGACTCGTGCAGCCGCCAGTGCCGCGACGCTCCACGCCATCCCCAGGCAAGCACACCGTAAAACGCGTAGGCGAAGCGGTTTTTCGATTGGTCGCGCAGGGTTGCCAGATCGGGGATCATTCCCAGATACCAGAACACCAGCGAGACCGTAGCGTAGGTGGACACCGCGAAAACGTCCCAAACCAGGGGGCTGCGGAATTGCGGCTGCACGGTCATCGTGTTGGGATAGGGCAGCAGCCAGTAGAACAGCCACGGGCGCCCCAGATGCAGCAGCGGAAACATCCCCGCGCAAGCCACCGCAAAGATGGTCATCGCCTCGGCGAAGCGATTGATGGAATTGCGCCAGCTTTGGTTCAGCAGCAACAGGAACGCGGAGATCAGGGTGCCCGCGTGGCCGATCCCGATCCACCACACGAAGTTCGTGATCGCGAAGCCCCAGGCGACCGGGATCTCGATTCCGAAAATACCCACTCCTTTGCCGAACAGGTATGTCACCGAGCCGGTAAACACGAAGATCAGGAACAGACCGACGGCGAACGAGGCGTACCAGAAAAGCGGCACGTCCCGGCGCAAAGGCACCGAGGCAATCTGGTCGGTGACGATGCCGAACGTCTGGCTGGGACCAATCACCGGGAAGGCCACATCCGAATCGGGCCGGCGTCGGGCGTGTCTCTGCTTCTCTTCGGTAATCACAGCTTGCGGGCCTCCGCGGCGTTCATCGAAGGATTGGGGTTGCGCAATTCGGCCAGGTAGGTAGTCCGCGGCCGCGTGTTGAGTTCCGCCAGCAGGGCATAATTGAGCGGCTCGGCCTTCAGCTGCGAAACCCGGCTGTTCGGGTCTCTGAGGTCGCCGAAGACAATCGCCTGCGTCGGGCACGCCTGTTGACACGCCGGGACGATCTCTCCATCGCGGATCTGGCGATCCTCTGTGGTGGCTCGAATGTCCGCCTCGCGGATTCGCTGCACGCAGTACGTGCACTTCTCCATGACACCCCTGCTGCGTACCGTGACGTCGGGATTGCGCTGCAGTTTGATCGATTCGGTGATCCAGTCCTGAAACAGGAAGAAGTTGAATCGCCGCACTTTATAAGGGCAGTTGTTGGAACAATACCGGGTGCCGACGCAGCGGTTGTAGACCATGTCGTTCAGCCCGTCGCTGCTGTGGTTGGTCGCCTGCACCGGGCACACCAGTTCGCAGGGAGCGTCCTCGCACTGCATGCACGGCACCGGCTGGTAGCGGAGCGACGGGTTCTCCACGTCCCCGGTGTAATAGGTGTCAATTCGAATCCAATGCATCGCGCGATGGCGCAGCACCTCCTCCTTGCCGACCACCGGAATGTTATTCTCGGCCTGGCACGCCACCATGCAGACATTGCAGTTCACGCACGCCGTGAGGTCGATCGACATACCCCATGCATGGTCGGTGTTTTGCCATAAGGGATACAACGAGAAGTCTCTCGTGACCGGCGGCTGGATTCTCCGGACGAAATCCGGGTCGCGCCGAAAGCCATCACACGTGCTTTCCAGGATCAGGTCGCGGCCTTCCAGACCCTGTTGAGGCTGCGTGGATGCCAGCCGGTACCTCCGGCCGGTCTTCTCGATCTGTACTCCCGCCTGCGACCAGAGCCCGTCCGACATCCGCAGCGGGTAGGTATTGAAACCCGCGCCAATCGCTGCTCTGCCGCCTCGCCAACGGCCGTACCCGAGATAGAGCGTGATGCTCTCGTCCGGGTGTCCGGGAGATATCCACACGGGTCCCTCCACCGTGGCGCCCCGGAAGCGCAACCGGACCACGTCCTCGCTCTTCACCGAAAGCCGGCGGCCCGTGGCGGGGCTTAGATGTACCGCGTTATCCCAGGTCAGCTTCGTGATCGGCCGCGGCAGCTCCTGCAGCCAGTTGTTGTTCGCCCAGACGCCATCGTGAAGGTAGGGTCGGGGCGGAAGACTACCTCCATTCCGCCCGGCCGGGACGCCGGCGCGGGCGGCTGCCAGACAGTGGGAGACGCATCCACCGGCGGCAACGCCGAGTCCGCCACCAGCCCGTCGTACAGCGATTTTCGCCACCACGATTCGAAATCCTGCGAGTGCTTCTGCCCGCTCCAGTACGCGCGCACGATCTCGTAGCTGCTGCGCGGCGGATACTGCAGGACTCCGTCGAGAAGGCCGAGGAAGGAGTGCGTTTCGTACAGCGGCTGAATCATCGGCTGCAAGATGCTCACCGTGCCGTCGAATGCGCGCGTGTCGCCCCACTCTTCGAAGAAGTGCGACGCCGGCACATTCCAGTTGCAGAGGCTGGCCGTTTCGTCCCGGTGCAGTCCTGCATGGACGACGGTCTTCACCCTCTGCAGCGCCTCGGAAAAGGCGAAGTCGGAGGGCGCATTGTATGCCGGGTTGACGCCCAGGATCAGCACCACCTCCACGGCGCCCGCCTGCATATCGCGAACCAGTGAACGCAGCGACTCCACCGGGTCCTCGGGACGTACCTCCAGGGCCTCTGTGTAGATGATCGTCTTGCCGGCGTTGCCCAGGCTGCGGTTTATTTCGTGCGCGAGCGCATGGACCGCGGGCGATTGATGTGCCCCGGGTATGACCGCTGACGCGCCGCGGTGCGCGCCGAGATCGGCCGCCAGGGCTGCAATCCATGCCGTGTAGAGGCCGGAAGCCGACTTGCGCCCGTTGGCCGCGCCCAGCGCTCCGGCCAGTTCGAAAGCCACCTGCTCGATTTCGTCATAACGGGCCGAAAGCCGGTGGTCTGCCTTGCCTCCGGTGCTCGTCAGGCCCGATTCCACGGCATAGAGGCGATTCATATCGAGCCGGTCGCCGCGCCGGCGCCGCACGATGAAATCGTGAGCCATGCGCGTGCTGGCCGGTCCGCACGCCAGAAAATCGGAGTCCAACGATACCACTACATCGGCAGAATCGAGCCTGTAATAAGTGTTCAGGGGTCGCCCGAACGCCAGTTGCGCGCCGGCACGCGCGCAGTGACTGCCCGCCGCCTCGTACTGATGCCATCGTGCCTCCGGCAAAGCTTCCAGGACGGCGTTGAGTTGAGCGCCCAAAGACGGCGAATCCACCATCCCGGTGAGAATCCGGAAACCCGCGCCGCGGCGCCCCCGCAGAGGGTCGATCGCCTGGCGGAAGGCGTACAGAAAGCCGTCCCAGGTTTGGGGTGCTCCGAGGTAGGTAAGCTCCTGTGTGCGGTCCGGATCGTACAGGTCCAACACGCTCGCCTGCGTGCGCACGCTGGTGCCGCCCAGGCTCGCCGGATGCGCCGGATTCCCTTCTACCTTGGTGGGGCGGCCTAAATGCGTTTCTACGATCACGCCTTCGGCGCCGCCCAAAACCGGAACCGCGGTTGCATAATATCGAGGCCTGCCCGGTATCGCGTGCTCCGGCGGCTCGACATACGGCAGGATGAACTCGGGGGGCTGGCGCGTACACCCGGGGGCGCCGGCCAGCAGCAGTGAGGCGCCCATCAACTCCAGGAAGCGCCTCCGGCTTGCGTCGGTAGGCCTGTCGTCGTCATCGCCCGCCGTGTCGGCACCGGCACATTCGCTCGGAAGCCAGTATCGATTTTCAGGCTGCCTCGCCATCAGGTCCCTTGCGGGGACGAACTCGGAATCTATCGATGACACGTCGAGCACCTGGTGAGGCTTCTGATGTGATACTCCGCCACGAGCCGTTTCCCCAGCGTTGCCTGGTCGGGCGGCGCCTCATAGCTCATGTCAAAAACGCGGCCGCGCGGCCGCACATACGCCGCCGGGTTGCGATGACACTCCAGACACCACTCCATCCGCAGGGAGGCGGCCTGCCAGGTCAGCGGCATCCGATCGATCCGTCCGTGGCAACTCGAACAGCCGATTCCCTGGTGTATGTGGATACTGTGATCGAAATACACAAAGTCAGGTAAGTCATGTACACGAGTCCACTCGATCGACTTACCATTGCGGTAACTCTCCCGCACGGGCTCTAAGATCGGAGCGACGGCCCACATCTGCGAATGACAGTTCATGCAGATCTTGGTGGCCGGGATGCCCGCGAAGGAGGATTCCTCCACCGACGTATGGCAGTAACGGCAATCCATCCCCAAACCCCCAACGTGATGTTCGTGGCTGAACGGAACCGGTTGCTCCCGCGGTATGTTCTGGCGGGTCTCATACGGGGATTCGACCAGCCAATATCCAAAGCAACCCAGCCCTCCGATTCCCACCACGATGGCGAGGAGCGTCAGCCGGGCAATGGAATTCGCGCCTCGCGGAAAGAATTGCGGCACACCACAACCTTTGGGCTCGCGCGGCCAGCCGCGAGCTTCGTTCTTGGCCGACTCAGTCAATCGACCTTATGCTGCAGGATCGAGCGTCTCTCCTCCTTCGACGATATCGCATTGACGCAAGACAGTGAATCACCCGGCTCGGGCAATGGGTGTTCTGTGTTACCGGATAGGAGGACCGCTGTACACGGAAGCACTCGCGTGCGTACCGGTACTTAGTATCAACGCAAAGAAGCTATCTTACTTTCCGAATCCACGACCCGGATGCGGTGTTTGGCCCATGATATGGCGGTCACCAGGCGCGTGGGCAACAGTACCGCTCGCTTGTCGAGCCACTTACCGGTCTTTACATCGAGATAACCAATGTGCCACGACCGTTCATCCACGATGAGGTTCTCCAGCGTCCCGATGAAGTTGTCGCCGCCCCAGACCTTGTAGCCGATGACCGCTTGAGCGCTGCGGAGGTGCGGATCCTCCCCCGCCCGGACTGGGAACTCCCGTCCCGCCGCGACCGAAACGGGAGGCAGTTCGGCGTTGGCCGACATTCCCCGCCAATAGGCCGGCCAGCCATAGTATTGATTCATCGCGATTTCCTGCTGCCGGGAGACGGGTCTGTGTTGTTCGGCGCCTGGACTCCTCCGGACTGCATCCCGGGTCAGGGTTGTGACGAACGTCTTCGTTGCCCAGACCGGCTTTTCCAAAGCGCTGATGGGAATCGCAACGTCCCGGCGGCCGACCCAGCCGCCCACATCGACCACGAGATGACGGACCAGCCATGCCTCGTCATCAAACAGGAAATCTTCGACATCGCCGGCAGGCCCTTCGGCCGCTAACAGCGGCACACCGTAATAATCTTCCAAACTGACTAGCACGATAATATGTTTGTGCACGCAGCTTGCCACTCTGAGTCTACAGGCGGGGACGCGGCGTTTGGAGCCATGCCGGCGGCGGTCCGCACAACCCCAGTTGCTTCTCGGCCGCTTCCGCCAGAGCCAGCCAGTGTGCTCCCGTCATGCCCCACGGGAACAGCTCATAATAAAGGCGGCCTTCGTGCGGCGGGCGGGCGAAGTCGTAATCCGGGGCTGTTCGAAAGCGCTCTTCTTCCACCGGAGACTGGCGCAGCACTTCCTGTTGCGACTGGTAGCAGGCGAGCATTCTCACCTTCCGCGCCCGCTCCTCCGGGCCGAGCCGATAGACCATCTCCCGTGAGCCGTTCGGGAGGAACATTCCCGCTTCCAACCGCCCATAGCGGCTGTGATAGGAGGTGAACTCGACTCGCCGCGGAGAAGATCGCTCCGTCAGAAGTTTCACCGCGGACTGTGCGGCGAAGGCCGCGGCATCGTGATCCGGGTGCCCGCCCTCATAGGGATGCACAAGAATCAGGTCAAACCGGGAGCGCGTCAGCAGCCGCATCAGCCCATGCACAATCTCCGGCATGTGAAGCGACGCCTCCTGGTCTGGATACCCGAGATCCACGCAGGCGACCGGCACGATGCCGCCGGCTTGCAGGGCATTTTGAAATTCCTGCCGCCGTGCCGCGGCATACTCCACCCGGGATGCGAATCCCTTCGCCTGAGCCTCCTGCAGATCCCGGGAAGCGCCATCCGTGAGGTGAACGAAGATCACTTCCGATGCCAGGGGCAATGCTCCGCCTGCACCGATCGTTTCGTCGTCAGGATGCGCCGCCACGACAATCACACGCTGCCCGCTAATCGGTGGCTCTTGCTGCACAACACATCCTGCTCTTATTACAGCGCGGCCTCCGCACAATCACAGTGATTCCGATCACAGTCTCCACAGTTCGTGAGGGTGAATACGGCGGTTCGTGACGCCGGGCGCGGTGACGAACCGAGGATCAAGGCGTCACTGGATCTGCACGAGACGTTGAGGCTGCTCCGCCACTCGATTCGACGGCTGCAGATCCTGCGGATCGCGCCAGAAGTCGATGGTCGAGACTTGGTGGACACAGGCGACCGTGCAGCGCGGGGCGCAGCCCTTTACCGTTCGGTATTCCCGGCGGATGTCTTCAGGAGTGTACTCGAGGAGCGCTTTGCCGGGATAGCCGCGCTGCTGCGAACAGTAGTGCACCAGGCCATCCTCGCAGATGTAGAGGTAGCGAGCCCCGGCGCGGCAGCGCCACCGGTTCTCCCGGCCGTGCGCGATGTTGTCCTGGAAGTAGTTGATGCGCGCGTAGCTGCTCTTCTCCATGGCGCGCATGGCGGAGTACACTTCCCGTTCGTCGGCGCGCAACGGCTGAAGCTGGCCGCCGCCATCGTGGATGATCCCTACCGTAGAGCTGAATCCGAGCTCGACCGCGCGTTTCCCGATGACCAGCGCGTCCTGAGGATTGCGGATTCCGCCTCCCACCACTGAGTTGATGTTTACGTGGAATTCGGCGTGTTCCGCCAGGAGCTGCAGCTTCTTATCGAGTACTTTGAGGCTCTTCTTGGAAACGTCGTCGGGCAGCACGTTATCGATCGAGATCTGCAGGTGGTCCAGGCCGGCCCGGTTGAGACGCTTGATGCGCTCGGCCGTGAGGAGATATCCGTTGGTGATCATCCCGGCGATCATGCCGCGACGGCGGACCCGTGCGATGATGGAGTCCAATTCGGGGTGCAGCAGGGGCTCGCCGCCTGAGATCGTGATGATGGCCGTGCCCAGATTCGCCAGGTGGTCGAGCCGCTGGTACATGGTGTCGAGCGGCACCGGCTTGGAGGAGTCGTCATACTCGTTGCAGTAAGCGCAGGCGAGATTGCAGCGGCGCATGGGGATGACATGCGCGTCGATGGGGTGGCCGGTAGAGGCCAGGCCGCTCGCGATCATGCGCACTTCGCGGGCGCGCAGATGCGCGGTCTTCCATACCCTCCTGAGACGTTTCGCCAGCATACCGGGAAGTGTACTCATTTAAGCACATTCTTAAGGCTTTGTTGAGGTTTGCGGAGCGACCGGGGCTTAAGCGGGGTTGAACGGTCGGGGAAGGCCATCCGTCGACGCAGGGCACTCGATCTTGACCAGCCCCGGGAGGTCTGGCAGCGGTTAGTGTGGCCGCCTAAGCGTCAGTCAGAAGGGCCTTTGCGGGTTACGGGCGGAGGCGGTGTCTCCACCCTCGCCACGCGGATGCTGGTGGTCGTGTGGAGCCACTCAATGACGGCAAAAGGCTGCTGATTCTGATCCAAATAGAGTTCCTGCCGGTAACGCCTCCAGGCTGCTTTGGCGGTTTCCCTTTCGGCAGCGCGCTTGGCTGGAGGCAGGGGGCTTTCGTCATACCCGAACACCTGGAGGTCAGTGCCAGTCCCCTCATTGAGCTTGATGGTGACGGCGTACTGCGGCCGCTTGGGGAGCCCGGGACTCTGGTCCAGGACAGTCACAACTTCGCGGATGGAGGCCGCCGCAGGCCGGCCATCGGCGACCCGCGTCACGGTGAACAGGGCAATCGCGACCGCTCCGACAAAGTTCTCCGCACAGCCCGAAGGGTCGCTCGCGCCCGCCAGACAGATCTCTTTTCGGGGATCTCGATTGGAGTACACCGCCAGACGCTTCCCCTCGTACGGAGGGAAGAAGCTGACTTGCATCCTGATGATGTATTCCGGAGTGGAAAACTCGCACAGGAGGTCGGGCGCCCGATCACCCCCGAAGAGCAGCCACGCAGCCAATAAAAACTGAGCAGATTGCGGCGTACACAGCATCGAGTCTTGGCGCTGAGCGCCTGGACTCTCAATCGACCGGAGACGGATTGACTGTGATCTTCGTCTGAACCGATAATCCCCTCAAGAAATTTGGCTTAAGCTCCGTTGTGTACGATGCCCGGATAAAGGCTATCAGAATCTGAAACCCTTGTTTAGGGGCTCCGCCGCTGATAAACTCGACACATGCCGGGCAGTATCGCCACTGGATCTTCCGGTTCCGCTCCGAGCGTCGTTCAATTCGGATTGTTCGAGGCGGACCTGGTGGCGCACGAGCTTCGAAAGTCCGGGGTAAGGGTGAGACTCCAGGAGCAGCCGTTCCATGTGCTCACCCTTCTGCTGCAGCGGCCTGGAGAAGTCGTCGCCCGCGAACAACTGCGGGAAGCCGTGTGGCCGGCCGGGACGTTCATCGAATTCGATCGGGGGCTGAACACCGCCGTCAAAAAGATTCGCAGCGCATTGGGTGATTCGGCGGACAATCCCCGCTTCATCGAGACACTGCCGCGCAAGGGCTACCGCTTCATTGCACCAGTCTTCAGCGTCGATCCTTCGACCCGGCCGGCAGGCAAGAGCGAGACGCGCTGGCTTTGGTATGCCATCGCGGTCTGCCTCAGTCTATTGCTGGTTGGTGCAGGCGCCTGGCTCGGCTCGAATCACGCGAGTCCGGAGGCCTACCCTACGGCAGTGCCGCTAACGACCTATCCAGGTGTGGAAAGCCAGCCGAGTTTCTCGCCCGACGGAAACCAGGTGGCCTTTATCTGGGATGGAGAGCAGAGGGATAGCTTCCACATCTATGTCAAGCAGATCGGCGTTGAGAAGCCCGTCCGGCTCACTTACGGCCGGGCAGCGGATTCGCAACCTGCCTGGTCGCCGGACGGCCGGTACATCGCTTGGGTGCGCGACCTCCAAAACGGAAAACTCACACTGTTTTTGATGCCAAGTATCGGTGGACCCGAGCGGAAACTCCGGGAGATCCGCGCCCAATGGGCGGTGCGACGGCATTGGACGCTGGCGTGGTCTCCGGATGGCAAATGGTTGGCGTTTCCGGAGAGGGATTCCGACATTCCCGCCGATGAAACGACCGCGATCGCGGCCTTGGCCGTCGAGACCTCCGAGCAGCGCAGGTTGACGTACCCCAAACCCGGCGAAGTGGACGCCCCTGGCGCCTTTTCTCCGGATGGCCGGACCTTGGCGTTCCGGCGAGGGACGAATTCCACGGCGGAATTATTTATCCTGCCGCTTTCGCAAGACTTGAAACCACAGGGAGTACCCAGACAGATCACACGGCAACAGCAATTCGCCACAGGGTTTGCCTGGACTCCGGATGGACGCGACATCGTGTACTACACCGAACGGGCCAGCCGGGGCGAGATGTGGCGCGTGCCCGCCTTCAGTTCCCGCACGCCTCGGCGAGTCGCCTTTGCCGGCGACCAGGTTGGAAGCCTGGCCATATCGACTCGCGGACACCGGCTGGCGTATGAGCGGTTACGGCTCGACACCAACATCTGGCGAATGGACTTGCGAAACGCCGGCGGCAAGCCCGGCAAGCCGATTCAACTGATCAGCTCGACATGGAATGACGGGGTGCCTCAGTATTCACCGGACGGAAACAGGATCGCATTTGTGTCCGACCGTTCGGGCTACAACGAGATCTGGATTTCGCGCGACGACGGCTCCGAGCCGTTCCCGTTGACGTCCTTACGGAGACGGAACAAATTGGGGCCGCCGCGGTGGTCTCGGGATGGCAAGCAGATCTATTGCGATTCCAGCACAGACGGCAACTTTCAGGTCTTCGTTGTTGATTTGGATGGAGGCAAGCCGCGTTTTTTGACGAACGAGCGTTTCGACAGCGCTCTTCCGGCTCCATCGCACGACGGCCGCTGGCTGTACTTCGCCTCCTCGCGAAGCGGGCGGTTTGAGATCTGGAAGATGCCGGTGGAAGGTGGCGAGCCCCTGCAGGTCACCAGGAACGGGGGGTGGGTGGGCTTTGAATCCCCCGACGGGAACTACCTGTACTACGCCAACAGCGTCGATGTAACCGATCTTTGGCGGCTTCGTCTGACCGATGGACTGGAGGAGAAGGTGGCTACGGGTGTGGTGGGGCGCTCTTTGTGCATGGGCGGGGAAGGCATCTATTTCGCCCGGCCGCCGCAGACGGGAGGCAACCGAATCGAGCGTCTGAGTCTTGCGAGCGGCAAGACCACGTTAATCGCGACGACTCCACAGCCGATATCCTGGTTCCTCGGAGTTTCCCCTGACGAACGATACCTGTTGTTTACGGGAACGGATCAACGCGGCAGCGATCTGATGCTGGCGGAGAATTTCCGTTAGACCACTCGCGGGAGCGCGGGATCCTGGTGTGCGGCGGTTTGCGATAGCATGGTTGTGGAATGGAGTCGCGGTTTCCGTCCCGGGAGCAACTGTTCTTCTACTTTCCTTTCCATCGGAACTCGAGCTTCGAAGCCGGCGGGAAAACGGCACACCCCGCGCCCGCCGGGCACACCCACAGTTTTACACCTGATTCTGCAGCGGGGCCGGATCTGAATGCAGCATGCCGGGGCGGCTTTTGGCGACGCCCACACAACACGTTGTGAAATTTGACTCTTGTCAACGCAAGTGATACAAGTAGTCTTCTTTACGAGGATCATCCATGGCTGACGAGCAAAAGCCGGAGGGTGCGCCTGCGCCTCCGCCGGATGGGAGTGGGGCACAGAAACCACCGGCCAAACCGGCAGCGGACGCCGCCAAACCAGCGGCAAAACCCGCGGCCCCCGCTGCCCACGCCGCACCGGCTGCCAAGCCTCCCGCAGGCATGGCCTCCACTCCCTGGGAGAGCGACCTGGCACGCGAATTGAAGGAGAGGTTCGGCGACCGAATCGTGCAGACCGCCACCTACCTGGGCCAGAACTTCATCGTGACCAGGCAGGACTCCGCGGTTCCGGTGCTGGAGTATTTGAAACTCGAAGCGGATTTCGATTATCTGGTGGACCTCACCGCGGTGGATTGGCCCAAGCGCCCCGAGCGGTTTGACCTGGTGTACATCGTTTATAGTTTCGCGCGCAATGAGCGCGTGCGGATCAAGACGTACATCCCTGACGGCTACAAGCCCGAGACGGCGGTGGGTGTGCACCTGACGGCGAACTGGTTGGAACGCGAGGTGTTCGATATGTTCGGCATCGAGTTCGCGGGCCACCCGGACATGCGGCGCATCCTGCTGCCGGAGGAGTGGCAGGGCCATCCCCTGCGGAAAGATTATTCCATCCTGAAGCAGGACGACCGTTGGGTGCAGGAGAACCTGAATATCGAAAGCGGGCAATGACGCCTGTATGCCGGACATAACCTTTTTAGACTCTACGGAACTGGTGCTCAACATGGGGCCGCAACACCCCTCCACGCACGGGGTGTTGCGCGTCATCCTCAAGCTGGATGGCGAGAAGGTTCTGGGCACCGATTGCGTGATCGGCTATCTGCATCGCGGCGTGGAGAAGATCGCGGAGAACCGCACATTCGCGCAGTTCAATCCCTACGTCGACCGCATGGACTACGTGGCCGCGGTCTCCAACGGCCTGGGCTATTGCCTGGCCGTCGAAAAACTGCTGAACATCGAGGCTCCGCCGCGGGCGCAGGTGGTGCGGGTCATTCTCACGGAGTTGAATCGAATTGCCAGCCACCTCCTGTGGCTGGGGACGCACGCGCTCGATATCGGCGCCATCACGCCGGTGTTCTACTGCTTCCGCGAGCGCGAGGAAGTGCTCAAGATTTTCGAGAAATACTGCGGGGCGCGGCTTACCACGCACGCGTTTCGCATCGGCGGCTTGCTTTACGAAACGTACGACGGCTTCGAACAGGAATGCAAGGCGTTCTGCGACTGGTTCCTGCCCAAGGTGGATGAGTACGAGGAACTGCTGACCAACAACCGTATCTGGGTGGCGCGCCTGAAAAACGTGGGCATCCTGTCCGCCGACGAATGCAAGGAGTACGGCGTGACCGGTCCGGTGCTGCGCGCCGCTGGGGTGAAATGGGACTTGCGCAAGGCCCAGCCGTATTCGGGCTACGAGAAATACGAGTTCGACATCCCCACCTGCCAGAACGGCGATACTTACGACCGGTACATCGTGCGCATGCAAGAGATGCGGCAGTCGGTGCGGATCATCCGGCAAGCGGTGGACGCGATTCCCGAAGGTCCGATCATGGGCAAGGTGGGAAAAGTGATCAAGCCGCCGGCCGGCGAGGCGTATGTTTCGATTGAAGCGCCCAAGGGCGAACTGGGGTATTACGTGGTGGCCGATGGGGCGACGCAGCCCTACCGCTGCCGGGTGCGGCCGCCGTCCTTCGTGAACCTGCAGGCGCTCGACCGGATGATCCGAGGTGGCCTGATCGCGGACGTGGTCGCGGTCATCGGCACCCTCGATATCGTATTAGGAGAGGTAGATAGGTAATGCGATCGGGGGCCAGGCGCCAGGGACCGGGGACCAGGAGATGGTCGCTTGCTGTGCTCGCGTTTTTCGAGAGGCGAGCGAAGCGAGCTTCCAATCCCCGGCCCCTGGCCCCCGGCCCCCGGCCCCTTTACTCGGCTTGATTATGGCGAACCTTCTTAAGAAGATCTTCCTCGTAGACCTCTTTCAGGGTCTGTGGGTCACGTTCCGGAATCAGAATCCGAAGTACATCTATACCGAGCAGTATCCGGCGGAGCGCCCCAAGGTGGCGGAGCGGTATCGCGGCGCCCCGAGACTGAACATCAATCCGGAGAACGGCGAGACGCTATGCATCGCTTGCAACTTGTGCGCCCTCGCCTGCCCGGAATCGTTGATTGTGGTCTCCAGCGAGCGCAATGAAGTCACCAAGCGCAAGGAACTCGGTAACTTCACTTACGACACTTCGCGATGCATGTTCTGCGGGCTGTGCGAAGACGCCTGCCCGGTGGACGCACTGGAGCTGACGCAGGATTTCGAGATGGCCACTTACACCCGTCAGGGGCAGATCTGGGACCGGCAAATGCTCGAAGAGGGGCCCAAGCCCACTCAATACAAATGCTGATCGATACCGTTCTGTTCTATCTCTTCGCCCTCCTGGTTCTGGGCGGCGGCATTCTCACGATAACGCGGCGCAGCGCGGTCCACAGCGCGATTTCCCTGATCGTCTCCCTGCTCGGCGTAGCGGGGTTGTACCTGCTGCAGCAGGCCGAATTCCTGTTCGCGGTGCAGATCGTGCTGTACGTGGGCGGCATCATGGTGCTGTTCCTGTTCGTGATCATGCTGGTGAACCTCGACGAGTCGGCCAAGCAGCGGCAATTCAACCGGCAGTGGCTGGTGGCGTTGGCCGCCGTCGCGGCCGTGGGGTTGGAGGTGGTTTACTTTTTGTACCGCGGCGCGGGCGCGTTCCAAATCGGGAACCCTGGCGCCGTGCTGCCGGCAAATCTGGGGAACACGGAGATGCTGGCGGATTCGCTGTTCTCGGAATACCTGCTGCCTTTTGAGATCGCCTCCCTGCTGCTGCTGGTGGCCGTGGTGGGCTCCGTCATCATGGCCAAGAAGAGGATCTGACGATGCACCCGATTTCGACGGTCCATTACCTGGTGCTGAGCGCGGCGCTGCTGCTGATCGGCACGGTGGGCGTGCTGACGCGCCGCAACGTGGTGATCATTCTGATGTCCATCGAGCTGATTCTGAATGCGGTGAACATCAACCTGGTCGCGTTTTCGCACGCGCTGCCGCCGCTCGACGGCCTGCCGAACATGCGCGGGCAGGTATTCGCGATTTTCGTGATCACCGACGCGGTGGCGGAGGCGGCTGTAGGGCTGGGCATCCTGATCGCGCTGTTCCGCAACAAGGAAACGGTGCTGGCGGATGAAATCGATTTGCTGAAGTGGTAGGAGAGCCGTGAACTTCCTCGACAATATCTGGCTGATTCCCCTGTTTCCGCTGCTGGGCGCGGCACTGATGCTGCTGCTTGGGAAGCGTTTGGATCCGCAGCCGCCTTCCGATGTGGCGATCGCTCCGGGAGTCGAGCCGATCTACGAACACGGCCACGATCATGGGGCCGGGGAACACCACCACGACGGACACACGCACACGCATGATCATTCGCACGGGCATGTCCACGTGCACGACCACACGGTTGGGCATGATCATTCGCATGATCACGGGCACGATGCGCAGGGGCACGGGCACTCGCCGCTGAAGTTCCTCATCGACCTGATCTGCCCGGGGATGGTGCTGATTTCGTTCATCTACTCGGTGGGCGCGGTGTGGCAACTCGCGCAGCAGTCGGAGCGGGTCCACGAAGTGGTGAAGTTCACGTGGCTGGCGGGGATGCCGTTCCACATGGCCAATGGGAACACCGCGATCTTCCAGGCGGATTGGGGCTTCCTGCTCGACCCGCTGTCGAGCGTCATGATCCTGGTGGTGACCGGAATCGGGTTTCTGATCCATGTGTATTCAACCGGGTACATGGCGCACGACAACGGCTACTACCGGTTCTTCGGCTACATGAACCTGTTCGTGTTTTTCATGCTGATGCTGGTGCTGGCCAACAACTACGCGCTGCTTTTCGTGGGCTGGGAGGGCGTGGGGTTGTGCAGCTACCTGCTGATCGGGTTTTACTTCCAAAAGAAGTCGGCCGGGGATGCGGGCAAGAAAGCATTCGTCGTGAATCGCGTGGGCGACGCCGGTTTCATCCTCGGCATGCTGCTGATGCTCTCGGTGCTGGGCACGGTGAAGTTCACCGATGTCCGGGCGGCGCTGGCTACTGGCCAATTTCAGGCCGAGACCGCCGGTTTCGGCGTGCTGAGCGTGATGACGCTGCTGCTGTTTATCGGTGCCACTGGAAAATCCGCACAGTTTCCCTTGTACGTCTGGCTTCCCGACGCGATGGAAGGTCCGACGCCCGTGTCGGCGCTGATCCACGCGGCGACCATGGTGACCGCGGGCGTGTACATGGTGGCGCGGTCGTCGGCGCTCTTCCAGTTGACGCCTTCGACGCTGACGGTGGTAGCAACGGTGGGTGCGTTCACCGCGATCCTGGCGGCGACTATCGCGCTGGTGCAGAACGATATCAAACGCGTGCTGGCGTATTCCACGGTGAGCCAGCTTGGGTACATGTTCCTGGCGTTGGGGGTCGGCGCTTACTGGGTCGCCGTCTTCCATCTGTTCACGCACGCGTTCTTCAAGGCGCTGTTGTTCCTTGGTTCCGGCTCGGTGATTCACGCCTTGTCGGGCGAGCAGGACATGCGGCATATGGGAGCGCTCCGCAAGAAGATTCCCATTACGTACGCCACCATGTGGATCGGCTCCGTGGCGATCGCCGGAATCCCGGGTCTGGCAGGTTTCTTTTCGAAGGATCAGATCCTCGGCGAGACGTACACTTCGGCGCAGGGTTCGCACTTTCTGTATGTCGTAGGCCTGATCACCGCGGGCATGACGGCTTTCTACATGTGGCGGCTCATGTACCTGACGTTCTACGGCCAATCGCGGGTGAAGCCGGAAGTGGAGGCGCATATCCACGAGTCGGGCCCCGCCATGACCGTGCCGCTGATGATCCTGGCGCTCGGCAGCGTGACCGCCGGATATTTGAGCACGCCCAAAGTGTGGAACCTGCCCCAAGCCTTCCACACGTTCGAGAGTTGGCTAGGGCCGGTATTTGCTACCGCCGCCACCGAGGCCATGAAAGAAGGAGAGAGTTCCTCGTCCCTGGAGTGGATTCTCATGGGCCTCTCCGTGGCGATTGCGGTCATCGGGATCACCATCGCCCGCTACTTTTACTGCCACAAACCGCACATTCCCGAAACGCTGTCCCAAACGCTCAAACCGCTGCACGGGCTGCTGTACAACAAGTGGTACGTGGATGAGGTCTACGATTTCCTCTTTGTGAACGGCTTGTGCAAAGGCGGCGGCGAGTTGTGCGGCGCGTTCGACCGCAACGTGGTGGATGGCGGCGTGAATGGCGCAGGGTGGCTCACACGCTTCAGCTCCACGGTATCGATGTGGTGGGACACCTGGATCGTGGACGGCGCCGTCCGCTTCGGCTCGTTCTTCGTGAAGATGATGTCGTATCCGGTCTGCATGCTGCAAACGGGGCGCGTGCAGGCGTACGCGTTCTTCGTGGTGGTGGGCGCATTGGCGTTTCTGGGGTACTTCGTAGTTCGCTAACCATATGGACCAGCACTTATTGACTTATATTCTGCTGACGCCCTTGGCCGGCCTTGTGGTCCTGATGTGTATACCAGGAAAGAACAAGGACCTGATCCGGATCTGGGCAAACCTGGCGGCTTTCGCCGGGTTTCTGATCTCGCTGCCGCTGGTCAAGAATTTCCAGGCGGGCGCTCCAGGCTTCCAATTCGAGGAACGGGTGGATTGGATTCCCGCACTGGGCGCGCATTACCACCTTGGAATCGACGGCATCAGCCTGCTGCTGGTGATGCTCACCACGCTGATGGGCTTCATCGCGGTATTGGGGTCGTGGAACGCGGTGCAGGATCGCGTGAAGGAATACTACGCGATGTTTCTGCTGTTGCAGACGGGAATGATCGGCGTGTTCATCTCGCTCGATTTCTTCCTGTTCTACGTGTTTTGGGAGCTGGTGCTGGTGCCCATGTACTTCATCATCGGGGTATGGGGCGGTCCGCGAAAGCTGTACGCGGCGATCAAGTTCTTCCTCTACACGCTGGCCGGGTCGGTGCTGATGCTGCTGGGCATTCTGACGCTGTACTTCCAGCATTACGATCAGTTCCACGTTTACACGTTCGAGATTTCCGAGCTGATGAAGACCAGCATGCCGCTGGGAACGCAGCAGTGGATCTTCTGGGCGTTCTTCATCGGGTTCGCCATCAAGGTGCCCATGTTCCCGTTCCACACGTGGCTGCCGGATGCGCACGTGGAGGCACCCACCGCGGGCTCGGTGATCCTGGCCGCCGTCCTGCTGAAGATGGGGACATACGGATTCCTGCGGTTCTCACTGCCGCTGCTGCCGCAGGCGTCCGTGGACCAGACCATCGTGCAGATCCTGGCGGTGCTTTCGATTATCGGGATCATCTACGGCGCGCTGGTGAGCCTCATGCAGAAGGATTGGAAGAAGCTGGTGGCCTACTCTTCGGTGAGCCACCTGGGCTTCTGCACGCTGGGGATCTTTGCGCTCAATCCCAACGGGATTGCGGGCAGCGTGCTGCAGCAGATCAATCACGGGATATCGACGGGCATGCTCTTCATGGTGATCGGGGTGATTTACGAGCGGAGGCACACGCGCGAGATCAAGGAGTACGGCGGGCTGGCGCACGTGATGCCAAAGTTCGCGACGATCTTCGCGATTGCGATGCTGAGCTCGGCGGGGCTGCCGCTGTTGAATGGCTTCGTCGGCGAGTTCACGATCCTCCAGGGCGCTTTTGAGGCTCACCGCGCGTGGGCGGCATTCGCGGTCACGGGCGTGATTCTGGGCGCGGCATATCTGTTGTGGCTGTACCAGAGGACCATGCTCGGGCAGGTGACCAATGGCAAGAATCTGACGATACCGGATATGAGTTTCCGCGAGATCGCGACATTCATCCCTCTAATCGCGTGGGCGATCTGGATCGGCGTCTTCCCGAAGCCCTACTTCGACATCCTGCGCCAGCCGGTGACGGAGATCGTGCAGCGCGTGAGACCCGGGTATTTTGGGGGGAACGGCCCGCAATTAGCAGGGGCCGGGGGACAGGGGCCAGGGGCCAGTGGCGTAGCAGCTCCTGTAGACACTCGGGTCTCCGGCAGCGCTGACCGGACGATTGCTGCCATCCAGTCATCGAAATCTGACACGTCCACCGGATCTCGGGCCCCGGCCCCCGGCCCCCGGCCCCTGGCCCCTGCCGGAGGCATGCAATGAATCCCAGCCAGTTCTACACAGTCAACGACCACTTCTCCATCATGCCGGCGATCATGATGGCGCTGTTCGGGTGCGCGATTCTGCTGTTCGATAATCTGCCGTTCCTGGGACCGCTGTTCCCCGATCCGCGGCAGCGCAAGTTCATGCCGATTTTCGTGATCCTGGCGGAGATCCTCACCGGCGTGGCTTTGTTTCGCCAATGGGCTTGGATCTCCGCCAACGGCGCACTGACGACCTTCGAGGGTTCGGTCACAGTGGATGGCTTCGGCATCTTCTTCAACTGGATCTTCGTGGCGGCGGCCATTATCGTAGCGCTGGTGTCGTACAAGTATCTGGATGTCGCGGGCGAGCATCACAGCGAATACTACGCGCTGATCCTGTTCGCGCAATGCGGAATGTATTTCCTGGCTGCCGGGACCGACATGGTGACGCTCTTCGTCGGCCTGGAACTGATGGCGCTGACCTTCTACGTGATGGTCGGTTTCCTGCGGACCGATAAGCGGTCCAACGAGGCGGCGCTCAAGTACCTGCTCCTGGGTGCTTTTTCCACCGGATTCCTGGTGTACGGGTTCTCCATCTTCTACGGAATCTCGGGGTCAACGACGCTGCTGGCAGTGGGCGAAGCGATTCAACAACGGGGGCCTTGGGATCCGGTGGTCTTCCTGGCCTTGGCGACCACGTCTATCGGGCTGCTGTTCAAGATTTCGGCCGCACCCTTCCACATGTGGGCTCCGGACGCCTACGAGGGCGCGCCGACCACCGTAACGGCGTACCTGTCGGTGGCTTCGAAGGCGGCGTCGATCGCATTTCTGCTGAGGATCTTCCGCGGCCCCCTGGACGGGCTGGCCGACGAGTGGAAGCCCATGTTGGCAGTGGTGGCGGTCCTGACCCTGACGCTCGGCAACCTGGCGGCGATCAATCAGACCAACATCAAGCGCCTGCTGGCTTACAGCTCGATTTCACACGCGGGATATATGCTGCTCGGTCTGATCGCCGGCAACGAGACCGGAATCAACGGCATCCTGGTGTACATCCTGGTGTACACGTTCATGAACCTGGGCGCGTTCCTGGTGGTGGTGGCGATGCGGCGCGAGAACATCATCGGCGAAGACCTGGACGATTTCAACGGTCTGATGCACCGCCATCCCGGTTACGCCGTCATGATGCTGATCTTCCTGCTGTCGCTCGCCGGCATCCCCCCGACCGCCGGGTTCCTGGGCAAGTTCTACATCTTCCTGGCGCTGGTGCAGACCGGCCACTATACGCTCGCCGTGATTGCCACCTTGTATGTCGCGGTGGCGATCTACTACTACTTCAAGATCGTGCGCAGCATGTTTATTCGCGATGAGACGGAGAAGGCTCCGCTGTCCACGAGTTTCGGATTGCAGGTGGGGCTGGTGGCTACGGGCGTCCTGACGCTGGTGATCGGAATATACCCGCAGCCCTTCCTGGAAATGGCCAAGAATTCACTGTCGCGGTAAGAAACTATGGCATCGATTTTTTCCAATTACCCGCTGCTCGCGCCGCTGCTGGTGACGCTCGTGATCGTCTTGGGGTTCCCGCTGGTGGTGGGCTATCTCACGCTGGTGGAGCGCAAGGTGCTGGCGGATTTTCAGGTCCGGCTGGGACCCATGCGGGTGGGTCCGCACGGGCTGTTACAGCCCATCGCGGATGCCCTGAAGCTGATGCTGAAGGAAGACATCATCCCGGCGGACGCCGACAAGGTGTTGTTCTGGTGTGCGCCGGTGATCTCGACGTTTACCGGGCTTACGGCGTTCGCGGTGCTCCCATTTGCGCGGAACATCTCGGTGGCGGCGGATGTAAATGTGGGGTTGCTGGTGATTTCGGCGACGTCGGCAGTGGGGATCCTGGGCATCATTCTGGGCGGCTGGTCTTCCAACAGCCACTATCCGCTGCTCGGCGCATTGCGCAGCGCGGCGCAACTGGTGAGCTACGAAGTGGCGCTGGCGTTCGCGCTGGTGTCGGGCGTGATGGCGGCGGGCACGCTGAAGATGAGCGATATCGTGCTGGCCCAGCAAAACGGCGGCATCTGGTTCGTCTTCGACAATTTCGGATTCATGATCGTGCCGTTTGCGGTCTACATCATCGCTGCGACGGCGGAGACTAACCGCGCTCCGTTCGATCTGCCGGAGGCCGAATCGGAACTGGTGGCGGGCTTCCATACCGAGTACAGCGGCTTCCGGTGGGCACTCTACTTCCTGGCGGAGTATGCCAATATCTTCGTGGTGTCGGCGGTGGCGGTGACGCTGTTCTGGGGCGGCTGGCTGCGCCCGTTCCCGAGCATCGCCTGGCTCGACATCCCGCTCAATGTGGCGTTTCCGGTGGTGCTGTTCGTGGGTTCGGCGGCGCTGACCATGCCGATGGTGAAGAGGCTGAAGGACCCGATACAGCAGAAGGTGCTGGCGCTGGTGGCATTGCTGCTGGCGGGGCTGGGCGTGCTCTTCGTGATTCCGCTGGTGAATCACGCGGTGATCGGACTGTTCTGGTTCCTGCTGAAGGTCTCGTGCATCATCTACCTCATGATCTGGTTCCGCGGCACGTTCCCGCGTTTCCGCTACGATCAGCTCATGGACATCGGGTGGAAGATCGCGATCCCGGTAGGCATGGGGGCGGTGGTGGTGAACGCCGTGGTAGGGATGCTGCGTCATCCTCCGGCCTGAGCGTAAACCGGGGTTGCCAATGGAGCCGGCGCGCGTTGACCGTAGTGCTTTCCGTGTGGACTCTCTCCAGGACGCGTCCGACGAGAAGGCGTTTTGGAAATCGAAGACACCACAGGAACGATTGCAAGCCCTCGAACAACTACACCAGATCGCCTATGGCTACGATCCAGCCACCGCCCGGCTTCAGAGAGTTTTTGAAGTTGCTGAACTCACATGAGGTTTCGTACCTGGTAATAGGCGGTTATGCGGTGAACTACTATGGTTATCCCCGCTCCACGGGTGATATAGGATATCTGGGTGGGAATCGATCCGGAGAGTGCCGGGAAGATGGCAGCGGTTATTCGTGAATTCGGATTCCTCAAGGCAACTCGATCTGTTCGAGGCCTCAGGGAAGGTTGTTCGGAGGGGAATACCGCCGCTCGGCATTGAGGTCTTGACCTCGATTTCAGCGTTGGGTTTGCACAATGTTTCCAGAATCGATCGGTCGCGGGCTTTAGGGGCGTGAGTGTCAATCTGATTGGGATTGCAGACCTGAAGCGGAATAAGCGGGCCAGCGCCGCCGACTAAAGGATTTGGCCGATCTCGACCAGTTGGATTGATGGTTTGGGTTCCGCGATTCCGAGAGACCGGGCAGGTAGAGGTAGTGTTCCCGTGATCCTGGCCATCGATATCGGCGGCACTAAGTTCTCACTCGGAGTCTTTGACGGCGGCCGGCTGGTTCGCCGTGAATCGCGCGCCACCGACGCCGCGGGAGGCCGTCCCTGGATGCTCGCGCAACTCACCGAGATAGTCACTTCCTGGCGCCGGGAATTCACTTTCGAGCGGTGCGGAATCGGATTCGGCGGACCAGTCAACTTCGAACTGCAGCGCGTGGTCCTCTCCACTCACGTCGGCGGATGGAATCACTTCGACCTGTGCGGTTTCGTCCGCGAACTGGCCGCCGCGCCGGTGATCATGGATAACGACGCGAATGTGGGCGCCATCGGCGAAGCGGAATTCGGGGCGGGGAAGGGCTGTTCGCCGTTATTTTATATGACGCTCTCCACCGGAATCGGCGGCGGCATCTATGCGGATGGACGGGTATGGCGCGGAGCGGATTCCTACGCGGGCGAAATCGGACACCTCACCATCAGGCCTGATGGTCCGGAATGCCTGTGCGGGGCTCGCGGGTGCTTCGAACGCATGTGCTGTGGGTTGTGGCTCGAGCGGGACCATGGAAAGCCGGCCAAAGTTCTGATGGAGAATCCCGACTTTGTCAACCGCTATGTGGTGGATCTGGCTCTGGGTCTTAAGGCGGCGATCATGTTACTCAATCCGCAGCGAATCGTCATCGGCGGGGGTATTTCGAAGGCCGGAGAGCGGCTTTTTGCACCCCTTCGGGCAGAGGTTCGCAGACAGATTACGGCGTGGTCGAACGCACGGATTGACATAGTACCTACAGTACTGGGTGATGCCAATGTGTTGTATGGTGCACTCGCACTGGCCAAAAAACCAACTTACCGCGATTGAGGCGTGATCAATCGAACAGGGAGCGGCTTTATTCGATTGAGTCCTCGCGCGTTACATAGTTATTCTGATGATGAAAGGGGTTTGTCGGGGATTAGCCATGCCGGCTAACAGACCTTTGAAAAATCAAGAAACTGACAAGAAATTCCGCCTCCTTTTTGAAGATAATCCACAACCCATGTGGGTGTTGGACCCGCAGAGCCGCAGGTTTTTGGAAGCCAATCGGGCGGCGTGCGCGCTTTACGGATACAGCCAGGACGAATTTCGGGAGATGACCCTCTCCGATGTGCAATCGGGGGAGGAGCCGCTGGACCCCATTGCCGGCCTGGAAGGCTCACCGGCGCCGGCGCCCGTCCCCTGGCGGCATCGCACCAAGTCGGGACGCACGATCGATGTCGAGATCGCGAGGTACGAGATCGATTACCGCGGGACGGAGGCGGAGCTGGCGATCCTGCTCGACGTCACGGGACGTCGCCACTTGGAGGAGCAGCTGCGGCAGGCGCAAAAGATGGAGGCCGTCGGCATGCTGGCCGGCGGCATCGCGCACGACTTCAACAACCTGCTGACGATCATCTCGGGTTATAGCCAACTGATTCTGGTAAGCCTGGATCTGAAGGACGCCAACCGCCATTCGGTGGAACAGATTATGAAGGCGGGGGAGCGCGCCGCCGCGCTGACACGGCAATTGCTGGCGTTCAGCCGGCGCCAGGTGCTGCAACCCAAGGTGCTGGACCTCAATAAGCTGATCGGCAGCCTGAGCAGCATGCTGCAGCGCCTGTTGGGTGAAGATGTGGAACTCCGCCTGATGCTGCCGGCCGACCTGGGCCGGGTGAACGCCGATCCCGGTCAGATCGAACAGGTGCTGATGAATCTCGCGGTGAATTCCAGGGACGCCATGACCAAAGGCGGCGTTCTCACCATCGAGACGGCCAACGTCGCGCTGGATACGAGGTACGCGGAACGGCACATCGGACTGAGGCCCGGACCCTACATCATGCTGGCGGTTAGCGACACCGGAGAAGGCATGGACGCGGTCACCAGGTCGCGGATTTTCGAGCCGTTCTTCACCACGAAGGTGGCCGGAAGAGGAACCGGGCTGGGCCTTTCGACGGTCTTCGGGATCGTGAAACAGAGCGGCGGCAGCGTGGACGTCTACAGTGAACTCGGACACGGCACATCGGTGAAGGTGTACCTGCCGCGGATCGATCAGCCCGTGTTGGTGGAGGCCGAAAGGCAGCCCAAGGCCGTGGCTCGCGGGACGGAGACCATCCTGCTGGTGGAAGACGACGAGATGGTCCGGACGCTGGTGCGCGAGACGCTCTTGCGCGAGGGATACAAGGTGTTGGATTTCGCCGATCCGTCGGAAGCGCGCCGCCGGTCGGAACAACAGAAAGGACCAATTCACCTGCTGATCACGGACGTGGTGATGCCCAAACTGAGCGGACGCGAGCTGGCGGAAAAGCTGCTTCGGCGCCGGCCCAAACTGAAGGTGCTCTACATGTCCGGCTACACGGAAAATGCCGTGATCAACAGCGGCATTCTGCAAACAGAAGTGGCGTTTCTGCAAAAGCCGTTCACTCCGGCGGGCCTGGTGGAGAAAGTCCGGGAGGTGCTGGAACAGAACGGAGTCATGCGGGGAGCCTGCGAGTGACCCGTCGGAGTCAGACGGGTATGCTCTAATCGTTTCATAGGCTTGCAGCGAAAAACCGTCGGAGTCCGACGGGAATAGCCCACCCACCCGTAGAAATCCCTGCCGTCCCAAGGTCTTAGAGTTTGGTATCTATGGGTGGACTCTGGTTCTTCCTATTCGTTGCGGGCCCTCTCGGTGCCGCCCCCATCGTCCATTTTCCGGTACGCTTTGAACCAGCGGGTAGCGATGGAGTGATAGCCCGCTGCGAGGCGTGGACACTCAGAATCGCACACTCCGGAGAGCTGCAGCTCTCTGTCGATCTGAAGATGGTCTTGCACGGCGGCGCGCCTGCAACACCTTCCTTCCCTTCGGAGTCTCTCCCGGGCAGGACCCATGACCTTCGCGGCGACGATCCGCAACGCTGGCGTACCGGCATCCCGCAGTATGCCAGCGTCCGATTCAGGAATGTGTGGCGAGGCGTCGATCTGATCTACCACGGCGATGGATCGCGCCTGGAGTACGATTTCGTGCTGGCGCCTGGTGCGTCGCCGGACCTCATCGTCCTGCAGTTCCGCGGTGCGCATCGTGTCCGCCTGGAATCCGGGGGCGGCCTTGCGATTCGCGCAGAGAACAGCGAGTTTCGCTTCCGCGCGCCGCGAATCCTGCAGGATGGAAGGCCGATCCACGGCGGGTATCGGGTGATGGCAGACAATCGCGTGGGGTTTCAGGTGGGCCGCTACGATCGTACGCGGCCGGTGCTGATCGACCCGGTACTCGGCTACGCGGCCCTGTTCGGCGGCCACGGCGGGGACCCGGTGGGGGCCATGGCGCTGGACTCCGCAGGTAACCTCTACATCGCCGGAACCACTCTTTCCGAGATCCCGCTGGTGAACCCGATCAACGCACAGCAGGGCACCGGCAACTGTTCGGTGGAACCGGGCAAGACTTTTCAGCAATGCGAGGATGCCTACGTCGCGAAGTTCGATCCCACGGGCACCACCCTCCTCTATTCCACTTATCTCGGCGGCAACGACCGCGACTTCGCCTCGGGCATCGCGGTCGGCCGCGACGGCAGCGTGTACGTATCGGGCCGGACGCTGCCGGCCGGTTCTGCCTTGGACAACACCACCGGCCAGGCTTGGGTAATGAAGTTGAACGCGACCGGCTCGGCCATCGTATACAACCGCAACATCGGAAATGCTACCGCCTCGAAGGGTGTTGCCGTGGATGTGCAGGGCAACGCTTTCGTGGCGGGCGTCAGTTACTCACTCAGCTTCCCCGCGGTCAATGCGATCGAGTCGCGTCCGCCAATCACTTCCCTGTTAGTCACTCACGACGCGGGGAACACGTGGAACTCGCTCAATCAGAATCTCCCGGCGCTGGCCGTGAACTCTCTGGCGATCGATCCCACAAAGCCGGCGACACTCTACGCTGCGACCTCGTCGGGACTGTATCAGTCACTCGATAGCGGCGTGAACTGGAAGCCGCTGCTGGCGGCAGCCGCAAGCGCGAGCCAGGTGTTACTGGACCCGAAGACGCCAACCACGGTGTATGCGCTTTACGTGGGCTCGACCGGCGGCTACCAGATCGCGAAGAGCATCGACTCCGGCTCGGCGTGGCAGGTGCTCACGGGCAATCTGCCTCCGCCCAAGCTTCCCGCGCCTGTGCGGCAATTCGGCGGGCTGGCGATCGACCCGTCGAATCCGGCTACCCTCTGGCTGACCGATGTGGCCGAGGGCAGTCCGGAGATCTACGAGAGTACGGACGGCGGCGCTCACTGGGTGGACTCGCATGACTTCCCGGTGTTCTTCAGTCCGGCACAAGGCGACTCGATCTCCGGAGGGCAAATCCTGGTGGACCCGATCATTTCCGCGCGTGTCTACGCCTGCTGCGCGTTCAGCCTGATACCCACCGTGCCTGCGGTCTTCCGCACAGACGATGGCGGCAAGACCTGGGTGGAAGGCGGGCAGGCGAACCTCTCCACGATCGCGGTGGACCTGCACAACGGCACGAGCCTCTACTCGGCATCCCAGAGCAGTCTGTTGCACAGCGTCGATGAGGGCCAGACGTGGACGCCGATCCCGCTTCCCGCGGTAACGCCGCCGGGTGCCGCTTTCCACGGGCCGGTGATCGACTCGACGGGCGCACTTTATCTGACCAACGATGCCGGCCTTCTGCTGCGAAGCACCGATGGAGGCGACACCTGGACCGAGAAGACCGGACCGTGGACGAATGCCGCCACCGCGCCGGTCACCCAGATCCTGGCGCTCGACCCGGTCAGCCCCTCATCCACGATCTATGTCAGTTCCCCAGGCACGGGGGGCGCCACCACTTTCATCAATCATGCGTTTGCCGCCAAGCTGGATGGTTCCGGCGCAATTCTGTGGGCCACGCTGATTGCCGGCTCACAGCAGGACCAGGCGTTGGCTGTAGCAACGGACGCGGCGGGAAATGCCTATGTGGCCGGTACGACGAATTCGCTGAATTTTCCGGTAGTGAACGCGCTGCAGGCAGTCAGGGGCAAGGCGGCGGGCAACGGGTTCGACGCCTTTCTGACGAAGATCTCGAGCGACGGAAGCAAGCTGGCTTACTCCACCTACCTGGGGGGCAGTGGCGACGATTCCGCCAACGCGCTCGCCTTGGACGCGGCTGGCAATGTCTACCTGGCAGGATCCACGAACGAGAGCGACTTCCCCACCGTGAATGCGATACAGGCAAAGCCCGGCAGTCAGTCGGGCGCATCTTTCGTGGCGGAGCTGGATCCATCAGGTCAGAAGCTGCTGTTCTCGACCTATCTGAGCGGCAGCGGAGAGTTTCCGTTCAACGACGGCGCGGCGGCGCTGGCGGCGGATGGGCAGGGCAACGTCTGGGTGGCCGGACGCACGGGAGTAGTCGATTTTCCGCTGGCGCAGCCGGTTCAGGCCTCTCCCGGCTCCATGTATGTGTCGGAGCTGGTGCCCGCGTCGAAAGGATTCAGCCTGGGCTTTTCGACGTATCTTGGCGGATCCTCAACTGACTACATTGCGGCACTGGCCATCAGCCCGAAAGGCGGCGCCTGGATAGGCGGGACGTCCTTCTCGCCCGACTTCATCGGCAACGCCAATAACGTCGTGATGGGCGGCGGCTTTCTCGCCCGCATCGACCTCTCGCCGCCGGCGCCTACTCCGGGCGTGCCGCTCGTCACCGCGGCTTACAATGCCGCGAGTTTCCGGCTGGGCGATGTAGTCACTCCAGGCGAAGCAGTGAGTATCTTCGGAGCGGAACTCGCGCCGCTGGCGGCGGGAGCTTCGGGATATCCTTTGCCACAGGCGCTGCAGGGAGTGAGTGTGACGGTAGGCGGACTTACTGCTCCCCTGTATTATGTCTCTCCGGGGCAAATCAATTTCCAGGTGCCCTTCGAGATCGCGACAGGTGCGTCGTCGATTGTCGTGAAGCGCGGAACACAGTCCGGTGCGGCGCGGGCGGTGCAGGTGATTCCGTTCAGTCCGGGGATCTTCACGGTGGTGCACGTTTCGGACTACACCATCGTGACGCCGCAGAATCCGGCGCATGCGGGGGAGAACCTGGCGATCTTCTGCACGGGCCTGGGTGTCCCGGAAACCGGTATCCCCTCGGGCGGCGCGGCGCCTCCCGTCCCCGACCCCGTGCAGCCGCTGGTAGAGGCGGTGGAGGATTCGCGCCTGGCGCAGGTGCAGTATGCCGGGCTCGCGCCGGGATTTGCCGGTCTCTACCAGGTGAACTTCCAGGTGATCTCCAACGAGACCCCGGGCACCAAGCTGCTGTACGTGGGGATCCAGGGGCTGTACTCGAACCCTTTCCTGTTGGTGGTGCAATAAGCCGAGCCACGTCGCGCGGCGAGCGGGTTTTCATGAATTTCCGTGGGCCGGCCAGGCTCATGGGTACAGGCACGAGTGCCCCGCGCCGCGACAAACCCTGAGCAACCGCAACATTTGACAAGCAGCTTTGGCGCGCGGTACAAGGATTCATGCTCTCCTCCTCCCGGCGGGAGTTTCTGGCAGTGGGTCTGGGTGCAGTGGCCGGCGCCAGGCTGTCTGGCTTCGAAGGCTCGACTGACCTTTCTGCGATGACCTTACAGGAAGCATCCAGCCGCATCCGGGCGCGGAAGGTGTCTCCAGTGGAGTTGACGGAAGCTTGCCTGGCCCGCATCCAAACCTATAACCCCAAGATCAATGCCTGGATCACGGTGATGCGCGAGAGCGCGCTGGCGCAGGCCAAGGCGCTCGAGAAGGAGCAGGCGGCCGGCCATTTCCGCGGCCCTCTGCATGGGATTCCGATCGGCCTGAAGGACAACATCGATACCGCCGGAGTCCGCACCACCGCGGGCAGCAGAACGCTGGCGGGGAACATTCCCGCCGAAGACGCCGAGGTGGTGACGCGGCTCAAGGCGGCGGGCGGGGTGCTGATCGGCAAATGCAACATGCACATCTTCGCGGCGGGCGCGACGTCGGCGGTGAGTTACTTCGGGCCGGTGCGCAATCCGTGGAATCTGGAGTTGATTGCCGGCGGGTCGTCGGGTGGTTCGGCCGCGGCGGTCGCCATGGAAAACTGCTACGCCGCGCTCGGTACCGATACGGGTGGATCGATCCGTACGCCGTCGGCGATGTGTGGAGTGGTGGGGTTCAAGCCGACCTACGGGCGCGTGAGCATCCGCGGCATCGTACCGTTGACGTGGTCGCTGGATCATTGCGGACCGATTGCGCGGACAGTGGCGGATGCCGCGATGGTGCTGCAGGCGATCGCGGGATACGACCGGCTGGACTTGCAAAGCATCGACTATCCGGTGCCGGATTATTGGAGCGGAATTGGCGCGCCGGTCTCGCAATTCCGGATCGGGATTCCGGCGCCGTTTTACGATGCGCTCGATGAGGACGTGGCGCACGCGTTGGAGGATGCGACGGCGCTGCTCAACAAGATGACGAGGGGTTCGAAGGAAGTGGAGATCCCTTCGGTGCTGGGCACGGGCGCCGGCAGCGAAGGAGGCGTGTATCGCGAGGCTTTGGGAAGCGGGTTCGTACGGTCGGAGATTGCCGCGGCGGAGGGCGGTGGCGGCGGAGCGGGCGGACGCGGCGGCGGAGGTGGTGGGGGAGGCTTTAGCGGCCGCGCGGTGGACTACATCCGCGAATGGCGGGCGCTCCGGCTGTTGCGGCGCACCGTAAATGACGAGATCTTCCGGAAGCAGGACGTGGACCTGCTGATCACGCCGACCATCCGCGAGTTGCCGTGGAGCATTGAAGACGAATTGGGGCGCGCCGCGAACGCCAGGGCGCGCAATCCCAAGCCCGGGAACACACGGTCGCTGGACGATTACGGGCTCCCCACGATCACGGTGCCGTGCGGCCTTTCCAAGTCGGGGCTTCCGGTCGGACTCCAGATCAGCGGGCCGAACCTGGGGGAGATCCAGGTGCTCGCGCTGGCGTATGCGTATGAGCAGGCCACTGACTGGCATCATCGCATGCATCCGCCTCTGCAGCCGGATACCAAGGTGCCGGTGCTGTCCAGGACTGCGGCCGGGCAGACCGGCGAAGCGGCCGACCGATGAATTGGAACGACGCAGCCGAAGATCTACTCGCCCAGGTGTTGGCCCAAACGCCCCGGCCGGTCCGCGAGGACACCGAGACGCGATTGCGCCAGACGGCAGAGGCGCTTGCCGAGGAGGATGGCAAGAACCGCGTGGGGGTGGAGACGGTAATCGCGGCGTGGGTGAGAAACACACCGGAGACACTTCGGCCCGACCTGCCCAGACAGATGGAGCGGTTCGGACTCGACCCCGGCGAGTACCAGCATCTGCTGGATTGATCCACTCCGTGAGCCATTCGGGAATTGTGAGTACTGGGCCGTGATGGCACTGCAAATTGAGCCCAAATCAGGGATTCCGGAAAAGGAGGATCAGGCGTATACTGACTTGAACCGGAACAGGTGAGACTCCAGCGGGGGAGTATCCGGTCAACAATCGAAGCCGATCAAGACCATCACGAGGTATTGCAAATGAGAAAACATGTGTTCGCAGGGGTGTTTCTGGCGGGGATACTTGCGTACCCGGCAGCCGCGCAGATGCCGGACGGCTACCTGGACGTGTTCATCGCCAAGGTCAAAATGGGGAAGCGCGTCGAATTCGATGCCATCAACAAACGGGAAGCGGAGATCAATCGCAAGAACAAGGGCGACACCTGGCTCGCCTATGGAGTCCTGTACGGTGAGCCCGACACCGTGTACTTCACTTCCGTGCGCGCCAATTACGGAGGCGCGGAGGAAGGGCTCAAGGCTTTTGAGGGATCACTGACCAAAGTCCTCGGAACTGCCGGCATGCACAAACTGGGCGCCGATTTCGACGCTACGGTGGAAAGCGAACGTTCGGAACTGCGGCGCCGGCGGCGGGACCTGTCGGCGAACGAGCCGATGAGCACCGATGCTTACAACAACCTGGTGGGGAGCGCGCGTTTCATCCGCACGGCGATTGTGCGGGTCCGGCCGGGCAGGATTCTCGACTACGAGCGACAACTCCAGCTTGTCAAGGGCGAGCAGGAGCGCGCCAATCCCGGAATCCCCTCGTTCGTCAGCCAGGCACTCGCGGGTCAGCCTGCTACCGGGGTCTTCTACATCACGAACCTGCTCAAGAGCCTGGCCGACCTGGATAAGATCAAGCCGCTGCAGGAGGTCTTGGGATCATCCTACGCGACCTATCAGAGCAAGCTTGCCGAAAACATTCTGGGGACGAACATCATCATCGGCCGCTTCCTGCCGGAGTTGAGCAATCCGCCCGAGGAGATTGTGTCGGTGGATCCCAAGTTCTGGAGGCCGGCGTCCCCACCTCCCGTCGCGAAGCCGACGGACGAGAAGAGATAGCCCACCTCGAGCCGGCGGCCTCGCTACAGCACGTGGTAGTAGCCGGACCGTTCCAGCACTTCGACGGGAATGCCGAACAGGCCGCTTAGCGGGCCGGCACCGAGCACCTGTTCTTTCGGGCCGTCGCAATAGACCCGTCCATTCCGAAACATCGCCACGCGGCGGATTTCCGGAATGATGTCGGGCAGGTGATGCGTGACCATGATGATGCTGATTCCGTTGGCGGCCAGTTTCCGGAGGATTTCGCGCAACTCGCAGGTGGCGTGGAGATCGAGGCTGGAGGTAGGCTCGTCGAGCACCAGCGCCTGAGGATCGTGTACCAACGCGCGGCCGATCAGGATGCGGCGCGCTTCGCCTGAGGACATCTCGTTGGTGTCGCGGGCCGCCAGGTGTGCGATCTCGAGAAGCTCCATGACTTCGCGGGCCTTCTCTTCCATCCCTGCGGTGACCTCGTGATTGGGCCAGATGCCCACGCTGCCGAAGAAGCCGGAGAGCACGATTTCATAGCCGGAGTAGTCGCGCGTGCACATCTGCATCCAGTCGTTCGAGACGATGCCGAGATGATTGCGCAGGTCGAACAGATGCCAGCGTTCCCGGCCGAGAATGCGCAGCGACCACGGTTCGGGTTTGAGGCGGGGATAGAGTTCGCGTGAGATTACCTTGATGAGTGTCGATTTCCCCGAGCCGTTCGGACCCAGGATGGCGATGTGTTCGCCTTGCGCGATGGTCAGGGTCACACCGTCAATCACGATCCGGTCGCCGCGCTGGATGGTAACGTTCTGAAAATCGATCAGAGGGACGTCGGACATAAACGGCTTACCGGGCTTCGAAGATATCGGTGTACAAAGCCCGGCACCAGCAACCCCCCAACCAGCAATCCCAGGAGGAATCGCTTCCTGGCAGGCTTGAGGGCCGCGGCTTCATTGGGCGCGCTTGGCGGTCATCTCCCGGTCGCCCATGTCACCGAGGGTGACGTTGAACTTCAGTTCGTCGCCCACCAGCTTGCCTTTGTAGGTAATCTTGAATTGGCCTCCGCCGGCCATGAGGATGAATGCCACGGCGTCGTCTTTCACGCTGCCTTCGGTGATCTCCCCCTCTCCGTAACTGCTGGCGACGGTGCCCGTGAGTTTCTCGCCGCTCATCTTGAAATTGAAGGTAATTTCGAGGCTCTGTCCGTCGGGGGTCTGCATCGTGCCCATCCATTTGCCGCTGATGTCGGCGGCAGTGGCTGGGCCTGCAAACTGCAGAAGCGCCATCGTCAATACGGCGCTGGAGAGAATCGTCCGTCGTGTCATGCAGGATCGAATCCTTTCTGCCAGCGGCGCGGTGCAGGCGGGGCCGCCGGGCAAGAACGAGTATACGAAAAAATCTCCGGGTGGTGCCGAGGGATCGGCCGGCAGCCGGTCACCTGCGGACCCGGCGGGCAATGGCCGCAAAATCGTTCATCATGGCCTCACGAGCCTCTTTAAAGCGCTGGACTTCCGGCTTGCCGGCGCGAAGGTAGTCGAGGACTCTGGCTTCAGCGGCTGCCAGCTCCGCCGCCGCTGCGGGCACCTCGTCCGCGATTTCGAGCGGTATGGTGGCGATTCCGTTGGCGTCTGCGTGGATCAGGTCGCCGGGGTGAACCGTCAGGCCGCCGACGCGCACCGTGCGGTGGAGATCGACGATGTGGCTGTAGCCGTGCGAGCAGATGGCGCCGTTGCTGAAGGTGGAGAAGCCCAGGCGGCGGACCTGGTCGAGGTCGCGCGCGGCGCCGCTGGTAATCAGTCCGGCGGCACCGAATGCCTGATACGTGCTGCACATGATCTCGCCGAAGGTAGCGGCCACCGGCGGGTCGTCGAGGTCCTGAAAGACTACGATCGGGGAGCCGGGGAATTCGGAGAAGCGGGCCACCTGCTGGTCCAGGGATCCGTAAACGTCGCCCTCGCGGCGTGGGAACGCACAGCGCATGGTGGCGGTGGCGGCGTATCCGGCGACGGGCGGCATTTCGGGGAAACAGGCGCGGATGCGGCCATCCATGTAGCCCTCGTTGCGGGGCCGGATGTTGAAAAGCTCGATGGCATTGCAGATAGTCGGGGTGTCGTACTGCGCTAGCAGGTTCAGATCGATTGCCATGGACTGGCCCATTTTAGCTCGAACGCGGTTTTCCCTCAAAAACGGCCGGACACGGCCGATAAGCAAGGCTATGCAGATTTGTTCGATTGCACTGCAGGGCCTGAATCAGGCACAAGCTCAATTCGATAAAGCCGGGAAACAGTTGGCGTTCCAAGGAGAGAATTCCACCCAGGGTGGGGATACGGCTCAACTCAGCGATGCCGCCGTGTCGCTGCTCTCCGGAAAGAACACCTACCAGGCCGGCCTGAAACTGGCGAAAGCCGCCGATGAAATGGAGCGGGAAGCCGTGAATCTGCTGGCCTGAGCCGCGCGTGACATTTTTGGCCTGCTCGAAACACCACAGTTTCTCGGTCCGGTGCGCCGGATACTGGAAAGCCCGTTAACCGTTTTTCGAGGATTCCCCGTCTATACTGGAGAGTAATTGCTCCTGCGCGGAGGTACCTGGGAGATGAAACGCGTACTTTCCATCACCATCGCCTTTGGGGTGATGTTCCTTCCTCGCACCGGCCCGGCGGCCGATCCTTTCGAACAGAAACTCAGTCCTGACCGACAGATCGTCCAAGCCCTCAATCGACTGACGTTCGGGCCTCGCCCGGGCGGTGTCGAGGAGGTACGTCGTATCGGTGTTGCCAGGTGGATCGAGCTGCAGCTTCATCCGGATCAAATTGCCGAGAACCCGGTTCTCGAGCAGCGGCTGAAGCCTCTCGAGAGTCTGCGGATGCCGGTACCCGAACTCATCGCGGCCTATTCCCAAAACCAAAACATGGGGATGATGATCACGATGGAGCCGCCATTTGCGACCATCAACAGGCTGTCCCAGTCCCTGCGGACCAAAGTGATGAACGGAACCGCGGAAGAGCGGACCGCCGCGCTCGACGCTATGGATCCCGAGCAACGCGCCAAAGTCCTGGCGGCTCTTCCCACGAATGTGATGGAATATACGCCCAAGTACAGGGACGAGGCCGAAAAAGCGCGCAAAGCCCTGCAGGAAGAAAGGCTAAAGGAAGCCCGCAAGCGCTTTCCGCAATTACAGGACATGCTGAGAGGGGACGATCTGGCGGACGCGCGCTCGGGCGAGAAGGACCGGGTGATGGCGGCCATTCAAAAGCTCGATGCAGATCAGCGCATCGATGCTGTGGCAGTCCTGCCTCCGAAGAGCCAGGTATTCTTTCCGGAGTACCGGCGCCAGGCCCAGATGAAGCGCACGCCGCAGTTGGCTGTCAGCGAAGACCTGAAGGAGGCTCGAGTCTATCGGGCGGTGTATTCCAACCGGCAACTCGAAGAAGTGCTGGTCGATTATTGGTTCAACCACTTCAACGTGGATTCCACCAAGAACGTCGCCATGGCGAACAATCTCGGCCATGTTCTGATCGGAAGCTATGAGCGCGACGCCATCCGGCCGCATGTGCTGGGACATTTCAAGGACCTGCTGTTGGCCACGGCGCGCCACCCCGCGATGCTCTACTACCTCGACAATTGGGAGTCCGTGGCGCCCGAATCGTTCAACGTAGGTCCCTTTGCGCCGCGGCGTGGAAATGTCAACGGCGTGCCGAATTCGATCGTTCCGAACGGCCTGCAACGCTTGTCGCACGGGCTGAATGAGAACTACGGCCGGGAAATCATGGAGCTGCACACCCTCGGCGTGAAGGGCGGCTATACGCAGGCCGACGTGATTGCGGTAGCGCGGTGCTTCACCGGCTGGACTGTGCGAAACCCGGAGGATCCGGAATTCGTGTTCGCGCCTTTCATGCACGACTTCGGCGAGAAGACGGTGCTCGGACACAAGATTCCAGCCGGCGGGCAGGAAGAAGACGGTTTGAAAGTGATCGACATTCTCGCCCACCACCCATCCACCGCCAGGTTCATCTCGCTGGGGCTCGCCCGCCATTTTGTGGCGGACAATCCGCCGCCGGTGCTGGTCGATCGCATGGCGCAGACGTTCCTGAAGACCGACGGCGATTTGCGCGCCGTGATGGAGACGATGTTCCGCTCGCCCGAGTTCCTTTCGGAAGGAGCCTGGGAGGCGCGTGTGAAGTCGCCTCTGGAGGTGGCTGCCAGCACCATCCGCGCCATGGGAGCGGAGTTGACCGATGCGGGGCCCACCGTGCAGAAAATATCGGACATGGGGCAGGCGCTCTACGGGAAGATGGAGCCGACGGGTTACCCGGATGTGGCGGAGACCTGGCTGGGCGCCACCGCGGTCATCGCGCGTATGAATTTCGGCGCCGCGGTTGCAGCGGGCGAAGTTCCGGGCGTCTTCGCCAACGCTTCCCGCTGGCAAGGTATGGACAACGCTTCGATCGCGAAGGCTCTTCTGGGGCACGACGCTTCGAAACAGACTCTGGAGGCAATCGCCACCGGGCTGGCGGGCAAGAATTCCTCGCCCGCCCTGGTGGCTTCACTGGTGCTGGGTTCGCCCGATTTTGAAAGGAGGTAGGCCTGTGTTGACACGGCGGGTTTTTCTTCGCGGCTCTGCAATCGCGATGGTCGGGATGGGGCACGCGCCGATGTGGCTGGCTCGTGCCGCTGCTTCGGAAGGCAGGAAGCGCAAGACTCTGGTGGCGATCTTCATGCGAGGAGCGGCAGACGGGTTGAATATCGTGGTGCCGTTCGGAGATCCGCGGTATCGCGAGGTGCGGCCCACGCTTGGCCTGCAGGCTCCCCGGCCTCAGGATGACAACTTGAATAATGGCCCCTTCGGCCCGGTAATCGATCTCGACGGAAGGTTCGGGTTGCATGCGGGATTGCGGTTCTTCAAAGAGCTGTGGGACCAGAAGCACCTCGCGATTGTGGAAGCCACCGGCTCGCCCGACCCCTCGCGTTCGCACTTCGATGCGCAGGACTATATGGAGTCCGGAACGCCGGGGAAGGCCGGGAACGGCTGGCTCAATCGGGCGCTCGGCGATCCCGGGCCAAACGCGTCGCCCCTCAGGGCGGTTGCACTGACCAACCGCGTTCCCAGAACGCTCCGCGGCGAGTACGAGGCCATTGCGCTCGGCAATGTTCAGGACTTCCACATCTCGGATCAGGAACGGCTGGCCATTCTTCAAAACATGTATTCGCTCACGCCCGATGCCACCATGCGCCGGACCGGCAAGGACGCATTTGAAGCCATGAAGATGCTGCAGTCCATGACTCCGGAGCCCGGAAATGGAAGGAGACAGGCGCCGCCCGCTCCGGGAACCGGCGGGCCGGGTCCGAACAATCGGCCATCCTACAACACGGGGGGACAGCTTGGCAGAAACTTGCAGGAATTGGCGCGGCTGATCAAATCCGATGCGGGCGTGGAGGCGGCATTTGCCGAAGTGGATGGCTGGGACCATCATCAGAACGAGAACAACCAGCTGCCCAATCTGCTGAACCAGTTTTCGAGCGCCATCACTGCCTTCTGCCAGGACCTCGGCGACCGCCTGGAAGACGTGGTCATCGTGACGATGTCCGAGTTCGGCCGCACGGTGGAAGAAAACGGCACGGGCGGCACCGATCATGGTCACGGCAGCGTCATGATGGTGCTGGGCGGCGCCGTGCAGGGCGGCAGGATTTACGGCGAGTGGCCCGGGCTCGAGAAGGAGCAGTTGTTCGAAGGCCGCGATCTCGCCGTCACAACGGATTTCCGGACCGTGCTGAGCGAACTGGTGCGAGGACATCTGGGGCGGAACGATCTGAGCTCGGTGTTTCCGGGGTTCAAGCCAGGAGCTTCGTTGGGTCTGTTGCGCTCGTAGCTCATCGACCAGCTAACGGTACACCAGGCAGCCGCGGGCTTCCAGATCCGCCAGCCAGGCGGGTGGTTCCAAGCCAGGGACCCATCGCAGGTCGATTTTCCCCAATCGTGGTAAAGCCGCGAGCGCCGGCGGCAGATACTCGAGGGGAGTACCGCGGAGGTCGATCAGCCGCAATTCGAGGAGCCCGCCGATCGCGTCCGGCAGATACTTCAGCCTGGTGTTCCTCAAATGCAGTTCCCGCAGCGCCGTGAGTCGCTGAAGACTCTCGGGCAAACCCGCGAGCGGGTTGTCGCATGCCCGCAGCTCGATCAGGCCGTGCATCGCGCAAATGCATTCCGGTAAAGTCTCGAAGGCATTCTCGCTGATATTCAAATACCGCAGCCGCTTCAGGCGTGCCAAAGACGAGGGAAGGGACGTTAGGCGGTTGTCGTGAAGGTAGAGGAAATCCGAGAGATTCTCGAGTTCGCCCAGACTTTCGGGCAGCGAACGCAGGGCGTTGTGTCCGAGATCGAGCATGCGAAGCCGCTCGAGGCGCGCGATCGTTGAGGGTATCTCCTGCAGGTCATTGTCGGCCAGCACGAGTGTTTCCAGCCCGGCCTGCTCCCACACGGATTCCGGGACTTGCCCAAGGTGCTGCTTCCATAGATTGAGGTGGCTGCCCACCTGACTATTTTAGTGGGGCGCTCTGGAATTCACCGAAACTGTTCATAATCTGTAATTGGAGGCTGCATGACTGTTCGGTTTTTGGCCTTTTTCGTGGCATCGGCGGCCGTCGCTGCCGCGGCCGGGCCGCGATTTGAGATCGTGTTCGCCGCGGCGGCACATCCACAGCCGGTCACGGGGCGCGTGTTTGTGGCGATCTCGAAATCGGATTCGCCCGAGCCGCGGCTGCAGGCGGGCGCATGGCGCACCACGGACATTCCCTTCTTCGGCCTCGACGTTGAGCAGTGGAAGCCCGGGCAGGCCGCATTCGTCGATGCCTCCGTTTTGGGCTATCCGCTCAAGAGCCTCAACGATGTGCCCGCCGGCGACTATTACGTGCAGGCGCTGGTGAACGTCTACACGCAGTTTCACCGCTCCGACGGACACACCATCTGGGCGCACATGGACCAGTGGGAGGGGCAGAAATTCAACCGCTCGCCGGGAAACCTGTACAGCGAGATCCGCAAAGTTCATCTCGATCCAGCAGCGGGGTATGACGTCCGCCTGGAGCTCACCAAGGTGATTCCGCCCATCGAGACGCCGCCCGATACGGCGTGGGTGAAACGCGTGAAGATCCGGAGCAAGCTGCTGTCCGACTTCTGGGGCTATCCCTTCTATCTGGGCGCGACGGTGCTGCTGCCTCGGGATTACGACCGGCACCCGGAGCAGCGGTATCCGGTAGTGTACAGCCAGGGCCACTTCGGCCTCGGTGCGCCGTTCGGATTCACGGAGAATTCGACGGTGGGCGGGCGCGGACAGGCTGGCGCGGCGTTCGCCAGGGAATGGATGTCGGACGACTTTCCGCGGATGATCGCGGTGACATTTCAGCACCCGACGCCTTACTTCGACGATTCTTACGCCGTCAACTCCGCCAACAACGGACCTTACGGCGATGCCCTTTTCCAGGAATTAATTCCCTACCTGGAGGAGCATTTTCGGTTGAGCCGCGACCCGTGGGAACGCGTGCTGACGGGAGGATCGACGGGCGGGTGGGAGTCGCTGGCGCTCCAGGTGCATCATCCCGACTTCTTCGGCGGCACGTGGACCTTCTATCCCGATCCGATCGATCTGCGCAAGTGGGAAATGATCAACATTTACGAGGACCCCAATGCGTTTGAGGTTCCGGGATTCGAGTACGTGGCGCGCGAACGCCCCATGATGCGGATGCCGGATGGACAGGTGGTCGAGACCGTGCGGCAGAAAAGCCAGCTCGAAGCCGTGCTGGGCAGCAAGGGCCGCTCGGGCGAGCAGTACATGGCGTGGGAGGCGGTCTACGGGCCGGTAGGCGAAGACGGGTATCCCGAGCCGTTGTGGGACAAGCAGACGGGGCAGATCAACCGCAAGGTGTCGCTGTATATGCGCGACCACGGCTACGACCTGAGCTACTACGTGAAGACCAACTGGGCGCGGCTCGGCCCGCAATTGAAGGACAAGCTTCACCTGTATTGCGGCGATGCCGACAATTATTTTCTGAACATGGCGGTCTACCTGTTCGAGGACTTCATGAGGACCACCGACGCTGGAGCGACCTTCGAGTATGGCCGGCCGCTCAAGGGCCACGGCTGGCAACCGATGAGCAACGCGGAATTGATCCGCATGATGGCGGCGCAGATTCAAAGGAACCGGCCGGGGCGATAGGGCTACCGCTGGCCCGACCGCAAACGCTCCACCAGTTGGCGAAGTTCGGGATCGGGCTTCAAGCGAAGGGCGGCTTCGAAGTGCGAAATGGCCTGAGGCATCCGTCCCGGTATGTTCGACAGGGCCACGCCCAGATTGTAGTGGGCGTCGGCATAATCGGGACGGAGGCGCAGCGCGGCTTCGAAGTGCGAGATGGCCTCGGCCACCCGGCCGGCTTGTGAGAGGACGACTCCCAGGTTGCTGTGCGCCTCGGGGTAGTCCGGTTTGATGCGCAGGGCGTCTTCGAACTGGGCGATGGCTTCCGGGGCGCGGCCTTCGATCTTCGAGAGCGTCACGCCGAAGTTGTAGTGCGTCTCGGGGGAGCCGGGATTGATTCGCAAAGCGGCTTGATATTCGGCAATCGCCTCGGGGACGCGGGCAGGGAATTCGGCGAGCGCGCTGCCGAGGTTCTGGTGGGCTTCCGCGTAGTCCGGTCTGATTCGCAAGGCGGCTTCGAATTCGGCGATTGCGTCCGCGAGATGGCCTGGGGACTGCGCGAGCGCGCTGCCCAGTCCATTGTGCCCTTCGGCGGAGCCAGGATCGAGATGCAACGCCTCGCGGTATTCGGCGAGAGCTTCCGCCTGGCGGCCCGGCAGGTTTGCCAGCGCGCTGCCCAGGTTGGCGTGGGCTTCGGCGTTGTCCGCGTCGAGGCGGAGCGCGGTTTGGAATTCGTTGACCGCTTCCGGCAAGCGCCCGCTCCTGGCGAGCACGCTTCCGAGGTTATTGTGCGCTTCCGCGTAGTCCGGATCCAGACGCAGAGCGGCCTGATACTCGCCAATGGCATCGGCGAGCTTCGAGACTCTCGAGTAAGCGTTTCCGAGATTGTTGTGCGGGATTGGAGAGCCGGGAGTGATCTTCAAGGCGGCCTGGAACTCGGCGATAGCTTCGGGCAGACGGCCAGGGATCCTGACCAGCGCATTGCCCAGATCGGTGTGCGCGCGCGCCGATTGGGGTTGGATCTCGAGCGCGGCCTGGTAGTGGGAAATGGCCTCCGGCAAGCGCCCCGGCTGGCTGGACAGAGCGACTCCGAGATTGTGGTGGGCCACCCAGTTTTCATCGGTCACCTGGAGGGCATGTTGGAACAGCGCCTCGCTGTTCGCCCACGTCTGGAGTTGCGCCCACGTGACCGGCACGCAGGCCAGAACCGCGGAAGCCGCGAAGGCGACGGCCGGGATCTTCGCCCGCGGCGAGCGGCGCACCAGATCCGCCGCGCCCCAAGCGAGCATGATGAGAACGCCGGCCATGGGGACGTACATGTAGCGATCGGCGCGCGCCTGCGCTCCGACCTGCACCAGACCGATGACGGGCAACAGAGTGACCAGATACCAGAGCCAGCCGACCGTCAAGTACGGGCGCTCGCTCCTGCAGCGGACAACCAGGATGGTGATCGCCGCCAGAAGCGCAGCAGCGAGAAGCGGCTGCCAAAGAGGCAGGCTCGATGGATACGGATAGAAGACGGCAAGCCTCCCCGGCCAGGCCGTTTTGACGAGATAGAGGATGTAGGAGTCCAGTGCATTCCCGATGCGTGCGAGCAGGGGGGCGTGGATCGCTTCGACGGCACCGGCGCCTCGCTGCACCAGGAAAGTAACTACGGCCGATACCCCGGAGAGCGCAAAGAACGGCAGCTTTTCGCGCAGGAGTTTTCGCCAGCCCGCCCGCGAAAGGCGTCCGAGGGGCCAGAAATCGAGCGCCAGGAGCAGCAGCGGGAGGGTGACGATCATCGGCTTGGACATGAGTCCCAAGCCGAAGAGAAGCAGCGCGAGCAGATAGCGGTGCGCACTCGGCCGTTTCGCGTAAGCGACAGAAGCGGAGAGGGCCAGAAACCAGAACAGCGCGCAAAGCACGTCCTTGCGTTCGGCGATCCAGGCAACCGATTCGACGTGCAGGGGATGGAGAGCGAAGGTGGCAGCCACCCACGCGCTCGGCCATCGGGCGCCGGTCGCGCCGGCGAGAAACAGGAACAGAAGGACAGCCGCGAGGGCGTGAATCACCACGCTGATGAGGTGGTGCCAGCCGCTGGCCAGCCCGAAAAACTGGCAGTCGAGAATGTGGGAGAGGCGGGTGACCGGAAACCAGTTGGCCGCCTCTCCCGAGGTGAAGGCCCATTCCACTGCGGCGACCGTCAGGCCGTGGCGGACATGGAAGTTGGCGCCGACGTATTCGGGATCGTCGAAGTTGACGAAGTCGAAATGGCGCACCGGAGCGTAGAGCGCGAGGGTGGCCGCCAGGAGCGCCAAACAGACGTAAAGATCAGACCGTGAAAAGCCCTGTGCGCGCGGCGTCGGTTCAGGGGCGTCGGTGCGAATCGCGGCGAGCCGCTGTTTGGAACGCGTCTTGCGCAAGTTCCATCATAGCGGACGGACCTTGGCGGCCTATTTTTCGAGGTCGTCGGCGAGGATAATCGCTTCGGCCAGTTCCTTCATCGGACGCCGCAGGCGGCGGCTTTCATTTCGCAGCTTCAGATAGGCGTCCGCTTCGGTGAGATTGTGCTTGTGCTGAAGGATTCCCTTGGCGCGTTCCACGATCTTGCGGATCTCGAGCGCGCGCTTCATTTCGAGGGTTTCCGACATCAGCCGGGCATTCTCGATGGCGATGGCCGCCTGACCGGCCACCACCTTCACGAAGCCAATCTCGTCCTCGGTGAACTGGCGAACCTCCTTCGTGTAGATGTTGATCGTCCCCATCACGCGGTCGCGCGTCATGAGCGGTAGGGAGAGCAGGGAAGCCAGGCCGGTTCGCCGCGCCAGTTCGGGATAGCGGTACTGCTTCTCTTCCAGGACATTGGGAATCATGATGGGGCGCGCTTCCCGCACTACGCGGCCGATCAGCGAGTCCTCGATTTTGAGCGGCATCTTGTGCAGGTAATCCGGCGAGGAGCAGCAAGCCGCGGAGATCACCAGTTCGCGCCGTTCTTCGTCCACCAGCATGATCGAGCAGACCGGCGAATCCAGCGTTTCCGCGAGCATTTCGGCGATCGCCTGAAGGATGCGATCGAGATAGTTCTCCTCCGAGATGGTCTGCGCCAGCCCGGCCAGGACTTCCATCCGCCGGGACGCGCTTTCGGAGCGTTCCGCCAGCTTGGACTTCGCAATCGCGCCGCCCATCTGTTCGCCGATGAAACTGACGAGCGCGATTTCCTCGGGGGTGTGGGAGTGCCGCGCCTTGTGGTGGATGTTGATGACCCCGATCAGCTCTCCGTTGCTGATCAGCGGAACCGAAAGAAACGCTTCGTAAGTGTCTTCGGGCAGGGCTTTGAACCGCTTGAAGCGCGCGTCCGCCGCGGCATTCGAGCTGAGAGCCACGACTGACCGGTGCTGCGCCACCCATCCCGTGATGCCTTCCCCGATCTTCAGCCGGATGCTGTCGATTTCCGAGGTGTGCGGGAGTTGCGAGGCCCGCAGGACAACTTCGTTGCTGCTGTGATCCACCAGGTAAACCAGGCAGGCGTCACAGTCCGTCACATCCACGGCCAGACCGATTAATTCCTCGAGCATGCGCTCGAGAATCAGATTGGAGCTGACGATGTTACTAATCTGATGCAGTAATGCGACTTGGGTGCTGCTCTCCGATACCGCCATCATATGATTTGGCCTCCGAGTTGCGCGCCTTTTTTGGCGTGGCGCTGGTGTTGGTGTTGGTTTAGTGGAGTCGTCCTTGCTGGAGTCGTCAATTCCCACGAAATAGTGGCAACTATTTCAGTTTAGGGAGGCTGACGGAGGCGAGTCCAATCCAAAGTTTCTATGGGCGCTATGGCCTGGATGATTACTTGTGGGCGGTGGCCTTGGAGGGGGTTTTTCCGGCCGTCATGGAGCGGATAAAATCCACCTCTTCCTGCAGATAAGGTTTACCATTGCTGAACAGGATGTCGTGAAACCAGATCTCGGGCTGGCGGTCGGTGTATGGATTCTGCCAGGAGTCCCAAGGCAGCCAGGTCTGGGTTTTTCCGGCGGCGAACCCCCAGTTGTAAGCCGCGACTTTGTATTGCCGGGCAATCGGCAGGATTCCCTGGAACGTGCTGCCGCGAGGACGCGCCATATACTCGGTGGCGAGAATCGGCCGGTGGTACGCCTGCAGCCATTTCACGCGCTTCTCGAACTCCTCCGGCTTATCGTAATTGTGGAAGGAGATGATGTCGGAAAGCTCGACCTGAATTTTTTCGATCGGATCCAGGGTATCGAGCGAGGACCAGTCCCCGCCTTTCCACAATCCGCTGGTTAACGGCTGCGTGGGCAGACCGGCACGCGCGTACTTGAACACTTGCGGAAGCAGGGCCCGGACGCGCTCCACCTTGTTGCGGGGCTCGGAGCTTCCATAGCTCGAGGAATTCGTGTTGTCCGGCTCGTTCCACAGGTCCCAGGCCAGAATCCGGTCGTCGGTGGAAAAGGCGAGGATGACTTCCTGAATGTAGTTAAGCAATCGGGTGTCCTGACCGGGGTCGGCAAGAGCTTTGGCGCCGGGACTCTGCACCCAGCCGGAATTGTGGACGCCGCGGCGGGGCGCCGGCTGGATTCCCACCGTGGGAAAGGGGAACCAGCAGGAATCGAACAACACCAGGATCGGCCGGATCTTGTGCTTCTTGGCGATGGTCAGAAACTTGTCGATGCGCCGGCGAAATCCTCCGGGGTCCTGCTGCCAGAGCAGGTCGTGGAGGAAAACGCGCATGGTATTCATGCCCATGCCTTCGGCCCATCCCAACTCCATATCAATGCGGGTGGAATCGAAGGTTTCCGCCTGCCACATTTCCAGTTGGTTTACGGCGGTGGCGGGGATGTAGTTGCTGCCCACCAGCCACGGCTGGCGCGCCCACCAGTCGTTGGCCTCCTTGTCCGTCCACTGGCGCGTCTGGGCGACGGCCAAACCGTTGGACAGAATGCAAATCGCGATCAGTAAACGTATCATTTGTCGTATAAGCGAGATTGGTCCGAACATATCGTGTTCGGGGCACCAACGTCAAGGCGGGCGGGCAGCTCTACGTTGAGCCCTCGCAATTGGCGTTGGTGCGTCCGACAGCTCCGGCGCGCATACAGAGCCAATCATCGGATCCCAGCCGCTGCCGACGGCTTCTCTCTGGACGAACGGAAGCGCAAGCATTTTCAGCCATTGGAATATCGGTTACGGCGTTCGGAGCGACTTCGAGTTGAACTTTGGCGGTACCTACGGCGCGCCTGCGCACCGGGCCAGGCCAGCATTGGAAGCTCCGTAGCTGTCGGCGCCCCGAACCGATTGATCTGGGCCTTCGCCGCGGCCAGCGGTTCACGATCGAGCGGTTCACCCGGCCATAGCGCCCGGCGATATCAGCAGCGAAATCGTCGGCGCTGAGCACGATCTCGAGCGCCCGCGAGCGGCCGACCAAACGCGGAAGCCATTCCATCACTCCGCCGCCCGGGACCAGTCCGACTCCGACCTCGGGGTTGCCGAATAGGGCGTTTTGCCGGCTGGCGAGCGCATGTCACACCCAACACGAACTCGCTACCGATGCCGCGCGCGCGGCCGCGAACCTTGGCGATGCTCACGACCGGCGAGGACGAGAGGCGCAGCACAAAGCCGCGCCAAAGGCCCGGCACCTTTGATTTTCAAGCGTCGCTTCCCGCCTACTTCCTGGCCGGGCGCGGCATCGGCGTCACCCCGACCTGCTCCTCCGCCGTATACGGCGCTCCATAATACGGGAAATCTTTGCGAATGCGCCCGCGGTCGGGAGCAAGTCCATCGACAACTGGCGTGTTGGCGGCCAGCGTCAACATCACATCCATCACATCGTCACCGAGCGTGCGGCCATTGAAGCCGGCCACCTCAAATGCGGCGGGCGTTCCAAGCTCGTAAGGCAACGTGTTGGGGCAAAGCCGCGCAGCGACCAGCCTCCCGTATTCACCCGGGTCCGCCGCCGAACCGGCATAGGTCGTCATCTTCTCCGCAAAATCCGCGATCGACTTCGCGAAGCGCTCCAGATCTTCAGACGGAATCGACGCATTGAATTGTTCTTTCACCTCTGGATCGCTCGGGTCGTTCAGGAAGAGATGCGTAACCATAGGCAGGCCCCAACGCGAAACTTGTACCTCCGGCGCATGGCCAAAGAGGGAGATCGTCGCCCATGCGTTGATTCTTCCTTTCCCAATCAGTTCGCTCGGCACCTCCAGCACAATCGCCGTGACATTCCGCCTGGCAAAGGGATTCTGCTGATGCAGAAAGGCGTCCCCATCATAGCGCCGGTCCTTATAGAAAGCAGTCATAAATGTGCGGAATCCAGCATTTGCCGCAAATAGTTCTGGCGCAATCCCAACATATGCACGAAGACCCGAATTAGTCGCGACCGAACCGGTTTCACCCTCAACCAGACTCTCTCCGGCGTCACCACGAAGAGCATCGTCACCCGTCGCCTTCCGCACCACAAACGGCTGAATGTGAGTATGCTCACTGCCACCTCCGTGTCGTGGTTCACCAAACCCGAACTTGAAGGTAACCTCTTCCCTCGCATCTCCGTTCAGGTCGAACCGGAACGCGTAGAGCCCTTCTGGATGAAGCGTATCCGGAGTCGATAATCCCACATCCGGATTCACGGTCATCGCCATCACCGTCTTGCCCGAGGGGCCGCCAAATAAATAAAAGTCGCAGATGTTGAGGCTCGGATCTTCCTTCGCCAGTTTGGTATCGAAGTGATGTGACATACAGAATCTCCTTGACAGGCATTGGCAATTGGACCACTCGAGTTAAGATGAGGGACCCGGATCGAAAATTACCGCGTGGGGCGACGTAGTTGCACCGGCGGAGCCGTGAGCCGGCGAGCACGACTGATATTCCGACTCGGGCAGCGCAAAGCACCACGAGGGAATGCCGACGTTCTCAACCGCGGCGTTGATCGTTGACGAGAAACCCGGCTTGACTAAGGTATCGTCGTCCATTTTCCGCTCTCCTTTGAATCCTTCAGATTGGATTGTTGTCAGGTTTGTGAACATCGACTTCAATCGCCTGGCGTGACGTCGTCCGCCCGCCCGAACGAAGGGAGGTACCGGCCAAAGTTCAACTCGAAGTCGCTCCGAACGCCGTAACCGATATTGCGGAGCTTGCCGCGGCGCGCCCGCGCATCGGGCCAGGCCAGCATTGGGAAGATCATGTCGTTGCTCGACTGAAGCTCGGTAGCTGTCGGCGTCCCGAACCGATTGATCTGGGCCTTCGCCGCGGCCAGCGTTTCACGATCGAACGAGGCCAGACGCCGGGCGAGAGTATCCACAAACGAGTCGAGCTCGTTATCGTCCAGCGTGCGGTTCACCCAGCCATAGCGCTCGGCGATGTCAGCAGGGAAATCGTCGGCGCTGAGCACGATCTCGAGCGCCCGCGAGCGGCCGACCAAACGCGGAAGCCATTCCATCGCTCCGCCGCCCGGGATCAGTCCGACGCCGACCTCGGGGTTGCCGAACAGGGCGTTTTGCCGGCTGGCGAAGCGCATGTCGCACGCCAGCACGAACTCGTTACCGATGCCGCGCGCGCGGCCGCGAACCTTGGCGATGCTCACGACTGGCGAGGACGAGAGGCGCAGCACAAAGTCGCGCCAAAGGCCCAGCACCTCCGGCCGTTCCGCTGCCTTGGCTACGTCAAGATGGGCGATGAAGAAATCGGGGTTCGCCGATTGGAACACTACGACCTTCACGGAGGGGTCCGCCTCCAGTTCGGTCATTAGCGCTCCCAATTCAACGATCGTTGTGGGAACAAACATGTTGATCGGCGGGTTGTTGAAGGTGATCGTCCACCGGCCCGGATCGGTGCGGTCGGTGTTGAACTGCGAATGGTCAGGCATAGCGCATCTCCTCCTCTCTTGTGAAGAACCCTACCGCAGCGATCGGAAGCCCGCGCGAACCTCTTCTGAAAAGAGCTTCGGCTGTTCCCAGGCCGCAAAGTGCCCGCCCTTGGGGAGCTTGTTGAAGTGAATGAGCTTGGGATAGGCCCGCTCCGCCCAGCTCCGGGGAGCAGGATACAGTTCGTCCGGGAAGACGCTTACGGCGGTCGGGACCACGACGCCCTTGACGGCGAAGAACGACGCCCCCTGGTTCTCCCAATACAGACGGGCGCCTGACAGCGCGGTATTCGTCAACCAGGTCAGCGTGATGTTGTCGAGGACGTCGTCCCGGGTGAGGCCTTCGCTCCCGCCGGCAAAAACACGCGCGATCATCTCGTAGCTGCGTGCGTCATGATCCAGGAAGTAGGCGGCGAGACCGATGGGTGAGTCTGCGATTCCGTATAGCGTCTGCGGTCTCAACCCCATCTGAAAGCCGTAGCCGATGCCCTTTGCATAGACGAAGCTCAGCCGCTCGTAAGCGAACTTCTCGTCGGCCGAGAGATTCGCCGGCGCCGGTGCGCCGGAAAAGGCCAGCTTGTCGATGTCGAGTGGAATCACGTTCGCCATGTTGGTGTGGATGCCCATCAATTCCGGCGGCGCCTGCACGCCCATAAGCTCGGTGATGATCGCGCCCCAGTCGCCACCCTGCGCCACGAACTTCGTGTATCCGAGGCGCTTCATCAGCACGGTCCAGGCACGGGCAATGTGGGCGGGGTCCCACCCGGTGGTGGTCGGCCTCCCGGAAAAGCCGTAACCTGGCATGGACGGAATCACGAGATCGAAGGCGTCGGACGCATTTGCGCCGTGTGCGGTGGGATCGGTCAGCGGATCGATGATTTTGATCTGTTCGGTGATCGAGCCCGGCCATCCGTGGGTGACGATCAGCGGCAACGCATTCTCGTGCCTCGAGCGGACATGGATGAAGTGGATGTCCAGCCCGTCGATCTCGGTAATGAACTGGGGCAGCGCGTTCAGTTTTGCCTCGATCTTGCGCCAGTCATAGTCTGTTGCCCAGTAGCGAGCCAGCGCCTGGACCGTAGCCAGTTGTACTCCCTGCGTCGCATCCGTAACCGTCTCTCGTTCGGGCCACTTCGTCGCGTTGATGCGCCTGCGCAATTCGGTCAGTTCGGTTTCCGGAACATTCACGTGGAATGGCCGAATTTCGGTGTTGACGTTTGTCCACTCGTTGCTTACGTGAGTAGCGGTAGCCATGCTGTTGTTGCTCCTTTGGTGTGATGGGAAGCCGGCCGGACCATCAGGGGTGCATGAGATGCGCCACCGTACTCGAACCGTGTTTTAGCTCAAGGAGAAAGGTTTGCGGATTCTCCCGGCGCACGCTTGGTGTCGAGGTGTCGGTGCACAGACGGCAAAAACTGGACAATCGACGCTAGGGAGCGGTCATTGGATCGGGCATTGAGGGGACCGGGTGTTCTCTTTTGGCGCGGCTGTCCGACAATGGTTCAAGGGGGGCCGGGCTCCCGGAACTCAGGCCGCAATCCCATGATCACGGTCTTGCTTGGACGGCGACCCCCTCGAGGCTCGCGAGCACCGTTCGGGTCGGCAACGCCGCAAGCCAGCGAGAGTGGTCCCTGAGCTGATCGATTGCACCGGCCAGGACGCGGGACCGCCGGTGGAGGCGTTCAGGCTCAAGAGTCTCGCCTCCGTCCGCTGCTTACCTCGATCCGACTTCTGGCTGCTCCGTGCCGACAGCAGCGAATTGCCGGGGTTCGGCGGTTCTCCTTCGGAATGGATCACCCGCCGAATGCTGTCCGGAGCCTCGATTATCTGCGTAATGCTCGCTCAACGAAATCGGCTCTGGATGTGCCATCGCTACAAAAGTCCCTGGCGTGTGGTCTACGCTTTCACAGATTCAGGAGGGCGGTTGCAGGCATTCGTGAGACCCAAGGACGTCTGGTCGCAGACTCGCGCTTTGGCGAAACGTCGGTCTGACCATCGCCCGGACACATTATAATAGTGGCCTGCTCCACCATGAAACCGGCCATCATTTCCGCTCTCCTGCTTTCTGCTGTTGCGCTCGCGCAGGAAACCCCGACGGAGCGCGAAGCCGCTCGCGAGGTGCTCAAAAAGATGAGCGACCTCGAAAAGTCGCTGGACGTTCCAGCCTGGGTCTCGCGCCTGAGCGCTCCCAACCCGGCGCGCGACCAGGTCACCGCCCGCGCCAAACAACTCATGGACAGCGAGCTGCTGGCCATGAGCGACGACATCACGCGGCATCCCGAAATCGGCTTCGTGGAGAAGCGTTCGACCCAGTTGCTGATCGATTACCTGAAGCGCCACGGGTTCGAAGTCACGGCCAACGTGGCGAATCTGCCGACCGCCTTCGTCGCTCGCTATAAGGGCGACACCAAGCCGCCGCAGCTCGGCGTGATTGTCGAATATGACGCTCTGCGCGGCACGCAGCGCGCGTTTCACGGCGACCAACATAGCGCCCAGGGACCGGTCGGACTGGCCGCCGCCGTCGCGATGGCGGAGTTCCTCGACCGCACTCATACGGCAGGAAGCGTCGTGGTCTTCGGCACGCCGGGGGAGGAGATGATGCCTCCGGTGGCCAAGACCGACATGTTTCACGCCGGCATCTTCAAGGGCGCCGACATCATCGTGCGCAGCCATGCGGTGAGCAGCACCACGCGGCCGGCCCCGGGGTTCGGCACCTGCTGCCTCAATATCGATGGCGTGAAGTACACTTTCTCGGGCGCGCCCTCGCACCAGATGACGCCGTGGGCGGGGCGCAACGCGCTCGAAGCCGTGATCCACCTGTTCAACAACATCGACAGCGTGCGCAGCAGCATGCGGCCCGAAGCGCGCGTGCAGGGAGTGATCACGGAAGGCGGCGCCGCGCCGAACGTCGTGCCCGACCATACCGCGGCCGATTTCTACATCCGCTATCCCGACGCCGTATACCTCGCGCAGGTCCGCGAATTTGTGGACAATGCCGCCCGCGCCGCGGCGTTGTCCACGGGAACCAAAGTCAAAATCGACAACTACGGCCAGATGCGCGACGGGATTTCCGTGGCGACCCTGGCCGAAGTCGGCTTCGCCCACGCGAAGCGCCTCGGCGCCACGCATGTCGCGGAAGAGCCCGGGAAGCCGCAAGGATACGAAGAGACCGGCAGCGTGTCGAGCGCCATTCCGGGAATGGGGTTCGCGGTCTACAGCTCGAGCGCCCCAAACCATACCTACGAGATGGAGGCCGATGCGCTCACCGAGGTAGGGCATCAGGGTTTCGTGGTGAGCGCCGAGGCGATGGCCGCGCTGTTGTTCGATTTCGCCACCCACGCCGAATACCGCGCGGCGGTGAAGCGTGAATTCGAGGGGATTCAGGCGCTATTCGGTGAATACCAGGAGGCGCTGAAGAAAGTTTACGCGCGTCCCAACGTGCCGGACGTGAAGTAAGTACGAGTTCGAAGCAGCCATCGGACCGGTTCCGTGGCCTTTGGCTCGTTCTTTTCCGGTGCCCTCGAGCATTTGGTAACCCTTTTAACCCCTTCGTAAAGCCCTGGCGTGGGGCCTTGAGGATCGTGGTGCCGAACACTATACTGCAAGAGGGTGTTCCAGGGATTCATGGTTGGCGGCCGGCTGATGGCGCTTCTCCTCGGTTTAGGAGCGATCGCGACGGCGCAGCGCCTGGCGGATTTGCATGGATGGATTCGGGACGCATCGTCAGGCGGTATCGCCGACGCCACCGTGACGGTGGTGAATGAGGACACGGGGTTCCGGCGGGTGACCCAATCGGAGACGGGAGGGGCCTATTTGGTGGCCTCGCTTCGCCCTGGTGTTTACAAGATTTCGGTTAGAAAAGAGGGGTTCATCCCGGTGGTGATGTTCGGGGTGCAACTTGCAGTTTCAACCGTCGCGCGGGCGGATTTTACGTTGCAGGTAGGCACCCTGACGGAGAGCATTACGGTCTACGGCACCCCCACGATGCTCGATCGGCAGGACGCTTCGACCGGCGCCACGGTAGACCGCGACCAGATCGAACACCTGCCTCTGGATGGCCGCGGCCTGCTGACCCTTGTGGAACTCGCGCCCGGCACGAACGTTACGCCCGCCACACGCGGCGAGGCCGGCCAATTCACGGCTACGGGGCAGCGCGCCAACACCAACTACTTCACGATCGATGGAGTCAGCGCTAATACTGGTGTGGCGGCCGGAGGCGTGCCTGCGCAGTCTCCGGGCGGCGCGCTTCCGGCGTTGAGCGCCTTCGGCAGCATGGACTCGATGATCTCGCTCGATGCCGTGGAAGATCTGCGGATCACCACTTCCACCTCGGGCGCCGAAATGGGCCGCCTGCCGGGCGCCAACATCGGCATCAACAGCCGCTCGGGAACCAACGATTTCCACGGATCCACGCAGTTTCGCATCCGGAATGAAATGCTGGGCGCCAATGACTGGTTCGCCAATCAGGCCGGCTACGGCCGTTTGCCCTTGCGGATGCTGGGTGTTTCCCAGATGTTTGGCGGGCCGCTGAAACGCAACCGCACGTTTTTTCAGCTCTCGTACGAGGCCGTGCAATTGCATCAGCCCTATTCGTGGAATCAGCCAGTGCCCTCTTATAGCAGCCGTGCGGACGCCGCTGATTGGGCGCAACCGGTGTTGGATCTGTACCCGGGGCCGAGTGTGCCGGGCACGATCGCAAACGGGATCGGGGAGTGGTTTGGCCGAACCGTCCGTCCCGCGCGGGTCGATGTCGGCGGTGCGCGTCTGGATCAGGCCATCGGGTCGCGTGTCTCGCTGTTCGCGCGCTATAACGATTCGCCTTCCAGCAACGATTTCGGAACGTTCACCATCAACCACCTGGATCTACGGTCCCAAAGCCTGACTCTGGGGCTCAACGCGCGTCTGACCGCAAGCGCCTCCGTGGATTTCCGCGTGAACGAGTCGCAGTCCACGGCCAACTCCCAGTGGATTGAACCGGACGCCGGCGGATGCGCGCTGCAAGGTCTCGTCACTCACTTCTATCGCGACTCGGTCCCCTGCGACTACCTGGTGCGGTTCTCCATCGGAGGAATCGGGCAACTGGTATCGGGCAGCGAGGGGGAGCGGCGGCAGCGCCAGTTCCAACTGGTGCAGACGGCGTCGTGGCGTCACAAGTCGCACACCGTTGGACTCGGGGTGGATTATCGAAGAATCACCGGCATTCGCCGCGATCCCGTGGGCAGTTTCGGCGTGTTTGTGGACCAACTCTCGTCGCTGGTCAACGGCCAGAATCTCTGGGATTCCGTGGAGGCGGCTCCGGTCAACACGTCGGTCGAAATCCACGAGCTTTCCTTGTGGGCGCAGGATACCTGGCAGGTCAACTCCCGGCTTACTCTGTCAGCCGGCCTGCGATGGGAGTATAGCCCGCCGCCACCGGTACAGGGCGTAAACTTCCTCGATCCTTCCACCAACGCAGTGTCTACGAGTCAAACGCAACTCTGGCCGGTTTCCGACCGCAACTTTGCGCCTCGCCTGGGCATCGCCTACCGCGTCACCGGCGACGGTAAGACTGTTTTGCGGGCCGGCGGCGGGCTGTATTACGACTCCAGCCTCAGCATCGCGACCGACGTGCTGAACGGCGGCCCCTTGAGCATCGGGGATTACAAAGGTCCGCGGGGCGGTCTTGCGCAGTACGCGCTGAATTATGGGTTCCTGACGAATCTCCGTCTGCCCACCATAGAGCAATGGAACCTGTCGGTGGAGCGGAGTCTGGGAACGCACGACGTAGTCTCGGCCGGGTACGTCGGAGCGGAGGGGCATGACCTGGTGTTGCGCGAGGTGGGAAGCTTTGGTGTGGCCCGTTCTTACATGGCCGTTACCACCAACTATGGCCGCTCCAATTACCACGCGCTGCAGTTCCAGTATCGCAGGCAGTTGGCGCGCGGACTCCAATCGCAGGTTGCCTACGCATGGTCCCACTCCATCGACAACGATTCGAGCGATGCGTACCTGTTATGGTCGGCGCCGGGATATAGCGATCGCGGCTCCTCCGATTTCGACGAGCGGCAGTCGCTCACGGCTTCGGCGAGCTACGAGTTTCCCTTGGCCGGGTCGTCCGCGCCCGTGGCGCGTTTCCTCCGCGGATGGGGAGTGGACACCATCTTCCACGCGCGCACGGGGTTCCCCATTTCCGTCCTCGACAGCGAGCAGTATCTGGGACTCACTCTGGTGAATGCTTTCCGGCCCGACCTGGTGTACGGCCAGCCATTGTGGTTGACCGATCCGAACGTGGGCGGCGGACGGCGGCTGAACCCCGCGGCCTTTCAGCCTGAAGCCTCCGGCCAGCAGGGAACACTGGGACGCAACTCGATCGGCGGCTTCGGGATGGCCCAGGTAGACCTTGCGGTGCGGCGCGAGTTCCGGCTTGGTGACCGCCTGCGCATGCTGCTGCGGATCGAGGCGTACAACCTGCTCAACCATCCGAACTTCGCGGATCCGGTGGGCTATCTGGACAGCCCCGTGTTCGGGCAATCGACTTCCATGTTGAACCTGATGCTGGGTTCGGGAAGTCCGGGCAGCGGGTTGGCGCCGATCCTCCAGACCGGCGGACCGCGGTCGTTGCAAGGCACTCTGCGGTTCCAGTTCTAATGACGGCCGGACAGTGGTTCACCCGGCTCTCTGGTTATTTCCGGCGGCGCCGGATGCAGCGTTTCGCGCGTGAGTTCGGCATCAATGCGGAGACCCGGATTCTGGACATCGGCGGCACGCCGGATTGCTGGGCGCTGCTGCCGGAAAAGCCGCGCCTGACGCTGCTCAATACTCCGCGCGCCCGTGCCGACCTCGCCGGAGCGACCCAGTGGGTGGCCGGCGACGGACGCTGCCTGCC
>DATJWB010000159.1:0-66697 GCA_035501495.1 Bryobacteraceae bacterium | reverse complement strand
GAAACCCCATTCTGAGGAGTAGATTCCGCCGCACCAGTTGATGGCTTCGAGGCCCTGGTCTCGCGCCGCCGAGGTGATTTGGGCCGCTTCCTTCCAGGCGCGATGGTCGCACCAGAGATAGTAGTCGTCGATAGGCTGGAGTTTCTCGTCGACCGGGATCACGCTCGATCCGGTGGTATCGAGCGCCAGCGCTTCGATCTGCCGGCCGTCGATGCCCGCGCTGGCGATAGCGCGTTTCATGGCCTCTGCGAGGGCGCGCATGTGGTCGGCATGGCTTTGGGTGGCGTGATCGGGATCTTCCTTTTTACGATGCAGCGGGTACTCCGCCACACCCGATCCCAGCCGGCCGCGTTCGCTATCGAAGATCGACGCTCGAACACTGAGCGTCCCGAAATCGACACCAGCAACAATGCTCATACCGGTTCCCTAGCTGTGGCGCGCCACTTCCCATCCCAGGTATTTCGTCGCCGCTTCGTGGACTGCTCCAGCAACGGGGGCCAGGTTGGCGGCCACGTGGTGCTCGAAGCCGTTTTCGCAGATGTAGCGCAGGAGTTTTTGGAGATTGGGGATTCGAACCACGCCGGCGCCGCCGAAGGTTTCGAGCGGATCGTCGGTGAATTCGCCTTCGCCCACGTAGCCGGTGATTCTTCCTTCGCGGTCGTTGGTGGAGAAACGGGCGAAGCTCATCGGTCCGGACTTCACCAGGCCCTCGCACGTGCCGTAGGTGTTCTCGCGTCCGACGGTGCCGGCGATGATCTGCTGGAACTCCATCTTCACCGATTTGAAGAAATGCTTCGGCAGGTTACTGCAATGGAAGCAGACGGCCTTGTCGGGATCGGCGCCATAGTTGTTGTTCCAGTCGAGCAGCGCGCTGGGGGTTTCGGAGGCGAGTTGCAGCGCGTGCATGCCGACGACCCCGCAGATATCGACCTCGCAGGCGCTCGACATCAGGTTCTCGCTCATCATGCTCATGATGGTGCAGGGCACCACGCCGAAATACTCTTCGAGCGAAGTCCAGCACTGGATGGCGCTGATGGATACTTCGGTTTGCGTCATCCACTGGTCGATTACCGCGCCCAGCTTGGCCATCTTGAGCAGCGCCTCGCGCGGTACGTTGAGCGTCGAGACGTATTTGCAGATGGCTTGCATCTTGGCCACGGCCGCGGGATCGTCATCGCTCATGCGGGCGATGCGTCCCATGATCTCCGACAGGTCGATCGGCTCGATGGAGATGCCGTTAGCCTCCAGAATCTTCTCGCTGTAGCGCACGGTGTTGAAGGCCGCGGGACGCGCACCGATGGCGCCGATGCGCAGGCGCCGCAGGCCGCGCACCACGCGGCAGACGGCCGCGAACCATTCCAGGTCGCGGCGGAAGAACTCCGAATCCGGAGCTTCGGTATGGCGGGTGGTGAGGGAATACGGAATTCCGTACTGCGTCAGGTTGTTGCACACCGACATCTTGCCGCAAAAGCTGTCGCGCCGGTCGGCGATGGACATCAGGCCGGGAGTGTCCGGAGTGGCCTGCACCAGAACCGGCACGCTGAGCGATGCGCCACGCAAGGCGTCGGCAATGGCGCGCTCGTCTCCGAAGTTCGGCAAGGTGATGATGATGCCGTCGATCCGGTCTGCGTGCCGCCGGAACAGGTCGGCACAGCGCGCGGCTTCGGCGCGCGATTCGATGGCGCCGTGGCGAGTCTCTTCCGGGCTGGTCACGACGGCCCGGTGGCCTGCTTTTTCAATGGCCGCCACCATCTCGGAATGTCCGCTGCGGGCGAGGTGTCCGGGGAAGAATCCTCGATTTCCGACGATGACGCCGAACGTCATCGGGCGCGAGATGCCGTTGGTCATGAGCTAGTCCCTTTCCTTGCCTGAATGAACTCGCGTCTCACTCCAGCCTGAATGTGTAATCGCTTGCACGAGAATACTGTAGCACAGGCCATCCCGCGGGGAATTCCGCCGGTCCCGAATGCGCGCGCCACTTCCGCCGAAGTGGGTTACCATGTCGGCACGTGCCTAACTCGCAAGCGACTGCCGTTTCGAATGCCAGCGATCACCGTGCTGCGTTGCTGGCCGGCTACCTGGGATGGACGCTGGACGCGTTCGACTTCTTTCTCGTGGTCTCCTGCCTCACCGCCATTGGCCGCGAATTCCATAAAACCGACGCCGAAATGGCGGTTACGCTATTTGCCACGCTGGCCTTCCGCCCGGTAGGCGCATTTCTGTTCGGCCTGGTTGCCGACCGCTACGGGCGCCGTCTGCCCCTGATGCTCGACCTGGTGTTTTACTCGGTGGTCGAAGTCCTGTCAGGGCTGGCGCCCAATTACACCACATTCCTGATTCTGCGGGCGCTGTTCGGTATCGGCATGGGCGGTGAGTGGGGCGTTGGCGCATCGCTGGCAATGGAAAAGGTGCCGGTGCGGCTGCGGGGGTTGCTCTCCGGTTTTCTGCAGCAAGGCTATGCCATGGGATTTCTGCTGGCATCCGCGTGCAGCTACTTTTTGTTCGCGCGGGTGGGCTGGCGCCCGCTGTTCTTCATTGGGGGATTGCCGGCGATTCTGGCGTTCTTCGTCCGATATCGCGTGAAGGAGTCGGAAGTCTGGCAGAAAACCCGCCACGCCACTTGGGGGCATCTGGGCCGCGCAATCCTGGCAAACTGGAAGCTTTTCCTCTACCTGGTGGTGCTGATGACGGCGATGAATCTTGCGGCGCACGGCACGCAGGACATGTATCCGACGTTCCTGGAACGGCAATGGGGATTCGCGGTCGGGAGGCGAAACGTGCTCAGCGGATTCACGATGGTGGGCGCGATCGTAGGCGGCACGTTGTGCGGGCTGATTTCCGACCGGGTTGGCCGCCGCCGCACCATGATCGCGTCGCTTATCGGAGCGGTCGTGGTGGTTCCCTTGTGGGCTTTTGCACCCTCGGTGCCGTTGCTGTTTGCGGGCGGCTTTCTGATGCAGTTCTTCGTGCAGGGTTCGTGGGGGGTGGTCCCGGCACACCTGTCGGAATTGTCGCCGGACTCCGTGCGGGGCTTCCTGCCGGGTTTCGGATATCAGGTGGGTGTTTTCCTTTCCAGCTACGTCAGCGTCTTCGAAGCGTTGCTCGCCAGGCGCACCAGCTACGCGGCCGCCATGGCGGGCACCGCGGCAGCGGTGTTCATTCTGGCGGCGGTGGCCAATGCGCTGGGTCCGGAGCGGCATGCGGTGAAGTTCGGGGAGTGAGGAAGAAGATCCCGGGTCACTTCTACGATTCACGCCCGGTCGCGGAGATGGCCGCCGCCTTCGACCGTGATGCCAATGCCGGTGCAGACCTCGCTCGCAGTGCTCTTCCTGCCGTCCATCGAAGCGCGCACGGATCCGTCGGAGTCCACGATGGCAGACTGTCCGGGGAAGCGCCCCTTGATCTCGTTGGGAGGCGGCTTATACGACCGGCCCACCTTGTTCACCATCGCGACCGGAACGCCGAGCTTGCGGGCATACCACGTCGCGAGGTGCGTTCCCGGCGGTGACGGCAGTCCTCCGCTTTCGCTCATATCGGGAGACGCTTGCGGCATGATCACAAAATCGGCGGACTGCTTCAGCATCTGAGAAGCCGCGAAACAGTAGTGGTTTTCCGCGCGGATGCCCACGCCGATCCTGCCGGTCGAGGTTCGAGCACGTGCGGCCCTTCGGCGCCGCGAAAGAAGTACGCCTGCGGCCCGGCGGGAATCTGCTTGCGCACCCGCCCGGCTTCCTCTCCCTCGGGCGAGGTCAGAACGAAAGTGTCGTAGAAATCCGGGCCATCTGCTTCGAGAAAGCTCGTTCCAAGCCAGATGTGCAAGCGCCTGCGAAGTGGACTTCAGCCATTGGACGGTCTTGCCCGGCGAGGGCCCGGCAGCGTTCCAGGTGTCGAAGTAGAAATTGGAGCCAGTGGGCATGAACTCGGGAAACAACACGAATTGCGCGCCTCTGGCCGCCGCGGTGCCGGCAAACGTCGTGGCCCGGCGCAAGTTCCCATCGATGTCATGATCGTGCGATTCCATCTGAACCACCGCGATGCGAAACTTTCGCGCGCCGGCCGGCTGGCTTCGCAGCGAGCATTGCGACCAGGCCCGGCAACGATCACAAGAGCGCTCGCCAGAAGGGGCGCATTTGTCTTCATGGATGGACCTCGACCCACAAGAGATCGGACGCCGGCCAGCCCGATCCGGTCAGGCTATCGCTGGTTGGCCTTCAGGACTTTCTTACGCAGGCGGATGGACTGGGGAGTCACTTCCACGTACTCGTCGTCGCGGATGAATTCGATGGCCTGCTCCAAATTCAGAATTCGCGGAGGCACCAGGCGAATGGCATCGTCGGAGGTGGATGCCCGCATGTTGGTGAGCTTCTTTTCCTTGACAATGTTCACGTCGAGATCGGCGTCGCGCGCGTTCTCGCCGACAATCATGCCTTCGTAGACTTCGGTGCCGGGAGCCACGAAGATTTCACCGCGCTCCTGCAGGTTAAAGGTGGCGTACCCGGTGACTTTGCCCGGGCGGTCGGCAATCAGGGCGCCGGTCGGCCGCGTGGGAATCTCGCCCTGCCACTCGATGTAGCCGTGGAACAGCGAATTCATGATGGCGGTGCCCCGGGTATCGGTCAGGATCTCGCTGCGCAGGCCAATCAGTCCGCGTGACGGCACCTGAAACTCCAGTCGGCAGCGCCCCGAGCCGTGATTCACCATCTTGACGATCTTGCCCTTACGGCCGCCCAGCTTCTCGATCACCACGCCCAGGAAGTTCTCGGGACAATCGATGATCAAATGCTCAAGCGGCTCGTGCAGCTTTCCATCAATGGTGCGCGTCAGGATTTCCGGTTTCCCCACCGCCAGCTCGTAACCTTCGCGGCGCATCATCTCGATCAGAATGGCCAGTTGCAGCTCGCCGCGGCCCATCACTTTGAAGGTGTCGTGGCCCAGTTCCTCCACCCGGATCGAGACATTGGTGAGCAGTTCCTTGTCGAGCCGCTCGCGCAGGTTGCGCGACGTTACCCATTGCCCCTCGCGCCCGGCGAACGGCGAAGTGTTGATCGTGAAAGCCATGGCGATGGTCGGCTCGTCGATCTGAATCTGCGGGAGAGGTTCGGGATTCTCCGCGCTGGTGACCGTTTCCCCGATGGTGATGCCTTCCACGCCGGCGATGGCCAGGATGTCGCCTGGACGGCCAATGGTCTCGTCCACGCGCTTCAGACCTTCGAACGAATACAGCTTGGTGATCTTGGTGGTGTGAGACGAGCCGTCGCGCTTGGCGATGGATACCAGGTCGCCATAGCGGAGCGTGCCGTTAAACACACGACCGATGCCGAGACGTCCCAGGTAATCGCTGTAATCCAGGTTCGCGATCAACATCTGCAGCACGCCTTCGGGGTCGGCCGATGGCGCGGGAATGTGTTCGAGAATCGAGTCGAACAGCGGCCGCAGGTCGTTGGACGGATCGTCGAGCGATTGTTTGGCCACCCCCGTCTTGGCGATGGTGTAGAGGATCGGAAACTCGAGTTGATCCTCGGTGGCATCCAGGTCGATGAACAGATCGTAGATCTCATCGAGAACCTGGGGCACGCGCGCGTCAGGCCGATCGATCTTGTTGATCACCACGATCGGCGGCAGGTGCGCTTCCAGCGCCTTGGAAAGTACATACCGCGTTTGCGGCAGGGGCCCTTCGCTGGCGTCCACCAGCAGCATGACGCCGTCAACGATCTTCAGGGCGCGCTCCACCTCGCCGCCGAAATCGCTGTGTCCCGGAGTATCGACGATGTTGATCTTGATCCCTTTGTAACGGACGCCTGTGATCTTGGCGAGGATGGTGATGCCGCGCTCACGCTCCAGATCGTTGGAGTCCATGACGCGCTCCACGTGCTCTTCGTGCGATCCGAAGATGCCGCTCTGGTTGAGCATGCCGTCCACGAGCGTGGTTTTGCCGTGGTCGACATGGGCGATGATAGCGATGTTGCGAATGCCGGAATTGCTGGTTTTCATGCGAGGGGAAGCAAAGGGTTGCCGGGATGCCTAACCTTCAGTATAGTATGGCGTCCCGGCAGGAAATGCGATTGGCGGGGGTGGCATTCTGCTGCATTCTGAGCTGCGCGAACCAGCGGGTCGGCCCCACCCTCTCGAGATGGAATGCGCAGTCGATCTTCCACAGCCGGGCTCGCGGAGAACCGATGGCGTCACAGACAAAGTGTGTAGGGAGGGGGAGAGCTCCCGGGAGGAGCTCTACTGCATCTTGTTGAGGTTGGGAAGTCCGCTGTTCGCCAGCAAGCCTGGCGTGCGGTTGGCATTGGCGAGCACCTGGCGATGCTCTGTGGGGATCCCCAGTGTCCGGAACTCGTGTTGCACCGCGTGCACCGCGACACGGTTGCCTACAGAGCGCACGACTCGTCCGGAAACCAATAACTGCATGGGCGCCACATTGTGCAGGAGGACCGGCCATGCTATGGAGAGCTCCACGTTGAGGCCGACTGGCAACGGCCGGCCGGCATCGAATAGAATTCCGCCGCTCGAAAGATCAACCGTGTAGCCCGTTCCGGTGTCCTGGATCTTCCTGCGCCGGATCAACTTCCAGCGGAGTTCCAAGCGGAGTTGATACCGGCGGTCGAAGCGCCGATCACCCGCAATGCTTTGAACGTCGTTCGTTTCTTCAGACCAAGCCATACCGGATTCCATTTGTTTTGTCGTCATGTACCACGTTCACGAGTTCATTATGCGGAGGCCGGCCGGGCAGGCGTAAGTCATGGGGGTACTTGAAACGTACTCTGAGTTCTAGGCTTAGACCCCAGTATTTTCTTCAGTTATAGCGTTTTCGGGAGAAGACCTGGGCTTCGAAGACCATCAAATGCGCTCGCAGGTCGCGCCACGCTCCGGGTCCCAGATTGCTTTTTCGCGCCAGGGCGTTGAGGAAATCCTCCGGCTTCCAATTGCGGTCCGCGCCCACTTGCGGAAGGAGGAGGCCGGATTGTTTGCCGAGCCTCAAGAAGCCGCCGTGCGTGCCTAAATGGAATTTCTCCGGGCCGCGGATCCTGCGAAAAGGCGTGAGCACCGAAATCTCGACGTCCACTGGCCCGGTGACACCCGCCGCCGACCGGAAGCGGTGATCGTCCAACGCGGCGGACAGGGTGAGGTGGGCGACCTCCTGAGCAAGCGGAGAGTGGCCGTGAAGATTGCCGACACAGCCAAGCAACTCCTCCCCCTGGTGCAGGCTGACGAACACGCCGCGCCGACCGCCCAGCATCGGGGATCCGCCTGATGCCGGGATCCCCTCCTGGTTATCCGAATCTCGCAACTGACGAAGGGTTTCCTCCGCGCTATCGAGAAGCGCCTCTTGGTCCGTCTCGCCCAATTCGAAAGCCGCGCGGGGATAGTAACCGAGCGCCGCGTAGCTCACCGAGTGGCTCCAATCGTGCACCAGCTCGCCGGAGGTCTGGTAGTCCAGTGTGGACTGGTAGAGGTCTTTTCCCGGGAGGTAGCGGAGGGTGTCGAGCAGCAGCGCGATCGGACCCGCTCCGCACACCGTGGCGCGATGCTGGCCGAGAGTCTGCAGGAACAGGAAGGCGTCCAGACTGCCCGCCGCCTCGATGTATGCGGAATCCAGGTCCTGCAGGCGAGCGGGCGTGTTGCGGTCGGTGGGAAACGGCAGGTGCCCGAAACTGATGCCATAGTGGGTGAAATCCGAAGATGCCAGGAAGACCATGCCGGGCCGCCATGACGACGAAAGGATTTCCGCCGCCACGTCGCGCTCGCCGGCGCTCATGTCACCGACGTAGAGCGGTGTGACGCGGGCACCCGGCACGCTCGTCTGTAAGAACGGCAGTTGAATCTCAAAGGAGTGGTCGCACACCCGCGATTCCGCTATCGGCCGGAACTCGCGGGCGAACATCCGGTCGATGGGCACTTCTCCGAGCGGAGTCGAGATCGACTCCACGTCGGGCGTGGCCACCCCCCGCAGTCGCCCGTGGTGCGGAAACGCCAGCAGCACGATGTGTTCCGGTGGATCCGCGCGCAGCGCACGGTACACGGCGGCGGCAACTGTGCCGGAATACTCCGGACCCGCATGCGGCATCACGAAGCCCAGCCCTCCGCGCAGGGAAGGGCCGGTCCGTTCCTGAGAGCGCTCGAAGCGCTGCTTCAGCAGCTGTTCCAGCTGGCCGCGGGACTCGGGATACCAGGAGCCCGCGAACGGGGAAATATGAACTGCGCTCATGGCGATTTACCCGCAGCGAATGTGAACCAGGTCAGCGTTCTCGTGCCAGTGACGAGCAGCCCCGCCCCAAACTCCGGGGATCGCCGTCCCGCAATCGGGGCACTTGCCTCCGGTCGCCTCCAGGCGATTTCGCAAGACGCGAAAACCGAGCCTTTCGACGACGGAGTGGCGGCATGATGGGCAACGCGTGTTCTCGAGGCCTTCCGTCCGGCCCGGCAAGTTGCCCGCGTAAACATATCGCAAGCCTGCCGAGTGACCGATCCGCGCCGCGCGGAGCAGCGTCGCCGCCGGAGTGTTGTCCGGCCCGATCATCTTGTAGTCTTTGTGGAATGCCGTGACGTGCCACGGAATATCGAGGGAGATTCCCGCCAGGAATTCGGCGATTTCCGTCAGCTCCTGGTCGGAGTCGTTGAACTGCGGCACCACCAGGGTGACGATTTCCAGCCAAAAACCCAGCGCGTGAATCCGGCGGATGGAATCCAGAATCGGACCCAATCGCCCGCCCAGTTCGTGGTACCGACGGTCGTTAAAGCTCTTCAGATCGACCTTGTAAAGATCCACCCACGGCCGGATGTACTCCAGCACTTCCGGCGTGGCGTTGCCGTTCGAGACAAACCCCGTCGTCAGGCCCACGGTCTTGGCTTCCTGAAACACCGCGACAGCCCATTCGGCGGTAATGAGCGGCTCGTTATAGGTGCTCACCAGGGTGCTGGCTTGCTGCCGCAGCGCCAGTCTCACCAGGTCCTTGGGGGCCACGGTCTGGAATTCGAGCGTGGAGCGGAGATCGCGGAGTGCCTGGGAAGTCACCCAGTTCTGGCAATAGCCGCAATGCAGGTCGCACCCCAGCATGCCGAAGCTGAGCGCCTGGGTGCCGGGCAGGGCGTGAAAAAACGGCTTCTTCTCGATTGGATCGGAAAAGACCGAATTCACATAGCCGTAGGGGGCGTAGAGCTTGCCTTCGAGGTTGTAGCGAACTTTGCAGACGCCGGCGAATCCCGACGGAATGGGGCACCGGTGCCCGCAGGCGTAGCACTCCACGCGGTTCGAATCCAGCCGCCGGTAGAGTTCCGATTCGCGGGTCTGGCGGGCGAGCTGTTGCGCCAGCGTTTCCATATTCGAGAGACTGCTGTCCGAATCTATTTTACCGCGCCCATGGTACCTTAGAACGCCTTGCACGTCTACCCATATGCGGTTCAGAATAGGTAGAAGTGAGAGGTATTGACCGGGAGGGGGCGCATGACCTGGTGGCAACGTCTCTGGCGCCGCGAGGAACGATCCCATGCCCGCCCTCCGCGACGAGTAGGCCAGAGATTAGAATTCGAGTAATGCCCGTTCGCGCACTGCTCATCCTGGCACTCGCCGTCCCGGCCCTTGCACAGGACTGCGCGCCCGCCGCGGTCGGCTTTCGAGTTCTGAACATCCAAGGCAGGGTCGTGGCGGCGTGGTATCCGGCTGCCGGTCCGGCGGCCACGCACGAGTATGGCCCGAATTTCTCCGGCATGGTGGCGGTCAACGCTCCAGTGGCGATCCCGTGCGGTCAACGCGTGCCGCTGGTGGTGTTCTCGCACGGCGACCTGGGCTGCGGACTGCAATCTGTAACCTTCACAGAGGATCTGGCCAGGCACGGGTACATCGTGGCCGCGCCGGATCACGCCGACGCTTTTCTCTGCCACACGGTGCCGCCGCCCTCGCCGCGGCCCCGGCCGAAGCAGCCCAACTTCCTCAAACCGGAGACGTGGAACGACACGACGTTCGCGGATCGGCGCAACGATATCGAGGCGGTGATCGACGGGCTGCTCACCTCGGCGGATTTTCGCGAGGCGATCGACCCGCAGCGCATCGGGGCGGCGGGCCATTCCCTGGGAGGGTACACGGTAGTGGGTTTGGCCGGGGGGTGGCCCGCATGGGCAGACTCGCGAGTTCGGGCGGTACTGGCGATGTCCCCGTACGTATTGCCGTTCCAGGTGAAAAAGACCATCGCCAACGTTAAGGTTCCGCTGATGTATCAGGGCGGCACTCTGGATGCGGGCATTACGCCATTCCTGAAGGGCCCGAAAGGAGCGTACTCCCAGGCCAACCCGCCGGCATACTTCGCGGAGCTTCGGGGTGCAGGCCACTTCGCGTGGGTAAATTGTGGCAAGCAGCGCACCGTCGCATCGTGTCTGGCGAATGTGCCAAACGCCAGGCTCATCAACGAATACGGGATTGCGTTCTTCGAGCGGCATCTGCGCAACAAACCCGCAGCAGTTCTGACGAAAAAGGATCCGGGTTTGGCGGATTACCAGTTCCGGCTTCCATGAATCGACGGGCGGACTAGCGCCAGGCGCGTGCCTCGGCGTCACGCCGCTTCAGTCATTCTTTGGCGGACGGCCTTCAGGTCTTCGAGAAACGCTCCGTAGTCCGCGAGCCGCTGCGCAGCATCCGGTGAGCGAAGAATGGCGGACGGGTGGATGGTGGCGGTGACGCTCTCCGCGAGCGGATGCGGGAAAAAGCGGCCGCGTTCCTGTAAGAGGCGGTGCGTTTTGCCGATCACGGCGCGCGCAGCCGTGGCGCCGAGGCAGACGATGATGCGCGGCCGGATGACGGCCAATTCCGCCTCCAGCCACGGGAGACACGCCACGATTTCGGTCTCCGAAGGCTTCTTGTGGATGCGCCGCTTGCCGCGCTCTTCGAACTTGAAATGCTTCACCGCATTGGTGATGTAAACGTCGGCCCGGTTGATGCCGGCTTCCGCGAGGGCCCGGTCGAGAAGATTCCCCGCGGGACCGACGAACGGCGCGCCGGCGAGGTCTTCCTTGTCTCCGGGCTGCTCACCAACCAGTACGATGCGCGCGGTCGATGGGCCATCGCCCAACACCGCCTGGGTGGCGTTGCGATACAGGTCACATCCCTGGCACCTCTGTACGGCATCGTGCAATTGCGGCAGCGTGGCGACGGCTGGAGGCAGAAACATGCCGGCCCCGGGTGGTTTTTTCGTTGAGGCCATCACTTCCTCTTGGACTTCCCCGGCGACGCGCGGGCCTTCCGTTTCGCCGCCTCAGTACCGGTTCCTTTCTTTGTAGCACCTGGCTTATCCCAGTCGTGCTCCCCGGGGTGATGGTGTCCGTGAACCAAGGCTTCGAGGTGCCGCTTGAATTCCAATTCATTCATGATGTCCCTCCGGTTCCGGTAAGGCACGATCGCCGCCAAATCCAGGAGCGCACAGTAAAGGGACGATTTCCACCCTCGGAACGGGGATTGCAGTACGAAGCAGGGAAGGAAGCTCCGATGGGACAGGAAAATCGCCGCTGGTCCCAGCACGTAACACAGAACAGCAATGCGCTGGACCTGGAACCCGGCGTGTTCACATGGAAAACGCCCAAACGAATCGCCGAGTCGCTGAAGCGTTCCGCGGAGTCCAGCCGGCGCCGCAAGGGTGGGCCGTTTCAGTCGGCAATGTCGATGCTGAACTTTTACATCAATCGGGCGGGACGCGGTTTGTCCGCCAGACAGAAGGACACCCTGCTGCAAGCGAAGGCCGAGCTGCGGCGGCTTTTCGGCGGAAAGAGCGGGTGACTTGTGGAACACCAGATCACGATCTTCAACGGCAATGCCGCCTGTCACGAGGTAGTCCACCTGATGGCGCGGATCGAATTGGGCCCGTTCGAGGATGATGGCTTTCCGGAAACGGTGAGAGGAACGCTGATCGAACCGGAAGATCTGCCGCGGTCCGCGGGGACGGAGCCAGACACGCTGGTGGAACTCGGCGGACGCACATACCGCTTCTCCAGCGTGGAGGACGGTGGCGCGTTTGAGCTTCGCAAGGATCACGACGCGGAGACGGTTGCGTTTGAGTATGAGGATCCGCCGGTGCCGGACCCCCCCGAAGATATTCCGTAGGGCGATCCTAAAATGTCAACCCTACGCGGAACACATTTGCGGCGTAGAAGTATAACTCGGCATCGAGCGAGCGCTTGATATTGTCCGACTTGCGGAAGCCGTGCTGCTCGCCCGAAAACAGCAGGTATCCGACCGGAGCGCCCTTTCGGCGGAGCGCGTTTACCATCCTCTCCGCCTGCTCGCGGGGCACCACCATGTCTTCGTCACCCTGGAAGAAGATCACGGGGGCCGACAGTTGATCGACGTGGGCAATCGGCGAGCGGTCGCGATAGAGATCCTCGCGCTCGGGATAAGGGCCGACGAGCGAATCGAGGTAGCGCGATTCGAATTTGTGGGTGTCGCGGGCCAACACGGCGAGGTCGCTGACGCCGTAGTGACTGGCGCCCCCACGGAAGTAATCGCGGAACGTCAGGGCGGCCAGCACGGTATAGCCTCCGGCGCTGCCGCCCGAGATCACGCTGCGAGCGGCATCCACCAGGCCCTGCGAGGCGAGGTAGCGGGCGCCATTCACGCAATCGTCCACATCGACGATGCCCCAGTTCCCGTCAAGGCGCTCGCGGTACTGGCGGCCGTAGCCGGTGCTGCCGCCGTAATTCACGTCGAGCACCGCGATTCCGCGGCTGGTCCAATATTGGATGCGCAGGTCCAGCGTGCTGGAAGCCGCGGCCGTGGGGCCGCCGTGGCACTTGACCAGGAGCGGTGGCTTCTCGCCTGCGGGAGCCTCGTAATCCGGATGGAAGGCCGGATAGTAGAGGCCGAATGCGGTACGGTTTCCCGTAGTGGGAAACTCCACCGGTTGGACCTGTGTGAAGTGGCGGGCCAAATCGGGATCGTCCGCCACGGCAGTGGACTCACGGAGCACCTCGGCGGTTCCACTGCCGAGGTCGAGACGGACGATGGCGGCGGGAGTTGCGGCGGAACCTGCCCGAAAGACCGCGTGATCGTCCTGTGCCCGAAGGTAGGAGAAATCGGTATATGGGAGATCGACAGGAGTGAGCCGGCCGGAAGAGAGGTCGATGGTGGCGAGATGCCCGAGTCCCTGGAAGGAGTAGGAACACACCAGCCGCCTGGCGCCCGCGAATGCGTAGGTGGACATGCCAAAGACCCATTGCGGCTGGCCGAACTCGGCCGCCATCGGGGCGAGGGCTTCGGTATTGCGCGAGGGCCAGTCGCAGCGATAGAGATTCCACCAGCCGGTGCGGTCGGAAATATACATCAGGGACGAGCCATCCGGCGACCATTCGGGCTGAAAGACGGACTCGGTGGCGCTGCCCGCGATCGCGATCGGATCGCCGGCGGCGCTGCCGTCCGCGTCGAGCGGGAGCGCGCAGAGAGTGGTTCCGACCCAGGGCAGGCGGGGATGGTCCCACGCCAGGAAAGCGATCCAGCGGCCGTCAGGCGACAGGCGCGGAGAGGAATAGAAGTCATGACCGGAAACGAGCACGCGAGCGTCGCCGGCGGAAGTCAAAGGAACGCTGACGATGGTGTTCTGCGGCTCCTTCGCGGGTGCGGTGTGATCCTCGCGGACTCCGATCCACGCCGCGCGGGCGCGATCGACTTCGCCATCGGCGTAACGAAAGGCGCCCTCAAGCGTGATGGGTTGCGGTTCGACGGCTCCGGGGTCGAGACGATAGAGCCGCTGGTCGGCGAAGTTCGAAAAGTAGAGAGTACCGGCGGCTACCACCCAGGAGCCGCCTCCATATTCATGCACGCGCGTACGCGCATTGAAAGGTGGAGGATTGAGGTCCGTTGCGCTGTTCTGACGATGGCTCACCACCACATATCGGCCGGCTTCCGCGGGGCGGGATTCGAGCCAGTAGATCGAACCGCCGTCCAGGCGAATTTCGGAAAGGCCGATCGATTTGGCGACGATCAGGTCGGACGTGATGGGCGATCTCCAGGAGCCGTAGGGCGCGCGGTGCATGCCTCCGCATTTTAGCGAAGTAAGTGCGCGGGAGTCCTTTTGCCGGGGGATTTACGGCGCGTTCCGGAACCTTGGCCGTGGGATTGCACGATTCGGGCAGGAGGCTAAGCGATGCTGTTGAAGTCCTGGTCGAAAGCGTTGGGCGCCGTGGCAGTGGCCGCCGTCATATATGCAGTGGCGGCGAATCTCCATGACATCAAGAGATACGTGTCGATGACGATGATGTGAAGGGCGCCGCACTGTCCCGGTAGGGTATCCTGACCGGTGTGACACCCGTGGTTCAGCATGCACCGGCCTTCACTCCCGAAGAGGCGATCCGGATTGCTGCCGGCTATTACGGTCTGGCAGTATCCGCGACGCCTCTGCCCAGCGAGCGCGATCAGAACTTTCGGCTCCGCGACACCTCGGGCGCGCAGTTCGTACTCAAAATCGCGAACTCCGAAGAAGCGCTGGAGATCCTCGATCTGCAGAACAAGGCCCTGGGAGTTCTCGGTGCCGCCGACACCGGACTGGTGTGGCCGCGTATCATCCGGACGCTTTCCGGCAACCCGGTCGTTCCGGTGGGAGAAGCAGGCGGGCAGGCGTATTTTGTGCGGATGCTCACGTGGGTGGACGGTGTGTGCTTCGCCAATGTGCAGCATCGCGCGGCCCTGTTGGCCTCGCTGGGGTGCGCGCTTGGCAAAGTCGATCGCGCCTTGATGGGCTTCTCTCACCCCGCCGCGAATCGCAAGCTGTATTGGGACCTGCGGCACGCGTCGCTGGCGCGGCCACACCTTGCCTTACTGGCGGATCGCCGGCGCGCTCAGGTAGAGCCGCTCCTGGATGCTGTGGAAGCCCTGAACTGGTCCGCGTTGCCGCAGAGCGTGATCCACGGCGACGCCAACGACTACAACATCCTGGTGGATGAAGCGGGTGCGCAGGTGGCGACCATCCTCGACCTGGGCGACATGGTGCGCACCGCCACCGTTTGCAATTTGGCAATTGCGCTCGCCTACGTGATGTTGGGCGAACAGGATCCGATCGCCGCGGCCGCACAGGTGGCCGCGGCTTACCACCGGGAGCGCCCATTGTCCGATGCGGAGATCGACGCGCTCGATACTCTGGCCGGGGCACGGCTCGCCATGAGCGTCTGTTATTGCGCGTGGCAGTTGCGGCACGCGCCGGAAAACGAGTACCTCAATATTTCGAACCGTCCCGCCTGGCAATTGATCGAGAAGCTGGCGGTATTTCCTTCCGGCTGGGCTCGCGATGTTTTCCGGCGCGCCTGCGGGCTGGACGCGCCGCCCACTCCCGGCGCTCTGCTTGTGTCGCGCCGAAAGCATCTCGGGCCCTCGCTCAGTATTTCGTACCGCGAGCCGCTGCACATCATTCGCGGATGGAGGCAGTATCTTTGCGACTCGGGCGGACGAGCATACCTGGATTGCGTCAACAATGTGGCGCATGTGGGGCACTGCCACCCCCGAGTGGCGCGCGCGGCGAGCGAGCAGATGGCGCTGCTCAATACCAATACGCGTTACCTCCACGAACACCTGGCGGCGTATCTCGAGCGACTGACGGCGACGCTTCCCGGCCCGCTCAGCGTGGTGTACCTGGTGTGCAGCGGCAGCGAGGCGAACGAACTGGCTCTGCGGCTGGCGCGGGCTCACACGGGCCGCGAGGGCGTCATCGTGGTGGAGACTGCCTATCACGGCAATACGAATGCGCTGATCGACATCAGCCCGTACAAATTCGACGGTCCGGGCGGGCGAGGGCGGCCGGCGCACGTCACCGTCGTGCCGATGCCGGACGTGTATCGAGGCAGGCATCGGAAGGCGGACTCGGGCGCGCGTTACGCCGAATATGTCGCCTCAGCGGCAATGGCGGCGCCACCGGCGGCGTTCTTCTGCGAATCGGCACTGAGCTGCGCGGGGCAGGTGATGCTGCCCGCGGGATATTTGCGCAATGCTTACGATGCCGTGCGTGCTGCCGGCGGGGTTTGCGTCGCTGACGAAGTGCAGACGGGGTTCGGGCGCGCGGGTTCGCACTTCTGGATGTTCGAGACACAAGGTGTGGTGCCCGACATCGTGACGTTGGGGAAGCCGATCGGCAATGGTCATCCGATGGGGGCGGTGATCACCACACCGGAGATCGCGGCGTCGTTTGCCAACGGGATGGAGTACTTCAATACATTTGGGGGCAATCCGGTTTCCTGCGCGGTGGGATTGGCGGTGCTCGATGTGATTCGCGACGAAGGACTCCAGGAGAACGCGCGCGACGCAGGCGAATACCTGCTGAAAGGGTTGAAAGACCTGGCGGGCCGGCATCCTTTGATCGGTGATGTGCGAGCGCAGGGACTGTTCCTGGGGTTCGAATTGGTGCGGGATCGCGAGACGTTGGAGCCCGCGGCGGATGAAGCGTCGGAAATCGTGAACCGCATGAAGGAACGGGGAATTTTGTTAAGCACGGATGGTCCGCTGCACAATGTCATCAAAATCAAGCCGCCGCTCGTCTTTGGGCGGGCGGATGCGGATCTGCTGGTGGATGGGCTGGACGGGGTGCTGAGAGGATGAGAGACCTCCTGTGCCTTTCCGCGACGCACCAGGCGCGCCTGATTCGTGAGCGCGAGATTTCGCCTCAGGAACTGATCGAGACGCACCGGGAGCAGATCGCGCGGGTCAATCCCGCGATTCACGCAGTAGTGGAGGAGTTGCGGGACGGCGCGTGCGGGTCGTCGTTCGCTTCCCTGGCAGGCGTGCCGTTCAGCATAAAGGATTCCATCGAAGTCGCGGAGACGGTGTGTACTGCGGGTACGATGGGACGGAGGAGCGCGGCGCCATCGACAGAGGATGCGACCGTGGTCGCACGCCTGCGTGCCGCCGGCGGCATCCCCATCGCTAAAACGAATCTCCCCGACCTGCTGTTCGCCTTCGAAAGTGACAACCTTTTGTTTGGCGCCACCAACAATCCTTACGACTTGACTCGCACCTCGGGCGGCAGCAGCGGGGGAGAGGCAGCTCTGATCGCGAGTGGAGGATCGCCGCTCGGGCTCGGCAGCGATTGCGCGGGGAGCGTGCGCCTGCCGGCGGCGTTTTGCGGAATCGCCGGGATCAAGCCGACCTCCGGACGTCTGCCGCGGACGGGGCACTTTCCGCCGGCGGGAGGATGGATCGAAGCACTGTGGCAAATCGGTCCGATGGCCCGCTACGTGGAGGACTTGGTGACGGTGATGCCGCTGCTCGCCGGTTCGGATGGGCGCGACGCGACGACGGTTACCATGCCGGTTCACGATCCGCGGGAGGTCGAGCTACGGGAATTGCGACTGGCGTTTTACACAGATAACGGGATCGCCGCGGCGGATGCCGATGTTACAAGAGTCGTACACGCGGCCGCATCATGGTTAGCAGCGGAGGTGCGATCGATGGATGAGGCGCGGCCGGCGTGTCTCGAATGCGCTTACGACCTGGAGATGAAGTTGTTAGGCGCGGACGGGGGCGACGGACTTTGGCAGTATCTGGCGGAGTTGGGGTCGTCGTCGGTCCACCCTTTGTTGAGGGCGTGGCTCGAAAAGCTCGAAGCGTATCGCACCGATAGGACGGGCGTCTACCGATACTGGAACGAATGGGATCGCTATCGCGCGGAGATGTTCGCGTTTCTCCGCGACTATGATGCGATTCTCTGTCCCGCCTACATTCAAGCGGCGCTGCCGCATGGGACCTCCATACTCGACGAGAATTTCCGCGGATTCAGCCACACGATGGCGTACAACCTGACAGGATGGCCGGCGGCTGTGGTGCGCTGCGGCGAGACCGGAGGCGGGCTTCCGGTTGCGGTGCAGGTGGTGGCGCGGCCGTGGCGCGAGGACGTTGCGCTACGCGTGGCTGGCACGCTCGAAGAGATGTTCGGGGGCTGGAAGCCTCCTACGGCAACTTGGTGATGCCGCGGGTCTCGTCTACCAGGATGCGCTGGTCGGCGGCGACGCTTCCCAGAGTCTGCTTCGCGCCGCCGGGCCATTCGACGGTTACATTGGCCGAGGCGTCCCTGCCCAGCCCGAATGTTACCGCAAGGTCGCTTTGCGAGCAATAGCTCGAACCGCTGCGCACCATGGACCACTGCTTGCCGGCAGGGCTTTCCACGCGCACCACCGCGCCGATGCCATCGCGGTTTGACTTCGTTCCCGAGAGCCTGACCGAGAGCCAGTGATTGCGGTTGCCGCCATCGTTGCGGAACAGATAGGCGGGACCGTTGTTGGTGGAGATGAGCACGTCCAGATCCCCGTCATGGTCGAAGTCCGCGTAGGCCGCGCCGCGCCCGACGATCGCGCGACTGAAATCGGCGCCCATAGCCGCGCTGACGTTTTCGAATTTGTGATTGCCCAGGTTGTGGAACAGCAGCGGCGCTTCGCGATAACTCACCTTGGGCTGCACTCGGCCGATCTCGTCCTCGATGTGCCCGTTGGCGGCGAAAATGTCGGGATAACCGTCGAGATCGTAGTCGAAGAAGAAGACGCCGAATGCCAGGGTGAGCAGGCTGGCGCGGCCTACAGCGGATGAAGGCGCTTCGTCCACGAACAAGCCGTTTCCCTCGTTATGATAGAGCCCGATCATCTGGTTCGAGAAGTTGCCGACCAACAGGTGGGGACGGCCGCTGCGATCGTAGTCGGCCGCATCGGCGCCCATGGCTCCGCGGGCGACCCCGTCTTCGCCATACGCCACTCCGGCAGTCATGCCCTCCTCTTTGAAGGTGCCGTTCTGCAGGTTGCGATAGAGCTTGTTGGGCTGGGTATCGTTGGCCACGAAGAGGTCGGGCCAACCGTCGCCGTTGTAATCGAGCACCGTGACGCCCAGCGACTTGCTGGTGGGGTCACCGAGGCCGGCACGCTCGCCAACCTCCTCGAAGCGACCGCCGCCGAGATTGTGATAAAGGCGCGAACGCTGACCCTTGTAGGACTCCGGCGTGCAATAGGACTTTGTGGAACCATCGAGCGAGCACCAGAGGTCGTTCTCCGGCTTCCACTGGACGTAGTTGGCGACGAAGAGGTCAAGTTTGCCGTCGCGGTCATAGTCGAACCACGCGGCGCTGGTGCCGAAACCGGCGTTCTGGATGCCGGCCGATTTGGTGACATCCTTGAACTTGCCGTTGCCTTCATTGTGGAAGAGGCGGTCTCCTTCGAGTGCGGTGATGTAGACGTCGTCGCGGCCATCGTTGTCGTAGTCGGCAATGGCCACGCCCATTCCGTAGATTTCGACGTCGAGCCCGCTGCCGGCCGTGACATCGGTGAACGTACCGTTGTGGTTGTTGTGGTAGAGGGCGGGGAGGGAGCGCTTGCCCCCGACAGTCCAATTCTTGCTGTTGATGAGGAGAATATCCTGCCAGCCGTCGCCATCGGCGTCGAAGACGGCACACCCGGAGCCGAGGGTCTCCGGAAGATAGCGCTTTCCGGCGCGGCCGGCATTGTGAACGAAGTTTATGCCGGCTTGTAAGGTGATGTCGGTGAAGGTGATGGGCGGTGGGGCGGCGGAGAGGGCGAGGACAGCCACAAGAAGGCAGCAAACACCAAGGGGCAGGCGGCGTTTCATCGCGCGCCTCCACCTACAGAGCTCTCATGATCGTGGATCGGCTGACGTTCGTTATTATCTTCGGGGCTGATCATCCGGCGGCGCTCGGTGATCGCCTGCGAGGATTCGTCTGCCTTAAAGCGGCGGAACAACTGCTCTTCGCGTGAGGCAGCAGCCTCGTTCCCCAAACCGCGATAGCAGAGCATCAGCGTGTAGTGCATCTGCACGTCCTCGGGATCTACGCTGCATACCTGCTGGAGCACGTCTACCGCCTCCCCGTACTTCCGTTGCAGAAACAGAATGCGGGCGATCTGATTCAACACCACGCGGTCGCGCGGATACCTGGCGCGAGCGATTTCGAGCGATTTGAGAGCGCCGTCGTAATCGCCATCCGCCTTCTGGATCGCGGCCTGGAAAAACCAGGTGCGGCCGAGGTCGCGATTGATCTCGAGCGCTCTTGCGATGAACGGCTTCGCGGCGTCTGTCTCACCCTCCTGAATCAGTGCGCGGGCCACGTTCAGCCAGCCATCGGCGTACTCGGGCTCAGCCTCGGTCACTTTTCGGAAGGCATATTCGGCGCCTTTGAGGTCGCCTTGGAGCAACAGCCCGATGCCCCAGTCGTTCCAACGCTCGCGGTCCTGCTTGCGCACCACCGGAGACCAGGCTGCTTCCCCCAAGGGCACGGACGCGGTGGCCTGCGCGAGGGTGACGATGGGCAGATCGGGGATGCGGTCGCGAATTCTGCCCGATACATTCGACGGAATCGACGCGGGCAGGAACTGGTAGTCGAGCCCGTTGTGGTCGAGCCCCAACAGCCCAAGGTCCTGTCCCGGCTTGGGCTGTCCGGCATAGGAGAACTGCGTGTAATACCAGGAGAACTTGCGGTAGTTGAGCTTCGCGGTGAAGGTGATGGGACCTTGCGTTCTGGCGGGGACCTTGACGCGGTAATGCGCCACATCCGCGGCGCCGGGCGGGATCAGCCGCACATACAAGACGCTGCGCGCCTGCCACGCATTGCGCTTGTTGATGGGGTTGGCCTCGCCATCGAGCTGATAGGAGCGATAGAAGTGCGCGCCCGGCTCGACCGGCCCTCGGCCATTCTCCGTGACGTTGCCGCTCCAGAAGATCACCCGGCCGTCGGCATCCTTTCCCTGCAGTTCGAGCCAGACGTCGAAGGAGTCCACAGTGCCACCGGGGAAGAAGTGGCCGATCTTGCGCGTGCGCACCACCACATCCACGCGCGCGGTGCTTCCAGGCTGAATGGCTGTAGCCGCGACGCCTACCGGCGCCGAGAGTTGTCCGACTTCGCGGATCAGCGCGGGACTATTCTGCTCGGCCTCTTCGCCGACGGCGAACGTGGTGTTGGCTTGCATGGTGTCGCTCCGCCGCTTCATCGCGGTCGTGCCGCCGCGGTCGTCGGCGGGCGACACGGCGAAGATGTCCACCGTGATAAACCCCGACTTCAGGAACTTTTCGGTGGCGTCTAGCTGCGACTGGTCTTGATTCGCGTAGGCCACCGCCGTGTTGGCCGCCGGGAACCGGTGCGAGTGCACCTTGCCATCGTGGTTTCCGGGGTCGTGCGAATCCACCAGGGGCATGTGGCAGTCGGCGCAAACCTGGCTCTTGGCCGGATAGTAGAACGATCGCGCGCCTTGCCCCGAGACACCGCTGGCCTGCCAGTTGTCGTAATCGTTGAAACCGCGTACCCACCGGTAGCGGTTCACCGGCACGTCCAGGTGAACCTTGTGGCAGCCGGCGCAGAATTCGGCCGACTCCATATACGGCTTGAGGAACGTCTGCTTGTGCGGCTTGGGATTGAGATACGTCAGGAAATAGTCAATGGCGCGGATGTAGCGGTTGTGGCTGTTGGCCAACTCGTGGAGTGGCGGGTATTCCACCGTGAAGTCGGCATTCCCCATGCTGCTGCCTACATGCACGATTGCATGGCAGGACATGCAGCCGAGGCCGGCCTGCGCCTCCGGCGTATCGATCTGCTCGCGGATGGGCCGGTCGAAGCGCCCGTTGAAGAAGACTGCGTGGTCGTGGCAGCCGGCGCACCACTTGCTGGGCCGCGTGCCGGCGACCTCCTGCATGTACTCGATGGACTTCCGGTAGAACTGGTTGTTGAACGACGCGAAGTGGTGCATCGAGCTTTTCCACTGCTCGTAGATGTCCTTGTGGCACTGGCCGCACGACTCGGAGTCCATGAAGAAGTTGGAGGGAATGATCTTGCCGGTGTTGGTTTGCGCGGAGGACGGGGCGAAGGGCGAGTGTGCGCCCGCGCCTTCCTCGTCCATCGAGACAGGCACCACCGTGGGGTTGACGATCCGTTCGCCTGCGGGTCGGGGCCAAGCCGCGGCGAAGAGGACGGCGGCAGCGGCGGCCAGTAGCGGAGTGCGCAGGCGAGCGGCGCGAAGGGCGATCAGGACAACGGCAAGGATCGCAAGCCAGATGTGGAGCCACAGGATCCACCGGTTGGGCAGGGTGTTGCCGCGCACGGCGAGAAACAGCGCGGGGAGGCCGGCGGCGAGAAAGGCGCCCGCTTCGCGCGGATAGCGGCGTGCCAGCGGAATCGTCAGCGCCAACAGGACAAGGCCGACTCCAAGATGGAGCAGCACGTTCGCCATGTAGAAGATGGTGGGGCGCGGAAATGCCGCCAGGTAGGCGCTGTTGACGAGGAGAAAGGCCAGGGCGACGGTGGTGAAGCGACGCATGATTACTCCTGGGTAGGCACGAGGCTCCGGATCAGCCGCAGAGCGGGGCGCGTAAGATAGTCGCGCAGGTACGCCTCGTGCAGCGGGTCCTGCGGAAAGTGCTCGGAGGCCGGATACGGATAACGGCTCATGGCATGGAACGGGAGGGGCAGGACGGTTTGCGAGTAGGCGGTGTTGGCGTCCGCGTCCTTGGCCCATCCGTCCACGAGCAACAGGAAGTCGCGCTTCCAGCCGGCTGCCAGCGGCGGTAAGGCGGAAGCGTCGAACAGGAGACGGATTTCGTCGCCCGAGCCCATGATGACCATGCGGTCGTCCGCTTCGGCGAGCAGCGTCTCCACATCTCCGTAACGGGTGTAGTTTCCGGCGGTGGGGTTCCACATGGAGGTGAAGCTGACGTTTTGATAGTCGAAGCGCTCCGGCTGCTTGCGCTCCGGATGGATTGTTGCTTTCGAGAATCCGCGAAAGTGCAGGTCGGCCGCGACGTTGGGCACGGTAGTCATGTGGGTGGGCGGAGCGGCGCTATTTTCCACGAGGAAGATCTCGTCCCAATACACGCACAGGTTGGTGATGATGCGGACTTCGCGGGAGGAAGACAGAAACTTGCCGGTCAGATCGACGGCCATAGTCTTGGGCTTGCCGGAAGGTATGCCCATGTCCTCGACTACGGTTTTCCAGTTTCCCGCGGCATCCTTGACTTGGATGTAGGGAAAAGTGAGGTCTTGGTGAGCCTGCATGGCGCCGAGGAAGGTGCTGCCATCCGCCCAATCGACCCATCCGCTGAGCACCAGGACGGCGCGGTTGGAGGGTGCTGCGCTTCCGAAGTCGAGGTCGAGGCGATGCATTTCGGCCACGCCGGCGTGGTCGCGGGCAAAGGCATCGGGGTAGATCTGATCGCGGTGGCGTATGGCGGGCAGGACATCGTGTCCCTGGTCATCGACCGCTTTCACGGGATAGATTCGAGGATCCGCGCCGTAAAGGCGGAACTCCGGAAACGGCGGCGATTTGAACTTCTCGTTCGTGACAATCCCGGTGGCGGCCGGATGATCGAGCGCAATGAGCTTGATCTGATCGATGTAGGAGACTTCGCGCAGTTCCTCCGTGACCCGGATTTCGTACTGGCCATTGCGCGGCCGCAATCGCTCGCCGGGAATGGAGACATACTCGTCGTGGTCCACCGGGAAGTATTGGCCATCGCCCGAACTGGCCCCCAGCGGCGCGACGCCCAGCACATCGGTGATGAAGTCGAAGCGTTCGCCGTTCCACGTGAAGATCATGGGACATGAGCCGGAGAGCCGCGGCGCTTCCTTGATGGGCGCTAAGCGATTCACCGGCAGTTGCGTTTCGTTCTGAATAAGACCGTTGGGCCAGGTGATGCGGACAGTGTCGATCTGGGTGCGCGCGCCCAGCCGGAACAGGACGGGCGTGCCGCGATAGATGGCCTTCTGGTAGAAGTCTCCGGCCTTGACTTCGACCTTGGCGTCCAATGCCAGCTTGGCGTTCTTGATACCGGCGAGCGCGATTTCGATCCAGTTGCCATAGGCCGGCGTCACGTCGTGGCGCAAGGTCAGGGCGCCATCCTTCGAGACGGCCACGCTCTCGAGGCGGCCGCGGAGATTGAAGTCCGCCATCGCTGCGGGCTCGAATGCCGCCAGCGCCACCTGGCTTTCGGACGTTTCGTAGACGCCGCCCAGCTTGTCGCGGTACAGGATGGTGCGATTCGGGCTCTCGTAGTTCACCAGGAAATCGAAGCCCAGGCCGTCGGGATCTACTTCCCAACGCCCGATATCCGTGGCGCGGCCGGCGACGAAGGGGAACCGGCGAGTCTCGTCACTGAAGCCCGCCTCTCCGTTGTTGCGCAGAAGACGGGAATCGTCACCGACGAGGATGAGGTCGGCGTCATAGTCGTGGTCGTAGTCGAGCCACATCGCCCGGCGGAAGGAGCCGGCGGCGAGGTCGGCCCGCTTCTGAAACTTGCCGTTCGCGTTGCGGTAGAGGGTCGCGCCCTTGGTGGTGACGACGCAGAGATCGGGAAGCCCATCGTTATCGAAGTCGCCGGGGGCGATGAAGACCACGTCGCGCAGGCTTTCGAGGCCGGAGTCCGGCACAAGCTTGTTGCCGTCTCGGAATAGCGCTACGTGCTCCTTCGACCAGGCGATCAGGCTGGGGTGCGTGCCGTCCAGCGCCAGAACAGTGACGCCGTCGAAACCCGTACCGAGTTTCTCATCGCGGTAGACGGAAGGCGGCGGTGGTGGCAGGCGCGGCGCGTCGAGAGGATCGTAGAGTTCGGAGTAGTAGCTCCAGTCCATATCCTCGGGGACAGCGGCCCCCTCCTGTTGCTTCTTCAAATCCTGGAAGATGCGAAGCTCGGTGGCGGCTTCCGGAGCGCGCTCGGCCTGGCGGTAAAGTCCGTAGAGTTGGAAATGAGGGGCGGCGAGGCGGGGGTTGAGGTCGCGTGCGGTCTGAAACTCCCGGATGGCGACTTCGGTCTCGCCTTTCAGCTTGTGGATGGCGCCGAGATGATAATAGGAGACCGGCTCTTTGGGGACAAGGCGCACCATCTGCTCGAACTGCGGGAGGGCCCGATCGAAATCGCCCTGCTTCTGAAAGGTAACGCCCAGATTGAACCAGGTGTGCGGGAGGTTGGGCGCGCTCTTTTGCACTTTCTCCAACTGCGCGATGGCTGTATCGACCTCGCCGGCGCGCAGCAGCGCCAACCCGTAATTCAATTGCTCGCGGGCGGAATCGGGCGCCAACGCGAGGGCTTGGCGGAGTTCGTCAACTGCCTGCTTCTGCGTGGTGGGGTTCTCGTAGAACGCCTTGCCGAGGTTGCGAAAATGCCACAGGCGGGTCTGCACGGCACTGCTGGTCTGCGCGTGGATCATCAACCAGAAGCCGAAGGCGGGGACAATGGTAAAGGCAAGCAGAGAGCGCTTCATAAGAAAAGGATGGCATTACCGGACATAACCGTGCGCCGCGCTACGTTTGCCGCCCTGCCGGTGAGCCTCCTCGGAGAGCGCATGAACCCCTGAGGCATCGACCCAGCGGTTGTAGAAATTGAACAACGCACAGACGGTGATGGCGAAATAGACGGCCTCATCGTCCCAGCCTTCGGCGTAGAGCGACTGCATATCTTGCGCCGCGATCCGGGGCGAATCGTGATTCACCTTGTCCACAAACCGAAACAGCGCTTTGTGCTTGGAGTCCAGGGCTGAATTCTCCAGGTCGCGAAGGACGCCCCAGACCAGCGCCTCGTCTCCCAACAGTTCCGCCGCAACTGCGGCGTGGGACTTCAGTCAAAATGGGCATTCGTTTCGATAAGACGTGTAGGCGGCGATGAGCTCGCGCATTCCAGGACTGAGCGGGGCAGGGCCGCGAAGAATTTCCTGCGTAAATCGCGCCAGGTGCTCCGTGGCCTTTGGAAGATACGCGAACATGTGCCAGATCTGCGGATATTCCGCGCCCGTCGAGCGCATCATTTCAATCGCGTCGAGATAACCGGATGGTTTCGAATTCTGCTCCACTCCCGGAAGAAACATCGGCTGCACGTTGGACCCCTCCAAGCGATCGGTAGGATACTATCGGCCTGTCGACAATCGCAATAATGGAAAGATATTACACGTGCTTGACAATCGGAATTCGTTAGTACTAATTTGGCAGTACATGAACCGGATAGTCCTTGCGAGCGCGCTGCTTGCGGCCCTTTTGCCGCTCACTACTGCTCAATCCACGCCGGCGTTCGATGTAGCTTCGCTGAAGCCCAGCCCGCCGCCACCGGGAGATACTTACAACGCCAACCTCGGCACCATTCGCAACGGCGAAGTGACGCTGACCAACGCGACGCTGGTGGACTGCATCAAGTTCGCCTACGGACTGGTCAGCGACGCCCAGATGGCCGGGCCCGACTGGACCAAGTCCAAAGCCATCCGCTTCGACGTGGTGGCGAAGGCGCCGCCTGCCACGCCCCGCGAGCAACTGCTCCTGATGCTCCGCACGCTCCTGAACGAGCGCTTCCACCTCGCGATGCACACGGAGAATCGCGCTTTCGCGCACTATGCGCTGGTGACCGGCAAGAAGGGTCCGAAGATGCGCGAGGTGTCGTTTGAGCCGGGTGCCTCGAAGATGACTTACCGCATCGGCAGCATCACTCACAATCAGTGCGCGATGCAGATGCTGGCGCTGCTGCTTTCGCGGCAACTCGGGGAACTGGTGCTCGACGAGACGGGCCTCCAGGGCGTGTACGAGTTGAAGCTGGAATGGACTCCGGAGGCCTCACGGAGCAATCCGGAGCCGGCCGAGCATGGCCCGTCGATTTATACAGCCGTCCAGGAGCAATTGGGATTGAAGCTTGAGGCCCGCAAGGACGCGGTCGACGTGCTGGTGATCGATCACGCCGACCAGGTGCCAGTAGAGAATTAGCTGCCTGGCAGGCTCCGGCCCGAGGCATGTCATCAGGTCATCGAGAGAAGGGGCGTCGAGCACGCCGTCAAGGGGCTCTTCCAGTTCGCGTTGTGAGCAGCGCAGCAATCGCCCTTCGACGGAGGGCGGAATTGGCCCAAAGCGCTTCTCCATCAGGCGGCGGGGTGCTGAACTCTCGAAGTCATGGAAATGCGTGAGCCAGCAGGCGTGGCATTGGGCACTCTTGCCTGCCGCGTCGGCACCCATGCCGACGCTTATTGGTCGCGCGCAAGTCCTTTGCCGAAAGGGCGTTCGGGCCGTAGCGTCGCGGCTTCCAAGGGGCGCTGCAGACACGAGAGTCCGCGCCACAGCGAACATTTCGACCTCGACGCCTATTTCGCCTTCTGAATCGCGTCGATGAGCTCCGGCACTACCTGGAACAGGTCACCGACAATGCCATAGTCGGCGACTTCAAAGATGGGAGCATTCGGGTCCTTATTGATCGCCACGATGGTGCGCGAGCCCTTCATGCCCACCAGGTGCTGAATCGCGCCAGATATTCCAACTGCCACATACATCTTGGGCGCGACAGTCTGCCCCGAGCTGCCCACCTGCCGCTCCATGGGGAGCCAGCCGGCATCGCAGATCGGGCGCGACGCGGCCAACTCCGCGCCCAGCACGTCGGCGAGCTTCTGCACCAGAGGCAGATTGTCGGATTCCTTGATCCCGCGGCCCACGGAGACGATGATCTCCGCCGCGGTCAGATCCACCGCGCGCTGCGATTCGCGGAACATCTCGAGCGGCCGTGTTCGCAAATCGCCCGCCGAAAGCTGCGGTCGAAAGACCTCGACCGGCGCCTGTCCGTCCGCGACCTGATCGGCCCGGTACGATCCCGCCTGCAGCGAAGCCAGATTTGGAGCAGCCGCCGTGAAGCGGACGTCCACATTCACCTTGCCCTGGAAGAGCTGGCGGACCAGCACCACTTGCCCGTTGTCGATGCGGTGCGAGATGACGTCGGTCACCGCAACCTTGCCGAGCGACGTCGCGAGCTTCGGCAGAAAGTCGCGGACCTGGTAAGTGTGGGCGAACAGCACCAGCGCCGGTTTCGCGTGCTGGATCAGTTGCCGCAGCGCCGCGGTATACCCGTCCGGCGTGTAGTCTTTGAGCAGTTCGTGGTCTACCAGGTAGACCTTCTCGAGTTGCTTGCGGGCCAGTTCGTTGGCAGACTCCTGGCCGCCGGTCCGCACCAGGGCGGCGGACGCCGTGGTGTTCAGCTGTTTGGCAATCTGCTGGGCGGCGGCGAGCGTTTCGAACGACGTGCGGCCCCACGCAGTTCCGTTATGTTCCAATACCGCCAGGATGCTCATATCACTCGCACCTCGAATTTCAGCTTCTCCACCAGTTTGGCGGCCGCTTCCTTGGGGCTGCCGTCGAACAATTGCGTCTGCTTGCTGCGCTCGGGCAGGTAGACGCGGCTGAGTTGGATGCTGGGGTTATCCGATCCAACCCCCAGGCCGGACGCAGCCAGACGCTTGATCTCCTTCGTCTTGGCCTTCTTGATGCCCATCAGGGTGGCGTAGCGCAATTTGCTGATGCCCGACTGGATGGTGAGCAGCGCCGGCAGAGGCATTTCCACATGCTGGAACCAGCCGTCTTCGAGTTCGCGCTTGACGCGGATGCCGCCGCCCTGTTTTTCCACCTGCATGATGATGGTGGCGTGCGGCAGGCCGAGCAACTCCGCCAGGATCACGCCCGTCTGACCGTAACCGAGGTCGTCGGACTGCAGACCCGTCAGGATCAGATCGGGAGACTCGGGCTGGAGCGCCGCAGCCAGCAGTTTCGCGGCAGCCAGAGGATCGAACGCGCCGAGGTTCTCCTCTTCGATGTGAATGGCGCGGTCCGCGCCTTTGGCCAACGCCTCGCGAATGGTCTGGGCCGCCCGTGCCGGTCCGGCGCACAGGGCAATGACTTCGCCGCCGTGCTTTTCCTTCAACTGAAGGCCTTCTTCAAGGGCGTAGGCATCCGGCTCGTTGATCTCGTAGCTGAGATCTTCCTCCTCGATCCACTTGGCCGACGAGGCGATCCGCAGTTGCGAATCGCGAGCGGGTACTTGCTTGATTGCCACAACGATTTTCATAAAGACCTGCAAAAGATCTTGTGCCACGGATGGACACGGATCCACAGGGAAGAAATCCGTGGCGCAAACTGTCTTCTTCTATTCCTGAAATCTTTTAAAGATCAAAGAGCCATTCGTGCCCCCGAATCCGAAGCTGTTCGAAAGAGCGTAGTCGATCTTCATCGGGCGCGAATGGTTCGGTACGTAGTCCAGATCGCAAGCCGGATCGGGATTCTCCAGGTTGATGGTCGGAGGAGCGATCTGATCGCGAATTGCCAGGACGGTGATCCCCGCTTCCAATCCTCCCGCGCCGCCCAACAGATGGCCGGTCATCGACTTGGTGGAGCTTACCGCCAGCCGGTAGGCATGCTCTCCAAAGGCCCGCTTGATGGCCATGGTCTCCGCCTTGTCGCCGACCTCGGTGGACGTGCCATGAGCGTTGATGTAGTCGATCTGGGGCGGCTCGATCCGGGCATCGCGCATGGAGTTGCGCATCACCCGATACGCGCCCTCGCCGTCGGGTGGAGGCGCGGTTACGTGGAAAGCATCGGCGCTCATGCCATAGCCAACCATCTCCGCCACGATGCGGGCGCCGCGGCGGCGGGCGAATTCCAATTCCTCGAGCACCAGGATACCGGAGCCTTCTCCCACGACGAAGCCATCGCGATCGCGGTCCCAGGGCCGAGATGCCCGCTCGGGCTCATCGTTGCGGGTGGAAAGCGCTCGCATGGCAGCGAATCCACCGATGCCCATGGGGGTGATACACGCCTCGGTTCCCCCGCAAATCATCACATCGGCGTCGCCCCGTTGAATCAGGCGAAACGAATCGCCAATCGAATGAGCGCTGGTCGTGCAGGCCGTCGCGGTCGCCGAATTCGGGCCCTTGGCGCCGCTACGCATCGAAACGTAGCCGGAGGCCAGGTTGACAATCGTCGCCGGGATGAAAAACGGGGAGATGCGGCGCGGGCCGCACTCCAGGAGCGTCTGATGCTCCCGTTCAATGACTTCGAACCCGCCGATGCCGCTACCGATGTAGACGCCGGTCTGCTCCGCGGTTTCGGGAGTCACCTTCAAGCCCGAATCGGTGAGGGCGAACTCCGAGGCCGCGATGGCGAACTGGATAAACCGCCCCATCTTCTTAATTTCTTTCTTTTCAATGTAGACGGATGGGTCGAAGCCCTTGACTTCGCCGGCAATGCGGCACGAGAAAGCGGAAGCATCGAACCGGGTGATGGGTCCGATACCGCACCGTCCCGCCCGGATCGCTTCCCATGACGCCTCAGTCCCAATCCCCAGCGGCGTCAGCAAACCGACGCCGGTGACTACCACTCGTCGCGACAAAACGTTCTCCCTGGTGAGAAAAAGCGGTTACTTCTTGGAAGTCTTGTTCTCGATGTATTCGACGGCGTCCTTGACTGTAGTAATCTTCTCGGCGTCCTCATCGGGGATTTCGAGTTCAAAGGCCTCTTCGAAAGCCATCACCAGCTCGACAATGTCCAGCGAGTCGGCGCCCAGGTCGTCAACAAATGAGGCATTGCTGTCCACCTGGCTTTCATCGACCCCGAGCTGCTCGACGATAATCTGCTTTACCTTCTGCTCCACTCCTGCCATGCTTCCTCCTGGGGTTTCTGCGAACGCGTTGATTTTAGCGACCTTCGGGGATCTTGCGCAAGTAATGTTGATAATTCCGGCAGCGAACCGCCACCCGGCCGGGTTTTCGGACCCCGATAGGCTATTGTGCCACGATCCGGACGCCAGAGGTGAGGGACGACAGCCCCTGTGCCAGCGGGCTGGCCGGGCACGAGGGCCACAGATACACGATCGGGAGAGACCGCGGCAGTCCCGCAGGTACCATGAATGCTGCCGGTACCCCCCAAGTACGGATCATATCGATCGTTAACTAGGCAGCCCGTGCAGGCTCCGGTTCTGATGAGAAGGTGGATAAAAAGGAGCCGATGAAGGCGGCTGCGCCAAAAAAGCCGGTAACCCGGCCCGACAACCCCGGGCCGAGCGGCGTTCTGTGCATTGATTCGCCAGGACCGGAGATCCTTCATGGAAAGCGCGCCAGGAAGTACCCTGAGTGCGGCAATTGACGCTGCCGTCAGTTAGTGGTGCGTCGCTCCCAATGGTAAGTTCCCGGCCTTACCGCTCCCACGCATAGCCCGAAAAGCGGCGCCATGCGTGGGTGTCTTTTGAACGGATTACACGGGAAGGCTCAGTTTACAGTACCGTTATCAGGTAACTCTTGTCGCCGGAGTGGGCTCGTTTTCAGCCCATTCCCATTAACATCTGACTATGAATGTTACTCGGTTCCCAAGAGCTCCGGAAACGGCGCCGGAGGCATCTGGATCAGTCCCCGCCGCTCCGCCGCTTTCTGGCCCAGTGGAGAAGCACCGCCATCCTAACCGGGGTGCGCGCCGGATGACCCGGCGCCGGCGCGGAATGAGGGGAGCGGAGGCCCTCGAGTTCACGCTCAATCTCCTCCCGTTCATGATCATGGTGGTCGTCCTCGTCGATACCTCTTGGGCTATTTACACCAAGGCTACCCTGCAGCAAGCCGTCCGCATGGCCGTCCGGGACGGCGTCACTGTCACCACTACAACCGTTTCAGGCAACCTCACGGCTACTGTTAAGACAATGGTTCAGCAGCACGCCAACGGAATCCTGAACGGATCCACTGGCCTCGGATACATTAAGGTCCACTACTTCGATCAGAACAATCCGTCATCGGATGTATCCAACCAGACCTATGGGAATCAACCCGGGAACATCATGCAGGTATCCGTGGAGAACTACCAGTTGCATCCCCTGATGTCGCGGTTCTTTAATTGGTCTGGGACTCCCGATGCCAGCCCGATGAACATTTCGGTTTACGCGGCTGACATGATCGAGCCGATGGCGTCGAATCTGGTGCCGCCGATAGGTCCGGCGCCGTAGAGACAATCCTCCCTAGAGACACTGGCGAGATTTCCCAATAGGAGTCACTCATGAAACGTCGTCGATTACGAGGGGTATCGTGCATTGAATTCGCCCTTAGTCTGATGGTACTGGTCCCAATGTTGCTGGGAACGGGCGCGATCGGAATCGGTCTGATCAAAAACCTGCAGACGATCCAATTGGCCAGGGACGCGGGCCACATGTTCGCAAGGGGGGTGGACTTCTCTCAGACTGGCAGTCAACAGATACTGGCTACTCTGGGAGAAAGTCTGGGGCTGAGCGCAACCGGAAGCGGCAACGCCGTGGTGATTCTCTCGGCGTTGACGTACGTGGACGCCAACACGTGCATTGCCGCGGGTGCAGCCACGAATGGTGTCCCGAATGCCTCGTGCGCCAATTTAGGCTACTGGGTCTTTGCTCAGCGGCTGGAGGTGGGAAACACCTCGATCCGCACGAGTAATTTTGGAAGCCCTCTCACCAGCGGCCCGAACGGAGTAACGTTGGACAGCCAGGGCAAGATCTCCGTGGTGCAGTACGCCACCAGAACAGGCGCGCAGGCCCAGTTCACGAGTGCCAACGGCATCCTCCCGTACACCGTCGTAAACAATGTGGCTCAGGGCCTGCCGTCGGGCCAGAAGCTGTATCTGTCCGAAACCGCGGCAACCGGCTTCAGCATGCCGCCATTCGTGTCAGGCGCGCCCAGTTACTCGTTTGCTTTCTTTTAGATCTCATTAAGGAGAACCAACTTATGCCACTCCATTCCCGATCCAGAATCCGGCAACAGGGAGCGTCGATCGTTCTCATGATGTGCATGCTTCCGATGCTGTTAGTCCCCCTGGTGGGCCTGGCGATTGACGGTACCAGGCTCTACATCGTGCAGTCGAAGCTGTCGGCCGCCGTGGACGGCGCGGTGTTGGGCTCGGGCCGTTTGTTGGGAACCAACGCCAACACTACCGAGATTGCCGGCGAATTCCTGAACGCCAACTTTCCTTCCGGCTATTGGAGCACCAGTGGCCTTCAGAAGAACATTCAGTTCACCAACAACCTGGGTTCGCAGACGATAACCATTTACGCGACCGTGGTCCTTCCCCTTACCTTCGCCCGCATCATGGGGCAACCCGCGGTCACCCTCAGCGCCACCGCGACCGCGACCCGCAGAGTCACTCGTGTGATGATGGTTCTGGACCGGTCGGGATCGATGAATAACACCGACCCGGTCACCCATGCCAATGTGTTCACCACCATGCAGGCGAGCGCCGAGTGGTTCGCCTCCCAATTTACCCCTGGATACGATGAGCTTGGCCTCATCATGTTCTCGGGAAGTGGGCTGGTGGCGTATCCTACCACCCACCCGTGGGTGAACAGCCCGACTGGAGCGGGAGGCCCCGACACGGCTTTTGCCACCAATGCTCAGACGATGTCGGGACCGATTTTTACTCAACTGAATAACATGGCGGTGGGCGGCGGAACCGGCACACCAGAAGCATTGTCACAGGCCTACATCGAGTTACAGAAGGCTCACAATCGGGATTTGGCCGCCAACGGCGTAGACAACAGTCTCAATACCATCGTACTCTTCACGGATGGTGTGCCGGATGGCATCGCCACTTACCTCAATGATCCTAGTAATAACTCGCTGAAGTCGCCCGGAAGCGGCAGCAGTCATTCGCAATGCACCTATAACCCCGCCACGAGCAACTCCGCCTCCCAGATGCGCGGATACATCGTCGCCGGCGGCTGTCCGGTTGGCAGCAGTGGCTGCACGGCTTGGAGCGCGACCAGTGCGAACGGTGCGTTTGGCCTGCTGCGGCTGGCGGCTCTGGACAGCAGCCAGAGCCTTTCTTGGTGGGAAGGAACGAACGGCGTCAACGACTATACCCCCGGCGCGCCTTCGTCCTCGCTCAGCGGCTGTACTTACATCTCGCAGAGCCTCAACAATTCAGATCTGACGGATCTCAAAAACATTCCCACCACGGACCTGTACGGCAATTCGACGACCGGCAGTGCCTACACCAACTCGTATCTGTACGACGGCTCGCACTACTGGTATCCGAACGGCACCACCTACAACCCTAATGCCCCAACCTACCCGTACAACATCGCGGCTGCCGCCTGGAATGCCACCGACGCGATCGGTAAGACCATCCGCACGCAAACCGGGATGCAACAGGTTCAGATCTTTACTATCGGATATTCCGGAAACGGTGGAACGGATGTCGGCCTGCTCAACCGGCTGGCAAACACCCCGCAGTCGACATCGTACGATCCTACACAGCCCATCGGACATTTCTACCTGGTGAACAACACGAACCAACTGGTTTCGGCGTTCAACTCGGTGGCTTCTTCGCTGTTGCGTTTGGCGCAATAATGGCATGGCGGGTGGCAGAGGCCTGGAATCGTAGCCGGGCCTCTCAACCCGTCGGGCTTCCGAGACTGCTCCCTCCCACAGGCCATTTTTGACGGGTCCCTTGATTTCCTGCCTGGTTCCCCATAAACTCCATGTACAGTGCCACCTGACGTTGGGCATGGAGGGATCAAACATATGCGATTCATGCGCCTCGGGTTCCTGCTCGTTTTGCCGCTGGCGGCGAGCACCATTCGGATCATCCAGACAAATAGCGCCGGTGATAACGTGCACATTATTGATCCGGCGACGGACAAGGTGGTCGGCGAGATCACCGGCATCGAGGTGAACCATGGCGCGGCGGCGGCTCCGGACGGCGCCCGCTACTACATCAGCAACGAAGCGGAAAGCACGCTCGATGTGGTAGACGCCAAGAGCCTGAAGATCACCCGCAACATCAAGTTGAGCGGCCGTCCCAACAACATCGCGGTTACCCCGGATGGCAAGCGCGTGTATGTCTCGATCATTCAGGCGCCCGGCGCCGTGGATGTCATCGATACGGCATCGCTCGAAAAAGTGAAGACCATCCCCATGAAGTACGGTGTGCACAACACTTATGTGACGCCCGACGGGAAGTTCGTGGTAGCGGGCTCGGTGGTGGGCAAGTTGCTGACGGTGATCGACCGGGCCACCGAGGAGAAGGTCTGGGAACTGCCGTTCGACAACGGCGTCCGTCCCATTGCTTTCGAAAAGAATGCGGACGGGTCCACGCACCGGCTCTTCATCGAGCTTTCGAATGTCCACGGGTTCGCGGTGGTGGATTTTGCGGCTCGCAAGGAAGTCGCCCGGGTGAACCTTCCCGCTGGACCCGCCGGCAAGAAGCCGGATATCGATGGCACGCCCTCACACGGCATCGGCGTCAGCCCGGACGGCAAGACGCTATGGGTGAACAGCAGCTTGAACAATGCCGTGTACTGCTACTCTTTGCCGGATCTCAAATTGAAGGGCACCGTCGAAGTGGGCAGGACGCCCGACTGGCTCACCTTCACGCCGGACAGCCGCAAGGTGTACGTGTCCAATGCGGGCGCGAATTCGGTTTCGGCGATTGACGTACAAAACATGAAGGAGCTGACGCGGATCAAGGTAGGGTACGTGCCGAAGCGGAACATCACCGCCGTCCTACCGTGACGGCGCCTTCTTTCCGTTAACCCAATCCGCCAGGACTTTCCATTCGGGGTCGTTCCGCGAGTCCCAGTGCTTGCCGCCGGAATGGAAGGGATCGCCGCCGGCTTCGGGCGCCAGCGGGTGCGTCAACAGGTGGCTAGCCTGCCAGTCGCCCGGCACCACGAAATGTTGCGCCGCCTCGAAGTTGCGGTGGGACTGCTCGTCGTTCCAGGTGGTGGCGCCGGGGGAAAGGCGCTCCAGACGGAACGGGGTTCCGGTGGAGTGGCACACGTAGCAACGGGCGTGGCCAGGGCGCTTGGCGAGGAACAGCGGCTGGACGCGGGTCTTGAAGAACTCGAAATCCAAGGTGGGGGCCGATTTCGATTGAGGGCTGGCCAATGGTGCGAATGCGGTCAGCATCAGGAATATCAGCGTACAGGTTGGCTTCACGGTGCCCTCCATTTCCCTTGTATTCTACTCCACCCCAATTATTGTGATGGCTTTACGTAGATTTGGGGCGACGCCAATGCCACCCCACCAATAGCGATCGCCACGTTCCAGGTGTAGTAGGTTGGCGGCTGGAATTGGGAGGGGATCCTGACGTTCACCTGCAGGGCGCCGGAGACGAGTCCTGGGGCGCTTCCGGCATAGGTGACCTCCATCGGCTGCCAGTCGCCCCAGGGAAGGAGGCGATATAAGCCGTGACCGGCAATACCGGGATTGCGCCGGCGGCCTCGATTTCGCCGTCGGTAGCTTGTGGAACCATCTGTCCGCCGCCCGTGGCGAACAGCGTCACAACCGACTCCGGCGCAGCAGGATTATTGGCAAAATTGGAACTCCCATCCTGATTCAGCGCGGCTGCCTCAAAGCCACCCGTGACGATCATCTTCTGGAATGGGTCGATCGTGAACAGGCCCGGCACGGCATCCATTACCGCAACTACCGCGGGGTTGGAAGATTGCCCGGCATATTGCACGGTCACGGTGACTCTCTTTTTTCCCGCAATCTCATCCGAAACGACAGCTTGTATCTGTTGTGCCTGCGCTTCGACCACGGGCGCCGGCAAGTCATCGAAAAACACCTGTACCCCAGCTAAATCCGAACCGACTGTTATTCCACCGGCCGCCGAGACCGCCGTCGCGGGCCCCAGATAGCTGCCGTAGAAGTTCACAATCTCGCCCGGCGCCACGGCGTTCCTCTGGCCGGACGCCGCATGCGTGACCCCTTCGCGACCAAGACAGGATGCACAGTCGGAAATTGCGGGAGAGAGAGAGGAAAAGGTGGAGCAGCGCCTGCGATCCAGATGTAGCCGGCAGGATCGGCCGCCAGTCCCGTAGCGGACGCCTGCACGAGCGTGTGGATCGTGCCGCTCTGATCGATCATGCGAACGCGACTCGTTCCGGCGTCGCCGATCAGGCTGTTGCCGGCGGGATCTACCGCAATGCCCCACGGAGTCCAATCCTGTGCGGCAGTCGCGGGGCCGCCATCACCGCCGGAGCCCGGCACTCCGGTGCCTGAGACGCGCTGGATCATGCCGGCCGGAGTGATTCGGCGGACCATGTGCGCGGACGAATCGGTGATCAGCGGATTGCCGTCGAGATCGAGACGTGAGCGATTGGAAAGAGTGGCGTGAGCTTGTAGTCCGCGCGCAGCGGGCCTCCGGGACCGGCGGCCAGCGCGATAAGACATACATATCGCATATCTTGTCCAATCCTAAGACTCGGCAGTCTTCCCTCGGAACTACATCAGCGTGACGTCAGAAGATTTTTCTCTTGACTAGCGCCCAAGGCAACGGCATAATGAACAGTGTTCAGTAATTGATATGGGAACGACACAAAGACGCGCGCGGGAGAAAGAAGGCCTCCGGGAAGAAATCCTGGACGCCGCCCGGGCGCTCTTCGTCAAAGAAGGGTACGAGAGCGTCTCGATTCGCAAGATCGCGGACAAGATCGAATACGCTCCCGGCACCATCTATCTCTACTTTCGCGACAAGGCCGAGATCCTGGACAAGATCTGCGAGGAGACTTTCGCCAAGCTCATCACCAGGTTGCAGGCAATCGAAAACGACAAGGCTGCACCGCTCGACAAACTCCGCCGTGGCCTCCGCACCTACATCCAGTTCGGCTTGGATCATCCCAATCATTATGTGGTCACGTTCCTCCAGGCAAAAGAGAAGTGCCAGCCGGGAGGGGTTTTTGAGACCGCCGGCCATAAGGCGTTTGCGTGCCTGCGCCAGGGCGTGCAGGAGTGTATCGATGCCGGGGAACTGGTATCGAACGAGACCGACGAATTGGCCCAGACGCTGTGGGCCGGCATCCACGGGCTCACCACCGTGCTGATCACCTGCTCCGGCTTCCCGTTCGTAGAGCACAACCGGCTGATTGACCGGATGGTTCACACGCTGGTGGAAGGCGTGCGCCGCCGGGCGGAGTAACAGCAATTTTTTTTGCATCTGTGATGAACACTGTTCATCAAATATTCGTAGTTCAGACAAGGAGGGGAAATGAATTTCGTAGCGGTACAAATGCTGATTGGCGACCGGGCCAAGTACCTCGGCCTGATCTTCGCCGTGGCGTTCTCGACGTTCCTGATGTCGCAGCAAAGCACGATCTTCGCCGGCATCATGGATCGCACCACCAGCGGCATCAAGGACATCAAAGACGCCAATATCTGGGTCATGGACCGCAAGACGCAGTACTTCGACGAATCCAAAGCCCTCACCGACGACGACGTCTACCGCGTGCGCAGCGTCCCCGGCGTGGAATGGGCCGTGCCGCTCTTCAAAGGGCTGCCGCGCGCCAAAGCCTTCGACGGCAATTTCCGCGTGGTGATTATGATGGGCCTGGACGACGCGTCGCTGGTGGGAGCCCCGCGCGACATGGTGATGGGTTCGGCCGACGACCTGCGCAAGCCTGACGCGGTGCTGATCGATCGTGTGGGCTACGAGTTCTTCTTCCCCAAGCAGCCTTACCGGCTCGGCCAGACGCTCGAACTGAACGACCATCGTGTGACTATTCAAGGCATATTCAATTCCTCGGCTCCGTTCCAGAACCTGCCGGTGTTCTATGCGCGGTACAGCCAGGCGCTGAACTACGTGGGCCGCGAGCGAAATCAGCTCTCGTTCGTTCTGGCGAAAGCACAGAACGGCCTCACCGACGCCGAAGTCTGCCGCCGGATTGACGCCGCGACGGGACTGCACGCTACCACCGGCCGGGAGTTCGGTTGGCAGACCATCCGTTACTACATCGCCCACACCGGCATCCCGGTGAACTTCGGCATCACCATCGGGATTGCGCTGGTGGTGGGCACGATCGTCGCCGGGCAGACCTTTTATATCTTCACGCTCGAGAATCTGAAGCAGTTCGGTGCTCTGAAAGCGATCGGCGTCACTAACTGGCGGATTACGGGAATGATTCTCCTGCAGGCGTTGATGGTGGGAGCCATGGGCTATTCCATCGGGATCGCCATGACCGCGGCGTTCCTGGAAGTCACCAAGGGCAATCTCGACCTGCGGGGGTTCGTGCTGTTCTGGCAGATCGCTGCCGGAACGGGCGCGGTGGTGCTGTTCATCGTGATGGCCGCGAGCCTGATGAGCATCCGCCGGGTATTGGTGCTGGAGCCCGCCGTGGTCTTCCGCGGGTAAGAAAAACACAAATTCGCAAGCTGAAGCATGCACCACAGGAGGAGTGTCTTATGACTCATACCGTACAAGAGCTGACCCATCCGGCGGTGGTTTGCCGCCGGGTTACCAAGGACTTCGGCGCCGGCGACAACCAGGTGCACGTGCTGCGCGGCGTCGATCTCGATGTGCCCTTCGGCGAGATGACGCTTCTGGTGGGTCCCAGCGGCTGCGGCAAGACCACGCTGCTCTCGGTCGTAGCCGGACTGCTGAATCCCACCAGCGGAGCAGTGATGGTTCTCGGCGAGGACGCCGGGAGCATGTCGGGAAATCAGGCCATCGAGTTCCGCCGCCGCAACATCGGCTTCGTCTTTCAGCAGTACAACCTGCTGCCGGCGCTCACTGCGGCCGAGAATGCCGCGGTACCGCTGTTCGCCGCAGGCGTTCCCAAGAAAAAGGCTGTCGCCGCGGCCTCCAGTCTCCTGAGCGAGTTGGGGCTGGGCGATCGCCTGCATGCGCTGCCCTCGCAGCTTTCCGGCGGCCAGCAGCAGCGCGTCGCGTTGGCGCGGGCGCTCGTCCACGAGCCTCGCCTGGTGGTCTGCGATGAGCCGACCTCCGCGCTCGACCATGCCACCGGCAACGCCGTGATGGAATTGCTCACCAATGTGGCGGTCCGCCCGGATCGCGCAGTGGTGGTGGTCACTCACGACAGCCGGGTGTTCCGGTTTGCCGACCGCATCGCCCACATGGACGACGGCCGAATCGTAGAAACCGAGGAAGACCAAAGTCAGTCAGCAGTCAAAACGTTCGGCCACCAGCCGATGTATGCAGAGGTGAACTCATGATCAAGTATGGATTGCCTATTTTCGCGGCGCTCGCTCTGACGTTCGCCGTAATCAAGATCGTACACAGCCAGCCGGTTCATTCCAAGGTCGCGCCACCGGCTGCTCCGCCCTCCGCGGTCTACGCCAGTGAGGTCGGGGCGGTCGGCCTGGCGGAAGCCGAGTCCGAGAACATTGCCATCAGCCTGCCGGTGCCGGGCCTGGTGACCAGCGTCGACGTGAAAGCTGGCGACCATGTGAAGAAGGGCGCGCGCCTCTTCTCGCTGGACGACCGCGATCTGCAGGCGGAACTCGCGTTGCGGCAGAGTTCGCTGGCACTGGCGGAATCGAAGCTCGAGAAGCTGGCCATGGCGCCGCGCCCTGAAGATCTGCCTCCCGCCGAGGCCAAGGTCCGCGAGGCCGAGCAACTCTACCAGGACGCCGCCGTGCAGCTTAACCTTATCGAGAGCGTCCGCGACAAGCGTGCCATCCGCGACGAAGACTTGCAGCGGCGCCGCCTGGCCGTGAAGGCCGCCGAGGCACGGCTAGATCAGGCCAAAGCGGATCTCGCGCTGCTGAAGGCGGGGACGTGGAAGCCGGACCTGGACGTGGCCCGTGCCGAAGTCGCCGAGGCCCAACGGCAAGTGGAACGCGTTCAGGCCGACCTGGCACGGCTGATCGTCACCGCGCCCATCGACGGCGAGATTCTGCAATGTAAGGTGCATGTCGGCGAATATGCGCAGGCAGGTCCGCTGCCTCAGCCTTTGATCCTGATGGGCGCCACAGCACGACTCAACGTTCGCGCCGACATCGACGAGCAGGACGCCTGGCGTCTGAAGGCCGGAGCGTCCGCCACCGCAACAGTGCGCGGTAATGCCGGGACCCGCTTGCCGCTGCATTTCGTGCGTGTGGAGCCATATGTGATCCCCAAAAAGAATCTCACCGGCGACAGCACCGAGCGCGTCGATACGCGCGTGCTGCAGGTGATCTTCGCGCTGGATCGAGGCGCGCCGGTCTACGCCGGGCAACAACTGGATGTCTACGTCCAGGCGGGAGGTCAGAAATGAAACGGATTCTGGGTCTGATTCTCGCCGGCGCCGCGCTAGCCGGCGCACCGGCGTCCCGCGCCGCGACCATTCCGGCGCAGTACCAATCGAAAGCCGCGGGCGCAACTGCGGACCCCGCCGTGGAGCAGTGGTGGCGGAGCTTCCACGACCCCGAACTCGATTCGCTGATCGAGCGGGCGTTGCGCGCCAACATTGATCTGCAGGTGGCCTCGTCGCGTTTGCTAGAAGCCAGGGCCGCGCGCGGCGTGTCGCGGGCCGGCCTCCTGCCCTCGGTCGAGTCCGGCAATTCCGAGCAGCGCGTTCGCGGCGGCCTCACGCAGGGCATCTTCCGGCCGAATGCGGGGAGCCAGTCCTCCCTGTTGGCGCCGTTCGAAACGAACATCTTCCAGCAGGGCTTCGACGCCAGTTGGGAGATCGACTTCTTCGGCGGCAAGCGCCATGCCCTGGCCGCCGCGACTGCGGACGTTACAGCCGCGGAGGAAGCGCGGCGCGACACCCTGGTGAGCCTGCTCGCCGAGGTGGCGCGCAACTACAGCGAACTGCGCGGCACTCAACGGCGGCTCGAAATCGCCGAGCGCAATATCCGGATCCAGGCGGACTCACTCGACCTGACGAAGGTGCGGTATGAGGCCGGGCTCGGCACGGACCTGGATGTGGAACGCCAGGCGGCGCAGTTGGCGGCGACCCAGGCCACCGTGCCGGCTCTCGAATCGGCGCGGCAGATGGGCATTCACCGGCTATCCGTCCTTCTGGGGGAACAACCCGGGACGTTGACGGCGGAACTGACGGAGGCCAAACCCCTGCCCGCGACACCTCCGGTCGTTCCTGTGGGCCTTTCGAGCGATCTTTTGAAGCGGCGCCCTGACATCCGCCGCGCCGATGCGGAAATCGCGGCCGCCGGCGCGCGTGTGGGCGTGGCGAAGTCTGACTTCTTCCCGAAGATCACGCTCACCGGAGCCGCCGGACGCCAAGGCACATCCTTCTCGGGTCTAACTCTGGGGGCGGGAAACTTCTTCGCCTTCGGGCCCGCGATCAAGCTGCCGATCTTCACGGGCGGCCGCCTGCGATCGAACCTGGAGATCCAGAAACAGCGATTCGCCCAGGCTCAACTCACCTACCAGGACGTGGTACTGCGATCGCTCGAGGAAACGGAGAACGCGCTCACCGCTTATGGCCGCGAGCAGGAGCGCCGCGAGCGGCTCCAGACCGCCGCCCAATCGAGCCAAGAGGCTACGCGCCTGGCTAACGAGCTATACACGCGGGGCCTCTCCGACTTCCTGAGTGTGCTCGATGCCCAGCGCCAGCAGCTATCGATCGAAGACGACCTGGCGCAGAGCGACACTGCCCTGGTGACCAACCTGGTGGCGTTGTACAAGGCGCTCGGAGGGGGTTGGAACGATCAGTGACTGCTACGGCCGGAATTCATTCCGTCGAGCCAGGCGGTGACCTTCTCGGCCCACAATCTGCCGTGCGCCAGCAGGCCCATTGCGCTCATGTGGACCCCGGTGCCTTGATTCTGGCGGTAGTCGCCCGTCAGCGTGTCGGTATCGGGGCCCTGGAGCGCGAGTCCTTCCTTCCACAGTGCCGCTTGAGCGGCACGAATTTCCGGAGTGGCCGGGTCGTTGGGGTTGTGGTAGCTCACCTGGGCCACAAACCACGGGAAGTCCCAACCGGCCCGCGACCGCATTTCGCGAATCAGGCGCTCCATCATCTGCTGGTATTCAGCGGCGGAGATTTCGTGGCCTGCTCCCTGGTGCGAGTCCGACTCGCCCTGATGCCAAAGCACGGCGCGGAAGCCCTGCTGTCCTAATTGGACGATCCGTTCCAGCATTCCGTCAAACAATTTGCCGGTCGATACCCAGGTGCCATCGCCCGAGGCTTCCACAAACCGGGCACTGGTCGGCGGCAAACGAAAGTGGTCGCCTTTGGGCTGCCATTGCCGCACGCTGGTTCCGCCATAGCCCACGCTCGCCACGCCAATCGGGACCTTATATCGCGCATACAGCGCGTCGCCGAACGACGGAATGAAGCTTCCTTGCCGGCTGTTGTCCTGCACCCCAGGCTGCGGATCGTTAGCCAGCCGCCAGTCGGCGCCGTTGAACGTGGCCACCATTCCGCTGTGGATCTGCTGGGCCTCTTCTCCGTAGTTCGTCGAGTTCGACTGCCCGGAGATGACGAATACTTCCCCGACGCCGACGTGCACGACCCCGGTGCCGCCCAACCGCTCGGCCCCTCGGAGGACCCGGACTTCCAAGCCGTACCAGCCTCCTGCGGGTGCTGCGATCCGCCCCTCGAAGGTGCAAGGTGAGGACGTCCGAATCCTTTGCCACCCGCCCCCCTCCAGCCGCGCTTCGGCGGCATCGCAGGCCTCATCGGCACTGCCCCGGACGGCAATCGCGCCAGCCGCGAAGGAAGACCGCTGGAACACCTGGTAATCGCGAGGCGAATCCATCGTGACGCCGGCGGCGTGAGAGCTCAGGGCGAGAAGTACAAGTGACGCAAGCAGCCTAGTGCTTCGCAGCATATTGCTGGTACAACTCCGCGACATGGCCGGTCTCCGCATCGCCGGGATGGATCACCACCCGCCATTGGAAATGCAGTTTTTGCCCGGCGGGCAGTTTCCAGTGGCTCTCTTCCTGCGAGGGATCGAACGCATTCCGCCCGAACGGATTCAGCGCGAAGAGGCCGTAATCGCGCGCGTGCCAGTAAGTGGGATGGCGTGGATTTCCCGGATGGTCGAAGATCGCGACGCCCAGCCGCTCGCCCTCCACTTCGGCGGTGTAGTCCACCCAATTGGAGCGCTTGCCCCAAATGTTGGCCATGGTGGCGCGTCCGTCCGCATCCACCATCCGGCCGCCCTTCTTCTCCGTGAAGCTGTCGGCCAGCCGAATGGCGAAAGCTCCTTCTTTGGTATCGCCGAAGGTGAGGTCTTCGGATGCCGTCAGCGTGATGTCGAAGTCGATGGTGCGCAGCTTCGGGTCGGAATAGAAGATCATATTGCGATCCTCCACCAGCAGGGTCTTGCCGCCATGCTCGCGCCACTCCATCGTAGCGGCGAGCTTGCCGGAGCGGTCGCCTTCTTTCAATTCCGCGTTTCGGACCACGATCCGCCCGATCTGCGGCTTGGTGTACGACGGATCGTTCTCCCAGAACTTGGTGCCGTTGACGTCGTCGTAGGAGAACCACAGGCCGGTGTGGTGGACGTGGTCGCGGCTTTCACCGGGGATCTCCTCCATCGGGTAATGGCGCGTCACGATCTTCCCGGACGCGGAGCGCAGTGGCGCCAGATACGGCTTACCGCTCGAACCGCCGTAATAGAACGTGGTGAAGGGCTTGCCGTTCACTTCGACGGCGATCTGGTCGCGAGAGAATCGAACCTGAGCCGTGAGGCAGGCACAGGCGGCGAAGCAGAGAACGAGTAGGGATCGCATGGTGTGACTAAGACGAGTGTACCGCCGCGGCCGCAAGGGCGGGATAATGTGAGTTTATGGGCCTCCGAATCCTGACGGCGACGTTTGTGCTGGCTCTCGGAACCGGTGTGGCGCAGCCGCTGCCCGAGTTGCGCACCGAACCCGTCACGGGCGGCAGCGTGTTTACGGTCAAGAACAGCGCCTCGCAGCCGGTCACGGCGTTCCTGATCGAACTGGTGAACTACCCCGGCAGCTACTATTCGCTCTGGCAGGACGAAGCGGCCAGTGTGTTGATCGCTCCCGGCGCCGAGAAGCGCATCCCGGTGGCCAACATGACCGTCGGCGCGGTCCCGGACTACGTGAAGTTGCAGGCCGCGCTGTTTGCCGATGGCAGCTCGGCGGGTGTTCCCGAAAAGATCACGCAGATGATCGAACGGCGGCGTCACGTCCTGGAGACTGTGCACGAGCTGATTTCCCGTCTGGAGAAGGCGAAGGCGGCATCTGCCGGGAAAGCTGCTGTGGTCGCCGATTGGAAGCAATGGAGCGATTCGCTGCAGCCGGCGCGGAGAGCCAATCCCAGCGCACAGGCCACTATCAATCAGAACGCCGCCAGGAGTGTGATCGGGGATGCCGTTTCGTGGCTCGACTCTCATTCGCCCGAGGAGACGCTCTCCAGGTTGCAGGAAATGGAGCGGGCTCTGGCGGCCAGCAAGCCGAAGCTCTAGCGCGCAAGGGGAATCCGCGCCGCGGGGCGCCAATTGATATACTCGGCTGCCATGAGGCTATTTCCGCTCTTTTTGTGTTTTTCGCTGCCCCTTCTGGCACAGGACGAGCCCGTGCAAGGTGGCAGGCGGGGTGGTGGATCTGACGACCCCATCAATGCACAGACCTTCTCCAGTTTGCGGGTGCGCAATATCGGCCCGGCCTTCATCTCCGGACGTGCCTCGCAGTTCGCAGTCTTCCCCGACGATTCCAACCACTACCTGGTGGCCGAGGCTTCCGGGGGCATCTGGTTGACCTACAACAACGGCACCACCTGGACGCCGGTATTCGATAACTACGGGTCGTATTCCATCGGCACAATCACGATCGATCCTAAGAATCCATCGATTGTCTGGGCAGGCACCGGCGAGAACAACAACCAGCGGAGCGTCTCCTACGGAGACGGCATCTACAAAAGCGAAGACGGCGGGCGGACGTGGCGGAATGCCGGATTGAAACTGACCGAACACATTGCCCGCATCGTGGTGGATCCGCGCGATTCCAACGTGGTCTACGTGGCGGCGCCCGGGCCTCTGTGGAAGGGCGGCGGAGAGCGCGGCCTCTACAAAACTACCGATGGCGGAAAGACCTGGAACGGAAGCCTGATCAAGGTCGGTGAGTATACCGGCTGCTCCGACGTGGTGATGGATCCGAAGAATCCCGATGTTCTGCTGGCAGCCACTCACCAGCGCCAGCGCAAATATTTCGGGATGATTCACGGAGGGCCCGAGAGCGCGCTGTGGCGCTCCATCGATGCTGGAAAGACGTGGACCAAAGTATCGGGCGGTATTCCGGGCGGCGACCTCGGCCGCATCGGCCTCAACTACGCGCCTTCGAACCCCAACATGATCTACGCCATGGTGGAAGCCAACGAAGGGCGCGGCGGATTGTTCCGCTCCACTGATAATGGGATCACCTGGGAGCGGCGCAACTCGTCCGATTCGCAGGGGCAGTATTACGCCAAGGTGCAGGTGGACCCGGCCAACCCCGATCGCATCTACGTGATGAACGTCAACATCATGGTGTCGGACGATGGCGGCCGAACCTTGACTCAGTTGCCCACCCGCAACAAGCACGTGGACAATCACGAGATCTGGGTGGATCCCAAGAACAACAACCATTACCTGGTTGGCTGCGACGGCGGCGTCTACGAAAGCTTCGACCGCGCGGCCACGTGGATCTTCAAGGCCAACCTCCCCACCGCGCAGTTGTACGATATCGCTGTCAGTGAGGATGCGCCGTTCTACCACGTCTACGGCGGCACGCAGGACAATAACAGCTTCGGCTGCGCCGTCCGCACCAAGAACTCCGCTCTCTACAACAGCGATTGCTTCGTCACCAACGGCGGCGACGGGTTCTACTCGCGCGTGGATCCCAAGGACCCGAATACGATCTACGCCAACATGCAGAACGGCGGTATGGTCCGCTTCGACAAGCGCACCGGCGAGCGTGTCTCCATTCAGCCTCAGCCGGCCAAAGGCGACCCGGCGATGCGCTGGAACTGGGACGCGCCGCTGGTCATCAGCCCGCACTCCAACACCCGCCTCTACTTCGGCGCCCAGCGACTCTACCGCAGCGATGACCGCGGCGACAGCTGGCGGGCCGTCAGTCCTGACCTCTCGCGCAATCTCGATCGCAACAAGATCCCGCTGATGGGCAGAGTCTGGCCCATTGACGCGATTCAGAAGAACGTCTCGACCGCCCTTTATGACAATATTTCGGCCATCTCGGAGTCGCCCAAGCAGGAAGGACTCATCTACGTCGGCACCGACGACGGCCTGGTGCAGGTGACCGAAGACGGCGGCAAGAACTGGCGCAAAGTCGATCAGCCCGCGGGTGTTCCCGCAGACGCCTATGTGCAGCGGATTCTCGCTTCCCAGCACGATGCGGGCACGGTATATGCGGTTTACGAGAACCATCAGAATGGCGATTTCAAGCCCTACCTCCTGAAGAGTACCGACAAAGGAAAGACGTGGGTGAACGTCGCCGGCAACCTGCCGGAGCGGGGCGGCGTCTATGCGCTCGCCGAGGATCATATCGACAAGAACCTGATCTTCGCCGGCACGGAATTCGGACTCTACTTCACGAAGATCGGCGGCGAGAAGTGGATCAAGCTCAACATTGGGCTCCCTACGGTGATGATGCGCGACCTGGCGATCCAGAAGCAGACCGACGACCTGCTGATCGGCACATTCGGGCGCAGCATCTACGTGCTCGACGACTATAGCCCGCTGCGGGTGGCTACTCCCGAGATGTTGCAAAAGGACAGTGCCATTTTTCCGGCGAAGAATGCGCTGTCGTACCTGCCGTACAATCCGGGCGGAGATCTGGGCACCAGCTACTTCACGGCGCCCAACCCGCCCGTGGGAGCAGTGATCACGTTCAATCTGAAGGATGGCATTCGCACCAGGCTCCAGGAGCGCCAGCAGCGGGAGCGCGCGGCCATACAGCGCGGCGAGTCGCCCGGGTACCCGACACCCGAGGAGTTACGCGCCGAAGCGGAAGAGGAAGCGCCGGCGATTGTGGTCTCGATCAGCGACGCTACTGGTAAAGTCGTGCGCCGGTTTGATGCGCCGGCCACTCGCGGCATTCACCGCGTAACGTGGGACCTGCGCGCGCAAGGCGCTGCCCTGGCGCCGGCGATTCCATTGGGTGGCGGCGGCGCGGGAGGGGGCGGCGGACGTGGCGGACGTGGAGGGGCCGGTGGTGGCGGCGGATTCGCGGGCGGCGCCGGGGCGGGCGGTGGTGGCGGCGCCGGGGGCGGCGGCGAAGAGGACCCCACGGCGGGCTTCGGCGGTCGTGGCGGCGGCGCGCCCTTGGCAGTGCCCGGAAAGTACACCGTGGCCCTGGCCAAGCGGCAGGGTGGCGTGATTACGCCGCTCTCCGGATCGCAGACCTTCGAGATTGTGGCCGAGGGCGATACCTCCAGGGAGGACCGGATTGCCCTGGCGGCGTTCCAGGAGAAACTCGCCACTCTGCAGAAGGCGATGACCGCGACTCAGGAGGCTGCCACGGAAGCCCAGACCCGCCTCAACTCGATCCGGCGCGCCATCGACGCCACGCCCAGCCTGCCGGCGACCTTGCGCGAGCAGACTCTCAAGCTCGAACACAACCTCGATGAAATCAACGTGGCGCTGAACGGCGACCGGATCATGCGATCGCACCAGGAAGGCGTACCGGCATCGATCTCCGAGCACCTGCAATCGGCCGCATCTCCGACCACGCGGACGACGGGCCGGCCGACCAAAACCGCGATGGAGCAGTATCAGATCGCTTCCGACGGGCTGGCGGTAGAGATCCCGAAACTCCGGAAGCTGATCGAAACGGATATCAAGGCTCTCGAGAAGCAACTCGACACAGCGGGCGCTCCCCCCACCCCAGGCCGTCTGCCGGATTGGAAGGGCGGAAAGTAAACCGGCCGGCAGGTCACCGGCCTGCCTGTCATCAATTTCAAACGTTGTCCGCAATCGGCACGGTAATCGTCACAGTGGTTCCCTGATGCGGCGAGCTCTCGATCTTCAGCGCCCCGTTGACCAGGCGTGTCCGCTCACGAAGATTGACCAGTCCCAGCCCGGATGTCGCGGTGTGTGTGTCCATGCCAACGCCCTGATCGGAGACGATCAGCCGCACAGTCTCCGTGGTTCTTCCGATTGTCACTTGCGCCCGTCGCACCTGTGCGTGTTTCAGGACGTTCTGCAGGGCCTCCTGCGTGCTGCGGTAGAGACACAGGACAACGTCGGAGGGCAGGCCCTCAAAGGTGCCTTCGGCACGGAAGGAAACAGCGATTCCCGACAGCATGCCGAATTCTACGCAATAGTCTTTTAGCGCGGCGCTCAGACCGGCGTATTCCAGCATGGCCGGATGCAGATTGTGAGAGAACTTCCGCACGCTTTCCGCCAGATCAATCAGCTTCTGTTGCATGCGCTCGCTCTGGGTTCGTGCCTCCGTGGCGTCTTTCGGGATGTGCTTCTTCAGGTTGCTGGCGGCAATGCTCAGGGTCGCAATCTGCTGGCTGAAATCGTCGTGCAGTTCGCGGGCGAGGCGCGTGCGCTCTTCTTCCTGCGCATGAATCAGGCGCCCCGCGAGCGCCTGAATTTCCTTCCCGGCGCGGGTTCGTTCCTTGATCTCCTCGTCGAGCGCTGCGTTGGTGGTCCGAAGTTGCCCTTCGGACTCTTTGCGCCCGGTGATATCCTGGCAGATCCCCACAAGCTTGGTGGGGACGCGATTCTCGTCGAGAATCCACTGCCCCTGGCTGTGGAGCACGCGCTCTCTTCCGTCCGGCCGGATAATCCGCTCTTCGAAGTCAAAGGGTTGCTTCGACGCGAATGACCGATCGATGATTGCCTTGGTGGTGGGACGGTCCTCAGGATGGACTCGCGCCAGGTAGCCCTCATAGGTCGGCTCGAACTCGTCCGGAGATAGCCCGAAGATTCGGCACAGTTCGTCCGAACGGCGGACCATGTTCGTAGTCACGTCCCACTCGTAGCTGCCGAGATGCGCGATCCGCTGAGCTTCCACCAGTTGGGTATCCCTTCTGCGGATTTCTTCGTCCGCCTGCTTCCGCTCGGTGATTTCGAGCGCGATGCCACGCATCAGGACGGCCCTGCCCGCTGAGTCGTAATCGGGACGCCCCCGCAACACGTACCAGTGCAGAGAACCATCGGCATAACGAACGCGGAATTCCGTATCGCGTCCGGACTCGCAGGCAAGCTCATGAGCGAACGCCATCCGAACCTTGTCTTGATCGGGCGGATAAACGGTATCTACGAGGAACTCGACCGCCAGACTCCCGGCTTCTGGCGGCCCGCCCCAAACGGCTTTGAGTCCTCCGAACCAAGCGAGGCGCGACGTGGACGGGTCGTACTCCCAGATATCGACGTTCCCACCGGTCAATGCGAGCCGCAGCCGTTCCTCGCTGACTCGCAACGCCTCGGTCCTCTGGTGATGAGCAATGGCGATGGCCGCGATATGGGTGGAGATTTCGATCAGTCGCAAATGCCGGGCTTCCGGCCGTCCAGGTGCGCGGAAATACATCGCGAAGGTGCCGAGCACGTGCTGCTGCGCGTCGAGAATCGGGGTAGACCAGCATGCCCGCAGATCGTGTTGCAGCGCGATTTCGCGATAATCTTCCCACAGCGGGTCAGTCGCGATATCTTCGACAATCACCGGCTGCCGCAGGTAGGCGGCTGTTCCGCAGGAGCCGGCGCGCGGGCCGACCGGCTCGCCATCGATACGGGAAATGAATGCCTCCGGCAAGTCACGCGCCGCGCCGTGGCGCACGTGCATCCCGACCGGATCGAGCAGAAGGATGGAGCAGAGCATGCCCGGGCATTGAGACTGAATCACGCCCAAAAGCGAATCGAGGACCGCTGGAAGGCCGGCTCCTTGTGCGATAAGTTCCAGTACGCGGTTCTGTCCCTCCAACAGCTCGGCGCTGTCCGGGTTTTCGGGAGTACTGGGTGCGGCACTCATGCGAATGGCCTGCGATCGTTTCAGGGCAACACAAACGCGCTAAGAACGGCGTTGGCGCCGGCGCCTGATGCGATCACCACGTATTGCTTGCCATTCGCGGAGCGATAGGTCATGGGGGTCGCGCCAGTGCGCCGGCCGAGCGGGTACGTCCAAAGGTCTTGGCCGTTAGCGGTGTCCACGGCGTGCACCGAAGTGTCGCCGCCACCACAGAAGATAAGGCCGCCCTTAGTGACAATGGCTCCTTGGGCCCCGGCGGCCCCCAGGCGATCGGGCAACTTCACACCCCTCAGTTCGGGGCGGGCGCGCAGGCGAGCGTCGTCCCCGAACGGGACTCGCCAGACGATGTCACCTCGATTGAGGTCGATGGCAGTCAGATGGCCGTAGGGCGGCTTCAGCAGCGGAATGCCGTTATGGAAAGTAGTGCTCACCTGTTCGCCTGCGTATGCGGCGTCGAGTTCGCCGGGTACCCTGCTCTCCACCTTTCTCAAGCGCGCGATAGCCGGAGTGCTGCTTGACTTTACGTAGAGGATGCCGGTGGCTGGGTCGAGCGCGCCTCCGCCCCAGTTGGCGCCGCCGATCACGCCCGGCCGCATGAAGGTGCCTTGCAGGCTGGGCGGCGTGAAGATCGGGCCCAGCCGGTATTTCTTCATTTCGGCTTGGGCTTCGGCTTTGAGCTCGGGCGTGAGATCGAAGGCATCGTCGAGCGTGACGCCCTGCTCTTCGAAGGCGGGTGGTCGAGTCGGGAAGGGCTGGGTGGGCGACGAAGCTTCGCCCGGCGCGTCGCTGGCAGGCACGCTGCGCTCCTCGATCGGCCAGATCGGCTTGCCGGTTACCCGGTCGAAGACGAAGGCCCAACCCGTCTTGGTGAGTTGTACGACCACGTCAATGCCGCGGCCCTCTATGAGGATCCGCGCGAGAACGGGCGGTCCCGGCGGATCGTAATCCCACAGGCCGTGATGTACCAACTGGAAGTGCCACTTGTGCCTGCCGGTGGCCGCATCGAGGCAAACCAGCGACTCGCCGTACAGGTTCGAGCCTGGCCGTGCGGCGCCATAGAAGTCGTTACTGGGAGTGCTGACGGGCAGGTAAAGCAGGCCGCGCGAAGCATCGAGGGTCATGGGCGCCCAGACATTGGTGTGGCCCGTGACCCGATCACTGCCGTTCAGCCAGGTTTCGATGCCGGGTTCGCCGGCCGTGGGCACCGTGTGAAACGTCCAGACCAGCTTGCCGCTGTGCGCGTCGAAGGCGCGCACGTCGCCGGGCGGATCACGTTGATAGACCAGGCGGTCCGCGACGCCATTGCCTACAATCACCAGATCCTTGTAGACCACGGGCGGCGACGTGTTGGTGTAGTGCTTGGGGTTGGTTTCCCATCGCAGGCCGTTAACCAGGTTCACAACGCCGTTGTCGCCGAAGTCGGGCATTGGCTTGCCGGAAAGCGCATCGAGCGAGATGAGCTTGTAACGGCTGTTCATAAAAATGCGATAGCGGCCGCTCTTGCTGTCGCGCCACGCGGCCACGCCGCGATGTACGAAGCCGGTGCCGTTGGGAACCTGGCCGTCCTCGTAGGCCTTCGGGTCGTACGACCAGATTTCGTGGCCGGTCTCCGGATCGAGCGCGACCACACGATTGTACGGTGTGCTGAGGTAGAGGATGCCGCCAATCATCAGAGGCGTGCACTCGAAGACGCCCGGTGTGGTCTTGAATTCGGGCTTCGGCGATTCGTCAGTGTTCCATTCCCAGGCGAGTTTGAGCTTGCTGACATTGGAGCGAGTGATCTGGTTGAGCGGAGAGTAATGCGTCTCGCCCGGATCGCCGCCATAGGTGGGCCACTCCTGGGCGGAGCACAGGGTGGCGAGCACAAAAGCGAGCCAGACCACGGACACCGACTTCATGCCGCACCTCGGAATCGGGTCGCGATGCGCTCGGCGGAGCGCAAGGTCAGGGCTACGAAGGTCAGGGTGCCGTTGGTACATCCGGCGTTGGGCAACGTCGGGGACCCGACCACGAACAGGTTCTCGTGGTCATGGGTTTGTCCGAAACTGTCGGTCACGCTGGACGCCGCGTCAGTCCCCATGCGGCATCCGCCCGCCGGATGATCCAGGTAATTGCCCGCGCCGGTGGATAGAATCTTCCCATGGTTGGCTTTGGCCAGCGTCTGGAAGAGCCTCTGGAAATGCTCGCGCGTGAACTGCTGGCGCGCCTGAGTGGGACCATCCAGCTTGTGCTCGATCTTCGGCAGGGGGTCCCCCCAGCGATTGCGGGCTGTCTCGTCCAGCGTCAGCGAGCTGTCACGGTCGGGGTGAACGTCATAGTAGCCGCGCACGCGGGCCGTGCCGCGCTGGGCACGCTGCCGCCAGTCCGCAAGCAGGCTGTCGCCCAGCAGAATGCCGCCATCCGCCGAGCGCAGGCGGGGCTCGTGTCCGGACGCGCTCTCCCACACCCGGAGGTCGTGGCGGATGAAAGGGTCTCCGGGCTTGCAGCGAAAGAACTGCCGCGAAATCAGACCATGCTGCTCGTTCATTCCGGGGTAGATCTTCGCGTCGATTTCGATCATCGCCGAAAGGAAGGCGTGACCGCACATGTACCGTCCGACGAGTCCTGAGCGGTTAGCGAGGCCGTTGGGAAACTGTGAGCATTGCGAGAGCAGCAAAAGATGCGGGCTCCAGCAGTAGCCGGAGGCGAGCACGAACACCGGCGCGCGGTACTCCATGGGATCGTCCGGATGCTCGCGGTTCACCGCCTGGGCCGAGGCGACGCTGGTTTTCCCGTCAGCGGGCACCAGCTTGCGGATGAGCGTTTGATCGTGGAGCGTGAACGTCTTGCGCTCCATCAGCCGCTTGAAGGTGAAGTCAGGCGAGTACCGCGCGCCTGTCGGGCAGATGGAGCAGGTGTTGCAGCGGATGCATTCCGCGCGCCCGTCGTAAGGCCGGGTGTTCTTGGCCTGCGGGGTGCTCCAGAACGGGATGCCGCTCTTCTCGGCCCACGCCTTCAGCTCTTTCAGATTGTGGGTCATCACCATGGCGGGCATGGGGTAAGGCTCGGAGCGCCAGTCCTCGGGAAGCGGACTGGGCTCGCCCGAGACGCCCAGGCGCCGCTCGGCTTCGCAGTAGAACCTCTCGAGTTCCTTCCATTCGATGGGCCAATCGGTAGCCTGGCCGTACATCGAGTGGAGGCGCAGATCCTCCTCCGAGAAGCGGTTACAGGTGCCGCCCCAATGCAGCGCCGATCCACCGACGGCCATTGTGCGGGAGATGACGCCCTTCGCTGCCTGGTCTTCGATGAAATCCCCCGGCCACGGATTCTCGGCGTACTCGATGCTGCGCTGCCGGTACTTCATGCGGTTTTCGAGATCGAAGAGCTTGCGGCCCGCCTCGACGACCGTTATCGAAAGGCCCGGCCGCAGCTCGGTCAGTTTCTGCGCCAGCATGGCCGAAGAGATCCCGCCGCCGATGATGCAGACATCCGACTCGTGGGTGCGCATCAGCGTGCCTCGGCTTTCGAGGATCGCAAGGCGGGCGGAGGGCCGTCGGAGCCTTTCAGACCGCGGCACAGATCGCGCCCGATAGCCGAGCGATAACAGAGATCGTTGGCTTCGCTGCTGCGGAAGTAGAAGCACATGAGGTCGGCAGCCACGTGACGCCCGTCCGGTGATCGGGGGAGATCGGTCAGCTTCGCCTCCTCGAGTGCCGTTTCCACGGCCCGGCGCCGGGAAGCCGCATCGCCATTCAACAACGCCGGGCGGAGGTTTTCAAGCTGTCGAAGGTAGACAGGGGCAGGCGAAGCGGGCTTGTTGCGCAGGCGGGTAAACCCGTAGCCGTGATCCATCTCGGCGCCGGGGCGATAGTCGCGGACCCATACCCCGAATCGGTGTGCCACGTCGCGAATCGCGTCTGGGCCGATTTCGGAGGGGAGCACCACCGCGGCCAACGCTCCAAGTGTGTCATCCTGGCCAGCGGGAAAACCGGTGGTCTGAGCCCAGGCTCGCAAGCCGGAGAATCGGATCGCGCTACCCAGGGACGCGATCCAGCGGAGCAGAGTTCGTCGCCGCATGGATATCCGGTGGAAGTATATCGCAGAACGGCGTGCTGGATAGTGGTGTGAGTCCGATGCTTACTTCACGAGATCTTCGAGGGTCTGAGCGTCCAGGATGCGATGGCTTATGCCTTCCAGTTCGCTTTGGGTGCAACGCACGAGCCGCTCCTCAAGACAGGCTGGAAAGGAACCAAAGCGCTTGCCGATCAGCCGCCCGAGCATGGTCAACTCGCCGAGGTGCACGCCTTCCAGAAGACCTTCTCGGCGCCCTTCCTTGCGCCCTTCCTGCCGTCCCTTGCGTTTCGCCATGGAGGGTCGCTTCTGCTTTGCAGCTCGATGGGCAGCAGGCCCCGTCGTCAGTTTTCCGGGTTGCCGCGGAGTGAGATTCAATGACCCGCCCGCGGAACGTCGGGGCGCGCATCCCGGACGAAACCGTTGCGATTGGGCATGCGGACTTTGGGCAGGCTGTGGGCATCCATCACCGCAGTCTCGGAAATGATGCCGCTCAGGAACAGGATGTAAGCGGTAAGCGAGTACACCTGATCGTGTGTCAGGATCCCGGGATTATTGAACGGCATGGCGCGGTTCACGTAATCCCAGATGGTGGTCGCGTAAGGCCAGTAACTTCCGACTGTCCGCAGGGGCTTGGGATTCTTGAGCGTCCCCTCGCCGCCGGCCAAGGGCACGCTGTCGCGCCCCTCGCCTTTCTCCCCGTGGCATTTGGCGCATCGATTGGCATACAGCGCCCTTCCCTGAGCAGCGGTGCCGCTGCCTTCCGGAAGACCGGATCCATCGGGACCAATCGAGACATCCCAACTCTGGATTTCGCTCGACGAGGGCGCGCGTCCCAGGCCGTACTTCGGAGACTGAGCGCACAACGCGGGTACCACCAGCAGGAGCAGGGCGCTACGCATTCGTCACGCTCCCATTGGTCATCACCTTCCATGCCTTGATGCCGTTGTAATGATACTGGGAGTTCAGCCCTCGGACCGCGACCAAAGCATCCTTCGTCGGTTGGACATAGCCGCTCTCGTCGGTGCAGCGTGACTGCAGTACCGCCTCTTTGCCGTCCCAAGTCCAAGGCAGGGTGAAGCGCGTGAACGCCATCGATAGCCGCGGTTCCTGAAGCACGGCATCTCGCCAGGTACCGCCTCCATCCGCCGAGATTTCCACGCGCGTAATGCGTCCGCGGCCCGACCACGCGAGCCCCGATACCTGGTAGAAACCCGGACTCGTGAGCTTCTGGCCGCCCGACGGGAAGGTGATCAGCGACTTGGCCTCCATCACAAACGTAAAGATGCGGGCCGTGCCGTCGGGCAGCAGGTCGGTGTAGTGCGACGTTTCGTCGCGCACCATGTACGGCTCTTCCACGGCCTTCAGGCGGCGGAGCCACTTCACGCTGATATTGCCTTCCCATCCGGGGACCACCAGCCGCAGCGGATAGCCCTGTTCGGGACGCAACGCTTCTCCATTCTGGCCCCACGCGACCAGGACGTCCTCCGTCGCTTTCTCGATCGGCAAACTCCGTTGCATCTTGCACGGGTCGGCGCCTTCGGCGATCACCCACTTCGCCTGTTTCTGTACGCCGCAATCGGCGAGCAGCAACGACAGTGGGACGCCCGTCCATTCGCTGCAACTGGCCAGTCCGTGGCTCTGCGCCGCGCTGGCACCCATCCTGGCGCCCCACTCGCCGCTGCTGTTTCCGGAGCACTCCAGGAAATGAATTCGCGACATTGAGGGCAGCCGGCGAAGCTCCTCCATCGTGAAAATCAGCGGGCGATCCACCAGTCCGTGGATCATCAGCCGGTGTTGAGCGGGATCGATCTTCGGCACGCCGCTGTGATGGCGCTCGTAATGCAAGGAGGAAGGAGTCAGGATCCCGCACGAATCCTGAAGAGGAGTGCGGCTGGCCGCCGTCTCGGGCGTGCGCGTGTCCGGGACCGATCGCGTCGCAATCTCGAACGGCGACCGTTCGCCATAGGCGCTGACGGGCTTCCCCAATTGGTTCGGAGTCGTATCGGCTTCGGGCGCCGGGGCAGAACGGCGGCACGCGGTGACTCCAGCCGTCAGGGCGCTGGCCAGTCCCAGCCAATGGCGGCGGGTTGGATTCATGCTCATCTGAGAACCGCTGACACTCAATGCGCCAGCATAGCAAAGCCGAACAAGGTATCTCCGGCCGCTACCACCAGGTATTGCGTGCCATCCAATTCATACGTGATGGGCCCGTTGGTGACGGGAGCGCCGAGATTGGCGTGCCACAGCGGCTCGCCGGTTTCCGTCTGCAAGGCCACCAGGTTGTTGGCGCCGTCGCCGGCGAACAGCACCTTTCCCGCGGTGCTCAGCAATCCGGAACGGCCGCCGCCGCTCTCCCACTTGTGGCTCCAGCGGATCTTGCCGGTCTTATAATCGATCGCCTCCACCATCGACTCCGAATATCCGCCGCGATCGTTGCCACCCCATCCTTCGGGCTTGTCGCTGGGGTCGTAGATGTAATATACGCTGAAGGCGCGCGACGCGCTGACGTAGAACAGGCCGGTGTCGGGGTTATACGTCGGGGGCGGCCAATTGGTGGCGCCTCCCTGGTTAGGCGACACCAGAGCGCCATCCAGTTGGGGCATCTTGGCGGGATTGGGAATCGGCTGGCCCTTGGCGTCCACCCCACTCGCCCAATTCGTCTTCACGTATTCGATCGAGACAATATTCTTGCCGTTCGTTCGATCGAGGACGAAGAACCAGCCATTCCGGCTTGCCTGCGCCAGCAGTTTGCGCTTTTGCCCGTTGACATCGCCGTCGAACAACACGGGCACCTGGGTGGCGTCCCAATCGTGCGTGTCGTGCGGCGAGGGCTGGAAATACCAGGCCATCTTGCCCGTATCGGGATTCAAAGCGACGATCGATTCGGTGAACAGGTTGTCACCCTGGCGCGCCTTCCCGGCGATCACCGGCTGCGGATTGCCGGTGCCCACGTAGATCAGGTTCAATTCGGGGTCGTAGGTGATGGGCTGCCAGGTCATCCCGCCGCCATGCCTCATGGCCTCTTCGTTGGGCCAAGTCTCGGAGCCTGCCTCGCCTTTCTTTTGCGGCACGACATACCAGCGCCACTGCAGGTCGCCGGTCTCCGGGTCGTGCGCTTCGAGGTAGCCCGGCTGGTCGAGGTCGTCGCCACTCACGCCCGTGATGACGTGGTTCTTCAGCACCGTGGGCGCAACGGAACCGTAGTACATCAAATCGAGATCGCAGATGGGTTTTCGCCAGCGCTCCGTTCCGTCCCTCATGTTGAGGGACACCAGATTGCAGTCAGGAGTTTCGTAGTACAGCCACGTCCCGAACGCGGCGAGCCCGCGATTCCCGATGTGCATTCCACCTTTGGATGGCAGTTGGCGATGCCAGATTTCGCGTCCCGTGCGCGCGTCAATGGCCCACAGGTGATCGGGAATGCTGAAGAAGAGGACGCCGTTGATTTCGATGGGCGTGGCGGAGATCCGCACACCGCCGCTCCCGGCGGGCCCCATGTTTTCGTGGTATACCCACGCCAGGCTCAATGAGTTGATGTTGGAGGCATTGATCTTCGATAGCGTGCTGTAGCGGCGTCCGGAGTAGTCGCCATGGTACATCGGCCAGGTATCGGTGGGAGGCTGCCCCAGCTTCGCCGGATTCAACGTCCCCTGGGCGAACAGACCGGCGGACGGGACGGCGAACAGCACGAGCGCCAAGGCCCCAACGCATCTTTTCATTTCAGTGTCTCCAGGTAGGCCACGGTGTCGTGGATGTTCTTATCGGTGATGGTATCCAGCAGTGCTTCGTGCGCGGCGAAGGGATCGTGCTTCACGACTTTCAGAGACGGGGTTCGTTTCCAGGAATAATACTCGCCAGACGAGTCACGCAGCGAGACGTTGAAATCGTCGATCTGCACAAGCGCTCCGGTGACCGGCGGCCCTGAAGGCGGCGTCACGGTCACGGTGACCTGCGCAGAGGACGATGGAGTGGCGCCGCGCCCTCCGCGGCCCCCGCGTCCGCCCCCTTGCGGGAACAGGAATCGCTGCTGCAGATTCACCGCGCTGTACTTCTTTCCTACGCCCGCCAGATCGCCCGTTGGCGAATGGCAGCTACCGCATTTCCCCTCGCCCGAAAAGTACGCCGCTCCTGCCTTTGGGTCGCCGGTGAGGATGTCCTGCACGTCGAGGGCACTGCGCATGGTCTGGTAGACCTCGAAGTGGATGAACTGCGCCACGTCTTCAATCTGCGCCTGCGTCAGGTTGGCGGCGGGGGTGGTCTGCGTGGGATGCCCCTTCTTGAGAAACGGCCCGATTTCGTTGGCGTAGCGGTCGTGCAGCACCAGCACCGAGCGAATCAGATCGGCACCCCGGTCGGTACCGCGGGCGTGCGTTCCGTGGCAGTTGATGCACTCGGCGGCCCACACTTTGCGTCCCCGGTCAGCAGCCGCGGGATCCACCACGTGCTTATCGTCCGAGCCCACCCCGCCGGGAGCGATCCCTTGCGGTGTACCTCTGCCGGCCCGCTGCGCTCCGCGGCCGGGCGGCGTTTGGGCACCCAGTACCATGGCCGCCGCGGCGAATGCCGCAATTCGCACACACCTGATTCCCCACCTGCTCATGCGTCCTCCCCACAGACCGCCGATCGAGCATCAGTAAGCGATGGCGTCCCGTTTAGTCTCCAGCTTCTTCAAATCGACGCCGGGGACTTTGCCAAGCGCGTCAAAATCCTCGAACTTGCCCTTTTCCTTGCGAAACTTCACCACAGCTTCGGCTTCCTTCTGGGAAAGCCCGAGAATCTGGGAGATTTCGTCCGCCGGGGCAGTGTTGACGTTGACCTTGCCGTAAGCCGATACCAGGTACTCCAGGATCGGATTGAATTCTTCGTCGGCGATCGTGGCGCCCTGTTGCGAGACCATCTCCTCCATGACCGTTTGCCATTGGTCCCGCGTGCGCCGGGCCGACGCGACACTCTCGGCCGTGTGGCAGGCGCTGCAGGTCTTCTCGAACATCGCCTTCGATGGTCTTGCCGCCGAGTCCTGAAAGCCGAAGGCTGAAATGGCCAGCACTCCAAAGGCGATTCCCGCCTGTACCCAGATCCGTCTCATAGTGCGATGACCATATTCTAATACCGAAAGCGGAAGGACTGGAGACAGTTGGGATTGTTGGCAGGTTTTGCAGGCGGGCCCGGGGGCGCGAAAAAAGGGGGTAAATGGGGAGTCGTCGCGCCCCGTAGTCTCGGTCTGTGGATTAGACTCCGCGAACGCCCCGGGTGTTGATACCAGTAGACCCAAGGCGCTCTATATTAGTAAGAATACGCACAGAAATCATCAGGCGGGCGGATTTACCTTGGAGCCGATGAATTTCCCGTCGAGATGATCGAGCAATTCACCGGTGATATCGAAAATGTCAACTGTGTAGGTGCCCGAGAACTTGAAGCCCGACCGATCCAAGGTCACGACCTCATTGATCAGCACGGTCCCGAGAAAATTGCCGTTCATGTCGAAGTTCAGTGCGGGGTGAGTGAGCTTGTAGGTCAGGGTGCCGGTTTGAAGCCACGTTCCGATGCAGACGTTCCCGGTGGCGGGCGCGGATTGATCGACCAGCACCTCGGTCCCGTCGGAGTGCCAGAGTTCGAAGCTCAGGTCGATCGGCTGCCCTTTGTCGTCCGTGTCCATTACCTGCCACAGGCCCACGATGCTGGGGTTCAATGGATCCGCCTGCGGTTGATTGTCCTTCGCCGCCCCCGGCGTTTCCCGCGCCCCGATCTTCGGCGGCGCCTGAAATCCCAGGTTCCGCAACGAGAGCACCCTCGAGGAGAGTGCCGCGCCGGCTGCCGCGCCTCCGCTTCCGGGCCGGCTGCAGGCCGCGGCCGGTGAAGCCATCGTCATAACCACGGCGGCGCCACCGAAGAGCAGGCCGCCCATCTGGATCATCTTTCCGAGTGTAGATTGCATGAGTATCTCCTTCGTTACCCGTGATTCGAAATCTGCGTCGCCATGCTGCTAAACTGGCGATCACTAGTCAGTGCGGAAACCGTGCACTGAATTGGGTCACCCCAGCGAAATTTTTTTATGCCTGACCGGAATCCGGGTGACGTGACGCAGCTTCTGATCGAGTGGCGCGACGGTGATCGCTCGGCCCTGGATCGCATGATGCCGCTCGTCTACGACGAACTGCGGATGATTGCCGGCCGATTCCTGCGCCGTGAGCACTCGAATCCGACTCTCCAAAGCACGGCCCTGGTCCACGAAGCATACTTGCGCCTGGTGGACCAGAATCGCAGCAACTGGGAGAATCGCGCGCATTTTCTGGGAGTGGCGGCTACGATCATTCGCAATATCCTGGTGGACCACGCACGCGCCCGTAAGTCGGCGAAGCGCGGCGGCGAGGCGCCGGCATTGGTGCTGGATGAGGCGTTGGCGATCCCGGCCAAACGCGATGTCGAACTGGTCGCCCTGGACGACGCCCTGACCAGCCTGTCGCGCCTCGACCCACAGCAAGGGAAGATTGTCGAACTCCGCTTCTTCGGCGGGCTCTCGATCGAGGAAACCGCGGAGGTGCTGGGGATTTCGGCCTCTACCGTCAAGCGCGACTGGCTCCTGGCGAAGACCTGGATCTTCCGCGCGATTGCGGGCGAAAAGCCCGGCCCCCGCGGTCCCGATTCCGGCGATTGAGGCACAAATCTATGCTCATGGAAGAACTCTTCGCACGCGGCATCATGCGGATGGGACCGGCAAGAGACGATCCCGCCCGGCAGGTAGGTGTGTTCAATCTGGAATTCGTGGCCGGCTTGCCGGCGCTGCGGCTGTCCGAAATGGAGAAGTTCCGTTGGATCGAGGGTGAGTGGAATACCGAAAACCGAGTCCCGGCCACGCGTCTGAGTCCTGCGTACTCGGATTTCAGCCGTGGCACGTACCGGATCTGCGAACGGAACAATTGGATCTGCCTGGTGGATCGCAACGGTCTCGAACGCCGCCACATCACCTTCGACCCGTTCAGCGGCCAATGGATCTACGTCCTGCTGGAGGGTGCTTACGGTATCATGCGGTCTCCCGGATGGGACGGCAACCACATCGCCTTCGAAGGCCTCGTAACCATGATCGGCGTGGAGTGTGTGATGCGCCAGGACTGGACGAAAGCCAGTGATGACGAATTCCGCTTCGTGAACGAAGAAAAACTCCCGGACGGCACCTGGGGCTACGTGGACGAGTGGATCTGCACCCGCAAGTGAGCGGGCTACGGCTTGCGCGCGATCAGCAGATCGCGAGGGGCCGCCAGCCGGACGAGCTTTTCCACGCAAAAGCCTGACCGCTCCAGAAGCGCCGCATACTCGGCTTCGGTTCGCTCGCGCGCGCCCGGCTCGCACAGCACCAACATGTGCAGCGACATCAACACCCCGAACGGAGTGCCGCTCCGATTCTCATCGAGGATGCTTTCGGTGATCAGCATCGCGCCTCCGGAAGGCAGTGCTGCATGGCAATTCCGCAGAATCTGCAGGCAATGCTCATCGTTCCAATCGTGCAGGACCCACGAAAGCGAGATGACATCGGCGCCGGACGGATAAGGTCCGGAAAACAGGTCGGCAACCTGTGAGTCAAAGCGGCCGGTGAGTCCCGCCGCTTCGATGGCTTCGTCGGCCAGCGCACAAATCGGCGGGAGATCCATCACGATCCCGCGCATGTGGGGATGGCGTTTGCCGATCTCGATAATCAATCCTCCCGGGCCGCCGGCCACGTCGAGCACGCAATGATGCGGCGCGAAGTCGAAGGTCTCCGCGATAAGTCTGCCCTGGGGTATGCTGTACGCGCTCATGAGCCCGCCGAATTTTCTGAGGGTCGCCTGGTCCTGGTACATGTTCGCAAAGGCGTCCTGCTGGCTGAAGCCGAAGGTCTGCTGCCATTGCGGCCCGTATTCCCGGACGGCGTGGTCGAGACGCCCCCACATGGGGTAGAACAGATTCCCCCACATCGACAGCGGCTCCAGGTTCAGCGGCCCGCCCGGCGTGAGATACGCCGCCAGGGACGTATTCCAGAACGTATTTCCGTCTCGCGCCAAAAGGCCCATTTGGGAAAGTCCTGTCAGAAGGCGGTGGCAGGGATCCGGGTGGATGTTCAAGCGCCCAGCCAGTTCGTCCGCCGTGGCTGGGCCGCCCGTCAGTTGTTGGAACACCCCCAGATTGCAGCCTGCGAAAAACATCTGGGATTCGCAGTAGCGCGTTACGATATCGTTGAAGCGATTGAGTGCTTCCACTCCGTCCGTCGGATGCAAAGCTGTTGCCGCCATTCGTCGCCCCTCTCGTTCCGGTCACTTATACATGCGGAAAGCGTGGCGAAAACGGCTAGCGATCTCACATTTTGGCTGGCCGCCGCCCCGGAACGCTATCATGATTCCGTAATCTCCGATGAAGCGAGAAGCCTACGCCGCCGCCCGGACCGTCTCCCCCACACTCGAGGCGTACTTCACCTGCCATCGCGATGCCGCCCTGCGGCGCGGCCAGACGCACGTGGCGCCGCCCCCGGACGCCGCCACGATTGAAGGCATCATCGACTCTGCTTTCTGGGCCAGCCTCCGGCGCGAGGAGGGCTACATCACCCGTATCTCGCTGGTCTATCTTTCCCCGGAAGACGCCCCTGAGCCGATCCTGTTCGAGCGGCCCTTACCTCTGGATCCTGCTACCCTCACGCGCCTCTCGCCTGCCGTCGAAAGGCCGGGAATTCACCTCGGCGTCTGGCGTCACGAGGGTGAGCTTTCGATCTGGGGCGCCACGCGCGCCATTCCGCTCCTGTCGTTTGTGGTCGAAGTGACCGAGCCCGGGCTGCTGGTGATCAAACACCACAACGGCGAGGAGACTCGCAAGTTCATCAATGTGGCCGTGCTGGAAGGCGATCACATCAAAATCGTGGACGAGCGCGCTTCGGACCGTCCCGACTCCCCGGTTCTGATGCGATCCCTGCTCCAACTCGACTTCAGGGACAGGAACTCGAAATCCGTGATCACGGTGGTCCGTCTGGCGGTCTCCATGCGCGAGCACGGCCGTGGCGGCACGCTGCTGATCGTCCCCGCGGACACGGAAGCATGGCGGGAGTCGATCCTGCAGCCTATGCCGTACACGGTCTCCCCGGCCTTTGTGCAGCTCGCCGCCGTCGATCCGGAGATGGCCGCTCCGACCATCGCCCTGATTGGCGGTCTTACAGCGGTCGATGGCGCCGCGGTACTCAACAGCCGCTACGAACTCCTTGGCTTTGGCGCCAAGATCCTGCGGCAGAGGGGCTCACCACGGGTGGAGCAGGTCTTGCTCAGCGAGCCGATCCATGGCTCGACTCCAGCGCTTCTGCATCCCGACCAGATCGGTGGCACCCGCCATCTGTCGGCCGCGCAGTTCGTGCAGGACCAGCGCGATGCCGTCGCCCTCGTCGCCTCCCACGACGGGCACTTCACGGTGTTCGAGTGGTCGCCCACGGATGACCTGGTACACGCTCACCGGCTGGAGACGCTCCTGCTGTAATCTGGGCTCCGGCATACGCTTGCTCGGAAGGCGTGAAGAAATCGTATCCGATCCAGGCCGGCAGGCGAAACCGCCTGCCCCACCAGAGCAAACGCAGGACTTGTTTGGTGACGCAGTCGGTTTCGCCTGCGTGCTTTCGATTTTTTCAGACCAAGCCTGATTCGGACCCGCGGCCGTTAGGGAGCGAGCGTCTCCCTACTCCATCATTACCGGCCCTTCATGTGCCTTGGTTCGCCGGAGCAGGAAGATTACCGGAATCAGGCAGAGGAAGATCACCGCCAGGGTGTGGAAGGTGTCGGCCGCCGCGAGCATGGCAGCGTTCTTCTGCACCATGCCGTAGAGCACCGCCTGGGCCTGCCCCGCTGCGTCGGCGCCGCTCGCTCCCTGGCCCATGATCGTCGAAGCCGCGCTCTGTAGAGCGCTGAGGTAATTGCCATCCAGCGGCGTCAGGTGGCTGATGAGAGTCTGTTGATGGAACTGCTCGCGGCGGGCCAGGATCGTGTTCACCATGGCGATGCCGCCGCTGCCGCCAATGTTCCGGAACAGATTCATCAACCCTGTGGCGTACCCCAGTTTTTCGCGCGGAACCGAACTGAAGGCCGTGGTATTGATCGGAACGAACAGAAACGCCATGCCGAGTGCCTGGATTGTGCGCGCCCACATGGCTGTCTGGAAATCCACCGTCAGGTTGAAGTGTGCCATCTGGAACAGGCCGGTGGACGCCACCACCAGGCCAAAGATCACCAGCCAGCGAGCTTCAACTTTCGCGAGCAGCCGTCCGACTACAGCCATCCCGACCATCATGGCGATTCCGCCCGGCGAAAGAACCAGGCCACTGAGCGTAGCCGTATAGCCCAGAACGGTCTGCAGGAAGATGGGCAGGATCGCGGTGCTGCCATACAGCGTGAAACCGATCGCGTACATCGCCAGCGCTGACAAGGCGAAGTTCCGGTTCTTCAGCATGCGAAAGTCGATGACGGGGTCCCGCTGCCGCAATTGCCAGATCACCGCCCCGATCAGAGCCACCCCGGCAATCACCGCCGAGGCCACAATCAGGTTGGAGCCGAACCAATCGTCGCGCTGCCCTTCGTCAAGCAGAATCTCGAGAGCGGCCAGGCCTGTAGCCATCAGGCCGAGACCGATGTAATCGAGCTTCAATCCGTTGGCGAACGTGCGGCGCACCAGGTGCGGCGGATCGAAGATCAGGAGCGTGGTCAGCGCCACGGAAAGCATGCCGACCGGGATGTTGATCAGGAAGATCCAGCGCCAACTGTAGTTGTCGGTGATCCATCCGCCCAGGGTGGGTCCGATGACCGGCGCCACCACCACACCCATCCCATAAAACGCCATCGCCACGCCCTGTTTTTCCTTGGGAAAGCTCTCTACCAGGATGGCCTGCGAGACGGGCTGCAACGCGCCGCCGCCCAGACCCTGCAGCACGCGGAAAAGGATCAGCATACCCAGCGAAGGCGCCAGGCCACACAGAAAAGAGCTGACCGTAAAGATGCCCACGCACGTCATGTAGAAACGCTTGCGGCCGAAGAGCGTCGAAAACCACCCGCTCAACGGCAGCACGATCGCGTTCGCCACCAGGTACGCCGTCAGCACCCAGGTGGCCTCGTCCACGCTGGCAGACATGTTGCCCGCGATATTCGGCAGCGCGACATTGGCGACGCTGGTGTCGAGCACTTCCATGAACGTTGCCAGCATCACGGTGCCGGCGATCACCCAGGGATTGATCGCCGGTCTGACATTCGTGGCAGCCATAGTCCCCTCCCTCTGAGCAGCGATTGCTTTACCGCGTGTAAATCGTCGCGTCCACGTTCATTCCCGGGCGGAAGGTGAATCCGGCCGGAAGCTCGGCGAGCACGATCTTCACGGGAATGCGTTGCACGATCTTGACGTAGTTGCCCGTGGCATTCTCGGGAGGCAGCAGGCTCAAGCGCGCGCCCGTCGCTCCAGCTACCGAATCCACGCGCCCTTCGAACGAGCGGCCGTACATATCCACGTGCACTTCCACTTTCTGCCCGGGCCGCACGTTGGCAAGCTGCGTTTCCTTGAAATTCGCCGAAATCCAGACGTCCTGCAGCGGAACCACCGTCAGCATGGACTGCCCCGGCTGAACGATCTGTCCCAGTTGCACCGATTTTCGCGTGACCACGCCGTCGATCGGCGCCACGATCGTGGTGTAGCTGAGCATCAGCTCGGCAGCTTCCAGATTCGCCCGCGCCTGCCCCACGGCTGCCGATGCCGTGCCGGCCTGCGCCGAACTCACGTCCACTTGCCGCCGGTTGGCCTGCGCCTGTTCGAGAGACGCCCGCGCGGCGGCCACACGGGCTAGTGCCGCGTCCATCATGGACTTGCTGCTCTGCGCCAGTTTCTCGGCGTTTGCCAGCTTCTGCTGCGCCGCCGCCAGATCGCTTTCCGAAACGCGAGCCGCCGCTACATAGGAATCGAACTGCAGCTTCGAGATTTCGTCCTTTGCCGCGAGAGGGATCATCCGCTGCCGGTCGGCGATGGCGCGCTCCCAGGTCGCCCGCTTGGCATCCACATCCGCCCTGGCAAAGGCCAGTTCAGAGGACGAGGCGCGATCGTAATCGGCCTTGGCTCGCTCCGAATCGGCGATCGCCGCGGTGAGCTGTGCCTCCGCGGCGGAAGTCCCGCTGGCCGTGGTGGCATTGGTGAGCGGTACGCTGACGCGCGCGCCAACCGCTTCGCTCTCGGCCGCAGCCAGGGCAGCCCGCGCCTGGTCAACCTTCGCCTGATAATCGGCCGGATCGATCTGCAGCAG
>DATJWB010000158.1:0-2565 GCA_035501495.1 Bryobacteraceae bacterium | reverse complement strand
CCGTTTCGGACAGGCCAGGAGGCCTGTCCCAACGCTAGCGCCGGACCGGGTTGATTAACATTTCATTTCCGACGCTGAGTATTGGGGCCGTGAAACCGCCTTATCGGAGAGGGCGCTCGTGCGGCGCCCGAACTCCCACGACCGGTTCCGCGATCCACTTAGCTGGTTTTTCGCTAGCCCGCGCAATGTCGCGGCGTTCGGAGATATCCGCGAGGATATGAGCAACTCCTACACCATCACCTACTATCCGCAGCCGAACCCCAACGAGGGCTTCCGCAGTATCAAGGTGGTGATCCTCAGCGATCCCGGCAAAAAGTACCGCATCCACTCGCGTCCGGGGTATCGGCCGAGCCGCTCGTTCTGATCCGGGAGGATCACACGGCGGCGCCCCAGTTCGCAGAGATTCGTCACACCGAATGTCCGGGACGGAGCGCTGCCTTTCGGGCAGGCTTCAGGATTGGGCGTGACACAGCCAAGTGGCGGGAGTCACTGTACGAGAAGCCCACCTGTCCCCTCCGTCTCTGTCTGGGCGGAGCCCTGTACGGTGCTTATCGGTCAATTTCCGCAAACGCTTGTTGCAATCCGTCGGACGAAATCTGACGAATTGCTCTTTCTGGAATGCGCAAGACGCGGCCGTTCGCGTTACCTAACGTTTGATCGCCGAGGGCCAGTTGAGGATCACAGTAATCGGTGAGGTGACGTCGTCGCGCAATGCTTTCACCATCAGAAAACGCCGATCGGACGCCACATCATAACGGGCAGGCAGGGCCATTTGGGCAGCGAACAGGACTCTCGGAAGACCCACGGAGAATCTGGGACCGGCGAGCACCTCCACACCCATCATTTGGCGGTCGAGGCTGGTATAGAACAGTTCTTTACTGTCGCGCCGCCAGACCGCCCGGTTGCCTCCGGCATTGGAGATCTGCCATTTCCCTGCACCCGGCGGGAAGGTTTGCACATAGATCTCTTCGCGCCCGCTTTCGTTGGAAGTGTACGCCACCAGTTTTCCATCGGGAGAGAACCTGGCGGCGGTTTCGTTGAAGCTGGTGACCAGATAAGGGACAGGCTTATGATCTCCCCCCAACGGCAAGAGCCACAGATCGCCTCTCGTCTGCGGACGTACCGCCTCATAAATGAGGAAGCGCCCGTCGGGGGACCAGTCGGTAATCCGCATGAGGTGCGGCGATTGACACAGCGTCACGGGATCACCGACCCCGTTCGCCGGTTTGATGGCCAGGCTCCACTGCCCGCCCCGGTATGCGGAATATGCCACCCGGGTCCCGTCCGGAGACCACATCGGATAAGCATTGCTGTTAGGCCCAAAGGTGAATCGGGACGCCGTCTGCCGGATGGGGTCCAAGAGCCAGATATCGCTGACGCCGCCTGGCACGTCGCGACGATCTACCGCGATTCTGGAACCGTCGGGCGAAACCACCGGCTGAAAGTAAACTCCCGCCTCGCTGATCGCGCCGGCTTCTTTGCCGGAACGGTCGATCCATTCCACCCGCCCGTTGTACAACCGGCCCAGCGGTACGTAGGCCAGCACGCCATTCTCTGATGTCGAAATGAACGCCTGGCCGGTCTCCGCGACCAGCACCGGATCGGCGGTCGTGCGCAAACGCTCCGCATCGAAGGCTTGCGCGAACAGGCTGGTTTGTGTCACCGACAGCAGGTAACCTGGCTGCGCGAATTCCACCGGGCCATTCCCCACGGCAAGCTGGCGGACTTCTTTGGAATTCAGGTCCCCGATGTACACCCCCAGGGGATCTCCCTCACGGACCGCTGTGTACAGGAAGTGCCGTCCATCCGGCAGGAACTGCGGGTTGGCATGGCGGGTCGCACTGCCAGAGGGGTCCAACACAGTGGCCGGGAGTGGGGTACCGCCCGTCGCAGCTACCCGGCGCAAAGGTCCGTCGCCGCCCGCAAACAGAATCGTTCCTTCGCGATTCCACGCTCCCCCGGAGATTCCACCGAGGTCGCAGAGCGTTTGCGCCGGCCCGCCGGCGATTTCAATCTTCTTGAGCTTACCGTCGGCCAGGAAGGCGACGTAGCGGCTGTCCGGCGACCAGAACAAGGGGGCCGCGCCTGCCCAGAAGGCGCCTTCCGTGCCAGGCAGGGGCCGCGAGTTCAGCGAGTCGAGATCGCGAATGTAGAGTTGGGGTTTGAGTTCGGAGGGAGCCGTCGTGCTGAAGACGATATGGCGGCCATCCGGCGAGACGGCGGGTGCGCTGGCGCGGACCAGTCCTTCCGGCGTGTTCACGGTGAAACTCACGAGTCTCTTCTCTTCCGGCGTCCGGCGCAGATAGGCCGCAAATCCGCCAACTGCCGCCAGAAGGAGAACTGCCGCAACGATCCAGGCCAGACGCTCCCGCTTCCCGCGACGCGGCGCAGCGATGGCCGGCATACCCGGCTGGGAGCCCGCATTGGCGAGCCATTTCAGTTGCACCAGCACATCGTGCGCACTGCTCCAGCGGTCCGCCGGGTCCTTCGCCATACAGGCCCGCACGAGGTGATCGAGTGGCCCCGCTGCGAGAGGCTGCAGAGACGTGAGAGGTGCCGGCTCCG
>DATJWB010000157.1:0-34743 GCA_035501495.1 Bryobacteraceae bacterium | reverse complement strand
AGAGGGACCCACCCGTTCCCATCCCGAACACGGTAGTTAAGCCTCTCAGCCCCGATGGTACTGCACGCGTAAGTGTGTGGGAGAGTAGGAAGTCGCCCGGTTCAATTTACCAAAAGCCCGATCTCCGGATCGGGCTTTTTTTTTGGGGGGGGGCTCCACTCAAGGCCCGACAATACGATCCCGAAGATCAGCCAGTTCCGGACATGTTAGCCAAGAGACGGCGAGAGGCGAATGTGATGTAGCCATCACCTGTGGGTGTCCGTTCGCGGACTGGGACTTCGGTAGCTCCAACAAAAGCCGCAAGCGGGTGGGGTGAAGACCTTCTTCGATCTCTTCGATCATAAGAGTCTGCGGCAGATCTGGTTGGAAGAAGGCGGCTGTCAGAGCGGCAAAACGATGGGTTCCATCGGAGAGAACCGTTGCCGGAATCTCGTGCTCACCCTTCCGGATTGCGAAGAGTGGCTCGCGCAAGGCACCGCGAAGCAGTTTGATGTCATCCAACTCAGCCGGTGTCAATTGTCTCAACCACGAAGTAAAAGCCGCGGCATCTCGCTAATCATTAAGAATGGACTTGATCAGCGCGGCGAAGTTTTCACCTCGCTAACCGATGCGTCCCACCATATTCGGTGAGGAATATGACCGCAGAATACTAGTCGAAGGGTTTAAGAATTGGGAGTCGCTGAGCAAGCGCGACCAGTTTTCCATCAAATGCGCCTGATCCTTTGTGCAGTCTCTGCTTTTGGCGAGCTGCGGCAGCGTCGGCCGGGATGTGTCAAGCGCATTGGACACACCCGGTTGGAAAAGACGATAGATCAGTGTGTCACCCAGACTAAGGGCCTCACTTAAGACGCAAGGAGGTTCGGTATCGATTCTGATCCGATAGTGGAGTTCCTCTTCGAACGAGGGATCTTTGCATCGCACCAGGATGGCAATGACCCCGGAGCTAGCCCCGCCAGCCCAAAAAGCCGCGTTCTGGAGTCCTCCCAGAATCCCTTCCCATACCTGGCTGGTGGCACTTTTCGGCTTGCCATTGAAGATCTCATCGATACTCAATCCGTACCCGATCCCCTGCAGCACCCGTGAGGCATCGAAGAAGTTACTTCTTCCGCTCGCGTTTGTGCCTATGAAGAGATTGATCCCGTCGAGATCGAGTGACACCTTTGGAAGCTCTTGAATCCCTCGATCTCGATGTGGGTGATCACTCAGCGCCCCTCTTCCACACTACTTCGCCATTCACCACCGTGGCCATCGGCCCGCCTTGGAACGTGTGGCCGTGAAACGGAGAGTTGCGGCTGCGCGAGTGCGACAGATTTACGTCGTAAGTCCAGCTCAATTCTGTGCTGAAGACCGTCACGTCGCCCGCTGCGCCGGGCGCCAGTGTGCCGCGCCCCAATCGCATCACCGACTCCGGACCCGTCGTGAACAACTCCACCATCCGGTTCAGCGTGATCTTGCCCGGATGCACCAATTCCTCCAGCGCCAGCGCAATGGCCGTCTCCAGGCCGATGATGCCGAACGGGCAGCGCTCGAATTCCTGCATCTTTTCACTGCCGGGATGCGGCGCGTGGTCCGTGGCAATCGCACTCACCGTCCCGCTCACGATACCGTTCACCACCGCGCCACGATCGCATCCCGAGCGCAGCGGCGGCTTCATCTTGTAATTGCTGTCGTACGGCGCCATCTCGTGGTCGCACAGCGTGAAGTGATGCGGCGTCGCTTCACAGGTCACCACGAGGCCCTCGCGACGGGCGTATTCCACCATCCCGACGGCATTGCGCGTGGAGATGTGGGCCACATGATAACGGGCGCCGGTGAGCTGCGCCAACACCAGGTCGCGCGCCACCATCACGTCTTCCGACGCGGCGGGAATCCCGCGCAGGCCCCAACGCACGGACATCGCGCCCTCGTTCATATCGCCGCCGGCGCTGAGATTGAGATCCTCGCAGTGCTGGATTATCGGCAGATCGTACGACCGCGCGAATTCCATGGCGCGCCGCATGACCCGGGCGTTCATCACCGGCTGTCCATCGTCGGAAATGGCGACGGCGCCGGCCGCTTTCATGGCGCCGATGGCGGCCAATTCCTCGCCAGCGCTGCCTTTGGTGATCGCGCCGATGGGGAAGACGTTCACGGCCGCCCGGCGCCGCGCGCGCTCCACAATGTAGCTCGTCACGGTGGCGCTGTCGTTCACCGGCTTGGTGTTGGGCATCGCGCAGACTGACGTGAAGCCGCCAGCCGCCGCCGCCCGCGACCCGCTCTCGATCGTCTCGGCGTGCTCGAAACCCGGCTCCCTCAGGTGGACGTGCATGTCGATGAAGCCGGGAGCGACGATCATTCCGGCGGCATCGTAGATCTCCGCGCCGGCGCACGACAGGTTGGGCGCAACGCCCGCGACCCGGCCATCCACAATCAGAACGTCGGCGATACGGTCCGTTTGACTGGCCGGGTCGACCACCCGTCCGTTCTTGATGACAATCGGCATGGATTATCCAATCACCTTTTCGAGCACCGCCATCCGCACGGCAATGCCGTTCTCTACCTGGTTGAGGATCACCGATCGCTGAAAGTCCGCCACTTCCGACGACAGCTCGCGGCCGCGGTTGATCGGGCCCGGATGCATCACGATGGCGTCCGGCTTGGCCAACTCGAGGTGCTCCAGCCGCAGTCCGTAGAATTGGAAATACTCGCTCGCCGGGAAAGCCGCCTCGTGCTGCCGCTCGAGCTGCACTCTCAGCATCATGATCACGTCCGCCATCCGGATGGCCTCCCGGATGTCGGTGGTGAGATGAACGCCGGCCGCCAGTTGGGCCAACTCCGCGGGCAAGAGCGACGCCGGCCCGCAGAGCACGATCTCCGTTCCGAATTTTGCCAGCAGGTGGACGTTGGAGCGCGCCACCCGGCTGTGCGCGATGTCCCCGATGATGGCCACCCGCAGACCTTGGAGCGCGGGACGGCGGTCGAGAATCGTGCGCGCGTCGAGCAGCGCCTGCGTGGGATGCTCGTGGGTGCCGTCGCCCGCATTGATGATCGGAGTCGGCAGATGGCGGGCCAGAAAATGGGGCGCTCCGGAAGCGGCGTGACGCATGACAATGGCATCCGGCCGCATCGCCGCGAGCGTATTCAGAGTGTCCACGAGCGATTCCCCCTTGGAGACGCTCGAGCCCGAGGCGGTGATCGAAACAGCGTCCGCGCCGAGCCGCTTGGCGGCAATCTCGAAGCTGGTGCGCGTCCGTGTGGAGGCCTCGTAAAAGAGGTTCACGATCATCTTGCCGCGCAAGGTATCCAGTTTCTTTACCGTTTGACTTTGAATGGGCTGAAAGTCCTTGGCCCGCGCCAGCAGGGCTTCGATCTCGGCGCGGTCCAATTCTTCGATTCCGAGCAATCCGGCAGGCATCTTCGAGGCTATGCTCCGGCTGCCGCGCGCTCCACCAGCAGCACCTTCTCCATTGCGTCGATCTCCTGGAACTTCACTTCGATAATTTCGATGTCGGTGGTTTGAACCACGCGGCCGATGAACTTCGCTTCGATGGGCAGTTCGCGATGGCCGCGGTCGATCAGCACCAGCAACTGCACGCGCGCCGGCCGTCCGTGATCGAACAGCGCATCGAGCGCCGCGCGGATGGTGCGCCCGGTATACAGAACGTCGTCCATCAGGATGATGTCCTTGCCGGCAACTTCGAACGGGATTTCCGTTGCGCTCACCACAGGCTTGATGTCCACCGTGCTGAGATCATCGCGATACAGGTTGATGTCCAAAATCCCCACCGGCACCTTGCGGCTCTCGAGCGTCTCGATCTTCTTCGACAGGCGCTGTGCCAACGGAACGCCGCGCCGCCGGATACCAATGAAGGCAAGCGTGTCGAGGTCTTTCGTCTTCTCCAGAATCTCGTGAGCGAGGCGGACCAGCGTCCGATCGATTTCGGATGCGCTCATGAGCTGAGCTTTTTCGCGCGTCAGGGACATTTGAGCTCCGAAAGACAGGGTATCACGCAGAGCCGCGCGCCAAGGGCCGCCGTTGCGCCCTCAACTGCGATATGGTGAACATCATGCATCGGACAATTCATCGAGCCTTGCTTGTGGCAGCGTTTCTGGCCGGGTGGACGGCATACGCCGCCAGTACCCCGGCCAATGCGCTCCTGGTGCTCTCGAAGGGTGACACCACCCTCGCCGTCGTCGATCCCGCCAATATGAGCGTGGCCGCACGGATGCCGTCCGGTCCCGATCCCCACGAAGTGATTGCCTCCAGCGACGGCAAGTTCGCCTACGTCTCGAACTATGGCGGGGGCGCCTACAACACGATCACGGTGATCGACCTGGTGGCGCAGAAGACGCTCGCGCCCATCGATCTCGGCCCCTTGCGTGGTCCGCATGGCCTGGTCTTCGTGGGCGGCAAGCTCTGGTTCACGGCCGAAGCCGCGAAGGTCCTCGGCAGCTACGATCCCGTGTCGCAGAAGGTGGACCTGGTGCTCGGCACCGGGCAGGATCGCACCCACATGATCTACGTCTCGGATGACCTGAAGCGCATCGTCACCTCGAACGTCAGTTCGGCCACGATGTCGATCATCGATAAGCGGCCTCCGGGCGCCGGGCGCGGACCGGGAGGTCCACCGCCGGGAGGTCCGCCGCCGGGAGCGCGAGGGCCGGGAGGTCCGCCGCCGGGCCGTGGTCCCATGGGTCCGCCGGGCGGCGATTGGGGCGAGACTGTTGTCCCGGTTGGAAGAGGCGCCGAGGGTTTCGATGTCTCACCCGATGGCAAGGAGATCTGGGCGGCCAACGCCCAAGACGGCACCATCTCCATCGTGGACGCCGCCGCCAAAAAGGTCAGCCAGACGCTCGAAGCCAACGTCACCAGCGCGAACCGGCTGAAGTTCACGCCCGATGGCAAGCTGGTCCTGGTCTCGACCCTGGGCGGCCCGGACCTCACCATTCTCGATGCCGCCTCGCGCAAGGTGGTCAAGCGCTTGAAGATCGGCCGCGGCGCCGCCGGGATTCTGATCCAGCCGGACGGAGCACGCGCCTTCGTCGCCTGCACTCCGGACGACTACGTCGCCATCGTGGATCTGAAGTCGCTCGAAGTGACCGGGCACCTCGACGCCGGAAGGCAGCCCGATGGGTTGGCATGGCGCGCCGCACACTGAGTGGGCGAAAGAGGACAGAAACCGCCCCGATTTGACGACAAGGTTCTTTTGCAGCGTATCTTTTCGGGACTTCGTGGCAATGCAAGGCTGTGGAACTACCGCCCACTGAATCAATGGCCGAGGGCGACCTGGTACGCGAGGCACGCCAGGGGAACGAGCAGGCACTTCTTGCCATTTACCACCGGCATCGATCGCCCGTATTTCAGTTTGCCTGGCGGTTGACGGGTCGCAAACTCGGCCGAAGACGTGACGCAGGAGTGCTTTCTGGCGCTGGTGCGCGGCTCGGCGTTCGACAGCGATCGCGCAGGGCTGCGCACCTTCCTGTTCGGCATTGTCCGCACGTGAGGCCGAAGAAGCCGCCGATGCCGCTGCTCCGATCGACCTGCTGAGTGACCTGTTGCAGACGGAGCGCTCGGAACTGGTTGCCGCGGCGATGAGGCAACTCCCGGTGCTGCAACGTGACGCGACCGTGCTGTCCACCTTCGAGGAACTCCCGATCTCCGACATCGCGAGAATCCCGGGAGTGGACGTGGGTACCGTAAAGTCGCGGCTTCACCGCGCGCGCGAATCGCTGCGCAGCGCCCTGGCGTCAGTCCTGGCGCGCCAAACGGAAAGGAGATGTTCGTGAGCGAACACGATTCCTTGAACGCCCTGTTACGGGAGTGGAAAGCGCCCGAGCCTTCGGCGGAGCTGGATCGGCGCATTGCCGAAGCTTATCGCGCGGCAGTTCTCCCGGCGCCTTCTCTTCCATCCATCTGGCAGCGATTTTGGAAACTGCAGGTGAGCGTTCCGTCATCGGCGCTGGTGGTGGCGGCAGTTGCCATGCTGATCCTGCTTCTTTGGTGGCGTCCTTCTCCTTCTCCTTCGGCCCCGGCAGTGTCGCCAGAGGGGCCCGGAGTGGTGACCCGCCTGAATGCCACCGGATTTCAACCATTACCCAACGGCCACGCCCAGGTGGTCCCTGCGGTGGAGGTCAAACAACGAAGATCAGAGCAGTCGCGTATCTATGCTTCGCCGCCACAGCAGCGGGGCTTTATGCCAACCCTCAACACATCCTGCGCGCCTCGTTTCCCGATGGCACAGGCCTCGAGATTTTCACGGCGAGCACCGGGACCTCGGAGATTGCAGCAGAAGGCGGAATGGGGATCGGTCCCGGGGTCGGGTCGCAGGATCTGGTGAACAGGATGGTCGTGGATCGCGCGAACAACATCCTGTTTGTGTATAACCTCGAAGCGTCGCGCGGCGCCGTTCCCGGGACGGTGAGGATTCGCATCGAGCCGATTAGTCCGGCGACTGAAGCCGGGATGCTGAAGGACGCGCAGAGGCCCGGGCGTCCACACTGCGCCGGAGCGCACCTGCCGACTGTCGCGGCCGTGCGCGAGTTCTCCACCGTGAAGATCGGCGAGGTGGTCACGCTCGACATCCTGTTCAACCCCACCACGCGAGAGAAGATTTACGATGTCCTGCGGCCGATGGAAAGTACTTCCGGAACGATGTGCGTCACTTCGGAGGCCAACCCGGAATCCATTTCTCTGAAACAGATATCGATGCAGGTCAACGGACGGGCAGTGCCCGCCCCGGCTTCCTGGATTATGGGCGCGGCTGTCCGCATCGACATCCCGCGCTTGGGGACTTTCGTGGTGGCGGCGCACGATCCTGGCGAGTCCGCTCCCGGGCACGCGTTCGCGGCGGTTGGTCACGTGGACGGAAAGAAGATGTGTTGACGCAGGCCGCGAAAGGTATGGTCTGGGTATACCGTGATCCCCACTATCAGCCGGATGTTGTGGAGTTGCAGTCCGCCGACAACGCGGAACGGCTGCTTCCGAGACGGTGACGTGTCTACAATGTGAGCACCCATCTGGTGGCGAGCAAAAAGCGTCGGCATGAGTGCCGGCGCTGCAGACAAGAGTGTCCGCGCCACGTCGCGCGCCAAAGGCCGGCGTGGAGCGATTGAATGCCATCGCTTCTGTTCGGGATCAAGCCTGGCGACATGCGCGCAGCCCTGTGCTAGACTCTCTCGAATCGGCCGGAAATGCCCGAACCAGCACCTTCACAAGTTCGCCTGCTTCGCTTCGGAGCGTACGAAGTGGATGCTCGCGCCGGTGAGCTGCGCAAGCACGGTGTGCGCATCCGCCTTGGAACGCAGCCATTTCAGATCCTGATGATGCTCCTCCGAGAGCCGGGAGAGGTCGTCTTGCGCGAGGAGATTCGGCAGCGCTTGTGGCCCAACAACACCATTGTGGAGTTCGATCACAGTATCAACGCTGCTATCAACCGATTACGCGCCGCGCTCGGAGAGGCTGCGGGGAGCCCCCATTACATCGAAACCGTGGGGAGCCGGGGCTATCGCTTCCTCGGCGAGGTCCATGCCGGTGCGGCGGCCAAGACTACCGAGGACCACACTCCGATACCTTCGCCCCCAGCGGTGGAGACGGATAACGATGACGATCTGGCCGGCCAGGTGATCTCACACTACCGGCTTATGGACAAACTGGGTGCTGGGGGGATGGGCGTCGTCTACCACGCTGAAGACCTCCGGCTCGGACGTCATGTCGCTCTGAAGTTCCTGCCCGGCGAGATGGCCGCCGATCCGATGGCCCGCCAACGTTTTGAGCGCGAAGCCCGGGCCGCGTCCGCGCTGAATCATCCGAACATTTGCACAATCTTCGGTGTGGAGGAGTCCGAGGACCGCCTCTTCCTGTCGATGGAGTTACTCGAAGGCATCACTCTGGAAGCCCGTATGGCCGGCGGCCTCATGTCCCGTTCCCAATCGCTCGAGTTCGCCGTCCAGATCTGCAGCGCACTGGACGCCGCTCATCGACACGGGCTGGTACATCGCGATATCAAGCCGGCCAATGTGATGCTGACACGTACAGGCGCCAAGGTGTTGGATTTCGGACTCGCCAAAATGGAGCGGCCCCAGAATGAGCCCACCGACGCCCAGGCGGGCATCAGCGAGAAAGGAATTATTCTGGGGACGCTGCCCTACATGTCCCCCGAGCAGGTGGAAGGCAAAACAGCCGATCCCCGGAGCGACATCTTCTCCTTCGGCCTGATGCTGTACGAAATGCTCACTGGCCGCCGGGCGTTCGAAGGATCCAGCCGGGCGCGGTTGATATCGTCGATCCTCGGCAAGGAACCGATTTGGGGTGAATTGCCGCCCGATCTCGAGCGTGCCGTGAAGAGATGCCTGGTCAAAGACCCGGAAGGCCGCTGGCAAAGCGCCGCCGATTTGCGCGACGAGCTGGAATGGCTCGCCGCCCGTCCTGCTTCCGCCCGTTCCAGGACGCGCTTCCGTCTTCACGTCCCGCTCCGCCCCGCGCTCTTCACGGCAGCGGTAGCAGTGGCCGCTTGCGCCATCGGCATTTTCCTGGCCGACCGTCCCGAGGTCGATGTTTCCCAGGTGCGTTTTACCCCCATGGTCATGGATCCTGGGTACAACAATTTCCCTTCGTGGTCGCCGGACGGGCGGAGCTTTGCCTATATGCACAATGGTGTGTTGATGCTCCGGTCGTTCGATGCGCCGGTACCCGTTCGCGTGACCTCCGGAGCGACGTCGCTGATGTTCTCTAAAGACGGAACCAGGATCTATTACACCCGCGAAACGGCGCCCGCTATCGGAAGGAAACTCTGGACAGTGGCCGTGACCGGGGGCGACCCCCACGCGCTACCCGCCGAGGATTTGGGAGCTGGTTACTTGTTCGATGGCATCGCTGCCAGCCCGGACGGCAATGGCATCGTTGGATTGAAACAGGAATCCGACGGGCATTCGTATTCCTTACAGATTTCATCCCCCGCCGGCGACCCGTGGCGCTCCCTCGCGTGCCCCACCTTCCAAGGCCCATTTGGTCGGGCCCACCTCCGGTTCTCTCCGGACGGCAGAAGACTATTGGTCTTTCTGGGTTCGCAGATCTGGATTGTGTCGTGGCCTGGTGTAGACGCTTACCCGCCCAGGCGTGTGTTCTCGTCTGTTCGAGGACTGGGTGCCGACTGGATGTCCGACAGCAGACATGTCCTGATGTCACTGGCCGGAACAGATGAAGGCCAAGGCGGGGGATTCTTTGTCGGAGACACTGAAACGGGCCGAACTCGGCCCTTGGAATTGCGCGACAATCTCGCCATCCAGCCCTCCGCCGGGCCCGGCAATCGCTTTCTCATTCCGTACGTCGATAATGACAACGATTTGATGGAGGTTCCGCTCGATGGCTCGCCGCTCCGTCCACTGATCGTGACCAGGCGCTCCGAATATGGCCCCGATTGGTCACACGGCGGCGACCAACTGGCGTATGTCAGCTCTCGGAACGGCCCGGCTGAAATCTGGATCTGGTCGCCCGTACGCAATCTGCATCGGTTGCTCGTGCCGCTGCATTCCATGCCCGGCTCCACCGCAGTCGCTCAGCCAGCATTCTCCCCGGATGACCGGCACATCGCTTTCAACGCTGCAGGCAGCGGACTCTGGGTCGTCCCGGCGATCGGAGGCGCGCCGGTACAGGCGCTGAAAGGCAGAGACGCCGCATTGCCCAGTTGGTCTCCCGACGGAGTGTGGCTGGCCTATCGCGCAAACATCAATGGGAAGCTCTTTCTGGAAAAAGTCCGCCTTGGCGACCCCGCCCATCCAGTGACCATCTCGGAGACGGTCCAGGGTGTGCGGCCGATCTGGTCACCGGACGGGAAATGGATCACGCTCGCGACCAACGAAGGGGTCAGCGTGGTCACGCCGGATGGCCGGATCACCAGGCAACTTTTCGGGGCGGTGTCTTCGTGGACGTCAACCGGCTGGTCTCGGGATGGCAAAACGCTATACCTGGCAATCACGGAAGGCTACTTGGATCCGATCCCATCCACGCTTTGGGCCATCAATCCCGAAACAGCAGAGAAACGAGCGATTGGCCACTACCAGGGAGTCTGGTTCGGTGGAAGTCCACAAATGGCTTTGAGTGCGTCGGCCGACGGAAAGTCGCTGGCGACTACTATTGTGAAACCCTACCAATACATTTGGCTGGTCGAAGGTCTTGCCCCGCCCCGAGACTACTGGCATCGCATGCTAACGTGGCTATCAGCGAGCCGTTGAGGCGCTATCCGGATCGCATCACATGGCGCCTACCTGCCTGATTTATCAATCAGATATACGATGATCGTGGAGTGATCCGGAAATAACTCGCTTTGTCTTGGCCGAAATGCAGGCCGTCCCGTAACATCCCTCTGACGGTCAGCTGAATGACCCACTCAGAGGAGAATCCAAAATGCAGAAACTGACAGACATTATTGGCGCACTCATGCGCTCCCGTTCCTGGAATCAGGAGAAGGCGACAAGGCGGCTGTCGCCCGCCGGGTACTCCAGCTTGAAGATCGGGCGGCGGCGGATTTTGAGCGAAGCGGGAAAACTGTTGGGAGGCGGCGCCGCAGTCGCAGCCCTTACCTCCTCCCCAGTTGAGGCCAGCCAATACCAGGCAGAGGGTGGTCCGGGCCAGATTAGCGGCTTGTGGCAGGGCACCGTCTCGGCCAAAGACAACTCCTTTCCGCCATTCAAAACCTTCGAACTCTATGGCGGCGGAATCTGGATCTCCAGTGGCCAGACGGACCTGACACCGGCAGCCCTCGATAGCTCTTTGTGGGGGACATTCACCCAGACAGGCCCCCGCACTTTCCGTGGCACCGGACGATTCTGGACCTACGACCCTCACGCCAATCCGACCGGCTTTGGGGCGCTTATCCAAACCACTACAATCAGTAATGACGGCCGGACATACCACGGCGAGGCTCCTTTACAGTTCTTCGATTCCAACGGCAACGCTCTGGGTCCGGCCGTGACGATTCTCGACGATGGCGTTCTCATCGCCAATCCATAAGGCTCACGAGGCCAGTCCTCAGTGGCGGTGTGTTGGAAGCCGTGACGGACGGGAGCCAACGCCCGTTAGCTTCCGCTCGGCGGGTTCCGATCCGCTCCTGCAACGCCGTGTCAGGGCGCAGCTCGACGATCCTGCGAGCGGACTCCGCATCTCCTTTAGAACGGCTCCTTTCGAAGAGGTGATGAGCGCGTAAGAGGTACCAGGAAACTGGGGCTTTACGCGCAGCTTATCCTGTTCGTACTGGATTGCACAGGTTCCGAGCCTTGGGGTATACTGGCCATCACTCGGAAGGTAAATTGCCGTGCCTCTATCCCGAGACCCGAGGGGTCCACTTCGCCTTTTTTTTGCTCTTTTTCTTTTGCCAATCCTGGCCTTCAGCCAGTCCAAGCGCATCGCGATCTACGATTTCGACTCGAAGGCAGTCAGCCGCGACGTGGTGCGGATCTTCGGAAGCGACAAGAATGTGGGTGCGATGGCCGCTCAGCGCGTGCTTTCGAAGCTGGTGGGCAAAGGCGCCTTCGAAGTGATCGATCGGAACCAGATCGACAAGATTCTCAAAGAACAGAACCAGAAATTCAGCGACCGCTTCGATCCGCGCGATGCGCCCAAACTCGGCAAGCTCCTGAATGTCGATGCCATCGTCACGGGCTCCGTGGACGCACTTGCAGATGAGGTACAGAATAATCGGGTCGGTGTCGGACCAGTTGGTCTTGGCAAAGTTGAGGCTGTGGCCGAGGTCACGATCAGTATGCGCGTCATCAGCACCCAGACGGCGCAGATTTTCCTCGCGGAGCAGGTCAACAACAAGCAGAAACATACGCTAGGCAAGGGCGCCAAGGTAGGCAAGAGCGGAGGTGGGGATGGCGGCTCGGTCACCATGCACCCCGAGGCCCTGGCGGCGAGCCTGGCGATTCAGGGAGCCTCGGACGACCTGGCGTCGAAGATGCTCGCCAAGGCCGACTCACTGCCTTCGCGAAGCGGCGGCAGCGCGCCTGTGACGTCCGCGCCCCCTGGCGATGCGCGCGGATCGGCCCCGCCGCCTGTTACGGATTCCACAGGCGCCACCGGCCTGATCGTGGGCAAAGTAGTCGGCGCCAAAGTGTATCTCACCGGCGGCGAGAATGCCGGCGTTAAAATCAACGACTATTACGAAGTCCGCCACACTACCGGCACCATGAAGGGGCCTACCGGCAAGGACATCGAAATGGATGAGCGGGTGGACACGCTCGTGGTGACGGATGTGCAGGACCAGTTCTCCGTCGCCCGGTCCACTTTAGGTACGCCTGCCGCCAAGGAAGGCGACCGCGTCAAGAAGACCAAGGCTCCCGCTGCGCCGCCAAAGAAAGCGGCTGCTCCGGCGGCCACCACCGCTACTCCGCCGTCGCCGAGGAAGCAGTGAACACCGTCCGCCTGGTCTTCGGTTGGCTCTTCCTCGCGGGACTCACCGCCGCGGGGACTTACTATGCGTTTGACGAGGCCGATCACCGCATCGGCCTGGCCCGCTTCGACCTGCACGGCAAACTAGGCATCATCCGGTACACTCCCACGCAGCCGATCAACAATAACCCCGTCCCGGCTTGCCCCACCCCGCCGTGCAACAACCAGACGCCGCCTCCGGTTTGTGCCAATCCCCCGTGCAACAATCAGTCTCCGCCGTATAACAACACGAATCCGCCTTGTGCGAATCCGCCGTGTACTAACAATCAGTCGCCGCCGTCCAATAATCCGATCTGCAACAACCCGCCCTGCAATAATCAGACGACGACACCTCCCAATAACCAAACCCCGCCTTACTCGTTTAATACCCCCAACCCTATCTGCGCCAACCCGCCCTGTAATAATCAAACCCCGCTGCCATACAATAACCAACAACCTCCTTATAACAACCAGAATCCTCCTTACAATAACCACGCTCCGCCATATAACAACCAGAGGCCGCCGTACAATAACACACCGCCCTATAACAACCAGGTTCCGCCGTACAATAATCAGCGGCCTTATAACAACCAGCCGCCTTATAACAATCAGATTCCTCCTTACAATAACCAGCGGCAGCCGAATAACAACCAGACACCGCCATATAATAATCAGGCCCCCCCGAATCGTCTGCCAGCCGTGGACACCGCAACCAATCAGCGATTTATCGATCTGAAAGCGCGCGTCGAGGTGATGGGACGATTTTACGATCAGATGGACCGGAACAACCGTGCGCAGGGGATTGGCCCGCTTCGGACGGATCTGGCCGTATCGCTTGGCTTAATGCGGATGCACATGCAACTGGCTGCGCAGGCAATGCAGTCCGGCAATGCGTCTACTGCCAACTTTCAAATGAACGACGTGGAAAAGCAGTACGAGGTCCTCCGAAAGTTCAAAGAGGAATAAACGCCGGTCCTTCTATGGGCACCAGACCTACACCTCCAGGCAATCCCCCGGCCGACCGGCAGATTCCTCCCGGCACCGTGCTCTTCGGCGTGTACGAGATTCTGGGAACGCTCGGCGGCGGCGGAATGGGTTGGGTCTATCGCGCCCGCCATACGCAGTTGGGCAGCCTGCGCGCCATTAAGGTAATCCGGCCGGATCTCACCGCCAACGCCAACATGGAGCAGCTCTTCGTCCGCGAGGCGCGCGCCCTGATGCAGATCAACGATGACGCCATCGTCCATTGTCACGACTTGCTCAGCGAGGAGGGCCGCGTATACCTGGTAATGGAGTTGGTGGAAGGCCCGTCGCTCGAGCAGGTGCTGCAGAACGGACCGCTCAGCAGCGAGAATGTTCGCGCGCTCATGCAGCGAATCGGCGCCGGGCTGGCGGCGGTCCATGCCTTCGGCGTGGTCCACCGCGACGTCTCACCCGGCAACATCATCCTTCCCAACGGCCGGCCCGAAGAAGCCAAGCTGATCGATTTCGGCGTCGCGGCGGTTGCGGCCGCGCCCGGTCAGACCCTCGTGGGCGGGTTCAAGGGCAAACTGGCGTATGCTTCGCCCGAGCAATTCGGACTCTTCGGCGGGCAGGTGGATGCGCGCTCCGACATCTACAGTTTCGGCCTGGTGCTGGCGGAAGCGGCCAGCGGTTCACCGATCCCCATGGGGCAGACCTTCTACGAGGCCGTGGAGGTTCGCAAGGCCGCGCCCCGTATCCCTCCGAACGTGCCGGCCGATCTGGGGGACGAGATTCTGCCGTTGATCCAGCCCGATCCCAAGGATCGCCCGCAGTCCGCGGCGGAATTGGGCAGACGCAAAGCCCCGCCTCCCCAGCCGAAGAAAGATCTGAAATGGCTGGTTCCCCTGATCTACTCGGCCACCGCAGTGGGCTTTGGATTCGGCCTCGGCTTCATGACGTGGATCTACCGCACGGCCGGCCTGCCGCCCGTCACCTTGCCGCCGTCGCAGATCCCGGTGGCGGCGCCGAAGAACCCGCCGGTCGTTAATCCACCCGCGACCACACCCCAGAACCCGAGTGCACCGGATCCCAACAATCCGGCGATTCCACCCAAGGTGCAGCTAACACCGCCTCCGCTTCTCAAACCTGGCACGCCCACCAACGCCGTCAACAATCCGTCGATTCCCGTCCCTGGATCCTCCGGGGCCATGACCCGCGCGGACGTCCTGCAAAGCGCCGAAGCGCTTTCCCGATACACCTGGACTTGCAGCGAAGCCAACCGCCACGCGCCCTGTATTCAGGGTGTGCCCTACCAGTCGGACTGGTTCCCGCAACAGCAGGTGACCGGCCTGCCCTACAACTGGGGAGGCGCCGACGGGCCACAGGAATTCGAGCGCAAGCTTCGTGCGGGCCTGGCCGCCGGGTCGCACAAACGCCACGGCGTTTCGCGCTGCACCACCGGGACCGACTGCTCCGGCTTCGTCGCCTGGTGCTGGGGACACCGGACCGGCAACCACGATTTCTCCACCATCACGTTGGAACAACTCGCCACCCGGATCAGCGGCAACGTCTACACCGACCTGAAGCCTGGCGATGCGCTCAACAAGCCCGGATCTCATGTCGTCCTCTTCGCCGGCTATCGGCGTGACGGCGGACCGATTGTCTATGAGGCCAGCGGTGCTGCCGGACGCGTGATTCGCAACGACCGTATGAGCTGGTCGAATCTCTCCGGCTACTATCCCGTTCGCTCGAACCGGCTGGTCGATCCATGAGGACGATGAGTCGCGGTCGGGGGTCGTTCTGCCCTGCCGTCCTGCTCGCGTTTCTGGGAGCCGCCTGTTCCAGGAATAACCCCACCCAACCCAAAAACCAGATTCCGCCGCCGAGCGGCAAAGCCACGCCGGTCGCCTTGACCCGCTCGATCGTCATTCCGGCGCGTGTTGCCGCAAACCCGTCCGGCGCGCCGCCCGAAGCCGGCGTCCTGACCCTCTCGGAGGGCGGCGACGATGAACTCGCCGAGGGGCCCACCTCTTTCGACCTGATGCAGGATGGCGGCTTCGTAGTCGGCGATCCCCTGCAGAAGCGCCTCGCGTTCTACGATGCCGCAGGCAAGTTCCGCAGCGAAGCGCAGATCGCTTTTGCAGCCGAGCGCGTGCGCGTCCTGCCGAACAACGCCCTCAGCGTCGTCCAGTTCCAGACCGGCGACCGCTACATCCTGGAGCCTAACGCGTCAGGCCAATACTCTGTCCCCAGACCCGCCACCACCGGTGATCCGGACCTGGATGCGGCCGACGCCGGCGTGGTTTCGCTGAGCAGCGGAAGCCAGGCGACCGTCAGCAGCCTGCCCAGTGCCGCAAACGAAGTGCCCGTCTTGAATATCCGCTACCTCGCGCTGGGCGAAAACATGGTGTCGGTGCGCCGGCTCGGCCAGGACGTGCGCGGCCGAACCTATGTGGCGATCGAGGCCGCCTTTCCCGGCCAGCGTGTGGACGTTCGCAAGATCGTTCGACTGTATTCGGGGAACGGCGAGAACCTCGCGGAGATCACGGATATTCCGCTCGATTACCTGGTCCACCCTGTGGATGAGTTCCGGATCCGCGACGGCGTCGTGTTGCAACTCATGCCCAAAGCGTCCGAAGTGCGAATCAACATCTGGGACACCAATGCCAGGCCCTGACAGCGGCATCATCGCAAAGTTTCCCGCGCTCTACTTTCCGCAGTTGCGGCGGCTGGTCTCTCTCTCGAAATTCGGGGAAGCCCCGTGTGTGGTCGGCCGCGACCCGGATGCTTCCGTGCCGCTCTCCGATCCGACCTGCTCGCGCCGGCAGTTCCTGGTGGTGGCGCGCAACGGAGGCTATCACATCGAACCGCTGTCGCCGAACGTGCCGACCCTGCGCAACGGCGCGGCATTGGATCAGCCGGCGGCCCTGCGGCACAACGACCAGATCGAGTTCGGCACCACCATTGCGGTTTTCCTGGCAGAAGGCCCGAGGACCAACGATCCACTTTCGTCATCCACCAGCCCGGGGCAGGCCGCGACAGCCGAGCGAACCGGCCCGCCCCCCGGCGCCCGCCCGCCATCCGGGACCGTGCCTGGAGCGCCTCCGCGAACCCCCGCCCCGCCGCCGATGGGCCCGCCTTCCGCTCCACGGCCGCCTCGCACCACCTCGTTCCCGGCGGAGCCCGTCGCGCAACGTCCTGCGGGATTCATGTCCCACATTCCTGAGGCACAGGCCACGGTCGTGGGCGACTTCCGCGAAGAGTGCGAAGCCGTCGCACATCCGGCCGGCGAAATCGTGCTCGACCGCGACGCGATCATTGGCCGCGCGCCCGACCCCGGCGGCATCACGCTCGACCATCCCCGGGTCTCGCGCCGCCACGCGGAGGTGCGCGTCTCCCAAGGCAAGGTCTTCCTCCGCGACCTGGGCAGCGCCAACGGCACATTTCTCAATGGCGAACGCATCACCTCTCACCGCGAATTGCGCTCGGGCGACCGCATCGATATCGGTCCCTATTCCTTCAAATTCACCGGGCGGGGCCTCGTGCAATCCACCCGTGAGGGGAACTTGCGCGTGGTGGCGCGCAGTCTCACCAGGACCGTGAAGTCGCATGCCAATGGCCAGATGATCCGCATTCTGGACGATGTTGGGCTGGTGGTCGAGCCGGGTGAATTCGTATGTATCCTGGGCTCCAGCGGCTCGGGCAAGTCCACCCTGATGCAAGCTCTCAGCGCCCGCACGCCCGCCGACCAGGGCCAGGTTTTCCTGAACGATGTCAGCCTGTATGCGAATTTCCAGGCCGTCAAGCAGAGCATTGCGCTGGTGCCGCAGAAGGACGTGCTCCATGAAGACCTGAGCCTGGAGGAGTGCATTCGGTACACGGCCCGGCTGCGGCTCCCGCCGGACACGGCGGAGAGCGGGCTGCGCGCGGCTGTTGCTCAGGCCATCGAACGCGTCGATCTCAAGCATCGCGCCACCACGCCTATCAGGCTCCTGAGCGGCGGCCAGAAGAAGCGCGCTGCCCTCGCCAACGAGACCGTGTCGAAGCCCGAGCTGTTGTTCCTCGACGAAGTCACCAGCGGTTTGGATGAAGGCACCGATTGGGAAATGATGCGTTTGTTCCGGCGCATGGCAGACGACGGCATGACCGTGATCTGCGTCACCCACACTGTCGCGAACGTGGAGGACTTCTGCCACAAGATTGCCGTCATGACGGTGCCCGGTATGCTGGCCTACTACGGCCCGCCGGCCGGCGCGAGGCGCTATTTCGGCGTGGAAAAGCTCGGTGACGTGTACCGCAAGCTGGCTGAGGCGCCGGGGCTCGAATGGCGCGACCGCTTCCGTGCCTGCCCCGAATATCGACGCTACCTCGAAGAGCCGCTGGCCGCCGCGCCGGTGGAGTCGGCTACGCCCGCGCGGCGCGCCGATCAGACCGGCCGTGTGCAGGACGAGCTTCCGGAAGTGAAGCGGCAGTTCGCCATTCTCACCGGCCGCTTCTCCAAGCTGCTGGCGGCCGACCGCAAACTGCTGACCTATGCTCTGGCGCAGAGCGGCCTGATCGGCCTCGCGCTGGTGCTGGTGTTCGGCGCCGTGGGCGGCAACGATCCGAAACAGTTTTCACTGCTGTTCTTCCTGGGCATTTCGGCGTTCTGGTGCGGGTGCAGCAACGCCTCGAAGGAGATCGTCAAGGAGCGCTTCATCTATGGCATGGAGCGCGACGTGAATCTCTCGATTGTCAGTTACCTGTTATCGAAGATGGCGGTGCTGGGCGTATTTGGCATCATTCAGGTGGCGGTGCTGTTTGCAATCGTGAATTCGTTCGGCGCGGTGCCGGGCGACGGACCGCGGCAATTCCTCTCCATGGCGGCTTCGGTGCTGGCCGGCACCGCAACCGGCCTGTTTCTCTCGGCGGTAGCGCGCACGGAGGATCAGGCCAACACCCTGGTGCCGATCGCACTGATCCCGCAAATCCTGCTCGCCGGGGTGATTGTGCGCGATCTGCCACAAATTCCGGATCTCATCGCCCATGCAGGCATCAGCGGGTTCTGGGTTTTCCGCGCGATGGAGTCGGTGCTGACCTCGAAGATGGATGATGCCAACTTCGCGCTGCTGGTCCTGGCGATCCACACCGTGGTTTTTCTGCTGGCCGCCGGAGTGGCGCTGTACACCGGCGATACGCGGGGCCAAATGGTGTACGGAAAAGCCGTCAATCAGAAGTTGAAGTTGTAGAGCAGGGTCCGCTTTTCTAATTCGCGCCGCTGTCCGCCACTTCCGTGCAATCGGAACATGGCCGCTCGTGAATCACCAGTTGAGCGCGTCCCACAAGACGCGTATCCAGTGCGATGTGAGTGGTGCGCGACTCTGCCACGCCGTCGCGCAGATTGGTTTCGCGAGTGACCGCCACGCGCTTCAGAAAGATCGACGGGCTCTTCACCAGGTTTCCGGTCAGCCGCACCGCAGTTCCGGTGTGCGCGTCAATCCACAGAACTCCCTGAATCAGCCCCTCCCGCTTCTTCCGTGGCGAGATCGCAAAAACGTACGTAAGCTGACCGTCGTCTCCCACCGACCCCACATAATGAAACTGGTAATTCGCCGGTGTAACCGAAACGGAAGAAGGAGCCAGCCGCGATGATTCTACTTCGGCCGACAGGTAGCGAGCGATCACCTGCTGTTTCACCGTCCGCGATCCATCCGACTCCATCACCTGGTACTGGGGCTTTCCGAACGGAAGGAGCCGCCGGATCGCGTGCAGCCGTCCCCGCTCCTTGAGTTTTGGCAGTGAGGCATCGATCTCCACGTCTTCCTGCCCCCAGGGCCGGTTCTTGTCAACTCCCGCGAAATAGCGCGCCAAGGCCGCGTTCGGTCCGGCGGATTCCGCGGCCGAGGTGTTCAGAACGGAGTCGTCCGCGAACAGGCTGGCCGGTACCAGAAGCGTGAAAAGTGCCACCAACCAGGGCAGTGCAGCCTGTAACGAAAATGGCATCAACCGCGCCGTGCGAGGCTGAGTGGGTGGTGTGGCGACTGGTCCGATCGTATCCGCCAGCAGCGCCCGCGATTCGGCTCCCGCCACAAATTGTGCCCCCGCCACGCGCCAGCGATGGAGGAGATCGCGCCCGCTGGGATCGATGCCGGTGAGCGCACTTGCATCCACGATCCAATCCTTGCCGCGGAGTGTCGAAGCTGCAGTCCGCCAGCACTGCTCCAACTCCGCGACGCTCTCCGATGCCAGGCAACCCCTCAGCTCGAAGCGGAATTGGGCCGCACCGTCGTGGATCCGATACTCCCACGGTTCCTGCGATCTCTCACGCGGTTTACGGTTGTTGCCGGCGATTCCGAACATTGCGCTACGCCCCTCAATTACTCATCACTAGTACGGGTCCCGATACCGTTTTGGATGTCCCACCGGGTACCACGGTTTCAGGTGCACGCGGCCCGCCCCTCCGGACAGCCCGTACATCCTTGAAAACACGAGCACGGGCTGATGGTTGCAGGCCGGCACGTGCCGAAAGGCCAACAGTGTGCCGTTATTTCGGCAATCGCCGGAGACGTAGTATGATTTCGTCAGTCAGGTTTCCGTATCTTTTTTATGCCCCTACGCCGTGTTACGCCACTGTGTCTTCTTCTTGCCGCTTCCACGGCCCTCGCCTCGCCCTCCATCACAAAAGTAGAGCCACCGAACTGGTGGGTCCATCATTCGCTGAATCCGGTCCAGGTGCTTCTCACGGGAACCGGCCTCACCGCCGCTACCCTGACTTCCCCCGCCAAGGGTCTCCGCATGGATGTCCGGCACATTTCGGACAACGGCAACTACTTGTTCGCGTATCTGACCATCGATCCTTCCGTCAAGCCTGGCAAATATCGGTTTCAAGTGAAGAATCCCGGTGGGACGGCCGACTTCGAGTTTGCCCTCGATACACCGCTCGACCCCAAAGGCCGCTTCCAGGGCTTCAGCCCCGACGACGTCATCTACCTGCTGATGCCGGACCGCTTCGCCAACGGCGATCCTTCCAACGACAGCCCGCCCGAGTACCGACACCCCGCCGACCGGAATACGGTGCTCGCCTATCATGGCGGCGACCTTCGGGGCGTCCGCGACCATCTGCCGTACCTCAAGGAACTGGGGGTGACCGGCATCTGGATGACACCGGCGTACCAGAACTCCAACCCGGCGGCCAGCCCGTATCACGGCTATCACACGGTAGACTTCTACGCGGTAGAGCCGCGTTTCGGCAGCATGCAGGAGTTTAAGGACCTGGTGGACGCTGCCCACGCCGCCGGCATCAAGGTGGTGCAGGACCAGGTCGCCAATCACTGCGGACCAAATCATCCGTGGGCCGCAGACCCGCCCACCAAGACCTGGTTCAACTACCAGGACCGCACTTCCAAGCCGTCCAACAACTTCGAAATCGCCGCCCTGTCGGATCCGTATGCGCGGCCCAAGCAGCGCGAGTTGCCCCTGCGCGGATGGTTCGCGGGCGATCTGCCCGATTTCAACCAGGACGACCCGCTAGTCAGCGATTACCTGATCGAGAATGCACTGTGGTGGATCGGCATGACCGGCGTGGATGCCATTCGCCAGGACACCTACCCCTATGTCGATCGTCCCTTCTGGGAGAAGTGGCAGACCGCCATCGACCGGCAGTACCCCGGCTTCGTCGTGGTCGGGGAGATCACGGCGCCGAACCCGGCGGTGCTGTCCTTCTTCGAAGGCGGTACCCGGAGAGGTGGTACCGACACGAAACTGCCCTCCATGCTCGACTTTCCGCTCGAGGGCGCCATCCGCGAGGTGTTTGGCCAGGGCCAGCCGATGGTGAAGCTGGCGGAAATCCTCTCCGAGGATTCCCTCTACCGGCGGCCGGAGATGCTGGTGGCGTTTGTGGGAAATCACGATGGGCCGCGCATGCTGACGGCGGCGGAGAGCGACATTGCCCGGCTCATGATGGCCCAGACCTTCCTCCTGACGACGCGCCGCGTGGTGCACCTTTACTATGGCGACGAGATCGCGATGGGGAAGGGAAACGACCGCACCGACCGCTCCATCCGCGCTGACTTTCCCGGCGGATTTCCCGGCGATGCCGTCAACGCATTTACACCGGAGGGCCGGACGGGTGACGCGCGCACGGTCTACGAATGGGAACGCGGCCTGCTCCACTTCCGCCAGGAACACCCGGCGCTGCGCCGCGGAGGATTGACGGAACTGCTGGTGAATCGGGATCAATACGCCTATCTGCGCACTTCGCCCGAAGAGTACGTGCTGGTCGTCCTGAATCGCGCCGGTGACGCGAAGGCATTGGAAATCGACGTGGATGACCTGTCGATGCCCGAAGGCTTGCGCTTCCGGTCGTTCCCCGCGGGTTCGCCGGACCTGGTGGTCTCGTCGGGTAAGTTAACCATTGGCCAACCAAAGCCGATCCAGATCTTCCGCGCGGCCCGCTAGTACCCTGTTACTGGATTAATACCAGTTAACGTACCGTTATTACCGACACTTACGTCCAAACTAATCGTGGACACTTGGTAGTGATCGTCGGATAATATCTCTCAGCGGAATGAAACTCGCGATTTTGTTCGTCCTGGGCCTCGCGCCACTGGGTCAGGCCGGCTCTCCGGAGTATTTCACCCCGTCTCACCGGGTCTCCGGAATCGGAGTGGCGCGCGATGACGTTTCGAGCGACCTTCTGTCGGTCCGCACGGACCGCATGATTCAGTCGCAAACCTTCGGCATTATGCGCGATGCCAACGCGGTGCCCGGGGCCAAGCGGATTACCAGCCCGCGGCTGCAGACGCTTTTTCACACGGCTTCGGAACAGAGCGGTTTCCCCCAGTCGGTGATCGAGGCGATCGCCTATCTGGAGAGCTGGGGCGATGCCAACGCGCAAAGTCCCTCCGGTCCGCGCGGCATCATGCAGATCTCCAGTGCCACGGCCAGGAGCATGGGCTTGAAGGTGTATGTCACTTACGGGACCAAGGTAACGCGTGAGCGAGTCGCCATCCCGAGTAAGAACAAGAACGCCAAGTCCAAGTACAAGACAGTCACGCGCAAGACGACTTATGTCGTTTCGACGCGCGATGAGCGTCTTCTTCCCGAGCGCGCGGTGCCTGCGGCGGCGCGATATCTGGCCGGCTTGCGTCAGAAATTCGGCGGCCTGGACTGGGCGATCTTTGCCTACCACTGCGGCGAGGGATGCGTTGCCGAGATGCTCGATCTGACTCGTCACGCCCGGGGCGTTCCCGCCGACGACGTGACGGTGCCGCGCATGTTTTTTGCCGCCAATCCGGCCCGTAACCGCGAGCTGTATCAGGCGATCGAACAACAGATGCTGCGGGATTACTCACCGACTTACTATTTCCGGGTGATGCGGGCGGAGCAGTTACTCGGCCTTTACCGCCGCGATCCGGAGCAGTTCGAGGGGCTGTCACAGGAATACCGCAGCGACTTTACTCCCACGATTCGTGCTTCGCACCGCCTGGCGGTCTGGCTGAGGCGGGACGACCTGGTGTTCCACAGTTGCGAAGACATCCGCGCCGACGGCGGCAAACGCCTGGTGAAGGCGCTCGACCGCCCCGAGTATTTCGGCTATCAACTGCAGTTGGCGACCGATTCACCGTCAAATCTCGAGTACTATTCCGAGGCTTCGCCGGCGGCGATCGGCACCCTGGCGTACATCGCGTTCGAAACCCGGCGCCTGCACGAGGAGCTGAAGCCCAAAGGCGAGCGCTTCCATCCGCTGCCGGTTACGGCGCTGGTCGAGCCCGAAGATTTCGCGCGCCAGATGGGGCAGCGGGAAGGGCTGGCCCATTGTTCGGGACAGGTCTTTGACATCGATTATGCCAGCCTGCCTCCCGGTGAGCTGGAATGCCTGCGGTTCGTGCTGAGCGATCTCGGCTGGGACGGCTACATTGGATTCGTTGAAGAGGGCCGGGATAATTTGCACATCGGCTGTTCCCCCGCCTCCCGCGACTTCTTCGCGACGGTGTTCGAAGAGGCGGTCGGATTAAAGGACACGGAAGGCAATTAAGGCGGTTCGTCGCCACCGAGTCCTTGTGGCGGCACTGGCACGGTACACGCCCGACACGCGTCCCCATGAGTGCCGACGCGGCACGAGTGCCCGCGCCACGATCTACCCGATCAGGTGATTGGCCACGAACGCGCCGGCGTACGCCAGCACGCTCATGTAACTGAATTGCAGGAGCGGCCACTTCCACCCGCCGGTCTCGCGGCGCACCACCGCGATGGTGGAAATGCATTGCATGGCAAAGGCGAAGAACACCAGTAAGGCGAAAGCGCCTCCCGGGGTGAGATCGTGGTGAATGGCTGTCTGCAGTCCTAACTTGTCGGACTCGGGGTCCATGCCGTAAATCGTCCCTAGCGTCGCGATGATCGTTTCCCGCGCCGCGAGAGCCGTTATCAGGCCGATCCCGATCTTCCAGTTGAAGCCCAGCGGCTTGATCGCCGGTTCGAAGGTCCGCCCGATTGTTCCCGCGAGGCTGCTCTCCGGGGCGGGCGGTTTGCCGTGCGAATAAGGCAGGTTCATCGAGATCCAAAGGATTACGGTGACCAGCAGGATGATGGTGCCCGCGCGGCGGAGAAATACCTTGGAGCGATCCAGCAGGCGTAAGCCGAGAGAGTTCAAGGTTGGCCACCGGTAAGATGGCATCTCCAGCAGAAATGGCGTGCGGCCGCTCTTCAGGATCGACGATTTCAGCACCTTCGCGGTGACCACAGCGGCCAGGAAACCCATGATGTAGAGGCCGAGCATCGCCGCGGTGCGCTGGCTGAGGAACCTGCCCAGGATCTGCTTGCCCGGGATGAACGCCGCGATGATCAGGCTGTAAACCGGCAGCCGCGCCGAGCACGTCATGAAAGGCGCGATCAGGATGGTGGCAAAACGGTCGCGCTTATTTTCGATGGTGCGGGTGGACATGATCGCCGGTACCGCGCAGGCATATGCCGAAAGCAGCGGAATGAAGGATTTCCCCTGCAGGCCAAACTTCGCCATGGTGCGGTCCGCAATCAGTGCGGCGCGCGCGAGATACCCGGAGTCTTCCAGAATGCCGATAAAGAGGAACAGCAGAAGCACCTGGGGCAGGAAGACGATCACCGATCCCACACCCTTCCAGACGCCATCCACGAGCAGCGACTTGAGCAGGCCGTCGGGCAGCGCAGATGCAATCCAGTTGCCGGATTTGCCGATCAGCCAGTCCACCGCGTCCTTGGAAGGATCTGCGATGCTGAAAATGGTTTGAAAGACTGCGATTACGACCACCAGAAAGACCAGCGGCCCCGCAATCGGGTGAAGGAAGACCGAGTCCAGCCGGCGCGTCCACTTGGGCGGGATGGGCGCGCGATAGGCTGCCTGCCCGCTCACCCGCCCGGCCCACGCGCGGCACTTGGGGACATCCTGGAGGACGGGCAGCTCGCGGGGAGCCGGCTTGGGCATCACGCCGGCGAGGAAATCGAAGACTTGGTCCACCCCGTCGCCGGCGCGCGCGCTGATGAGCGCCACCGGCGCGCCAAGTTCCTTGGAGAGCGCCGCGAGGTCCAACTTGCCACCGCGATTGCGGAGATCGTCGGCCATGTTGAGGATGACCAGGGTAGGGAGGCCCAGCGCGAGGATCGGGGCGGCCAGCATGAGGTGACGGCCCAGGTTGGTGGAGTCCAGCACCAGCAGGACAGCTTCGGGACGGGGAGTGTCGGTGCGCTGGCCGGTCAGTACGTCGTGGGCAATCTGCTCGTCTTCGGAGCGGGGCGAAAGGCTGTAAACGCCAGGGAGGTCGATGAGCTGGAGCGCCCGGCCATCGGAAAGTTCGACCACGCCGGTGTGCTGCTCGACGGTGACGCCGGGGAAATTCGCGACTTTCTGGCGGAGACCGGTGAGGCGATTGAAGAGAGTCGTTTTACCGGAGTTGGGCGGGCCGATCACCGCCACAGCCTGGGGGGCTTTTACGGCGCGAGGAAATTCCAGGACGGCCGGACTGCCGCAGCCGTGGCAATCGCTGCACTCGCTCATGATACCCTCGGCGTTTTCGGCTTCGGCAACTTCGCCCGCCGGATCATCATACGCCGCGCGGTTTCCCGCCGCAAGGCGATCTCGGAACCGTCCACCTGGAAGACGCGGGGGTCGCCGCCTGGTGCGCTCAATCCGGCGGTGACCGTGGTGCCTGGCAGGAAGCCGAGTTCCATCAGGCGGCGGGCATCTTCGCCGGGCAGATCGATACGGTCGAGCACCGCGGCGTCGCCCCGGCGGAGGTCAACCAAGGTCGCGGAGAACGCTTCCGGCTGGCTGGTGTTGCCACTCAGTTGCATCTTGGTTTCAGTATCTCCGCGTCTGAAATTCCTGTCAAGAGGCGGATTGTGTTTCTTTCGTTTTTTTAACACCGGCGCGCTCCGGCCTCTTCCAAATGCTCTAAACGAAAGGATAACAGAATGCTTGCGCGATTTTCGATCCGCCGCATGCGCGCTAAGGACCTCGACCGGATCCTGGAAATTGAACACCTTAGTTTTGGAAAAGATGCATATGACCGCAACTTATTTGCAGAATTCCTCCACAAATGCGGGGACCTCTTTCTGGTAGCGGAGAGGCGCCGGAACGTTTGCGGGTATATGGTTACCTGCACACGGGGGGTGGGGGCCGAAGGACGCGCGGAACTGGTATCGGTGGCGGTCGATCCGGCAGACCGGGGACGGGGTGCGGCCTCGGCGCTGATGGACGGCACGCTGCGCCGGTTGCGGTTGCGCCGGATCGGCCGCTTCGCCCTCATGGTGAAAGTGACGAACCGCGCAGCCCGGGCGTTCTACGAAAAGTATGGTTTCCGCAAGGTGAGAACTGTACGCCAGTACTACGAAGACGGCTCGGATGCCTGGCTGATGGTGTGCAACTCAACGGCGGCCACGAAACGTCCATAACCTCAGAGGGTTAGCAATGCAGGAAAGAGGACGATCGCCAATCGCGGTTACGCGCCGGAGCGCCCTGCTGCTTGCCGGAGCAGGGTTTGCGGCCTGGGCACGGTTGGATGCGGCAGCGGGTCCGGAGTTCTGGGACAAGAAGCCTCCGTCGGATTGGACTACCGAGGAAATTGACCGGCTCATTACCAGGTCCCCGTGGGCTAAGGAAGTGATCGCCGAATACCTGCCCCAGCAGGCGGGCGGTGCGGGCCAATCAGGTTCAGGTGTCGGCATCGGTCTTCCCGGGATGGGCCGGAGGAGGACCGGGAACCGCGGTGGGGCGGGCCGGGGCACGGCGTCATCTTACAAGGGCACTGTCCGCTGGGAGAGCGCCCGGCCGATTCTCGACGCCATGAAGGTGCCGCTGCCGGAACAGTTTGCGAATCATTACGTGATCAGCGTCAATGAGATCCCCTTGTTAAGCGGCCGCCAGAACTCGACCGGCGCCGAAGAACCACCGGCGCGCCAGCCGTCGCAAGACGACCCATACGACAACCTGAAACAGTTCACCACCATCCAACCTAAGGGAAAGCAACTCGCCCAGGCGGGAGTGGTCCACCGGCAGACCGGCACCGGGACGAGCTTCCTCTTCGGATTCTCCAGTGAACTGGTGCCGTTGAGCATGGATGATGGCGAGGCGACCTTTTCCACGCGGCTCGGCCAGTTAACGGTGAAGGCCAAGTTCACGTTTAAGGAGATGCTGTACCGGGGCGCGCTGGCGCTGTGAGCTTGGACGACGGCCGTCAGAACAGACGCCTTGCTAGAATGAACAGGTGCTCCACCGCTACATTCTTCACAACGAGACCATTCGACAGGCTACCGACGCGGCGCTTTCGGCGGGACAGGCGGGCCTGCTTTCGGGATGGGGTGTTTTCACCACCCTACGCGTCGCGGATGGCGTCCTGTTTGCGTTCGAGCGGCATTGGGCGCGAATTACTCGCGATGCGGCAGCGCTCCATGTGCCACTGCCACCTGACCCGGAAAGACTCCGCCGCCGGCTGCTCGACCTGGTGGAGGCCAACGGGGCGCATAATAGCACGCTGCGCCTGGTAGTCGTCCGCAACGGTGGAGGCATGTGGGCCAGCCCGTCGCCCGAGTGCCCCAGCGACGTAATCGCGCTGACGGCGGATTCCAAGGATTGGGGCCACGGCGTGAAGCTCGCGTACCAGGCAAATGGACGGCATGCCGCATGCCCCTTCGCGGGCACCAAAATCCTCTCCTGGGCGATGAACCTGACCTGGCTGGAGTCCGCGCAGAACCGGGGTTTTGACGAGGTCATTCTGCTGAACGAGCGCGGCGAGGTGGCCGAGTGCACGTCGGCCAACATCTTTGCGGCGAAAGGCAACCTGGTATGGACGCCTCCGCTGAGCTCGGGTTGTCTGCCCGGAATTACCCGCGAGGTGCTGCTCGGCGAGATCCATGTTCCGGGAGTCGAGATCCGCGAAAAGGCGCTTCTGCCGGGGGACCTGGAGTCCGCCGACGAGGTCTTCATCACCTCCACCACACGCGACCTGTTACCGGTGGAGCAGATCGAGTCGAAGAGCGTGGGACGCGGAGAGCGGGCGCGGTTGGCGCTGCAGAAGGTGTTTTCGGAATTCGTCGAGCGCTACGTGGCCAAGCACGCCGAGGTAGCGAAGTAAAACATGCTTCAGCTTGCCAGGCCGACGCGTTCCGCAAGCTGAAGCATGCGCGACAAAAAGAAAATGGTTCCAAGTGATCCGATTCCCAGCCTTGCTCACCACCGGCATGCACGGTACTGAACATTGCAAGCGGGATCGCCGGACGCATCGCCTCTCTGCTCCCCGATGACCGTTTTCTCCGGCTACCGGATCAATGCTTTGAGACACGCCGCAGTCAATTCCCGTTTTGGGGCCGGATGCTCGTATCGGCCTTTCGCTCGCCCGCAACGGATGCCTCTTGCGAAGCACCCCTTACGAGGTCATCGTTCCCGTCCGTTTACTTCGCTTCCAGACTCGCCGCTTCTGCTGCCCGTTCGGCCCTTGGGCTCCGCCGCCCGTACCGGTTCGCCCCGGTTTGGGCTGACCTCAATGCTTCTGGCCCGTTGCAGCTTTCCACGGTATGCCCGAAGGACTGCCGTTTCAGCTTCCACTCCCCTTAAGGACTGTTACATCCCGCCGGATCAAAGCGTCTGCCGCCTCTGGCAGTCTTACGGCCCGCCTTCCGAACCCGCCCGATCTCCCTTCGCTCCCCGCAACCGAGTTGCTATTTCTAGTGTTTCGGCTGCGGATCAACGTTCCAGGTCCGCTACGTTTTCAGAGGCTTGCTGTTCCTCAAACCTCCTGGAACCTCTCTCAATATGCCTTCGAACTCCTCAGCCGTCAACGTATTTTGTGGAACAAAAAAGGCTTTTCCTCAAGATGTTTTTGCTTTGTTTCGTTTCAGTTACGGCTCAGCGGCAGTGAATTGCCTGTGGATAAAACGGAGGTCCGCATCCGTGTTGTAGAGGCGCGGGCGGGATTACTTGACCAGCTTCAGGATCATGCCGTTGTCGGTAGCCAGCCACATATGGTCGGCGTCCACCACCGCGAGCGTAGCGCGGTTGGCGGAGGCCCGGTAGTCTACCGGCATCTCGGCCCATGTGGTGAAGTCCGTGCTCCGGAGGACCTGCACTCTCCCCGGCACAACGTTGCGGATCGGTCCCGGCACCAGGGTTCCGGCGAGGTAGGCGGTGCCGTCGGGTGTCAGCCAGATATCGCTGATGGCGAACCGGCGGTCCCGGTAAACCGTGGAACTGGTGCCTCTGACCCAGTCGATTTTGTACGCCTCCGCGGGATAGCGAAAACTATTCCCGTATTCGATCAGTCCGAGGCCCGTCCCCTGCGCGCCGAAACGGATTCGCGAGATGTCGCCGAACAGCGAAGAAGAGTGCGACTGCCACGTCTTGCCTCCATCATTGGTGACCAGCGAATAGGAGAGATGCGGCGTATCCCGACGGCTCATGGCCTCTTCGGGATCCATCCAGTCCGGCAGACGCTGGGGGAATTTGCGAGGAGGCTGGTTCCACCCGCTGATCAGTCCGACCTTGGGCGTGGCGAAAGCAATCCAATTGTACACGCTGTAATTCGCCTGGCCGGGAGGTTCCGCGGCGGCCGACATCGGTTTCCAATGTGCGCCGCCGTCGTGGGTTTCTATTGCCTTCTTCTTGGCGCCCGCCGCCAAGCCGTTGGTTTCATCGAGAAAGTAGACCCGCAGCACATCGGAAGGAAGCCCGGGGATTTTGCGCCAGTTCTTGCCGGCCTCGGTGGTCTGCCACAATCCCCTGGAAGTCACCATCCACCCGAGGTTCTCGTTCAGAAAGAACAGGGACAGGGGAGGTTCTTTGAGGTCGATGAGCTGCCAATGTTCCCCGCCATCGGAGGTCACCACGGAAACGGGCTTTTGGTGGTTGCCCTCGCGGATCACTCCGACCGCCACGCCACGGGTCGGCGACGGGAACTGAAGATCCTGGATCACCAGGGTGGATTTGTTCTTGTCGTAGAAATACTGCATCTGCCAGCGCTGCGCCAGAACAGGTGTCACCCACACCGTGAGGGCCAGCAGCGTGCACAGCGGTGGAACACGCAAGGAGATCACGCTGACACTATTCTTTCATTGGAATGGGGCCGGAGGAAAGCACCAGTTCCACATGATTCACCGACTCCAATGTGCTGGGATGCATGCGGGCCAGGACCAGCACGCAGCCCACCTGCTCTCCGACCGTGGTGAGTACTTCCATCTCGCTGCCGGTGTGCTGGTGGGGCAGACGGTGCTGGACGTTAATCACACCCACCACCCGGTTCCGCGCGATTACGGGCGCGGAAAGGAAGGCTTCAAAGGAGTCCTCCTCCAACTCGCCGAATTTTTTGAACCGCGGGTCCTTGTACGCCTCCCGGGGAATCGCCAGGAGCCGCCGCTCGCGGGCCACCCACCCGGTCAGTCCCTCACTCGAGCGCATGCGGAGTTTACCGATCGTAGAAGGATGAGGCGTATTGGACGCGCACAACACCAACTCCATGCCATCCAGGAGGTAGACCAGGCATGCATCGCACTCGGTATACTCCACGACCAGGGAAACCACGCCCTTGAGCACTTCCTGCAAGCTCATTTCCCGAACCATGAATCGGCTGACTTTTTGGAAGAGGCGCAACTGCTGCTCTGTCCTCTGCAGGCGCAATTCGAGGTCTTTGGTCTTCGGCACGCCTTTATTATACGGGGGGTTGGGTCTGGGGGGAGGGGGATCTTAGGGGCTATCCGCGCTGGGTGGAGCCGAGTCGGCATTGCCCCTGTACAATAACCAGGAAAGGAAACCAACCATGAGCGAGCAAGGCCGAATCATCGGCATCGGCGGTATCTTCTTCAAGTCCGCGAATCGACAGCAAATGCAGGAGTGGTACGCAAAACACCTCGGCCTCGCGGACAGCGGCCATGGTGTCATGCTGCCGTGGCGTGAAAAAGACAATCCGGAAAGGGAACAGATGACCGTCTGGAGCATTTTCCCCGGCAACACCAAATATTTCGAGCCCAGCCCAGCATCGTTTATGCTGAACTACATAATCGACGACCTCGACGCGCTGCTCGACCGCCTGGCGAAAGAAGGCGTCCACATCGACCCAAAGCGCCAAGACGAAAGCTACGGCCGCTTCGCCTGGATTTACGATCCCGACGGCAACAAAATCGAACTGTGGCAGCCGCTCCCAAACGAATAATCGTCTGGATACCCGTAAAGCTTGTAGACACATCCATCCACGCGCTTGACACAGCTTGCGAGTACAAGTTGCAGGACTTAAATCGGAAGCGCACCATTAACCCACGTGTTTTCAATGCGCTTTTTGGTTTATCAGATCCGACCGGAACTGGCTATTGGCTTGCACCAGCGCACGGTGGGAGCCGCGTATGCCCAGCCAGATTCTCGGATCAGCCGAAATTGCAAGAAACAGATTCATTCTCGGGGAAATCGAAGCGGGGCTGGTATTTGCCGCCGCCGCAATCGAATTCCAGCACAGCAATCCGACCAGGTGTGCCACGTGCCACGCCGACGCCCAGGACTGCTACGCGACGGCCATCGACCTCATGCGTCAGGGCGGGTCGATGCGCGGTGGCTGGCCGCTGGAAATCGAAGAAATGCTGCAAGAGTTGCAAAGACGGCTGGGCGTGTTGCGGGGTACGAAGCTGGTTTCGTCCGCTGCTGCATAGTCACTGTCAATACGAGTTGCGCACGCGCCTGACGCAAATCTCTCAGTCTGGTGTTATTGGTCTCCCCCAAGCGCCGGTCGATCCCTTTCGTCGCCATTGGCACCGTATCCGCGCGACTATCGCCCCGATGAGTCGGGGCGCGGCAGGCAGGAGTGCCTGACAGGAGTGCCTGCGCCACATCGCCGCCGCGTGCTAACCCTCGCACCCGGTCAGCCGGGACGAGTATCCTGGGGGTAATGCAACCTCTAAGATTCTTTCGTAACGGGCTCGCGGTTTCCGCGCTCAGCCTTCTATTTGTTCTGCCGGCTGCAGCAGACATCCAGTTTCGCGCTCGCCAGATGATGCGAAACGACGTGCCGCCGGGCAAGGGCCAATGTGACATCCGACTGCAAGTGGACGACCAGGTGGAGGTCGCTGTGCATCGGGATCTGGTATCCGTGCGCAGGCTCTCCGGACAGGAAGCGCGTGACGACGGTTCGGAATGCAACCTTCCGCTACCCGACCGCGATCTGCGCGATTTCCGCTTTGAGGTAATGGACAGCCGAAACGAAATCCGTCTGGTGAGCGAACCTTCGCGGCGCAACGATTTCACCGCCGTGGTGGCGATCCGCGACTCGGCCGGAGGATACGGACGGTACCACTTCCGCCTCTCCTGGGCCATCACTCCGGAGAGCGAGTATTCCCGCCGCGATCGCCCGCCCGATTTCTCGAGAGGCGGTGACGACCGGGGCAGGGATGGCGGGTTCGCCTGGAATAACGTCATTCATTTCGGCGCGCCCGGCCGCGGTATGTCAACCTTGAGCGGGTTTGCTTCGGAGCGCCTGCTCGATGCCACGGTCGATATCGATCGCGGCGGGCGGATCCAGGTTACTTTTCGCACGACCTCCGGACGGCCGATCGGTTTCACCGGTTCGGTTGTCGCGAGGGACGGCGACGTCCTCAAAGCCGATGTAGCAGCCGACGACCGATTGCTGAGGCTTCGCGGCCCGATGTACGTCACGCTGCGCGGCCGCGAGGATATCTGGCGAATTTCGCTGGAGGCCACCAACGGCAGGGATAATCTGCGGTTGGATTGGGATCGGCGGTAGCTTCGGGAAGGGTGACCGGCGCGGCAGACGCGAATGTCCGCGCCACAACAGAATCAAGTTCCACGGCGATTGGGGATTGGTATATACTCTCGACTATCCACAGACACTTGGGGACCGGGCTGTCTCCGCTGATGTAATCCGCACACGTCTTCGGTTGGTCAGAGAGGGATACATGCATACACATCGCATTCTCGAACGTTCCGGGACGCGGTTTATCCGCGTCGCATGTCGTGGGTTAGCAGGGTTAGCAATGGCGGGATGCGCCCTTTGGGGCCAGATCACCACCGGGTCCCTTTCCGGTACGGTCTCCGATCCCGCAGGTGCTGTCGTGGTTGGCGCGACCGTCAAGGTGACCAATCAGGGAACCGGCGTTTCGACAGCGCTGATGACCAATGACGCCGGCGTGTACAAGGCGTCGTTCCTGATTCCAGGCACCTATACAATACTGGTTCAGGCGCCCGGATTTCGCACCTTCGAGGAAAAAGCGTGGTGGTGGAACTCGCCCACGAACCCGTGGTCAACGCGGTCCTGGAGATTGGGGCTGTCGGTGAGACCGTGCAGGTGGAGGGATCGGCGCCGCTGCTGGTGGCCGATACGTCGCAGTTGAGCACGGACGTGAGCTCGGCGCGGGTAGTCACGTTGCCGGGAATACAGGGCGGGATGGATAAGATGGCGCTCACCTCACCCGGCGTAGTGGTGGGCTTCGGGAACATCAACTCCAACGGGCTGGTGTTTTCGGCCAACGGACAGCGCGCCCGCTCGAACAACTTTCGGCTGGACGGGCAGGACAACAACGATCCGACCATCGCGGGTCCCGGATATTTCTTCAGCAACCTGGAGGCGGTGGGTGAATTCCAGGTGATCACCAACCAATACAGCGCCGAGTATGGGCGCAATGCGGGCGCCATCGTCAACATCCGCGTCAAATCGGGAACGAACTCGTTTCATGGGGCGGGAACGTATTTCCGCCGCGACGATCAGAACTGGACGTCGCTCGACAACATTCAGCGGGCGAACGGCTTGAAGAATCCGCCGAAGTACCTGGATTCGATCCTGGGGGGCCAGTTCGAAGGGCCGATTCTGAAGAACAAGCTCTTCTTCAATGTCTGGACGCAGCGCCATTGGGTTCGACAGAATGCCAGCTATATCGGCACGGGCAGCACGCTGGCGCCCACACCTGCGGGCTTGACGGAACTGCAGGGATACTTTCCGAATTCCATTCCCTTGCAGAACTACATCAAATACGGGGCCTGGTCGATTGCGCTGGGGAATCCGACGATCGTTCCCAACAGCACCGTGATGTAGAACATCACCACGCCGGGCGGGCAGACCATCAGCGTTCCGTTCGCCAGTGTAGAGCGGTTCGTGCCGACGCCGTCGGACAACTGGGACGCAGGCGCGCATGCCGATTTCCACCTCTCCGACAAGATGCAGCTTACCGGCAAGTTCTACGACCAGATCAACAACACGCCGTTTTCCGCGAGCAACGGGCAGGCGGGGTACTTCATCGGCGGGCCGAGCCACAGCAAACAGGCGGGCGGAAGCTGGGTTTGGACCATCACGCCGAGCATGGTAAACGAATTTCGCTTCAGCGCCATCCGCAGTGAGTTCGACAGCTTCGGCGGAAACACCTACGGTTTTGACAAACTGACGCAGAATATCGCGAACGTCGGAATCACGGGTTATCTGGGCTATGGGCTGGCCTACAATCTGCCGCAGTACCGGCTGGTGAACAGCTACCAGTATCAGGACAACCTGACCAAACAGTGGGGACGGCACGCGCTGAAGATGGGCTTCCAGTGGATTGACGACAATACGCCGCTGGGATTCCTGCCGAACGTAGACGGTGTCTACACCTTCAGCAACTTCCAGCAGTATTTGAACAATACGCCTTCGTCGTTCAGCGGCGCCATACGGCGGCGACTGCGGCGGGACCCGGCTCAACCAACTTCGAAGGACGTTTCCAACTCCCAAGAAGAAGCTCTGGGATAAGCTCCGTCTGAGCGGCGCCGCGGCAGGCGGTCACTTTAGCTTTCGTCGCCAGCTTTCGTCGCCTTCGAGTGCGGTAAGGCGGCGTTCGTGCATCTCGGCAATGCGCGAGCGCCCCGATGATTTCGCCGTCCTGCCGGGCGGCAGTCTCGGCGGTCATGGTGA